>WAIB01000009.1:57586-84760 GCA_009873655.1 Nitrospinota bacterium | reverse complement strand
CCAGCTTTTGGTAAAAAGATAACGCTTTAATATCTTTGTTCCTTAAGTAGAGAACATTCAGGTTGAGACTTTTATCGTCTGTTATTTTTTCTGCCAGGTTTCTTGTTCTTAAATCCAATAATGCGGATTCACCACTGGATTTAAAATTATTGTCTCCCATATTGAGATTTTTCAGGTTGGTCAGGTTCCTGGATTGAGACAGGCTGAGCGAGCCGGAATCGCCGATATGATTTGAATCAAGAATCAGGTCTCGCAATTGATTCAGGGTGGGAGAATTTGCCAGAACCTTTGCCCCTTCATCGGAAATATTGTTCCATCCCAGATTCAAATGGTTTAAACCTTCGAATCCCCCTGACTGAGCCCAATCCCTTAGGGCCTCATTTCCTATTTGGTTTTTCCGGAGATTAATAATTTTAAGGTCAGGAATTGAAGTCCCGTCAGGAAACTTATTAGATTCTTTTTTCCGACCTGATTCATTTCCAGGTCCAGTAAATGCAGGCTCCTCAGGTGGGAGGATTTAACAAGACTCAAAGCCCCGAACTGGGTGATGCAGTTATAAGCTAGCTCTAAAGTTTTTAGTTTGGGTAAATTTCTGGATGCGCTTAGGCTTTGAGCCCCGCTATCGGAAATTTCATTCGAGTTTAAATTCAAGCGGGTCAAATTTTTAAGCGAATTACAACCGGCAAGCTTTTCCAGTCCTTTATCCGAAATTTCGTTCCAGCTTAAATCGAGTTCTCGTACATGAGAAAGGTCTTTGGACTGGCATATGAATACGATACCTGCATCTCCCATTCGCTCGTAGCTCAAATTCAAAACGGGATCTTTTCGAACCAGTTGTTTGTTTAAATTCCGTATGAAATTGGATTCTTTATTTATTTTTTTTATGGTTGGCATGAGTCAGTCGTCAGCCTTTAATAAATCCGATTTAATCTTACCCAGGCTCTGCAAGCGTGGGGATTCATCCAAAAGGGCCAGCCCCCGGGGATCCACCAGGTTGTAGGTGATATTTAATGATTCGAGACTTTTTAATCCCGGAAGCTCAGCTAAAGCCTTCATTCCTTTAAACCCAATGCGATTGGCATCGAGATGTAAAGTTTTCAGGTTTTTCAAGCAGGTGGAATTCGCTAATGCTTCCGCACCCACATCCCCAATCCGGTTAAAAGATAAATCAAGGGTCTCCAGATTTTTCAAACTTTTAGAATTGGCCAGTGCAACGGCTCCATCATCTCCAATCCTGTTCGTATACAAACTCAAGTACCTCAATTGGAGTACATTGTCAGATTCTGCCAAAGCAACAGCTCCATCGTCTCCAATTTTATTTTCATAAACCCATAATTCTTTAAGAG
The DNA here is from genome assembly GCA_009873655.1 of Nitrospinota bacterium. GTDB lineage: Bacteria > Nitrospinota > Nitrospinia > Nitrospinales > VA-1 > UBA8687. The sequence continues at coordinate 83,414 of WAIB01000009.1, read as the reverse complement.
GTTCAAAAAACTCAGAATTGGCCAGTTCTTCAAGGCCTTCGTCCTTAATTTTATTTGTATGCAAATATAAAATCTCAATATCCGGGAGCGCGACATTCTCTGCCAGTTCTTCCGCTATCAGGTTGTCAATTCCCTTATTGGAAAAATCGAGAGTTTTTTTATCTTTGCTCAATCCTCTCTTTATCCATTTCCGAATATAGGAGATGTCTTCAGCCATTTGAAATCCGTTTAAAAGTAAAAGGTTTCATTTTATTAATGTGATTTGAAAAGTAAAGAGATAAATGCCGATTTAAGCCAATTCCATTTGTCCTTTGCCGAATTACGGGGAATTTTTGTATATTTATTGTGTAAATGGTTCATAAATATATAGAATAACGGGAAATGTGGCAATTTGGGAATGGATAAAAAAACACATTCCCTTGGACTGATTTTTGCCTGAAAAATCAGTAAATTGACCCAATTTTTTCTTTTTTTATGCCTTCTTGCGCCCCAAAATTTTTGTCAAAACCGTTTTTTACCTTTCTTTTTCTTTTGCTCCTATGGGGCTGCTCCAATAGCCCCTCTTCGGGCCCTTCCATTTTCAGAATGACCATTAAAAATGAGCCCCCGACTCTGGATGGGTCTCTTGCTACCGACAGTGTTTCTTTCACCATATTGACCAATTTGATGGAGGGACTCACGCAATATGATGCAGATCTGAAACCCATCCCCGGTATCGCGGAAAAATGGGAGTATTCCAATGAAGGTAAAACCATCACTTTTTATCTAAGGAAAGATGCTTTCTGGAGTGATGGAAAAAGAGTCACCGCAGAAGATTTTGAATATTCATGGAAACGCCTTTTAAATCCGGAAACTGCTGCCCAATACGCCTACTTTCTTTTTGATATAAAAAACGCTTTTGAATACAACACAGGAAAACTCAAGGATCCGGATCAGGTGGGCGTTCGAGCTCTCGATTCAAATATTCTAGAGGTAACCCTTAAAAAACCCGTTGTTTATTTCCCAAGCATCACCACCTTTATGGTTACCTTTCCGCTTCGTAAAGACATCGTTGAAAAGTATGGAGACGATTGGACCGAACCCGAAAACATCGTGACCAATGGACCCTATCTGCTGGAAAAGTGGAAACACGAATATAAACTGGTTTTAAAAGCCAATCCCAGGCACTATGAAGGGAAACCGGAAATTGACGAGGTCCATATTTTTGTTGTCCAGGAACCCACCACCGCGTTAACACTCTATGAAACGGGGGAGTTGGATTACATTGAATTACCCCCCATTGCCATACCCCATTTTCAAAAAAGCCCGGAATATAGAAACAAACCTCAGCTTCGAGGGTATTATTATGGATTTAATATTGAAAAACCTCCCTTCGACAATGTTCTGGTCAGGCAAGCCCTGGCGCATTCTATTAACAGATCCCTGGTGCCGAAAATTTTAAAAGGCGGAGAGCTTCCCGCATCATCCTGGATACCTAAAGGAATGTTTGGTTATAACGAGAGCATTGGTTCAAAATTTAATCCGCAAAAAGCCCGTTCCCTGCTTGCCAAAGCGGGTTATGCCGATGGAAAAGAATTTCCAAAAGTGACCGCCGTTTTCAACACCGGAGACGTGAATAGGTTGGTGGGAGAGTTTCTTCAGGAGCAATGGAAAAAACATTTGAATATTGATATTGAATTCGAAAGCCAGGAGTGGAAGGTTTTTTTAAGCAGACTCGATCTGGACCCCCCGCAAATCTTTCGCCTGGGATGGGGCGCGGACTTTCCTGACCCCGATAACTTTATGAACCTGTTTATCTCGAGCAGCGGTAACAACCGGCTGCGGTGGGCCAACCCCAGGTACGACCAGCTTATCGCCAGGGGGTCGACATTGAAAAATCTGGAAGATAGAAAAAAGGTTTATGACCAAGCCCAGGCATTGCTTACTGAAACCGAGGTTCCCATGATTCCCTTATTTGTTAGTGCTCAAAACCTCTTGGTCAAACCCTATGTTCGGGGACTCAAGACCAATGCCATGGAACTTTTGTATTTGAAGAGGATTAGACTGGAAGACCGGTCTTAAATTTTTGGTGGTCACTGAATCAGGAGGATGAATTTATTCCCCATGGTGAGGACTTTTTTCAATTTGCTCCTCAATGAAACTTTTCATTCTCTTTGTATAGACAGAACCATCAAATTTCTGAGCGTGTGAGCGAATCGCATCAGTATTAAACTGAGACTCTATGGATTCAAAATGCCTGATCGCATTTATTAGAGCTTCAGGAGTCTGTTCATAGAAGAAGACTCCCGTGGGTTGCGAGGTGGAAGCATTTGGAATTTCTGTTTCCGGCCTCCAGGTTTGATTGTCGGGAATTACCGTTTCCAGGGCTCCCCCGCGTCCAAATGCAATGACAGGCCGTCCCATCGCTTGGGCTTCTAAAAGGGTGATTCCAAAATCTTCCTCGCCGCAAAACACAAACGCCCGGCACCGGGCGAAGTGGGAACGGATCTGTGAAATATTCAGCCAGCCTTCGAAATGAATATTCGGCTTTGCCATTTCCCTCAGCCGTTTTTCATCCTGCCCTTCACCGATTACAAAAAAGGGCATTCCAAGCTGGTTGAAGGCTTCCACCGCCAGATCCAAACGCTTATAGGGAGCAAATGCAGAAAGGATTAAAAAATAATCCCCTTTTTCTTCCGTTGGGACAGGCGTGAATAATTCCGTATCCACAGGAGGGTGGATAACCGTGGCTTCTTTTCCATAATATTTTTTTATCCGCTTTTCAACATGGCGAGAGTTGGCGATAAAATGATGGACCCTGCGGCTCGTTTTAACATCCCAACGTTGCAACCAGGGCCTGATAAATTTCATCGCTGTTTCTGTAAGCCAACTGGATTTTCCTTTTCCAAAGTATTGATCAAACTGATCCCAAATGTAACGCATGGGGGTATGGCAGTAGCAAATATGTAAACTCCCGGGTCCTGGTTTGACGCTTTTTGCCACACAATGGCTGCTGCTCAAGATCAAATCGTATTCGCTTAAATCAAAAGTTTCGATGGCAAAGGGCATGAGTGGAAGATAGTATCGATATTTTGATTTTGCAAAAGGGAGATTTTGAATAAAGGAAGTATGGATGCGGTGGGACTCTATGACCGAAGAGACTTTTCCAGGGATATGAAGCAGGGTGAAAATATCTGCGGTAGGGTACAGTTCGCAAATTATTTCGAGGCATTTTTCTCCCCCTCGCATCCCCGTCAACCAGTCATGAACGATCGCGATTTTCATTGTCTGCATTCTAAATCCTTTTAACCGGAAAATAAAGGATGGCTGGGAAAGGAAGAAACAAAAAAGCCCACAAGGGAAACCCCTTGTGGGCGAAAAATAAAAAATTTAAATCTACGCGATAGCAAGAAAACCACAGGCCTGGTAGCAGGCGTTGCAGTTGATGCAGAGGTCCATATCAATATGGGCTGCCACTTTTCTCGTTCCGCCCGTGATGGCACCCGTCGGGCAGGGTTTGATGCAGGCTCCGCAAGCCACACAGTCCTCTTCTTTAACCACGTAGCGGTAAAGCCCTGTGCAGCGCGCCGCATCGCAGACCTGGTCGACAATATGCCTTTCATATTCTTTTCGGAAATATTTCAGGCCGGTCAGGATGGCTTTAGGGGCTGTTTCCCCCAGTCCGCAAAGGGAGGACATGCTGATTTCCTCACACAGCTGCTGGAGCTTGTCGAGGTCTTCCAGTTTTCCCCGGCCTTCTGAAATGTCATCCAGTTTTTGCCGGATCAGGGTAAGGCCGATTCGACAGGGGGTGCATTTGCCGCATGTTTCCCCTTCGTTGAATCCGATAGAGAACTTGGCAAGGTCAATCACACAGGCCGATTCGTCATAAGCCGCGAAACTGGCCTGGCCCATTAAAACTCCGGCTTCCAGCAGGCTTTCATAATCGGTTGGCGTGTCCGCTTTTTCCGGAGGCAGGAAGCCGCCTGTTACCCCGCCTACATGAACCACTTTGAGATCTTTTTTCTTCTGGATACCGCCACAATAATCATCAATGGCTTCCCGGAAGGTGGTTTTCATATCCAGTTCCATCAAACCGTTGTATTTGATGTTTCCGGAAATCGCCCACACCTTGCAACCGTTGGCATTTTCGTTGCCCATAGACGCGTACCAGTCGGCACCATTGGCAATGATTTTTGGAACGGTGGCCCAGGTTTCGGCGTTGTTCAGTACGGTTGGTTTTCCCCATAATCCTTTTTCACAGGATTGGGGAGGTTGCGCTTTCGGGAAAGGGCGTTTGCCTTCCACGGACTGCATCAACGCGGTGGATTCCCCACCGATAAAAGCTTCAAGGCCTTCGTGGACACGGACATTGATGCCGAAGCCCGAACCTAAAATATTGTCGCCGAGGAATCCTCTTTCCCGGGCTGCTTCAATGGCCATGTTCAGCCGTTTCACGGCAATGGCGTAGTCGGACCGGGTGTAGATAATGGCTTCCGTAGCCCCGATGGCATAAGCGCCGATCAACAGGCCTTCCAGGACCTGATGCGAAGCCCCTTCCATGACACTTCGGTCCATATACGAAGCGGGGTTTCCTTCATCCCCGTTTACCATGATATAGCGGGTTCCATTTTCATCGGTTGGGGCATTGCGGGCTTTTTCCCATTTGTTTGCTGTAACAAACCCGCCACCGCCTTTTCCGCGCAGGCCTGATTTCTTTACTTCTGCGATCACCTCTTCCGGCGTCATGGTAGAGAGGACTTTTTTCAGAGACTCATAACCACCGACTTGAATGTATTCGTCGATATTTTCAGGATCAATGGACCCTCCATGTGCCAGGGCAACGCGGGTTTGCTTTTCAAGCGTCGCGTAGTAGTCTTCCTTTGCCGCTGCTTTCTTGAACGGTTTCCCACCCACAATATGATCGTTTAAAATGTTTTTGACCATGGCCGGTTTGACCTTTTCATAGGTCACCCGGGGTTCCCCGGGAACGTAAACATCGACCAGTACATCACGGCTGCAGTATCCTCGGCAACCTACCTGGCCCATTTCACATTTCCGCTCACCCAGTGTGGCGTTGGCCTCCATTTCAGCGATTTGTTTCTGAAATTCTGCATAGACCTCTTCGCCACCTTCGGCAATACCACTCAGGCTCAAACAAACGGTTATTTTAATCTGGCCCTGCTTTGCTTCGACAGCCTGGTCTTTTTGGTCTTCGACAACTTGCATGGACGATCTCCTGCTATTCGAAAATTGAATGATTTAAAAAATGATAAAAACTCGCTTTCCTCTTAAACCAAACCGAGGAGCAAGTGGATATACAATTTCTCATAAATCCGCTTTAAATTCCAGCCATTCTAGTGTTCGACCCGGGGATTGTCAATAATTCCCAAGAGCCTGATTTTTTAAGGTTTTGAACTGTCAATTAAGGCCTCTTATTACAACCCTCTAACGCAAACCCGTTGAAAGCGGTTTTAAGAGTTTTTGAAGCGATTAGAAGTTCATAAATTCATTAAATTCAGTGTGTTAGTTTATTTTTGCCGGGTAAATTGAGGCTCCATCAAAAGAAAAAATACCAACATAGACTGCAAATAGATTCACGGCCTTGAGTGACCCCAAATCAGGGACTCAGTTTGCCAATTTTGCTCTGGTACCTGCCTCGAAAATACATTCCCATTTCAGTGAACCAGACATTTCCTTCTTTGTCTAAAACCAGGTTGCTGGGATGAGCACCTCGAGTGGGTAATGGAAACAATTTCACCCCATTGGAAGTTCCCGGTTTCGCTTCTTTTAAATCAAGCTTGCCGATGCTGTCTTTATGGTTCGCCACGAACCACACCCAGCGCTTGTTGTAGTCCACGACCAGGTCATGGGTGCCCACTCTTTTTCCAGGTACCTGATAGTCCACGACGGAAGGAGGAAAGTCTTCTGTAGAGTCCAGCCGGGATATTTTGTTGGCGAAAAACTGGGTAAACCAGATGGTGCCGTCCGAGGCTAATGTCATTCCATGGGGGATCGATTTTTTTGGGGGAATAATTATCTCTCCAATTTTTCCAGATGCCCATTCGAGATAGCCAATCTTATTGGCATAGACCTTGGCCCAGAACTTTCCCCCCTGTGTGTACCAGACATACTCATCGTCCACGACCAGGTCATGCGGATGGCCCTCATTAACGGGGAATTCTTTGATCTCGCCGGTTTTGGGATTCAATCGGCCTATTTTATTCGCTTCGAATTCGGTGAACCAGATCATCCCGTCTTCGGACTCGAATAACTGGTGGGGTTCGCTGTTGGGTGTGGGAATGTCGTATTCTTTAATTTTGCCGGAAGCGGGATCCAGACGTCCAATGCGGTTCCCCGAGGTTTCGCTGAACCAGACCTGGTCGTCCCTTGAGACCATCAGGTATTGGGGACGGCTGTTAGGGTGGGGCAATTCATACTCAACGATGCCCTTCGAGGTTCCGGCCTGCGCCTGGTTGGGAACCAGCCTGCCAATTCGATTTCCATTGATCTCCGCGAACCAGAGGTTCCCTTTCGAATCAAAATCCAAACCCGCAGGGCTGCTGTCAGCGGTTGGGGTGATGTATTCGGTAATGGATTCGGCCCGGGTCACTTCAGTCCAACCCATTGCTGCCAGCAGCAGGCTCAATGCCAGAAATACCCATTTTGATTTCATAAGATTCCCAAGTTTGAGGTTGATTGCGATTGTTCTTAAATATAAACTCTAATCTAAATGACGCAAGTGAAGTTTACAGAAACAGGATCGAGCATTATTTCTTTTTATGATGAGGAAAAGGATGCGCGAAAAGGATTCCTTTTGAATTATTAACGGCCTCACCTTTCTGAAAAAGGCAGGCCTTTTTTTATAAAGCCTTGAATATGATTAAAATAGCCCAAAAGACGGAACAAACCCTTGAACACAAAACCGAATGCCTGATTCTGGCATGTGTCGAAGAGAAGAAACCCGCCGGAACGCTGAAAAAACTAAACGACACACTCGCAGGTGCCATTGGTAATGCTTTTGAAAACAAAAGATTTTCAGGAAAACCGGAACAGACACTTCTTCTCAACAGTCCCGGAAAAGCATCTAACTTGTTATTGGTTGGCATAGGAAAATCCAAAGATGTGACCGCCGAAAAAGTATGCAGAGCGGCTGCCACTGCGGCCAAGCTTGCAGAGCAATCCAAATTCAAATCGATCTCAGCCGATCTGGGTGTTTTCGAAACCGTTGCCAAGGGCCAAGGGGGGGTCTATGGCGAACTTGCTTCTGCTGTGGCTGAAGGGGCGGGTCTTGCCCTTTATCGTTTTGAAAACTATAAATCGAAAAATGATAAAGACGATCCGCCGAGCAGAGTCGAAAAACTGACTCTGTTGACGCCGTCGAAGTCACGGCAGGCCGCAACCGAAAAAGCCATCGTCCGGGCTGAAAAAATTGTGGATGCCGTGCACACAGCCCGTGACCTGATCTCTCATCCCGGCAATACCGTGACCCCGACCTACCTGGCAGAGCACGCTAAAAAAATAGCGCGTAAAAATAAACTCACCTGCAAAGTGCTGGGTAAAAAAGAAATGGAAAAGCTCGGCATGGGGTCCTTGCTGGGTGTTGCTCAAGGCAGCGACCAACCGCCGGCACTCATCGTTCTCGAATACAAGGGTGCGGCAAAAAATAAAGCACCAACAGCAATCGTGGGCAAGGGCATTACCTTTGATACCGGGGGAATATCCCTCAAGCCCGGAAACAGCATGGATGAAATGAAAATGGATATGTCAGGTGCGGCCACGACCCTGGCTACCCTGCAACTGGTGTCCAGTATGAAGCTGAAAGCCAATGTGGTTGGAATTGTCGCCGCAGCGGAAAATATGCCAGGTGGGGGTGCCATCAAACCCGGAGATATTTTGAAAAGCATGTCGGGAAAAACCATCGAGGTGCTCAACACCGATGCCGAAGGCAGGCTGGTTCTTGCAGATGCTTTGACCTATGCGCAGCGGTTTAAACCCAAAGAGGTGATTGACCTGGCAACCCTGACAGGTGCCGTGTTGCACGCGCTTGGGCATCACGCCGCAGCTGTCGTCGGCACCAACCCGGCTATGATTGAAAAATTAAAAGATGCCGGGGATGCGACAGGAGAGCGTGTCTGGGAGCTCCCCCTTTGGGAAGAATTTGAAAAGGGTACGAAAAGCGAAATTGCGGACCTTAAGAATATCGCGTCTCCCGGGTTTGGGGCTGGAACGATCATGGGGGCTGCTTTTCTTAAAGCTTTTGCGGGTGAGCAGCCATGGACCCATATCGACATAGCCGGTACTGCATGGGGATTCGACAGACCGTACACCAATAAAGGTCCCTCCGGATATGGAGTACGGTTGTTATTGAGATACCTCGAAAAAGGCCGTTAGGAAACACCCCGGAAACGATGCAAAACAATTTCTTAATTTTCCTACATCTCATGGCGGCAGTCATTGCTATTGGCGGCTCGGTATACTGTTTGCTGATTTATCTCCCCCGTGCGGAAAAAGATAAGAAAGAGCGCGACGAAAATTCTCCTTCCTATAAAATCCTGGACCACCTCGCACCCACTGTGTTTGCAAGCCTGCTGGTTCTGGTAGGTACCGGGATTTATTTCCTTCTCGTAAACTACACGGCGCAGACCGGGCTCAAACCCGGATACTACAATCTGTTTGGTATAAAAATGGTATTCGTGGCAGGCGCCTTTTTTGTCAGCATGTATCTGACTTTTTCCTTGAGGGTCCAGATATCCGACCTTGACCTCAATCCCAAGAATAAAGGCCTTGTTCCCGAGACCTTAAAAAAGATGATCGGTCTTAGCCGCATGGTCCTTGCGTTGATGACAATTGCCCTTTTTTTAGGTGTTTGGCTCGCCCGATTTTAGCAAACCTCGTGATGTGTTCATAAGCAGGGCCGAAGTTTAACGGGCTCCAGTCCCTTTCTATCCCGCAAGTTGGGGGGCACACGGTTGCCGAAGACAAACGCTAAGTTCTTTTTGGAGGAATGGGATACAGATGTTTCAATGTTTTTGAGAATAGATTATGATGTATAAAATTTTCGGGGAGAATTTGCCTTTGGTAAGTGCCGAGCACACTCCCTTTTTCTCATTTAAGACCTTTAGTAATGGCTCCTGCAAATAGAGAAGAAGCACCAAAAAGGCGAAGGAAGAAAAAAAAACCACAGGATTCGCCGCCGGTCAAACCGCCCCCCAAAAAAAAGAAAAAATCATATCTGGGGGTTATAACGGCAATAGTCGGGTTGATAGCCCTGAGCTGGGCGGCGTTGCCCAAAGAAGACACCAGGGGCGATATCAATAAAATCGTTCCTTCCGTTGTCGGGGTGCTGGACCAGATCTTTTTGGGTTGTACCGTTTATTGGTATCAAATGGGTTCTCAAAATCCGTGCAACCAGAAAATAGTGGATACCCTGTTCAATTCAAAAACCAGTGACATCAAGGTCACGGTAACCACGAAAAAGGATGAAAAATTTTCTGCGACTGCAACCCATGTAAACAACCCGGTTATTTTGAAGGTCGACTCCGATGGAGACGTTTTTATAAAAGTTAAGGATTGTGATTTTAATATAGACACGATCGATACTTCAGATGTGAATCTCGAAGAACTTGCGGGGCAATGTCACTCTGGCGCCGCCCCGCCTAAACCTTCCTCTTAAAAGCCTGCTTTATCCGATTAAAAACTATTTCCACTACCTGTGCTTTTTTTTCCATCTTAAAAGCTTGTCCAGTGATGGATCATACGGTCTTCTCCATCTAATCCCACTTTAGGGAGGGTATTGTAGATGAGGATATTTTTAAGTAATATGTGGCTCAGAATTCTTATGGAGCTTTAACAAATGGACGAAAATACACAATCCCCCGAATTACCCGATAACCCTTCCGGGAAAGATACGGTTGAAGGGGTTTCAGGCGAAGAAGAGGTTATTTTCAAACCTCAGGGCGAATTGCCCTTTCCAGCTGAAATTGACTTGAATGAACTATTTCCTCAGTCGGATAAAGATCTCAACGATTTGTTCCCAGATGAAGAAACGAAATTGCTCCTGAAAAAAATGCAGAAAAATAAAAAAGATCTGCACATAATGACCGACCGTTTTCTGGAAGAAGATTGGAATAGTGATGCGGTGGATGGTTTCAGTGGGAATGGGGAGTTAGAGACCCAAAATGAAACTGAAACATCCATCGAGGATGTTAAGGAAAAGGATTAACCAGGATTCCAATGTCAATCGGTCGTTTTAGATCGATCCTGCCCCATTCCCCAGGTTTCGCAAAAGTTTTTTGAAGAAAAAAAATTCTAGATGAAAAGAAAAGCACAAAGAAAGGGACTGGTCCGTCCGGATTTGAAGCCCTCTTCCTGGATTTATTTTTTGTTTTTTTTCTCGGGCATTTCCGGATTGATTTACCAGGTTGTATGGACCCGGATGCTGACTTTGGTTTTCGGGCATACCATTTACTCCGTGTCCGTGGTTTTATCGGCTTTTATGGCTGGTTTGGGTCTGGGCAGTTATTTGTATGGAACCACAATTGATAAGGTCGGAAAGCCTTTATTGGTCTATGGAAAAGTAGAACTCCTTATTGGTCTTTCAGCCGCATTTCTTTCCCTTCTTTTTTCAAAATTTTCTCCTGTCTACGCCTGGTTTTATCAATGGATGCCTGATTTATTCTTTCAAACAGGTTTGGTAAAAGCAGGGCTGGCGTTTTCACTCGTATTGATCCCAACCATTTTTATGGGAGCGACCCTTCCCATTATGGCCAAGTATTTTGTGACGGGAGAAACCCATGCTGGAAAACAAGTGGGTTATCTGTACTCCATCAATACTTTTGGAGCTGCAGCGGGTTGCCTGGTTGCCGGATATTTCCTGATAGAATATTTGGGAGTCTTGCAGACAGCATTAGTAGCCGCTTCTGTAAATATTTTTATAGGGATCTTCTGTGTCCTGAAATTCAAAAAATCCGACCCTGAAACTCCCATCCAATGGAACCTTCCAAAACCGGCACCGCATTCTTTCCAATTTGAGAAAGAAAATATCCTCTGGATTGCGGTCAGTTTTTTGTGCGGCTTTTCAGCTTTGGCTTATGAAGTGGTCTGGACAAGAATTCTGGTGTTTGGAATTGGAAGCACGGTTTATTCTTTTAGCCTCATGCTGGCCAATTTCCTTTTTGGAATTACGGTTGGGGGTCTATTAATAGTTCCTTTTTTCAAAAGAAACTATAACTTTCGCATCCTTTTGACCCTGTTTCAGTTGGGAATCGGTATTTACATCGTTTTTAGTATTTATCAGTCCGATTGGGTCCTTTCTTCCTTCTTCAGGCCCCTGAGGATGGAAAGCCCGCTTTCAGAATTTTGGATTGATGTGCGGAACGCTTCGGCTTTGATGTTTTTTCCCACCCTTTTGTTTGGAATGAGTTTTCCCGTTCTGACACACCTTGTGACTCGAGGTTCTGAAAACATTGGAAGTTCTCTGGGACTTATTTATGCCGTTAATACCCTGGGGGGAATCCTGGGTTCTCTGGTGGCAGGCTACCTGCTATTGCCCAACGTAGGGTCTCAACAAACTCTGACTTTTTTAGCCATGCTGAACGTGTTAACCGGGATCCTTCTTTTCGCAACCTCCACTTATTTCTCCGGAGTTTTAAGAAAAGGAATAGCTGTTTCCATTTCAATTTTACTAATACTGGTGCTTGGTTTAATGCCGGATGATCTTTTGCAAGGTATTTTTTTACGCAATTCGCTGGGCAAAAAAAAACCTGAATCACTGGTTTACTTGAATGAAGGGTTAACCACTACCGTTGCGGTTTTTAATGATGATGATGACAACTTTGGATTAAGACGTAAAAGCCTTATTTTGAACGGGGTCAATATGTCGGCGAATCATATGCATTCCCAAAAGTATATGACCCTGCTGTCCTACATTCCCCTCTTGCTTATAGAGGACCCCAAAGATGTCCTGGTAATTTGTTTCGGAACAGGTCTGACCTCAGGGGCGGCAGGAGTTTACCCGGGGATTGATACCGTCGATGCGGTAGATATTTCCCCGGGAGTTTTCATTGCAGCACCCCATTTTAGTGATACCAATTATGACGCGGTAAAAAATCCTAAAATTCATCAAATTGTCCAGGATGGAAGAAACCATCTTTTAACAACATCAAAAAAATATGATGTTATTACAGCAGAACCCCCCCCTCCCACCAATGCGGGTGCGGTAAATCTTTATACCAGGGAATACTATGAATTAACCAAAAAAGCATTGAAACCCGGCGGGATTGTCAGCCAGTGGATCCCCCTGCATAGCCAGACCGAAACCCATATTTATGAGCACTTTCGAACCTTTCTTGAAAGCTTTCCCTATGTGATGAGCTGGTATCCATCAAAACAGGAGTTAATTATAATTGGCTCAAATGATCCTTTAGACATTGATTTCAAAAAAATTCAAAAACGATTCGAGCATCCGGCTGTAAAAAATGTAATGGGAAAAATCAGATTTGAAAACCCTTTTACATTATTGGGAAGCATCTGGTTTTTGAAAAGGGAATTGGAAGCTATGGGTTCCAGACAAAGGTTGATAACAGATAATAATGCATCCCTGGAATTTTTTCTCAGCGCACCCAATGCGGTATCAAAAGAGAATGTTTACCGGTTTCTTAAAAACCGTGCTTCTTTTAGTTCGGCAATCTCAATGGTTAAAAATCTGACAAAAGCGGACACTGAAAATTTAAAAAAATTCTGGGATCAACGTCTCAATGCAGAATATGCAGGAGATATGTTCGAACTCGGGGTGCAATTTCTAAACAAAAACGATTTGAGAAGAGCCAATGAAAAACTCATGGAGGCCGTAAAACTCGATCCCAGCTTTGTTTTGGCGCATTATTTTTTAGGAAACTCCCTGGCTGCCATCCGGGATTTCAAGCAGGCGGAAAATCATTTTCAAAGCGCCATCCAGTTACAACCGGATTTTGCCGAAGCCCATGGCGCGCTGGGAAATATCCTGGCAGCTCAAGGGAATTTAGATGGCGCTATAACCAAATTCGAAAAAGCAATTGAGATAAAACCCAATTTATTTGAAGCACAAATAAACCTGGGGATAGCGTGGGAACATAAGGGCGAATCTGACAAGGCCCATTCTCATTATAAAAAAGCCATCCGATTACAGCCTCAAGACGATCAGGCGTATTTAATGCTTGCGAATTCTCTTTATAACAATAAGAAATGGAAGGAAGCTGTCAACTATTACCGGGAGGTGTTGAAACTCAATCCGGAGCTGGTTCAAGCGAGGGAAAATCTCAAGAAAGCTCAGCAACAGGCAGGAAACAAAAATACCAGCAAATAGATTTTTTGAGCTTGAGACTTAGGTAGCTCAGTATGAAGAGTTCAGGGTGGATTCAGGCATTCTTCAATTGTTTTTTTCGTTTTAAAAAGACGGCTTTCATATTTTCAGTAAAGAGTGGGTTTTGATCCATCATTGCCCTGAAGGTCGGTTTCAGCAAAACGAAACAAGTCGCATCGGTTTTTGTAGTAACCGTAGCGATTCGCCGGGAATTTCCCACCAAAACACTTTCGCCGAAAAAATCTCCCGATTTGAGGATAGCCACTTTTTTCTTTCTGAAAAAAAACTTCCGGACAGAAACTTCCACCTCGCCCTTTTGTACGATGAAGAAAAGATTTCCGGACTCTCCTTGATTCACAATTGTTGTCCCTGCTTTGAATTCGAACCCTCTCATTTTTGAAACCAGGTGCATGAGGTCCTGATTCGGTAGAATGGAAAACGCATTGACCTTTTTCATCTGCGCTAAAAACCAGTGTAAATCTTCCTTTTCAACCACCTTTGTATTGATATTCATGATCCACCTTTAATTATGATTTCTATAGATTTTTTGGGAGGGGCGGAGAACCTCCGCTGATGTGTCGAGAATCTTCCCTTTGACACACTTACAGGTTAATCTGCAATCGCAATGCCAAAGCGGGAAAAAAATCTTCGCCGATTTCATAACATAATGAAAATAAATGGTTTAATAGGAATCTGGAGATGGGTGATTAGAGAGGAAAGTGACCTGTTTTATAATTTAATTCACAGGGTGTATGATATTTTTTGTCACCCGTTTATTATTTATGAATCCGTTTGATGCCTTGCAAAAACCTGTGTAGCATGAGTTTTAACTTTATTTCACCTTGGGTAAGATGAATTTTGATGAATTAAAAAAGTTGGCAGAAGAGGGGGCACCGGAAGCCCAGTACAACCTGGGCCTGATGTATAGCCTTGGTAAGGAGATCCCAAAAGACGATAAAGAAGCGTTTAAATGGTACCAGCTTGCCGCCGAACAGGGTTTTGCAGAGGCTCAAACCAACCTCGGGCTGATGTATGGAAAAGGCCAGGGTGTGGAACAGGATTTTAACCAGGCGGTCAAATGGTACCGTCTTGCAGCGGAGCAGGGGTTGGCCCAGGCCCAGCACAATCTCGGCGTGATGTATGGCAGGGGGCAAGGTGTTGCAAAAGACTTAATAGAAGCGGTCTGGTGGTTTAAGCTCGCAGCGGAGCAGGGATACGGTCAGGCGCAATACAACCTTGGCTTGATGCACAGTCGCGGCGAAGGAGTTACAAAGGATGATAAGGAGGCCGTAAAATGGTACCGCTTATCGGCGGAACAGGGTATTCCCGGGGCGCAATCTAATCTTGGTTTGATGTACGAGAAAGGTCTGGGAGTGAAGCAGGATTATATTGAAGCACATAAATGGTTCAATATTGCCGGGGTTAACGGCAACGAGACCGGGAAAAAAAATGCCGATATCATCGAAAAAAAAATGCAGCCGGGTCAGATTATCACCGCCATTGGTCTTGCCCGTGAATGGCTGGAAAAGCTTTAGAAAGGTTTTTTAATTTTTAAATCCTTCAACAACCCAGTTCAAAATTGAATAGATCAGCCAGGCTCCCGCAACCAGAGCGATGATTGCCGAGGCCCCCGAATTGAAAGGACTGAAGTGATAAATTTTTAAATTGGGTATGAGTGAAACTATACCCAATGCGCCTGCGACAACAATTCCCAAACGGATCCATCCTTGTTTCATTGGCTTATTCAATGCCGACGTCGGGGTCGGTGGTTTTGTAAAGCTTCAGGGCTTTGAAAACGGAAGCGGTTGTTGCAAATACAACTCCGAACCACACCCAAATGATTATTTGATAAAACATGAATGGAGTTTCTCAAAAAAAAAGGTCATCGCAAAAAGAAAGGTGTAACAATAAATCAGAAAATTTATTAGTTCTTCTTTCCGTTTAAAGAACTTCCTGAGAGAAAATTCTGTAAAATAGATTCGTTTTATATAAATTGACGGTTTTTGCAGGCTGATGGGATTGCGAATTATTTTTGCCCGTACATAGTTTATTTTTGATGAATAAAAGACCTCTAATAAAAATAGTTAAGGCACTTTTTAATAAGCCGTTTTATGTCGCTTTTATTAATATTTTTAAATACTTTGATCGGCCTTTAAATGTTTTGCGGCGCTATGTTTTTGGAAAGGGCACTTACCCCGATAAACGGATTTTAACGACTCCAGTGGGAAGGCATGAAGTATCCCTTTATTCTTTTCACGACATGATCACCCTGGTGGAATGTTTTGGAAAACGGGACTATCCGGCAGGGCATGACATCTCCTGCGTGGTGGATTTTGGATCGAATATTGGTATCAGCGCAGGTTATTTTCTGACAAGAAACAATAACGCTAAAGTCTATTTGTACGAGCCCCTCCAGGAAAATATTGAAAAATTAAAATCCAATTTAGAAGGATTTGAAAGCAGGTACGAATTAAACGGTATAGCAGTTGGTTTGGAAAACGGAACGGCTGAATTTGGTTTCGAAGAAACAGGCAGATATGGAGGTCTTCAAAGCGACCTTCCCAAGACTATACAGGTACAGGTTCGCAGGGCTGAGGAATTGATTTCAGAAATACTGGAAAAAGAGGGCCATATAGATATTTTGAAAATTGATGTGGAAGGCTTGGAGACCGCCATCATTGATAGTTTGTCTGCCGAAAGTTTAAAAAAGATCCATAGAATCTACGCGGAAACGAAATATCCAGGGGACCTGCCGGGATTTAAAAAAGAACAATACGGTGAAGTGGTTCGTTTTCAAAAAGCGTTTTAGCCCACTAGGAAATCATCTGGGATGTTTCAGCACCAGGTATTTGTAGTAGTCGTTAATAGATAAGGTTCCCAGCATTTGACCATGCTCTGTTACCGCCAGGTGGTGAATGTCGTGTTCACGCATGACCTGAGCGGCCTTTTCCATGCTGTCCCGGGATTCCAGCTTTATGAGAGGAAAGCTCATTACTTCTGCTACCTGAACTTTTTCGGGATGAAGGTTTTCCCCCACCAGTTTTCTGCTGATGTCGTGATTGGTGATGATTCCAATATAGTCTCCTCCCTCTTCAACAAGTAAAGATTGGATCTCATTTTCATTCATTACATTAGAAGCTTCCAACACGGTTGCTGTTGGGCTGATGCTTAAAAGGGATTCCGCCATGTAATCGTGAATTTTTTCCATTTTGTCTTCCTATTCCGGTCAAAAAATTTTTTATTGTTCCTTCCGTGAAAAATGACGGATGTAATGGATCAACTGCCAAATCTGATCTTCATCAAGGTTTTTAAAGGCAGGCATAGCCGTACCAGGTGAACCGTTTCTTATGATCCAGAACAGTTGCCCATCCGGAAGTGGATCTACTGTTTGACTGCAGGTAAAGTTTCGCGGGCTGGGACTGAGTTGTCGAAACAAAAAACCGAGCCCGTTACCGCTAATGCCATGGCAAACCCGACAGGGTCCGGGTTTGGCATCAAAGTGAAACAGGGTTTGCCCTGCAAAAATATTTTCATGGGAAGGGGGAAGAGGATTCTTGAGTTTCAAATATTCCTCGGGTGCCTGTTGGGTTTTGCGAAACTGGGGGCATATGGGTTCAAACTCCAATCCCCCCTCGACTTTTTTTTCAGGATGGGCTACCAGGGTCCATCCCCAGGCCAGAGGAGCTGGAAGGGTTATAAAAAGAACCATCCAGAGTAAGATTTTTTGTTTCATCAATAAAACTCCAGGGAATATTTTTGCTATCTGTAAGAGTTGTTTTAAGAAGAATTTATTCCTTTTGACGACAGGGGAACCTGTCTTCTATCGAAAATTATAGGCGAAGCAGCCGCTGGAGCAAGTGACCATATAATGCGGACAACTTTTGCAGGGCTCATCAGGCTGTTTCTTAAAGGCGTGTCCTATTGACAGGGGAACCTGTCTTCTATCGGAAATTATAGGCGAAGCAGCCGCTGGAGCAAGTGACCATATAATGCGGGCAACTTTTGCAGGGCTCATTAGGCTGTTTCTTAAAGGCGTGTCCTAAAAATTCGGTATGCATTTTTTTAATGCTGAGTTCATTGACCTGTTTAAAGTCCTTAATATTTCCCAGTTTCTTGTCGTGGAAGGGAAAACAGTTGAAACAATCACCCTTTGGGTCGATGTCCATCGGGCTATCATCGGCACAGCCGAAATAAACATCTTTGTCTTTCCATTCCGTAATATTGGGGACGGATTGGCTTCCATGATAAATGAACCGCTCAACCAGATGATATTCATCCTCTTTGATATCGTCCATCAGGCACGGTGGGAAGGAGCAGTCAAAACGAAAGCACATTTGCGGAAAATCTTTTAGCAGGTTGATCATCATCCGGCCCATTTTCGGATAGTCCTTAATGGGCAGTGTGATATGGCCTTCCTCCCCTACTATGGGAAAAGCGGGGCTGACACGTATCTTATAGGTTTGACCGGGGGGCAGCCCCAGGTTCTGATAAATTTCATCAATCTCCCAACATTGTGTCGCCAGGTCCTGGTTAATGGAATACAAATTGAGACTGAACATAAGCCCGTACCCATTTTTACTTAAAATAGCCTCGGCTACTTCCCTGCAGCGAGCGTGATTTTTTTCGGAGGTGTTTTCCATAGTCTGCCAATTGAGCAAAACTGAAAACTGTATCTGGCGTTCAATGCTTCCTCCCCGACCGACTAACTGTAAAAGCAGGTCGAGGACTTTATCCGACATCAATCCATTCGTGAACACCCCAAGAAAAGTGAAAGGCTGCATGTTGTCCAGGGTTTTGGAAAGCATGTCGTTGAAGCGTGGGTGTAATGTGGGTTCTCCTCCCATGAAGTTAATGAGGGTCGCATTTTTAATTCTTGGTAAAAGTTCTTCCAGGAAAAAATCGTAATCCATCGACTTATCTGGAGTTTTTACATTTTCCTCCATATATTCATCTGCAAAGCAGTAATTGCATTTTAAATTACAATAACTATTTAAGATGATGTTCAAGCTTTTCGCCTTGTGAAAGTTTAAGGAAATAATTTCAGGGGCAAACTTGGATACAAGGGCCCATGCGCCTCATCCGCACCCGGTGGCAAATGGAGGTTTCTTTTTATTATCTCTATATCTGTATTATATGGAATAACAGGGGTAATTCCTAATAATTCATCTGATTTTCACGGGTTTGATCTTTTTGGCGGGGGAGATCTGTGGTAGGTGAGACCTTCTTCAGGAATACTGTGACCATGAGATTGGCCCGTACGCAACTTGTTGAGCACCGCGCTTATATGATCATATCCCATTTGATTTTCCAGTGCGGAGAAGGTATCTCTTGCCCGGGTAAATTGAACGATTGCTTCAGGAACATTTTCTGTTTTCCAAAAATAGTGTCCCATATTTTCCAAAAGCAATGCTTTGATAAGATGCGGCGGATCATTTTTAACTAAATCCAAACCCTTTTTGTACCAGTTACCCGCAGGGGGAAAGTCTTCCCTTTCCATGTATAAGTCTCCTGCCAGATTCATGGCCCGTGCTTCACTCAAAGAGTCCTTGTTTTTTCTATGATTTTCCATGGCCAGCTTGTAATGTTTTTCTGATTCATTCAGGTTTCTGCGGAATTTATACAGGTCGCCGATCGATTCAAAAACTTTTGCCGCTTTTTTCAATTTCCCGTCTTTTTCATATGCTGTGATGGCTTTTTTATAATTTCCAATGGCTTCGTCGAATTCGTGGTAGAAAAAATTTTCAGATGCTTTCTGTATGTACCTCCCAGCTTCATCTTTGGCGTCAATAGGTGTAGTGATGGACGCCTCTTTTTCCTTTTTTACGTTCCCCGGAATAAGCCAGACAGACATTCCCATGCCCAGCACAAGGGCCAGAATCGCGAAGTATTTGAGTGCTGGTTTTAATTGGGAAAACATAATCTCATTACTTAAAAAATATTCCGGGAAATGGGCTAAATGTAGTATGCCCTTAAAAGGGGCTAAAGAGCAAGAAACGTTTATTTTATCTATTGGCACAATCCCCAGTTAAGTATAGAATAATCCCGCCCACCAGCCAGACGCTGGACTAAATAATAGCCCGTAGTCGTTGATCAGAAATAATTAGCAAATCTCCATTTAAACTAGATTAGAGAACTTCCTTGAAGAAACTATTGGTAGATTCATATTTCAAATGGGTCGTTGAAAAACCTTTGTTGGCCCTGGCTTTTGTTGCTTTAGTGGTGGCAGGGTTTTCCTTTCACATTGCAAAATTCAAGTTGGATGCTTCCGCAGAATCCCTGGTTCTCGAAAATGACAATGCCCTGGAATATTACAGAAAAATAGCCAAGGTTTACGGTTCTGACGACTTTTTGGTTATCACCTATTCTCCCTTTAAAGACCTCATGACCGATGAGGTGCTGGATGACCTGAAAGAACTCAGTGATGAACTGTCAAAACTTGAAAGAATACATTCCATAGACAATATATTAAATGTTCCCCTGCTGAACAGCCCCAGAGTGGAAATCAGCAAACTGGACTCTGACATACGTACTCTTGAAACACCGGGAGTGGATCGCGAATTAGCCCGAAAAGAATTCCTTGAAAGTCCGATTTACAAAAATTTATTGATGAGTGCAGATGGAAAGACGACGATCATCCGCGTAAATTTCAAGCGTGATCAAAAGTATTTCGATCTGCTTTACAAGAGGAACGACCTCAGGGCAAAAATTAAAACGGGAGATTTTACTGCCAGCGATGAAGAATCGTTTAAAAAGGCACAAAAAGAGTTTCGGAATTATCATGCCGGCGTTTTAGACAGGGAAGACAAGGTCATTCAGGCCGTCCGCGATATCATGGACCGGCACCGCGATCACGCAGAAATGTTTCTGGGGGGAGTGCCCATGATCACCACAGATATGATCGGTTTCATTGAGCACGATCTGAAAACATTCGGCCTGGGGGTCATTGCTTTTCTAATTTTCATGCTCAGCTTTTTTTTCAAGAAATGGCGCTGGGTGGCTTTGCCGGTGGGTTCCTGCATTATCACCGTGGTGGTTATGATTGGCTTTCTTGGCTTGATGGACTGGCGGGTGACCGTAATTTCTTCCAACTTTATTTCAATTTTGCTGATCATTACCATGTCCCTGATCATCCATTTGATTGTCAGATACCAGGATTTAAATGACAGCAACCCGGGGCAGGACCAAAAACAACTGGTCAGGCAAACGGTAAGCCTCATGGTTCAACCTTGTTTTTATACCACCATCACCACGGTTGTCGCATTCTGTTCACTGCTGGTAAGCGGCATTCGTCCCGTAATCGATTTTGGTTGGATAATGACTCTTGGGATTTCCCTGGCCTTTATTTTGAATTTCATATTTTTCCCGGCTGCGCTTGTGTTTCTGAATCCGGAAAAACCCGGGTCAGGAAAAGATGGTACTCAGGGTTTCACCCTGGCCATTGCCGCATATACCAACCGGCATCATAAGATCATTCTTTGGGGATCTTTTTTATTGGCCGTAGTCAGTGCGGTTGGAATCTCAAAACTGGAAGTAGAAAACCGGTTCATCGATCATTTTAAAAGCAACACCGAAATTTACAAGGGAATGGAAGTCATAGATCGGCAATTGGGGGGCACGACTCCTTTGAATATTGTGATGAATCCGGATCAAAAATATTTTGAATATCTAAAAGAAGTTGAAAACAACAAGGCAGAGGAGGATCTTGACGATTCATTTGAAGACGATCCTTTTGCAGATGAAGGGGATACCGCTGAGGTGAATTTCTGGTTCAATTCAAATATGCTGGACCGGGTAGAACTGATTCATGACTACCTTGAAAGTCTCCCGGAAGTGGGAAAGGTGCAATCCATTTCAACCTTAATCAAGGTATTCACTCAACTGGATAAAGGCAGAAAGCCTGATGACTATGATCTGGCATTGATTCGAAAATTAATGCCGGAAAATGTCAAAGACGCGCTGGTAAATCCCTATCTGTCTCAAGATGCAAACCAGATTCATATTAATATGAGGCTGATCGAGTCAGATCCCAATCTTCGCCGATCGGACCTCATTGAAAAAATCCGTAATCATCTGGTGAGCAAGTTGAATTTTGATTCCGACACCATCCATTTCACGGGAATGGTTGTCCTCTATAACAATATGTTGCAGAGTCTTTACCGCTCTCAAATTCTTACCATTGGGGTGGTCTTCTTCGCCATCATGTTCATGTTCATGATTTTATTTAGAAGCTTTTCGCTCGCTCTGATAGGAATTATACCCAACCTGTTGGCGGCCGGAACGGTGCTCAGCCTGATGGGGTGGATGGGCATTCCCCTGGATATGATGACCATTACCATTGCCGCTATCACAGTGGGTATTGCGGTGGACGATACCATTCATTACATCCATCGGTTTCAAACAGAATTTAAAGAGGATCAGGATTACCTCGCAACCATGGACCGCTGCCATGGAAGTATTGGAAAAGCGATGTACTACACCTCGGTGACTATCACTTTGGGCTTTTCCATTCTTGCCCTTTCAGAATTTATGCCCACCATCTATTTTGGCTTGTTGACAGGCGCCGCCATGGTGATTGCACTGTTAGGAGCTCTCACTCTGCTTCCTTTGCTCATCGTCGTTTTTCGTCCGCTTTCATCGGCAAACAATTAACCAAAACGAATTACTGGTTCCGGTGTCCGCGCGATACGAACTGGAAAGGCAGCACCTTGCCTCCGCGAATATTCAGCTCATCCATGATGGATTGTTTTTTTCCGGGCGGAACCACGAAGGCCACACAACCCCCTCCTCCGGCACCGCATACCTTGGCTGCAAGGGCGCCTTTTTTTAGTGCCGATTGAATCAGGTTTTCCATTTGAGGTGTAGATATGGTGGGAGCAAGTTGTTTGCGGGCTTTCCATTCTTTTTTAAAAATTTCAGCAAGGCCGGAAATTCGTCCCCTCTTTAACAGTTGATGCATTTCCAGGGCGCAGTCCCGAATGGCGCTCAACAGGCGAATCACTTTCTTATCCCCATCCAGAGCTTTTTTGGTGACCTCCCAGTTATTTATACCTGAGTTTCTTGGTTTTCCCGTATAGCACAAGATGAAGTGTCGAGTGAGCTCTTTTGGTTTTACAGGTAGAGTTTCCGTATCGATTCCCATGAAACCGGGTTTGACAGCCCTGACGTTTCCATACATGGCGGGGAAATAGTCCTGGCACCCCGCAGGAACGCCGATCACCTGGGTCTCTATATTCCTGGCAATATCGATCATTTCTGATTTGCTGTATCGGGCCCCCGCAAATTTATTCAACGCGCCATGGAGCGCAATATTCAATGCAGAGGATCCACCGATTCCCGAACCCGGGGGAGCCTGGCAATGAGTGGAAATTTCCAATCCCGATTTTGGAGCATAAAATTTCACTGTACGGGTCAACAGCTCCAAAGGGTGCTTGTCTGGCAGGGCCTTGAATGAAGAAAAGGAGGCCTCTAAATTTAAATCCTGTGAGCGAAGAATAACGCGCTTATCTTTTCTGGGAATGAGTTCTACAGTAGCATACAGGTTGATTGCCGCATTGAGGGTAGGAGCATTGCCAAAAAAAAGATGCAATGGCCAGATGTCGAGCGTACCTCCGGCCAGATCAATTCGGGTAGGTGCGGAACTTTTTATCAGGAGTTTCTAAACCTTTTAAAGGTGTTCAGTATCTTTGTCTTGATTCGTTTCAAGATCTTTTATCTTCTTGGCCAATTTGGCAACCAAAGCACCGTACGATTCGGTTTTAATGATTTTGGTGAATTGCGAACGATAATTCCGTATGAGGCTGACCTCTTCAATGACAAAATCATAAACGGTCCATTTTCCGCCTTCATTGATCAGTTTATAGTCTACATCTATGGTGCCATCTTTTCGGACGATCTGGGTTTTAACCAGGGCATATTTCCCTTTTACCTTTTCACCTACATAATTGATTGTTTCGTCCTGATAGTTTTCAATTTTACTGGCATAGGAGTTTTCAAGGAGTTTTTTGAACAACCCGGTGAATTCTTCGCGCTCTTTATCAGTACGGTTTTTATAGTTTTTAGCCAGAGAACGCATTACCATTTGATTGTAGTTGAAGCGCACTCCTATTGTTTCGCGAAGCTTTTCCCTTCTTAATTTGGGCTTTTTCTTTAATTCCGGATCAGAAACAATTTCAATGACCTTGTCGATCGTTTTTTTCAGGTCCTGGGTAATAGCCGATTCGGCAAAAACTTCTCCTGCCAGGCTGAAAAGGAAAAAGAGTAGAACCACACCTGTATTTAAAATTTTTCTGGTCATCAAAAACCTCAAAGTTAGATTCGATCAATTCTCGGGGCAACTTTATCAAATATGCCCTTCGCAATCAAGCACCCAGAATGAGGGGAAAATGGGTTTAAAGAAGCTGTGCCAGGCCTGGAAATAAACTTTTAACCCCTTTAATTATAAGGAGAAAGAAGAAATAATAATATCTTTCTTCCCCTTCAAGAGAGGGGGGCGTTCCCTCATCCAGGCAGCCATTTCAACCGATAAGAAAACCATGAGCAGGTGAGTATTTAGGGTCATTTATAAGACTCGGGATTGAGTGAATTTAAACAAATTTTTTAAAATATTGACAAATTTTGATTGATTTCATATAGTGGTTGAAACCCAAAAGTTCAAATTTTTCAATTATTTAAATCAGGGCTTGAATGCCGTGAGAAAAAACGTATTGCTGCGGAAATTATTTTTTATTGCCTTATTGAGCTTCGTTTTCGAGGGTTGCGGAACCGTGGACATGGAAGTCCGCAAAAACCTGGATCACCCCAATATACAACCCAGTACCGTGGCGGTCTTACCTTTTACGCTTAACGGGCCTACACCCGAAGGCGTTCCTGTTCACAGGTTATTTCGCGAATGTTTCTTTAACTATTTCAGTTACCTGGGTTATGTGGATGTCCCTCTGGAAACCATTGATAATAAACTGCAAGGTGCCGGACTGAAAAAGTACAAGGAAGTTCTGGAGCTCAGTCCCGAAAGATTAAGAGAAATTCTGGGAGTGGATGCGGTGATCAAAGGCCAGGTGCTGGATACGAGCAATTTCACAGCAGGAATTCATGCGGAGACTTCCATCAAGGCAAAAATTGAAATGATCGATCTGAGAACGGGTGAAACTTTGTGGTCAACCGAACACAAGGAAAGCCATTATTCAGGGATTCTTTCACCAACGGTTGTTGAAATAATTCAGGATCAGATGGACAACGTGAAAGTCCGTCAAGCGCTCTATAAAACAGCGGAGATGTTTTCCATTGGTATGTTAAAGGAAATCCCTGATCCTGCCGAGGGTTGGCGAAATGAAATACAACTTCCTGAAATCACAAGTATAGAAACCAATCTCAAACCAAACCAAAAACTCAAGCCCAATGATCGAATTTACGTGAACCTCAAAGGGGACCCGGGCTTAAAAGGATCATTTGGAATTGGCAGTTGGAAATCCAATATTCCTTTAAGGGAAATCAGTCCGGGGATGTATTCGGGTAGTTACGTCGTGCAGGAAACCGATGAAATAAAAAGCGCGCTTATAGTTGGAACTTTAAAGAACGCTAAAGGTCTGGCGGGCAAAAGATTTTATAAGAACGGGATGGCTGTCATAGAAAAGCCTTCCCCGAATTAATTCATGAACAAAAAACAATACAGAAATTTTTTGCAAATATGGATGGCGGTTTTTGTAGCCTTATCCCTCTCGGCCTGTGCTACTGATTTGCAAACCAAGGTAGCGGGTAACCTGATGGCCCTTTCCAAGGACCAGACGGTCGCCATTCTCCCTATTGAAACAAGTGATCCGGGACAAAAGGAAATGGCAAAGTTGTTTCGTCAGGGACTTTATGCCAACCTGAAACAATCCAAATTTCATTTGCTGGAGCGTTATGTAATAGATGGGCTGTTAAAGCAAAACAATCTGAACGACCCTTCTCACTTTCTGGCCATCAATCCCATGCAGTTTGGGGAAATTCTGGGGGTGGACGCCATCGTTTTCAGCCGTATCAATAAAGTTGAGCGGTCCTATTTTATTCTGCATTCGTCGATCGAGTTGAGTGTTTCAGTGCAGATGGTAGATACCCGGAGTGGAGAAATCCTTTGGAGAGCGGAGCAGACGGAACAGGATTTCTCCGGGATTGGAAAAATTCCCACCGGAATCACAACCGCACTCCTTGCCCCCATCCAGTTCGTAACCAATAAATTCAACCTGAGTCGTATGACTTCAAACATGGTGGATAAATTGACCGCCTTGATTAAACATCCTGGTGAAGCCCATAAGGAAAACAAGTTTGAAGAGCCGGTAATTGCTAAAAAGGCAACCACGGACTTGAAAAAAATTGAAGAACTGCAACAGCTCAAGGCTGAATGGCAGCAAGCCCTGACTTTGGATGAAGAAGAGTTGTCCGATTTTCCTGAGAAGCCGGAAGAAACCCCTGTTGCCAAGGCGGCAGTCAAGCCGACAGGAATTTCATTAAAAAGAAATAGAATAAAGGTCC
>WAIB01000009.1:25705-57576 GCA_009873655.1 Nitrospinota bacterium | reverse complement strand
CCGAAATGTCTACTCTGGTAACTAAAAAACCAGTCAAGCTCCCCGTTCCAATGAATGCTTTGCGGGCAACTCTGGTTGAACCCGTTGTTGTGATTGAAAGTAAAGAGTCCCGGTTAAAACCTCGTCATTCAGTTGCAAAAAGAAAAGGGGCCCATCTTTATACCATTCAGGTTGGAGCCTATAAAACCAAAGCCTATGCCAGGAAACTGGAGCGGTCTTTACAAAAGAAAGGCTATGACGCGTTTGTCACTCGAAGCGGGAAGAATATTTACCGCGTCCAGATTGATCGGTTTGACAGAAAAGAAGACGCAGTCAAAATGGCACAACGTATTCGATCAAAAGAAAAACTGAAAAATTTCGTCACTCGCCTTTAGCAAGAACTTTTAATTCTTATTTAAATACTCATCCAGAAGTTCGAAAACCTTTAAAACCTCGTCTTCGTTATTATAAAAGTGGGGAGAAAGGCGTACCAGCCCGTCGCGGACCGTAAGTTTGACTTTGTTGTCCAGCATGAAGGTGTAGAGCGAGCTGATGTCCTTGCTCAGGATAAAGGAAATATTTCCAGAGCGCTCCTCCAATAGCGTGGAGCTGTAAATTTTTATATTCCTTCGGTTCAATTCAGCGATTATGAAATCGCCCAGGTTCATCACACGTTTTTCTATATTGTCGATACCCGCTTCAAGCAACAATTCCAGCGCCGCTCCAAAAGCGTGAATGCTCATCGTATTGGGAGTTCCCTCTTCAAATTTTTTCGCATCTTTTTTAATAGTGAAATCATAATCCATAAAATTCTCTGCGTTGACAACATTTCCCCAACCCATGGTTGTGGGGCGAATTCTATCCACCGCCTTTTTGGAAATGTAAAAACCACCCAGCCCCTCAACACTCAACATCCATTTATGTCCATCCGCTGAAAGAAAATCGATGTGATCTTTTTTTACATCCATGGGCAGAACACCGAGGCTTTGGATGGCATCGACAAAAAATAAAACGCCTTTTTCTTTACAATAGGCACCCAGGCTGTTCAGGTCGGTTCGAAATCCGCTATTGCATTCCACGGAGCTGACAGAGAGGATTCGTGTCCGGTCATCGACTTGTTTTATCAGGTCATCGAACAGCACCCTTCCTTCGACCGACTTGACCATACGCGTTTCCACCCCCCTTTGCTTCAGGTTCCACCAGGGATAAACGTTTGCGGGAAACTCAATATCGGGAATGACCACGTTGTCACCCTGTTGCCAGTCGAACCCATTTGCAACGATGGAGATTCCTTCCGAGGTGTTTTTGACAAAAGCGACTTCTTCCAGATCGGCATTGATGAGTTGGGCGAATTTTTTACGGGTGTGTTCCAGCTCCAGCATCCATGTATCGTAGTGTGCGGTGCCGAATTGGGTTGCGTCTTCGACAAAAGCGGTTACAACCTTTTGTACGCGTTCCGGCAAGGGTGCGACCCTGGCATGATCGAAAAAAATAATTTCATCGGTTACAGGAAATTCTTTTCTGATATTTTCAATGTTCATGAAAAATCCTATTTCCCTCCGACATAATCTGAGGCTGCGCGGAGGATGGACCGGAATCCGTATTTTTTCCGGATCTGGTCGATCCCCTGATAAAGCCCGTCCCAACGTTCACCGTCTTTAAGGTCAAACAAATCTTCCTGACGGTAAGGGTGCGTTGTCAGGGAAGAGAAACAAACCCCTATCAGGCGCACCTGTGTCTTACGGTTAAAAGTTTTTCGGAATAATTTTGTGGCCGCCTTGATGAGTGTGTGATCTGCAGCCGTTGGCCAGTCCAGGGTTTGTGAACGGGTCACCGTTTTAAAGTCAGAGTATCTTAACTTTAACGTAACGGTCCTGGCAAACAGTCGGTTTGAACGAAGTTGTGAAGCGGATTTTTCTGCCAGGTAACTGAGTGTCGATTCCAGGAAAAGCGGATCAATAGAATCTGCTTCGAGAGTTGTTTCCCGGCTTATGGAACGGGGGTCTTCCGTTTCGGCAAGGACCGGACTATTGTGGATTCCCCTTGCCTTGCGATAAAGAGACGCGCCCCATTTTCCATAAATCTCTTCAAGTAATCCCAGGGGCAAGCGTGCAAGATCAGCAACCGATTTAATACCCATGCGGTTCAGCCGGGTGGCCCCTTTCGGGCCAATTCCCGGAATACGTTTTATTGGAAGGGGTGCCAGAAACCGTTGTTCGCTACCGGGGATTATCCACAACATTCCGTTGGGTTTGCAATAAGCCGAGGCGATTTTAGCCATCAGCTTGTTGGCAGCGATGCCGATGGAGGCATTGAGTCCGAGCCGGTCTTTGATTTCGTTGCGGATTTTTTCCGCTGTTTTCAAGATAGGACCATGCAACCTCCCGCATCCCGTTAAGTCGACAAAGGCCTCGTCGAGAGACATGGGCTCTACCAGTGGAGAATAGCTCCTTAAAATCTCGAACACCTTGGCTGAATACTCACTGTACAGCCGGTGTGATCCACGCAAAAAAACAGCGTGCGGACAAAGACGTTTCGCTCTCGCAACGGGCATGGCAGAATGAATACCATACTTCCTTGCCGCATAAGATGCGGCAGCAACAACTCCCCGACCTTCAATACCTCCAACCACAACCGGTTTGCCTTTTAAAGAGGGATCCAGCACTTCCTCAACGGATACAAAAAACGCATCCATATCTATGTGGAGTACCTCCACGGGTAATGGGTCCTGACTTTTTTTTGTGTTCAAAACTTCTATGACCCTTTAACAGAATTTAAATTTGCTTTCAATACTAACGGCCGAACTTACGTAAAACGCTTATGACCACGCCCTGGATAGCGAAGTCGCCTTCCCGCAGGTAGATCGGTTTCATATCCGGGTGGGCGGGTTGCAATCGTATCCTTCCGTTTTCGCGGTAAAACCGTTTTAAAGTGGCCCGGTCGTTATCGATCAACGCCACTACGGTTTCTCCGTTTTCCGCCACGTTGCGTCTTTCAACAATGACATAATCGCCGCTTTGAATATGATCTTCGATCATCGAATTGCCTTTGACGCGCAAAACAAAAACATCCTTGCTTCCGCCATCGGGCAACAGGTCGACCACCTCTCGTTGATCGAGTGCTTCTATGGGCTTGCCTGCCGCAATTTCTCCGAGCACCGGATAGGACACCGCATCACCCGGCTCATGAACCACCTCAATGGCCCGGCTCAGGTTCTGCTGCTTGCGGATCAGCCCCTTCTCTTCCAGATGCGAAAGGTGTTTGTGCACCGTGGCCGGGGAACTGAGGTGAAACTGTTTGCCGATCTCGGCAATGCTGGGCGCATATCCCCGGCGGCGAATATGGTCCCGGAGGTATTCATAGATTTCCCGTTGACGTTTGGTGAGATGCATAACCAACCTCCCTATATACTCATTTCCCTATCTGCTTAGAATAGGCGAAAATCAAGCGAAAATCAAGAGGCGAACCGCCTCAGGGAACAAGGCCCAAGGATGTCATGGAATTTATAACTGAGCTTCATCAGCACTGCTAAGGAATACCCGAACTCTGATAAAATAGTTTCTATGAAAACGAATCTGAAATCTTTTCAAATCCGATCGGAAGATTTTGAACCGGCTTATATGAAGCTGTTCCACAGCGGCGAACTTTTCCGCCGCTCCCGGCAGGCGTTGCGTTCACTTGCAAACTGCAAGGTGTGCCCCCGCGATTGCGAAGTGGATCGATTAAACGACGAACAGGCCGTTTGTAAAACCGGACGCAAAGCAATCGTCGGCAGTTATGCTCCCCATTACGGTGAAGAAGATTGCCTGCGAGGAACCCGGGGAAGCGGGACCATCTTCTTTTCCCTGTGCAACTTGAAATGTGTCTTTTGCCAGAACTGGGATATCAGCCAGGACGGTGAGGGCATCGAAGTCAGTCCGGAAGACCTGGCCGCCATGATGCTCGACCTGCAAACCCGGGGTTGCCACAATATCAACTTTGTAACTCCCGAGCACGTGGTACCGCAAATTCTCGAAGCTTTGCCGCTCGCGGTTCAGATGGGATTGCGCCTGCCCCTGGTCTATAACACCGGTGCCTACGACTCGATGGAAAGCATGCAGATGATGGAAGGCATCGTCGACATTTATATGCCCGACTTCAAATACTGGAGTAACGAGCGTTCGCAAAAATACCTGAAGGCCAAAGATTACCCTGAAGCCGCCCGTGCCGTGATCAAGGAAATGCACCGGCAGGTTGGAGATCTGGTTCTCGATGAAAACGGCCTCGCCAAACGCGGGGGTCTTTTGCGCCACCTGGTCATGCCGGATGGTTTGGAAGACACGGAAAATATTATGGAGTTCCTGGTTAAAGAAATTTCTTCTGATACGTACATAAATATCATGGGTCAGTATTTCCCCGCAGGAAAGGTGAGTGAAAAAAAATATCAGGAGATCAACCGTCGTCCCCACTCCAGGGAACTGGCAACGGCGGAAGAAATTGCCCGCCAGAAAGGCCTCCACCGTTTCGACACTCGCTAGGCGCGGGGACAGTATGTCGAGGTCCATAAAGCAAGCAAAAGTTCTGAAACCCTTGACCATAAGTTTCTCAATATTTCATACAGATGTTGTTTTGCGGTGCAACCCCCGCGGGCAGTAAGTCAAAGCCATAAGTCCCAAAAAAGTCATTTAGCTATTAACTATAAGTTCATCAACACGGCTTTCCACGCCAGTGGATTGCCACCCTCGCTAGAGGGTGTTATCTTTAGAAGATGGAGAGCAGACTGAAAATTTTGTTTTTGTGTACCGGCAATTCATGCCGGAGCCAGATGGCCGAGGGTTGGGCACGACATTTAAAAGGCGATTCGATTCAACCTTTTTCAGCAGGTCTTGAGGCGCATGGACTCAATCCCAACGCGGTAAAAGTCATGCAGGAGGAAGGAGTGGACATAAGCCAGCAGAAGTCGCAACGCGTGGAAGAAGTGGAGACGATTCCTTTCGATGTTGTCGTGACGGTTTGCGGGCATGCCGATGAAAACTGCCCGGTTTTTTCCTGTGCGACGACCGTGGTGCATCATGGATTCGACGATCCGCCGAAGTTGGCGAAATCGGCGAAGACCGAAGAAGAAGCTTTGGGACATTACCGCAGGGTTCGTGATGAAATTCGAAGTTTTATTGAAACTCTTCCGGAAGGACTGCATTGATCATGAAATGGTTTGCGATAAAAATTATTTTTCTTCTCTCTCTTGTAATGTTCGTGAGCTACTCCCTTGGTGAGGGGGGCGTACTCAAGGTCATGGCCCCGTTTCCGCAGGACACTTTAACGCGGATTGTCGTTGTCGGCGATACCGGGACCGGCGAAAGGGCGTACCGGCCCGGCTTTATGGCTGTTCAAAAAGCCATGCGCAAAAAAAATGCAGATGTCTTGTTACATTTGGGTGATTTTGTCTACCAGCCCGAATTTTTTCCAACTTCCTGTCCCGATCGGTATATAAAAGAAATCAAAGAAACCCTTTCAGATCCTTATCCCGTAAAATTATTTGTCGCGGGGGATAACGATTTGCCCCCCCGGAAATGGAAACCCAAAGCTTCCGGATGCTGGGAAAAAATCGATCCCCTCCATTCCGGATTCGACCACCCCGGGTCCGATTCAAAGGAAGGGACCCGGGTAGTTGGAAATGCTTTTATAGGTGTCATCAACAATTATCCCTGGGAAGACCCGACCCCCTGGCTTAAGCCTCGAATTGAGGAAGCAAGAGAAAAAGGCATGTGGATTATTCTTGCGGTTCATGAACCGGCGCTCACCACGGCATGGTATCTCGACAAGCGCAACACCGTTCTCAGGCAGCTGAATGCTTTGAAGCCGGATATCGTCCTGTCAGGCAACCAGCATTCCTACGAGCGCTTTCATCCCATAGGTCCGGTTGAAGAGGGTTTGTTTAAAATCACAAAATCAGGATCAGGAAAATACGAGAGGGGCGATGGAACCATGCACATCGTCTCCGGCGGAGGTGGGGCGACATTCAAACCGTTTGCTGACTTGCAGAACCATGAAAAAGGAACAGCGCCCAAGGATGTTTTTGACGCACTGGCAAAAAGGGCATTGATGAATCACTTCATCACTTTGGATGTGTCAAGGGATAAGCTGGAAGGAACAGTTTGGCGTGTTTGCGTTTCAGACGATCCGGAGGATGACCTGGACCCGCGATGGAAAGCGAAAAAAGATTTCTGGCAATCCATTCCATTGGAATGCGATGGCAAGCCGGAAGGGGTGGATGTTTACGAGAAGTTCGAGATTGTTACCAAATCCCGAAAACCTTATTTGGTGAATCCCGAGCTTACTACTCCCTGATCCAGGGAGTAGCTTTCTGGGAAGGTGTAGAGTCGTTGCTCAGTTTTTTCCGTTCGATTCTGCGCAAATGGCATCTATTTCATCGCAGGTCTTTTTAACATCCTGGGCTGATTTATCCAGTGCCGCTTTTTCTTCCTCGGTCAGATTAAGCTCAATGACTTTTTCGATTCCATGAATGCCCATCATAACGGGCACACCGAAGAAGATCCCACTCCATCCATATTCCCCTTCGAGATAAGCGGTACAGGGAAGGATACGGCGCTTGTCCTGCAGGATGGCTTCAATCATTTTTACAACCGAAGCCCCGGGAGCATAAAAAGCACTGCCCGTTTTAAGCAGGGAAACGATTTCCGCACCGCCTTTACGGGTACGCTCGACCACACGATCAATTTGTTCCTTGTTCATCAATTCCGTAATCGATATGCCGGATACAGAGGTGTAGCGGGGCAGAGGAACCATGGAGTCTCCATGTCCGCCAAGAACCATTGCGTCCACATCAACCAGGGAACAACCCAGTTCCAGTGAAACGAATGTCCTCAAGCGTGCTGAATCCAGTACACCTGCCATACCTATGATTTTATTTTTGGGAAAGTTACCTGTTTTCTTGGCCATGTAGACCATGGCATCGAGAGGATTGGAAACCACAATAACGATGGGATCGCGGGAATGTTCCATGATCTGCTCGGTTACCGATTGCACGATTTTGGCATTGGTGGCGAGGAGATCTTCCCGGCTCATACCCGGTTTACGTGGCAGGCCAGCCGTGATAACCACGATATCCGAATCTGCCGTGTCTTTATAATCGTTGGTGCCTGTCACCAGGCTATCGAACACCTGCAGACAGCTTGATTCCTGCAGGTCCAGCGCTTTTCCCTGTGGAACGCCTTCAACAATATCAATGATAACGACATCGCCGAGATTTTTATAAGCGGATAACTGAGCAACGGTAGATCCAACCTGACCCGCACCAACGACTGTGATTTTTTTTCTTGCGCTTGACATAACAACTCCTCACATTTAAGAAAACCCGGTGGCTTGCTGATCGCCGGGGTATTTGAAGCCCTGAGGCTTCAAATACTCCACGGTCGTTGATTAATTCAAGCTGTCTAAAATTGAATTGAATGTTGCGCTGCGACGCATGGCCTTGGCTACTTTTTCGGGATCGGTCCGGTAATAACCCCCGATATCCATGGCTTGACCATTGGTCGTATTCATTTCATCAAAAATAGTATCCAGTTTGGCTTCAAGTTGTTCAGCAACGGGACCGAAC
The DNA here is from genome assembly GCA_009873655.1 of Nitrospinota bacterium. Lineage (GTDB taxonomy): Bacteria > Nitrospinota > Nitrospinia > Nitrospinales > VA-1 > UBA8687. Next base: position 50,000 of record WAIB01000009.1, on the reverse strand, counting down.
TTCGCTTTAAGCTCGGCATCGTCATCTTGGGCAGCCAGTTCCTTGGCCCAGTAAAGAGCTTCATAAATATGCGTGCCCGCGTTATCCAACTCGCCCACCTTACGGCCGGGGGATTTTTTGTTTTCCATCAATTTCCCCGTTGCGCGGTCCAGGGTATCCGCCAGCACCTGGGCTTTTGAATTGTTTTTGAACCGGCTGAAATGCGCAAGAGATTCGGAAAGGGCCAGGAATTCACCCAGGGATTCCCATCGTAAATGACCTTCTTTAACAAATTGCTGAACGTGCTTGGGAGCAGATCCACCGGCACCGGTTTCAAAAAGACCGCCGCCCGCAATCAGCGGTACGATGGAAAGCATTTTTGCGCTGGTTCCCAATTCCAGAATCGGGAATAAGTCGGTCAGGTAATCTCGAAGAACGTTACCCGTGGCACTGATGGTGTCTTTGCCTTCTTTTGCGCGTTGCAGGGAATGTTTCATGGCGTCTACCGGAGCCATGATTTGAATGTCCAATCCATTCGTATCGTGGTCTTTCAGGTAAACGTCTAACTTCTTGATCAGCTCCGAGTCATGGGATCGGTCTTTGTTCAACCAGAATACAACCGGGGTGTTAGACAACCGGGCCCGGGTTACTGCCAGTTTCACCCAGTCCTGAATCGGAATGTCTTTTACGATACAACTTCTGAAAATATCGTCTTTTTCAACCGGTTGTTCGATCAGGGTGTTGCCAGCGGCGTCAACGAGTCGGATCTTGCCGTTGCCGGGAGCTTCAAAGGTTTTGTCGTGGGAACCGTATTCTTCCGCTTTCTGAGCCATGAGGCCTACATTGGGAACCGTTCCCATGGTGGTCGGATCGAACTCGCCGTTTTCCCGGCAGAAATCGATGGCCGCTTGATAGATTCCCGCATAACTGGTGTCAGGAATGAGGGCTAAAGTATCGTGCTCTTTGCCATCCGGACCCCACATTTTTCCCGAAGTTCGAATTGACGCCGCCATGGACGCATCAATGATGATGTCACTGGGAACATGCAGGTTGGTGATTCCTTTATCGGAATCCACCATTGCCATTTCCGGGCCATTATCCAGGCAGGCTTGAATGTCGGCTTCGATTTCTTTTTGCTTTGCTTCCGGCAAACTTGTGATCTTTGCGTAAACATCGCCCAGACCGTTATTGGGGTTCACGCCGATTTCCTTGAACGTATCCGCATGTTTATTAAATGCATCTTCAAAAAATACGGTTACACAGTGCCCAAAAATAATCGGATCGGAAATTTTCATCATGGTGGCTTTCATGTGCAATGAAAACAATACACCCTCGTCTTTAGCCCTTTGAATGGCCTCCTTCATGAATTTCCGTAAAGACTTCACACTCATTTTAGTCGCGTCAACAACCGCTCCCGCATCAAGCTGAACACCTTCTTTTAAAACCTGGGTGCTTCCATCATCTCCGACAAACTCTATCTTGGCTTTTCCAGCAGATGCGTCGGAAATGGTTACGGATTTTTCATTGGAACGAAAATCATCGCCGTCCATGGAAGCAACATTGGTCTTGGAATCTTTTGCCCAGGCTCCCATTTTGTGAGGATTGCTCTTGGCATAATTTTTTACTGAAGTGGCGGCTCGGCGATCCGAGTTTCCCTGTCGCAATACGGGGTTTACCGCGCTGCCTTTACAAACATCGTATTTTGCTTTAATTGCTTTTTCTTCATCGGTTTGAGGATCTTCTGGGTAATCCGGCATGTCATAGCCCTGTTCCCTCAATTCATCAATGACGCCTTTGATCTGAGGTACGGACGCACTGATATTGGGCAATTTAATGACGTTTGCATCGGGCTTGAGAACCATTTCACCCAACAGGGCCAAATCGTCCGGCTGTTGCTGTTCGGGCTTCAATCTATCCGGAAACTGGGAAATGATTCTTCCTGCAAGAGAAATGTCCATGGTGCCGACTTCTACCCCGGCTACTCCGGTAAATGCTTGAATAATAGGTAAAAAAGATCCACTTGCTAATTCGGGTGCTTCGTCAACTTTGGTATAAACGATATCTGCCATTTTTTTTTCCTAATAAAAATGATTAATCAATTAATTGTTAATATTTATAATTACAAAACGGTAGAAAAAATCCGGTAAGTCCAAATAAAGTATGCTTGTTAGAAGAGGGATAAGCTAAATTATTAGATGTATATTGTCAAGCAATTTTGGACGGGAGAAATCAATCCTTTCCGGGTATTTTTGCCTGCCTGAAGCAATGACCTGCTCCTGCCTTATACTCCCCTGATTCTTCAAGCATTTACGGGCCATAAAGGTTTGGATTGCGAAAAATTACCAAACAAAATTATATGGATTACAAAAACCTGTTGGTTGATCTTATAAAGGAGTCCAACTTGTATTTTGTGAATAATTCTTTATCCTCTTAGTTTGAATTTCGATAACCTTATTCCAATTTGATGATTAAACTCGATTATCGACTTGCGATAGATTTCAGCACTGTCGAAAATATTCCCGAAGATCCCAAACAGCGTTTAGCTTATTTCAATTCTTTCAAGGAATTGATTCAAAGGGAAAAGGACCAGATCAAAAACTGGCACCGTTCCGGAGCAGGGGGGCGGGAAGTGATCCAATCCCAAACCAGTTTGATCGATGAGGTGCTTCGTCATGTTCTCCTTTCCATGGACCGGTTGGAGCAATACAAGTCCACCCCGGTCCTGGAAGATTTCTGCCTGATTGCCGTCGGGGGGTATGGAAGGGGAGAGCTGAATCCCCTCTCCGATATTGACCTGCTTTTTTTGCTTCCCCAAAATCCAAAACCTTTGACTGAAACCTTCATTCAGGATGCTTTGTCCGTGCTTTGGGGTTTCGGAATGGAGATCGGCCACAGTTCCCGCACGATCAAAGATTGCGTCAAACTGGCAAGCGAGGATTTGACCATTAAAACTTCCATGATTGAAACCCGGTTTCTGATAGGGGACCAGATTCTCTATGGTCGTTTTACAAATTCCATCAACAAAAATGTGCTGCAAAAAGGTGTTAAAAAGTTTCTGAATTCAAAGCTAAAAGAAAAATACACCCGTTATGGGAGCAATGAAGGGGTCGTGTGTCACCCCGAGCCGGATATCAAAAACGGGCCGGGCGGGTTGAGAGATTACCACAATGCCCTTTGGGCGACGGCGGTTCGGTTTGGCGTTCACTCTTTCAGGGAAATCCAGGGCGCCCAGGTCATTTCCCCGCAGGAAATTGAATCCTTATACAACTCAATAGATTTCACTTTGCGTGTGCGAAATGAACTGCATTACCTTACGGGAAAAAAGACCGATGTTCTGTCCCGGGAAATTCAAAAAGACCTCGCAACCAATCTGGGTTACCTGGCTTCCTTTGACGGCCAGCCCGTAGAAGATTTCATGCGCGATTATTATCTGCACGCGACCAATATCTATAATTTCTCTGAAAATTTATTTGAACATTGTTTGCATGCAAGGAAGTCTTTTATCCGGGTGCTCTCTGATCTGGCCAAAAAATCGCTGGGGAATGGATTCGGGATATCCGGTTCGACATTGGTGTATGAAGGAGACCCGAAAATTGATTTTAAGAAAGACAAATCTCTCGTGCTGACGGCCCTGGAGCTTTGCCGCAAACATCCCATCCTGCCTGATTACCAATTGCGAAGGCAATTGAGATTGCACAAAAAGCTTATTAGCGCGGAACACATGAAAGGAGAAGAGGTTAGAAATTTTCTTTACTCCATTCTTGGGGATGGTGATTCACACAAAATCCTCAGGCTGATGCACGAAACGGAAATTCTCGAACAGGTGTTGCCCGAATTCGGCTTGGCTCATTGCAAGGTCAACCACGATTTTTATCATCACTACACGGCCGACGAACATTCGCTGCGTATCATCCGGTTTCTGGAAGAGCTGGGAACATCAGGAAATCCTGCGGATCTGGCTTCTTTATATGAAGGGTATGAAAATAAAAAGACCCTGAAATTCGCTGCCCTCCTGCAATCTGCCGGGACCCTTTCGGATATGGAAGGGGAGTCTGGTTTGAGGGGGTTTATCAATTTTATAAGCCAGAGATTGCATTTGCAGGAAGAAGAAAAAGACCTGCTGGAGTTTTTAATAGATAATATTTATGAAATGGTGGAGACCGCACTGCATCAGGACATCCACCAACCCGCAGTGATCCAGAAATTTGCCAATACAGTTCGCAACCCGAACCGTTTGGGTGCGTTGTATTTATTCAGTTATGCAGAACTGCGTGCGGTCGCTCCCGGTACCCTGACTGCCTGGAAAAAACTTTTGATCGCTGAGCTTTATGAACGCACTTTAAATTATCTTCTCGATCCCAAATCTCTGGACAAGCATCCGCAGGCCACAAGGGCAGGTGTTTTTAAAGCCCTCCACGGTGAACTTCCTGTTATGGATATTGAATCTTACCTGGGACATATGCCGGAAGATTACCTCATGACCGCTCATTCTGAGGAAGTGGCTTTGCATATAAGATTGATCCGGTCGTTGAAGGACAAGCCGTTCATACTGCATCATGAATTTAATGAACAAGGAAAGTTCCACAACCTCACCCTGGCCGGGGTTTCAGGACAGGAATCGTTTAAAAAAATGGTGGGTGCTTTAACAGCAAAAAGTCTGAATATTCTGGGAGCCCACATCTATTTAAAGAAAGACGGTTATGTAATCCTTTCTGTCCAGGTTGATGAAAGCGAACTGGCATCCAAGGATGATTTTGAAATCTGGAAAGAAATCAAACTCAATTTGGAAAATTTATTTTCGAAAAAAACGGACCTGCAGAAGATGATGCGTTCGCGGACCCGTTTTGCGGGAGAGCAAAAGGGCTCTGATAAAGCCATTGTTCCCCGTATACAAGTGGAAAGGGAAACCGCGGATACGTTTACCATCATCCGTGTGGAAGCGCGCGACCATATGGGGATGCTTTATAAAATCGCTTCCGTATTTGCGGACTTCGGCATACTCATCCACCGGGCTAAAATTTCCACGCAGGGGGATCGGGGTATCGACGTGTTTTACGTTTCCCTGAAAGATCAACGGGTCTCTTTCAACAAGCTGATGAGCCAGTTCAAAGCCAATATGATCAAAACCTTGATGATAGAAAAACTCGAAGACGTCCCCTAGCAGGGCAAGCCCTGTGGCTAATAGGTCTATACCTTTTCAGCGATACTATTGTTTTAAAGCTTCTGTCGGATGGGGTACTTAAAAAACTCCCCCTGTTAAGGGGGATGGAGGGGGTTAATAGAAATTGCGTGTATTGTTGCCAGCTTTATTAAGCGGTGTTTTATTTTTGTGTGCCTCTCAAGCTTTTGCAGAAGGGGTTGATCCGGATACCGGGCGCGACATTTTTTTCAAGCACTGTAAAGCCTGCCACGGTGTTAAAGGAGACGGGAAAACTTTCGCCGCGAATGTATTGAATCCGCCTCCAAAAAATTTCACCTCGGAAAAATCCAGGCAGGAGCTGACTGAAGAACGGATGATCCGATCCGTTTCCGAAGGAAGAAAAGGCACCGCCATGATGCCCTGGAAGTCCCGCCTGACTCCACCTGAAATTCGAGCCGTCGTTGACTATATAAGAAAAAAGTTGATGAATTTATAGCTGTCGCCTGAAGGGTAACAGGAGTTCTACTTATTCACTTCTTTTCCCAGTTTCTTCTCTATAGAGGCCATTTTTGATTCCAGCCTTCCCGATTTTCCTTCGCGGTAATCTATTTTTATTGCACAGGTGATTCGTTTGCAGTCTGTACGCATGGTTTCATAGCATTGTTTGACCACACCCATAACCTCATCGAATTCCCCTTCCAAAACCGTTCCCATCGGGTTCAACTTATAAGGCACTCCACTTTCATCGATGATTTTTAAAGACCGGCTGACCTGTTCACTTACGCTTTCCCCTTTATCCATGGGGCTCATACTGAATTCCAGCAAAATCATTTAAACGACCTCGTATTTGAAACACGTTACTAAAATAAAGAAAACCTCATAAAAAACAGGGCTCTCATCAAGATAATCCTTGCATTTTAGGGGGGAATTGTGAAATGATCAAGCCATCCCATACATTGGTTTAGGGAAATCCAAGCAAAGGCGGTACACGTTTTTTGTCAAAGCTCGACGATCTGCGCCAGCAGATTGATAAAATTGACGACCAGCTTCTAAAGCTGATCAGTCGTCGTGGCCTTTTGGCCCAGAAAATAGGTGAAGAGAAAACCCTTCAAGGGAAGAATACCCATTTCCATGTTCCCCAACGTGAGCGTGCTATTCTTGACAGGTTGAAGGACCAGAACAAAGGCCCGTTTCCTTCTTCTTCTATCAATTCCATTTTTCGTGAAGTTTTTTCTGCCACCCTGGCTTTGGAAAAGCCTTTGAAAATTGCTTTTCTGGGTCCGGAAACCACCTTCACCCACCAGGTGGCGGTAAAACATTTCGGTCATTCCTGCAAGTTCAATCCCTGCTCTAACATTGAATCCGTTTTTTCTGAAGTGGAACTCGGTAACTCGGATTATGGGGTGGTTCCTGTGGAAAATTCCATAGAGGGTGTTGTCAATCTGACGCTCGATTGTTTTGTAGATTCTCCTTTGTATATTTGTGATGAAGCCCGGATGGCCATTTCCCTGTTTTTACTGGCGAACAATACGGACCTTAAAAAGATAAAGACTATTTATTCGCATCCGCAGCCCTTGGCTCAATCCCGAAACTGGTTGAACAAGAACCTTCCGGGTGTGGAGCAGATTCCAGCGGCCAGCACAGCACATGCGGCGGAACTGGCGAAAAAGGAAAAAAATTCGGCAGCCATTGCAGGGCAACTGGCCGCAGATGTTCATGGGCTGAAAATCGTAGCTAAAAATATTCAGGACCGTGCCGAAAATCACACTCGCTTTTTAGTGATCAGTAAAGATCAGGCCAAAAGAGCAAAAAAGAATAAAACATCCATCATGTTCTCTATCGCGGATGAGGCAGGGTCCCTATTGAAAGCGCTTCAACTGTTTGCGAAAAACAATATCAGTTTAACCAAAATCCAATCGAGGCCGCTGCGAAACAGGCCTTGGGAATATTTGTTTTATGTCGACTTTTTAGGGCATATCGAGGACAAGGCGGTGGATCGTGTTTTAAAAACTCTGGGTAAGCGGACTCTTCTGTTTCGAGTTTTGGGTTCCTATCCTGAACAGGGATTGAAAAAGGCATGAAGTTATTTGAAAAGATATCCATCATTGGTGTTGGCCTTTTGGGTGCCTCATTGGCAAAAGCCTGCCGAAAGTACAACCTTGTTGAAGAGATTTACGGGTTTGGTCGAAACCGCGAAAACCTGGAAAAAGCCAAGTCCCTCGGTGTGATAGACCATTGCGCTGAAGACCTGGAAAATGCCGTAAGAGATGTGGATCTGGTCGTTCTGTGCACCCCCGTTGCCAGAATTGTTCCTCTGATCGAGAGTTTATTGCCGCATCTAAAACAAGGAGCGGTGATTACGGATGTGGGTTCAGTAAAAGGGCCGCTGGTGCATCAGGCGGATAACTTAATGCCTGAAGGAATTTTCTTTGTTGGATCGCATCCCATTGCGGGAGGGGAAAAGTCCGGATTGGATGCGTCGCGGGAAGATTTGTATGTCGATGCAAAATGCATTTTAACCCCCACACCTAAAACCGATACGCAGGCTCTGGAAAAAGTGGGTGCACTTTGGGAATCCGTAGGTATGGATACGCTGACCCTTGACGCGGATGAACACGATTTTGTTTTTGGTGCGGTGAGTCATCTTCCTCATATCGTCGCCTATGCCTTGATGAACACACTGGGTACCTTGCGCACCAGGCAGGACCATGAAGTGACTGCCTATTCAGGTGCAGGGTTAAAAGATATCACTCGAATAGCCTCGGGTGACCCCGTTATGTGGAGGGATATCTGTCTGTCAAATCAAGTGCATTCGCTGGATTTGATAGACCGTTTCCAGAAAACCCTGGGGGAGTTGCGTAATGTGATTGAAAAAAAAGACGGACAGGCTTTGGAAGAAGCATTTGCCGCTGCCAATAAGTACAGGATGAAAGTAATTTGAATTTATGATCATTGCTATTGATGGCCCGGCAGGCAGCGGAAAAAGTACCATTGCAAAATTTATAGCGAAGAAACTCAACTACAGTTATATCGATACCGGTGCGATGTACCGAGCCGTTGCCTGGTCTGCAGATAATGAAGGCATTGACCTTGATGATGAAAATACGGTGGGCCAATGGACGGAAAAATTGAAAATTGAATTTATTACAGATCCGGAGGGACAGCAAATAAAGGTCAATGGCGCAAATGCCACGGGGTTGCTGAAAAATGAAGTGGTGGGGCGGGGGGCCGCAAAAGTGGCAGCACAAAAAAAGGTCCGAGAAATCCTCGTGGCCAAGCAGCAGGAAATAGGCCGGTCAGGAAACGTGGTGATGGATGGCCGGGATATTGGAACCCAGGTATTTCCAAATGCGGAATTGAAAATTTTTATGGATGCGGATGCTGAAGAACGAGGCAAAAGGCGGTATCTCGAATTGAAAGCAAAAAATATGGATGTCGATCTGGAAAATATCATTGCTGAAATAAAACAAAGGGATCTCGAAGACAGGAACCGAACCATTTCACCCCTTCGTCCCGCGGATGACGCGATTAAAATCGACACCACGAAATTTACGATTGAAGAAGTCATAGATCAGGTCATGGAAAAAATTAAATTAAAACAAAACAGTTAATATTAAATAACCCTTTAGAAAGTGAGAATCAGCAGGTCATGAAAATACCCAAAGAACTTTTAGAAAAAATGAACGAGGATGATAAGGCCGAGTTGGAAGAATTGACTCCCAATGAAGAGGCCGGTTACCAGGAAATGGAAAACTATTTCAATGAAAGCCTGGGCCGATTCAAGGCTTCCCAGATCATCATGGGGAAGGTCATTGCCATTTCCAAGGGACTCGTAACGGTAGATGTCGGATTTAAATCAGAGGGGCTGGTTTCTCTGTCAGAGTTTCCGGAAAACGGAAAAGACCTCCAGGTCGATGACGAGGTGGAGGTTTTTCTGGAAAAGGTCGAAGACAATGATGGCAACGTTGTTCTCTCAAAAGAGAAAGCAAATAAAATCAAAATCTGGGATGACCTTGTTAAGACTTATGAAGCCGATGAAATTATCCAGGGTACGGTTATCGCCAAGGCAAAGGGCGGGCTCACCGTTGATATTGGACTTAAAGCCTTTCTGCCAGGGTCTCAAATCGACCTTCGACCCATTCGCAATCTGGAAAAATTGATCGGCGAAAAATTCGATATGAAAATTATCAAAATGAACAAAAAGCGCGGCAACATTGTTCTTTCCCGCAGGATTCTTTTGGAAGAACAGCGCAAACAGATTCGTACCGGCACCCTTGAGAAGATGGGCGAAGGAAACCTCATTGAAGGAATTGTCAAAAATATCACCGAGTATGGTGTCTTTATCGACCTTGGCGGAATTGACGGGTTGCTGCACATCACGGATATGTCGTGGGGCCGGGTCAACCATCCCTCCGAAATGTTTTCGATCGGTGACAAGGTGACGGTCATGGTTCTGAAGTACGACAAAGACAAAGAGCGCGTTTCCCTGGGTCTCAAGCAAACCAGCCCCGACCCATGGGTGGATGTGGATTCCAAGTTTCCGGTTGAAACAAAAATTAAAGGGAAGGTGGTCAGCATCACCGACTACGGCGTTTTTGTTGAACTTGAAAAAGGAATCGAAGGTCTCGTACATATTTCAGAAATGAGTTGGAGCCGACATGTCAAACACCCGAGCAAAATGGTTTCCATCGGGGATGAGGTCGAAGCCCTTGTCCTTACGCTGGATAAAGAAAAGAAACGCATTTCGCTGGGAATGAAACAGATCGAACCCAACCCCTGGGATAGAATTGAAGATAAATATCCCATTGGTACCGAGGTGGAAGGCACTGTTAGAAACCTGACCGATTTCGGTGCTTTTGTTGAGTTGGAAGACGGTGTGGATGGGTTGATTCACATCTCCGATCTGAGCTGGAAAAAGATCAAACACCCTTCCGAGATATTAAAGAAGAAAGACAAAATTGCTTCTGCCGTTCTCAGTATTGACAAAGAAAACTGCAGGATATCCCTGGGGGTCAAGCAGCTGCTGCCGGACCCATGGGATGAAATCGCCGGCAAATATCCGATAGGAACAGAAGTTTCAGGTAAAATAATCAAGGTGACAAGCTTTGGCGCCTTTGCCGAGTTTGGTGACGGACTTGAAGGGTTGATCCATGTTTCTCAGCTGAGTTCGAAAAACATTACCGACCCTGAAGAAGCCGTGAAGGTGGATGACGATATAAAGGCAAAAGTGATCAAGGTGGACATCAATAATAAAAAGATCGCTTTAAGCATCAAAGCACATGAAGAAAACCTGGATCTTTCTCAAATCGAAAAAGAGCAGGTGGATATGGAAGTTTTTAAAGAGGAATAATCTCCTGGGGTAAGGTCGGCAAACTTGTCGTTAAAGCTTTATTGTTGAGTGCTCGCTCGCAAGCGAAGGGGTAGGGCTGGAATATTAAAAATCTCCCAATTATGAAAGGGATATTTTGAAAACATTTTTTAAATGGATATTTGGAATCATTGCCTTCTTTTTCGCGGCGTCCATAATGGGCGGCCTCATGCAAGACAAGTTGAAAACCTCAAAGAGCGAAATTGCTCTGGTCCATGTTAATGGTATTTTGATGGATTCTTCGGAAATTGTCCGGAAACTTTCCAAATACCGCCGGGACTCTAAAATAAAAGCCATCATAGTCAGAATTGATTCTCCCGGTGGGGCGGTGGCTCCTGCCCAGGAAATTCATGATGAGATTTATAAAATAAAAGAGTCCCAAAAAACAGTTTATGCCTCTTTAGGCAGCGTCGCTGCTTCCGGAGGATATTATATCGCTTGTGCAGCGGACTATGTTCTGGCAAATCCTGGAACCTTGACGGGAAGCATTGGGGCCATCATGGCTTTCAATAATGTAGAAGAACTGGCAAAAAAAATTGGAGTGCGTCCGGCTGTCATTAAGAGTGGGGCATTTAAAGATTCCGGATCTCCTCTCCGATCGCTGGAGCCAGAGGAGCGAAAATTATTGCAAAATGTGGTCGACGATGTGCACCAGCAATTCGTCCAAGCGGTCTCAGTGGGAAGAAACCTTCCTGAAGAAAAAGTAAAACAGTTTGCTGATGGAAGAGTCATGACTGGAAAACAGGCTCTTGATTTTGATCTGATCGATGAGTTCGGGGGATTGGAAAAAACCATTCAGCTCCTGGGAAAAAAAATCGGTATTGTCGGATACCCCAGTGTTCTTGAAGAAAAAGAAGAGGTTCCTTTCATGGACTGGTTGATGCAAAGTGTTGTTTCAAAAAACCTTACCCAATCCATTCTGCCCGCAACGGGTCCCCGGTTGCAATACCTCTGGCAACCCTAATAAAACCAATGCTTTACTGTTTCATCCCCCTTTTTAAAAGCCAGCGCCTTTTTGGTTTCCCAAACCCCAATAGCGGGTCCTTTTTCCGTTTTTTCATCATTTGAAACGCAGTCAAAATCTTCTTAACTCAATTAAAATAAAGGACTTGACTTAAATTTGGCTAATGCTATACTTCCCAAAATCCGATTTTGAGTTTCATTAAAATTGTTGATCAGGGGGGGAGACTTTTAAATGACCAAAGCAGAACTTGTAGAAAAAGTTGCCAACCAAATCAATCTGACCAAAAAGCAGACGGAAGTTGTTGTTAATACCGTATTTTCCAGTATCACTGATTCGTTGGCTGAAGGGAAAAAAGTTGAGTTGAGAGGATTTGGGAGTTTTCGTATCAGGCAAAGAAATGCAAGGGTAGGTCGGAACCCCAAATCAGGGCAAAAAGTGGATGTACCCTCTAAGAAAGTTCCTTTTTTCAAGGCTGGTAAAGAATTGAGGGAGTTGGTTGACGAAAACATCGCAGAACAAGAAAATCAAGAGTCCTGAAAAACGTCTCCTTGATTTTTTTATGGCCCTCCCAGGCTGGGCAATTTAAACACCCAAGGGTAGCCCCCCTTTTTATCTCCTTAATAAGTTTTTATTTTTCAGCAACTTATCCTAATGCAATGTTGAGGGCAGGCTTGCACACGATTGTAAGTTTCCCCGGCAACTAAATTTATTCCATTTCAATAGCTTATGTCAGGCAGTTCTTTCGGAAAACTATTTAAAATCACCACTTGGGGAGAATCGCACGGGCGAGGTCTGGGAGTGGTGATTGAGGGTTGCCCTGCGGGTTTACCCATTAAAGAATCTGAAATTCAACTTGAGCTCAATCGCCGAAGAACGGGACAGAGTAAAGTTACCACCACAAGAAAAGAAGGGGACCGGATTCAAATCATGTCAGGGGTATTCAATGGCAAGACGACGGGAACCCCTATCTCCCTGCTGGTCGAAAATGAAGATGCCGATTCTTCAAAGTATGAGCTGATCAAAGAACTCTACCGCCCCGGTCATGCGGACTATACCTACGATAAAAAATATGGTTTTCGAGATTACAGGGGAGGTGGAAGATCCAGCGCACGTGAAACGGTGGGGCGCGTGGCCGCGGGTGCCATTGCAAAAAAACTCCTGGCCCGTGAAAAAATAAAAATCATTGGTTTTACACGCCAGGTCGGGAAGCATGTCGCGCAAAAAATAGATTACAAGGAAATAGAGAATAATATTGTCCGTTGTCCCGATGCCAAGACGGCTGAGAAAATGATCAACGCTATAATGCGAGCCCGGAAAAAAGGGGATTCCCTGGGGGGCATTGTCGAGGTGGTGGTTCAAGGTGTTCCCGCTGGTTTAGGAGAACCCGTCTTTGATAGATTGGACGCTGATCTCGCAAAGGCGGTTATGTGTATCCCTGCGGTTAAAGGAGTTGAAATTGGTGCAGGATTCAAATCAGCCACCATGACCGGGTCCGAATGCAACGATGAATTTGTCATGAAAAATAAAAAAGTGGCAACCGCCACCAATAATGCCGGTGGCATCCTGGGGGGCATTTCAAATGGAATGGATATCATTGTTAAACTCGTAGTCAAACCCACCTCCTCTATAAACAAGGCCCAAAACACCGTCACGCAGAAGGGTAAAAAAGCTGAGATCAGGGTTGAAGGAAGGCATGATCCTTGTGTTGCTCCAAGAGCTGTCCCGATCGCAGAAGCGATGGTTGCGTTAACCTTGATCGATCACTTTTATCGAACGAAATTTTCCAGGCTTTAACCCCGTGTGAAGACGGGGTTATGATATTTTCCCAAACTAACCGTCTCTCCATTGAATTCTTCCACAAACTTTGTTTTCCGTAAGGTCGATTCATAATGAAAGCAGGATTTGTTCAATACCATCCAGAATTTGGAAATGTTCAGGCAAACCTGGATCGAGTCGAAGAATTACTCGCAGGAAAAGAAGCGGACTTATTTGTCCTGCCAGAACTTTTCTCAACGGGATACCGATTCAAAAACATGGAAGAGGCACACCATTATGCGGAACTGGTTCCCGGGGGATTAACAACCGGTTTTCTTTGTTCCACGGCAAAAAAAATGAATGCTTATTTCATTGCCGGGCTGGTGGAAACAGAGAACGAGCGAATCTATAACTCCTCGGTCATAGTGGGGCCTGAAGGTTTCCTGGGACGCTACAGAAAAATTCATTTGTTTGACACCGAAAAGGCTTGTTTCCATACCGGCAGAGAAGCTCCCCCGGTTTTTGACCTGAGAGGAGCCAAAGTAGGTGTCATGATTTGTTTTGATTGGCGTTTTCCGGAAACCGCCCGTTCACTGGCTTTAAAGGGAGCGGAGATCATCGCGCATCCTTCCAACCTGGTTCTGCCGCATTGCCCGCAGGCCATGATCACGCGTTGCCTCGAAAATCGAGTTTTTGCCATAACTGCGGACCGGGTGGGAGATGAAAACCGGGTACCCAATGAAACCTTGCACTTTATAGGGCAAAGCCAGGTGGTGGACCCTGATGGGAATGTTCTGGTTCGTGCCTCTGAGACCGGGGAGGAAGTTTGTGTCGTCGAAATCGAGCTTGAAAAGGCACGCGAAAAAATTCTCAACCCGAAAAATGACATTTTTAAAGACCGCCGCCCGGATTTGTATTTCTGACGAATTCAATGGGGCAGGTTTTGAAAAAGAACCATCATGGGTTAAAATGAGAAATCAATTAACAAAATTTATACCTATCGGGTAGATATTGCCCGATGTTTTTTTTGAGAGGAAGGTATGGGTAACGAAAAATCACGATTTCTTAAACGAGATGATGGAACAATATATGACTCTGTAACCAGTGTGACTTGGATGGCCAATGACTCGTATCTGGACCTGGACAAGGAAGTCTCTTACTCCGAAGCCGAAGAATACGCAAAACAGGTCAACGAGAAAAAAGTAGGAGGCTACAGCGATTGGCGTATTCCGACGATCCACGAAGCTTCTTCCATTTTCGACAAGGAGAAACTCAATAAAGATTCAAAGGGAGGCGATATCTTTCTGGATTCGGTTTTCCCCGCCGGGGCCGCAAACTGCACCTGGACCTCCTCGACCCGGGGCAAAGAGGCCCAAATTCTTTTTTATGCGAACGGTTGTCCCTACTGGTACGAGAAAAACGACAAAACCATTTCCCATGCCGTCCGCCTCGTCCGCCGCGACCATTAGGCATGGAGCCAGCTTGTACACTAACGAAAATTGTACAAGAAATTTTCTGACGTAAACAATACTTCCTCCCCTGAGAGGGGCCGCCGCGACAACTAGCCGGAAAGGCCCGGCGGCCCATAGGTCAATACTCAATTGGAAAAAAAATACCCATTGACCCCTTGGCAACAGTTTGAAAACCTAACCTTTGTTGAAAGTTTATTGTTGTTGGGAATTTCGCATTAATTTCGGGTTTTCCAGCATCAAGCCAAAGGCGGGGACTTTTTCTTTTTGCACGGTCAGGGAACGGTACATTGCCTGAAAGGACTCGGTGTCCAGGGTTTCATCCATCAACTGGTCAAGTTGTTTGGGGGTGATCGCACTCATGGAATTTTCCGAGAAAAGGGATGTCCCCACCCCAGCCCAGTGTGATGAAATAAACCCCTGGTGCACCAAATGGGTGGTGCCTAAAGAGTATTTCCAGGCCTTTTTTATGAAATGCTGCGCCAGAAAGGCGGGAACACATCGGCCAATGGCAACAACCCGTGATGGATTTTCCGAGGGGTAAACAAACAGGCCTACTTTGGTATCCCCCAATTCAGCGAATTCCCTGCGAATGATTTTATAATCTTTTTCAAATTTTTTTGAGATCCAGGCTTCCACCTTCACAGGTTTACGGCGGATGGGAAGGCACTCTTCTTTCGCGTATCCTGTATTGGGTCCTGATAAAAAAATCAAAAATGCAAAAACATAAATTATTCTCATTTTCTTGATTTTTTGGAACCGTGGTTTAAAAGCTATTCGGGCTGTGCCGTTTTGATATTTGGAACCTGTAATCCGAAAAAGGGAGTCAGTTCATTGGGTACGGACAATTTCCGGTAAAGCTGGTGAAATTCTTCACTGGAAAGTTCGGGATTGAGCAATTGCTTTACCTGTTCAGAAGATACAAGCTGCTGTGAGGGTTCATCAAAGATGGTGACACCCACACCAATCCAATGCCCGTGTACAAACTGCTGCTGAACCAGGCTTTCCACTCCGGTGCTGTACTTCATTGCCTTTTTTATAACGTGCTGGGCGATATGCACAGGGACACATTTTCCAATAGCGATTACCTTGGAAGTTTCACCCATGGGGTAAACCCTTAAAACGGATTTGGAGTTGCCCATTTCTGTAAATTCTTTAAAAATGGCTTTTCGTTGTTTGCGGAATTTTTTCGAGATATAACCTTCAATTTTAATTTGTTTTTTATCCAAAGGTTCGCATTTTTCCTGTGCGGGGGCGGGGCCAGCTGAGAACAAACCCAGAATAATCAAGGCTCCCAACACCCGCATTATTAAATTTTTACCTGATTTTAACTTTGCTGCATTCTTATTTCGCTTCATCGAGGGCCTGTTTCTCCGGTTTAAGTGATATCCTTTGGTATAATAGCAGGGGCTAAATACCAAAAGATGGAATCATTATCGAAACCTTTAAAGGAATCTGCTGTGCTCAATTCGATTTAGTTTGATTTTTTCTAATATATTCTTCGGCACTTTGTTCACTTGAAAAGTAATACTCTTTGCCGTTGACCGTTTTTTTTATGGCTTCTGATTTGGGAATGTATACACCGTTATTAGGGTCCTGCACCATTTCAGTTGGACTGGGTTCTTTGGAACTCGGTGACGGGAGGATCAGGCGAGCCACAAGGATGACAAAAATAACTGCAATTCCAAACAATGCTAAACGGGCCATTTCTTTATTGTAAAGATAAAGGCAGGTAGATTCAACCTGGGATAATGCGATAAATTTTGCTTTAAATGGGTTTTTCCATTCTATGAACAATAAGACTGAAAAAACGACCGATAAGAAAAAGCCTCTGGTTCCGGCAGTTCGCCAAAAGGAAACACTGGCCCCTCCCGACCCTTTTTCGGCCTATCTCCAGGAGGTGAAAAAGTATCCCCTCCTTACCGAGGAAGAGGAAAAGGAATTGGCAATCCGGCTGAGGGAAACGGGAGATGTTGATGCCGCTTATAAACTGACAACGGCTAATTTGATGCTGGTTGTAAAAATAGCCATGACTTTCAAACGAGAATGGCAAAACCTGATGGACCTGGTTCAGGAAGGCAACGTGGGGTTAATGAAAGCGGTTAAAAACTTTGATCCTTTCCGCGGGGTTCGCCTTTCGGCCTATGCCACCTGGTGGATTAAATCTTATATCCTCAAATACATTCTGGATAACTGGAGATTGGTTCGGGTTGGAACTACGAACGCGAGGCGCAAATTATTATTTAACCTGAAAAAGGAAAAGGAGCGTCTTGAAAGAGAGGGATTCGATCCCTCCACCAAATTACTGGCAGAGCATTTTGGAGTTGATGAAGGTGAAATCATAGATGTGGAGGCAAGTATTGGGGCTGTTGATGTTTCGATGGATACTCCCACGCGTCCTGACAGCCCTATGACCCCCGCACAATCATTGAGTGATGGAAAGTCCCTTGAAAAAGGAGCTGAAATCGATCAATTTAGGAAAATCCTTCAGCAGAAAATAGAAGGATTTAAATCCGATTTAAAACCTGGCGAAATTGAAATTCTGGAAAAAAGGATTCTTTCCGAATCTCCACAATCGTTACAGGAAATCGGCGATCAGAGGGGAGTAACCCGAGAAGCGGTACGCCAATCGGAACAACGATTGTTAAAAAAATTCAAGATTTATATTGAAGAAGAAATGCCGGAAGCTGCAGACTATTTTAAAAATTGAGGAGAAGAAACATGGAAACCCGGACGGAAACTGACAGCATGGGGGACATTGAGGTTCCTGCAAATCGCTATTACGGTGCACAAACTGCACGTTCACTGATTCATTTTGATATCGGTGCAGAAACTATGCCTCGCGAACTCATCCGTGGTATGGGTATTCTTAAAAAAGCTTCAGCCCTGGTCAATGCGGAATTGGGCTTGTTGCCTGGTAACGTGAAAGATCTGATCGTCAAAGCTGCGGATGAAGTCATTGAGGGTAAACTGGATGATCATTTCCCCCTGCGCGTGTGGCAAACAGGAAGCGGGACCCAGTCAAATATGAACAGCAACGAGGTCATTGCCAATCGGGGTATTGAGCTTGCCGGCGGGGTGATCGGTTCCAAAGACCCTGTCCATCCGAACGACCATGTGAATATGGGCCAGTCTTCCAATGATACCTTTCCCACGGCAATGCATATCGCGGCCGTTGAGCGTATCCGTGATGCCTTGATTCCTTCTTTGAAAACACTCACCGAGTCGTTTAGAAAAAAAACCGAGGAGTTTAAAGACGTCATTAAAATTGGCCGTACGCATTTAATGGATGCCACGCCTCTTACCCTGGGTCAGGAGTTCAGCGGCCATATCACGCAGCTGGAATACGCGCTCGATCGTATCGACGGCTGTATGCCGCGAATGTACCAGATTGCGTTAGGGGGAACTGCGGTGGGTACGGGACTCAATTCGCATCGCGATTTTCCGGAAAAGGTGGCTGAACAAATTGCAGACATAACAGGTTGTCCATTTGTAACAGCTCCCAATAAATTTGAATCGCTCGCGGCGCATGATGCCATTGTTGAAGCGAGTGGTGTATTGAAAACGATCGCCTGTTCGTTAATGAAAATTGCCAATGACATCCGCTGGTTGGGTTCGGGGCCCCGCTGTGGTATCGGGGAGATTACTTTACCAGCCAATGAACCCGGCAGTTCCATTATGCCTGGCAAAGTCAACCCCACCCAGTCAGAGGCAATGACCATGGTGGCGGCACAGGTGATTGGCAACGATACGGCGATCAATGTTGGCGGATCATCCGGTAACTTTGAACTCAATGTGTTCAAACCGGTGATGATTTATAATTTATTGCAGTCCATCCGCCTGCTTGCGGATTCGTGCCGATCTTTCAACGACCACTGTGTGGTGGGAATCGAGCCGAACCAGAATCAGATAGAAAAACATCTCAATGGATCACTCATGCTGGTAACAGCGCTCAACCCGCATATTGGTTATGACAATGCTGCAAAAGTTGCCAAAAAAGCGTATCAGGAAAATATGACCTTGAAAGAATCCGCTGTGGCATTGGGATTGTTGACCGCAGAGGAGTTTGATGAAAATGTGAGGCCCGAAAAAATGACAGGGCCAAAATAACAGGCTCCATAATGGCTAAATGAAGGAGGACTCCATGTTCAGTTTCGAAAACTTTATTGGTATGGTGGTCATGCTGGCCATTGTTATCCCGATCATTTTTAAAAAGATGTACTAAACATGAAGAAGAAAGATTTCGATTCTTCACGAAGAAACTTCATGAGGAATTCTCTGGCTTTAGGAACTTTGCTGGCTAACGAATGGTTTCGGCCTGCTCCGGTTATCGCCAACTGTGCAAAAACACCGAGGGAAACAGCCGGTCCCTTCTATCCCTTAAGGTATCCAATAGACAAAGATAACGACCTGACCTTTTTAAATGATAAATCCGGTAAAGCGGAAGGGGAGCGGATCTTTATAAGTGGACGGGTTCAAAATGAAGGTTGCGAACCTGTAAGGGGTGCCCTGGTGGAAATCTGGCAGGCATGCTCCACGGGAAGATATAACCATCCCAGGGACCCGAATAAGGCCAGGCTGGATCCCCATTTTCAATATTGGGGCAAGGCCCTCACTGACGAAAAAGGGGAATATGGTTTTAAGACGGTTAAGCCGGGTTCCTATCCTGCCAGCTGGTTCTGGACAAGACCGCCTCATATCCATTTCATGATCCAGTCAAAACAGCATGCTCCATTCACAACTCAAATGTATTTTGCGGGCGAACCCTTGAATGAAAAAGACAAGCTGCTGCAAGGTCACCCAAAGACGGAACAGCAAAAATGTATTGTGGCGTTTGGAAAAGTAAAAGGTGAAAAGGTCGGAATTTTTAATATCACGCTAACCTGAATACTAGCTGAGGAAATTGAGGTTTTGATATGAAAAATTTTATTATTGTTGGCGGTCTGGTTGTCATTGTTGGAGTGATGCTCGCGTTTCTTCTTTTTTCATCTCTCGACTCGATCATCACGGAAGCGGTGGAGCATTTCGGGTCTGAAATCACAAAGACGGAAGTGAGCCTTGAGAAAACGGTTATTTCCGCCACTACGGGGAAAGGGGCTTTGCACGGTTTGAAAGTGGCCAATCCGAAGCCGTTTAAAACTCCAAGTGCCTTCCAGTTTGACGAAGTCAGCCTGCAGTTGGATTTAGAGAGTATCGCAAAAGATACCGTAGTTATAAAAGAGATTGTTATTGCCGGTCCTCAGGTTACTTACGAAATGGGCGGCAGTGGAAGCAATATCGATGCGATCAAAAAAAATGTCGAGTCTTTCTCGGGTTCTTCTTCGGGTTCCGGTTCCAGTGACAGGAAAGAAACGGAGTCCTCTGGTAAAAAACAGAAAAAACTGATTATTGAAAAACTCGTGGTTCGGGATGGAAAGATCAATGTCAGCGCCTCATTTCTGGATGGGAAAGCCATGTCGGTGAGTTTGCCCGGTTTGACCTTGAATGATATTGGAAAAGATAAGGGGGGCGCTTCGCCCGCAGAGGTTGCAAACAAAATTGTGACTTCATTACGAAAGAACATAAACAAAGCCGTGGGGACCCTTGATCTGGGCCAGGCAAAGGAAGCCATTGAAGGGGTCGCCAAAGACCTTAAAGGAAAGCTCGAAGAAGGCATCGGTGATACTGGAAAGTTGTTGGATAAAAACGCGGAAGATATTGGTAACGCCGTAAAAGGCCTCTTCTAACCGGCCTGGCGGCCGAGGGCAATAGGTCAGAACGGAACAGGGGAAGCTATAAAATCTATGTTTCCAGAAAAGAGGAAACAAGTTTTTTTTCATATGCCGGGATAATATTTTTTGCAGTCAGGGAATAGACCTGTTGGCCCTATGCCCAATAGAAAAGGGTCGGCGAAAAAGTTTCGCTGGCCCCTTTCAACATCATCACAAGGAGGTAGTTGTGATGAACTAAATAATGGTGGAGATTTGGGAGGCTAAATCATCCGGTACTTCTCCTGATGAAGTAAAAATCTCATTCACTCGAGACTCGATCAAAGCATCGAGGTTGGTGCTGTCGCGTAGTAGCGAAGACAAGCTGGTGTTTTTAGATTGCTGGTCGCTTAAAAAATCCACGATGCTGCCTGAATTGATTCCTGATTGTTCGAAAATGCTTTTCAGTTGGCTCAAAAGTTGAGCCGGATTCCGGTTACCGCCTTCAGAGATACGAAACGCCTGAATTTCATCCTGAGTTACTTCTCCGCTTCCGTCGGTGTCGATGGAATCAAAATTATCGAGAATTTTCTGTCCTTTACCTGTTTGTTCTGCCTGGTTCTGGACTTCTTCTTTATTCAATCCCCCAGACCGGTCCGTGTCTGTGAGTTTGAAGTTTTGCTGGGATCGTTGCAGTAGTGTGTTTAAAGCCGTTTGTCCTAAACTTCCTGTTCCATCAACCATTTTGAGTCATCCTCCACCTAAAGATGTTTTAATTTGGGCTTTCCATGCCCGATAGCTTCTTATCGGGATTTGAAAAAAATGACTTAAGCCTTTATTTGAAAGGCCTTATAGAGACGTAAAAAACAAGGGTTTTGAGGCAGGCTGATCTGGGCGAGTAATAGGAGAAAACCGTCTTGTTCCCATGCCTGGAGGATATATGTACCAGAACAAGAATAGACCTGCTGCCTCCCTCGTTAGAGGGAGGGGCAATAGCTCGGTACCCGTAAGGCAATCGTTGGTGTTTCGGCTATTAACCCTGGGGATGGTGTCGTTAGAGGGCCGAGTAGTCGAACATGCGGTTGACGCATTGGAGGGCGCGTTGTTGGGTTTCCGGGTCGATTTCGATGATGCTTTGCGGGCTCGGGTTTTCGAGGACGTTCAATACATCTTCCAGTGAATTGGATTTCATGTATTTGCACAAGGTGCAGCTTCCTGCGAAGGTTTTTTGCGGAAATTCCGATTGCAGTACTCCGGTCAAACCGCATTCTGTCAGCAGGAAGAACGATTCCCGTTTCGATTCGCGCACGTGGTTGAGCATCTGGCTGGTGCTGCCGACATAATCGGCTTTGTTGACCACCGCTGGACTGCACTCCGGGTGAACCAGAATTTCTACACCTTCGAAGTTTTTTCGTACCTGATCGATGCTTTCCGGTTGATATTCTTCATGGACATAGCAGGTTCCATCCCATAACTCGATGCTTTTTTTTACGCCCCTTGATTTCAGGTGTTGGATTACGTTTTCGCCCATCAGCTTGTCGGGCAGAAAATAGATTTTTTCGTTGGGAATTTTTTCAATGATTTTATAAACATTGGAGGAGGTAACGCATACATCACATTGCGCTTTTACCGCTGCCGTGGTGTTTATGTAGCAGACGAATGTATGGTCAGGAAATTGTTCGCGCAATCTAATAACATCGGATTCAGTGATGCCGTCCGCAAGCGAGCATCCTCCATTCGGATTGGGGTCGAGGACGGTTTTTTCCGGATTGAGTATTTTTGCGGTTTCCGCCATGAATCGGACGGCTGCAAAGACGATGACATCGGCATCCGACTCTTTTGCATTTTTCGACAGGCCATAAGAATCGCCTGTGTAGTCGGCAACGCTGTAAAAAATCTGGGGCGCGACGTAATTGTGCACGAGGATGATCGCGTTTTTTTCCCGCTTGAGGTTTTCTATGCGTTCGATGGTGGGCAGCAGCAACTCGCAGTTCTCTTTGGTAAACTGGCAGACCGGATTGCCAACCTGGATATTTTTCAGTTTTTCGTAGAGTTGCTCTGCGGTTACCATGATATCAGCCTGGCGGCCACTTCATTGGGCGGCCGCCCAATAAATGAAAATGAATATGAAAAACGGATTGTCCTGCTCCTTCTCCACAGTTTACCACAAGGCGATAGCCGGATTTATCGAGTCCCCGCTCTTTTGCCAAATTATTCGCGACCGTGATGGTGGAGCCCATCAGTTCGTGGTCCTTTTCCTCCACTTCCAGCAGGGAAGAATGATGCGCGCGCGGAATAATTAAAATATGCGTTGGAGCCTGGGGGTTGATATCGTTGATCGCGAATAGAGTATCGGACTCATAAACCATTTCTGAGGGGATGGATCCCGCGCTGATTTTACAGAACAGGCAATCATTATTCATAAGATTCTTTTTTTCGAGATTCGCCAAAGGGTTCTCCCCCGTTTTCAATATCTTTTTTAGGAGAGTAACTGGTCTCGAACTGCTGCAGGTGTTCCACGATTTCTTCTTTATAGGAAATGAAGGGATCGAGCATCAAAAAAGGATCGTCGGTTTTACTGAGGCGAAAGCCTATCCAGTCTATCAGGTATCCCATATGCGAGTGCTGGCCGATCAGTTTTTTGATGAGTTCCCCACGTCCATGGGCCCGTGTCCCTCGCGGCGGATTTAATTTTGCATGATCCACTGCGGGGTCCGTCGTTTTTCTGTAGCCGTCGCCGCTGGCTTCCAATCCCCAGAAAAGACCGTTTTCCTTGTTCAAATTATGGTATTCCAGGTCAAGGCTTTTGAGCCAGGGGTTGTGCCAGTCCAGATTTTCTTCGTTTTTGAATTCATTCAGCATCCAGTATTTGCTGGCCCAATCCACGCGGCCTAAAACCGCTTCGGGACCTTTTGCCAGGTCGGTTAATACCGATTCCCAGTTTTCCAGTATCCAGTCTGTTTCCTGGTGGTTTCCCGCGAGATATTTCTTGCAGGTGTCGAGAATATCCAGTTGAAGTTCAAGGGCGGTTGAGGGTGCTCCGGAAGCCAGTGTCACATTCCACTTGAAATCCTGATCACGTGAAATGTTGCGCATGGCTTGAACCGAGTCAGCAAGTATCCATTCTCTTTTGGCCACTCCCAGTTGCATTATTTCAAGCATCAAGGCAGTGGTACCCAT
Organism: Nitrospinota bacterium; assembly: GCA_009873655.1. Classification (GTDB taxonomy): domain Bacteria; phylum Nitrospinota; class Nitrospinia; order Nitrospinales; family VA-1; genus UBA8687. Next base: position 26,458 of record WAIB01000009.1, on the reverse strand, counting down.
TTTCATGGCTGTGGCAAACTCGCTCATCGTGGAGTCCCCGACGAGAAGGTGGATGCGTCGATATTTACTGGGATCGGACAAAGGTTCATCACGGGTATTGACTATGGCGCGGTTGTATTGCACCCACCGATAGAATTCGTTGGGAATATGGTCCGCACGTTGTGAAATCTGGAAATCGACCTCTTCATCAAGTATTTCCTGAGGCGAAACCCCGTCCCAGTCTCGAAATGGGTGGGGGTCACACGAACCAATTCGACCCGCCCCGCAGTATATGAGCCGAGTGGTAAGAAAGGAGGACAACAGCTTCAGGTTGTCCCGCTCGTCAAAGGGGAAATTCCGCCCGACGAGGTAATTTTCATGACAACCAAAAGTCGCGTTGGTTTCGAGGTCGACATTGTTCTTTATAATGGAAATGTTATTTTCCCATCCCAGTTCCTCCTCCGCTTCCTGAATGAGGGTGTCGCCTGCACGGTCAAAGACAGCTGCATGTCGGGCAAGTGCGCCCCCGGCAAAGCGACCGGCCAACTGTGCGACGATAAGAATCCGTGCACAGCGGACGCCTGCACAAAAATCGGCAGCAAGCACGGCTGCAAGAACAGCGCGATGGCGAACAGCGCCGAATGCAAAGCAGGCAAGCCAACGTCGACCTGGGTGTGGAACAAGGTGTTGAAGCCAAGTTGCGGCCCCTGTCATCTCAACGGCGGAGGCTCTGGGGGGCTGAAACTGGGCAGCTCAGCGACCGCAGCGCATGCC
>WAIB01000009.1:0-25695 GCA_009873655.1 Nitrospinota bacterium | reverse complement strand
ATCCACCATTACCGGGTGGCTCGTCGTTTGCGCGGTAATGGAGATCAAGCACCCCGAGATTTTTTGAGAAGATATGATTTTTTATTTTGTTTGCGATCTCCATAGGATCGAGACGAAAGTCACCGCCATTGTCGTCTTTGACCAGCAGGCCATATTCAGTTTCAATTCCAAAGATTCTTTTTTTCACGAATTGCCACGTTCCATGGAGGTTTTGTAAATTTCGGCTGTTTCATCATCCCCTGCGAATCGGTAGCCCTCCTCTGTGAGGGTCGCCAGGGTGGGGAAAATGTCATCTTCCGGCCGGGCCTGGCCGGTTGCGGAGTCAAATTGCGATGCGGTTTGGAGAAGTCGAATAGCAAGGGTCATGGCTTGTTCCCGGGTTCTTTCTGCCAGGGGTTTTTCTCCCCACAAATCTTCATGTTCGAGAATGCCCCGGATTATTTGCGACCCCGACCCTGTTGCTGTATGGGTTCTAATCTGAAAATCGGCCCCCAGCATATCGTAAAAATGGATATTGGCTTTTTTCCGGATCGGATCGTATGTCGCAAAGATGGGACTCACCACCCCCAGGCCTTGCACCGCCATTCCGACATTTTCTTTCAGGAGTTTGGAAAGCGCACGAATTTTTCCCTCGACACTCATAGATTGAAGTTGCGATCGCCGGTAATACTCAAAGTTATGAGAAAGAACCCGCCCCATTTCAAAGGCTGTAGCCGGAACCCCTGCGATTGCCATCAGGGTATGGTTGTCAATCGGGATCACCTTGTCGCACATTTCATACATAATGCTGTTTCCTGCGGTTGCCCGCCGGTCACCTGCAACGATAACCCCGTCTTGAAAATGGAATGCGAGAACCGTCGTTCCCTGGGGAACCTCAAAACCGTTTTCTTTTGCCGTGCCTTCAATTTTCGCGGGCCAGCTGTAACCGGATTTCTCCAGCAACTCAAAAAATTCCCCGGCGGAGGTATTGGGTTCGGATTTAAATTTCATTGCCCCGTTCGCTGTTTATATTTTTCAGACTGTTTGGGATCGACTTTTTTCATCCGCTTTAACAGGTTGTCTCGTCCGGGCCTTGAAGAATCGGGACTTCTGGGTCCTGATTTGTCCTGGTCCGGACTGGACTCTTTTTTTTCTTCTCTTCTTAATGGATCGTTCATCTCCATCGTATTGACTCCTTTAGACATTATTTCTTTATTATATATATAATGATCAGTCAGTTGAAGACTTCAATCGGTTAATTTCTTCCTCGCTTATAGGTCTGTAAATCGCCTTGCTTGTTGATTTTTCTGTTAGAACGGCTCCCTCAAGATACCATTGGTCAAAAGCTTCCTGCAAGGATGCGGGAAGGTCATCGTCATTTTCGTCTTCATCATCGTCAGATTTTATTTTTCTGCTTTCATCCCATAGTTTGGCAGCTTCCTGAAGGGCTTTGTCGAGGGAGTAGGTTGCGAAAGGTTGTTTCTGAATCTCAGTTTGCAACCAGTCCATCACCTTTTCGTTTCCGGCGATAGCTGTTCCATTTTTAAAAGTTTCCCAGTGCCCATCGTAATTCATTCGGAAAAAACTGGGTTTGCCTTGCTCATTCAACTCTACAAGGAGAAGTCGGATAATGTAGGGGGCACGTTGAATTTCTTCAAAATTCTGTTTTAGGGCAGGGGCAATACCAAATTGCAGCAGGCGGGCGGACGTGACGTCCTGAGCAGATCGATTGAATCCTTCCAGGTGGGCCATATCCAGTAAATTCATTCGCAGCCTTTCTACATCTGCGGGGTGACCCACGCCACCCAGCGCAATCCGGTCATAAATCTCATAAATTTTTCCGGGTTGCGGAGCAAATCCAAAAATTAACAAGCCTTCGTTGTATGGAACAGATAAAACAGGTTGTCCCAGTTTCAGTTTTTCCTGAACATAATTATGGCGGGTTGAAACCGCTTCCATCCAGCGATAAGGCTCTTCAAACATGTTCTCGTTCTCCATCCGGGATATAGACCGATTTAATTAAGGGTCAATAACAGGAAAAATTTTTATCCTGCCATACGTATTTTGCCGACGTCTTCCTGGTTTATAACCCCTGTTAAATCGAGTAAATCCCCGTTCTCAAATTCAATTCCTGTCCAGTGAATACTTTTTATTTTTTCACTTTCTTTATTCACGGCATCTCCGCGAATTTTTGCGCGAGTTCCCTGGGGAGGGAATTCAATGGCTCGGGAGACCTCTTTTTCGGAAAGCAGGGTGAGAACTTCCTTTTCCTGCTCCAACCCGCGGTACAGTCCCCGGTCCGGGTCCAGATTGTGGTATTCCAGATCCAGGCTTTGAATCATGGGATCTCCCCAATCCAGATTTTCTGATTCCATAAACTCCGAAAAAAGTTTTTCTTTAATGGCCCAGTCAATTCTGTTGGATAGTTTGTCCGGGCAATGTTTCAACTCGTGCAGGGTTTTTTCCCATTCCTGTATAACCCATTGAGACTCTTTGTCCCTTTCCGAATTATTTTGTTCAACGCACTCAAGATAGGCTTCCTGGATTTCCAGGGAGGTTATCGATTTTCCCGAAGTTCTTTTCAATGTCGCATTCCTGGTTTTATCTTGCGATACTTTCAAAACGTCTTCGACGGGATTTTCCAATTCAATATCCGGTAAATGGGCTCCCTTTGCAATCAAGTCGAGCACGAGCATGGTACTGCCCACCTTCAAGGCGGTGGCATAGGCAGACATATTCGCGTCCCCCATGATCAAGTGCAGCCTTCGATATTGATTGCGACTTGCGTGAGGCTCATCACGCGTGTTGATAATCGGCCTTTGGGTCATGGTTTCAATGCTTAAAATCTTTTCTATAAAATCCGACCGCTGAGCCAGCTGCAATCCTTTATAGTTTTTTGTTTTGGAATTCTCAGATCCCACCTTTCCTGCACCTGCATATAACTGCCTTGTGACGATAAAGGGCAACAAACTTTTTACCAGGAAATCGAAGGGAGTTTCCCTTGTGATGAGGTAATTGTCATGGGTGCCATAACTGTGCCCGCTATAGTCTGTATTATTCTTGAAAACCTGGACGGCTTTTTTTCCAAGCTCCTGATTTCGAATCCTGGTGCTTTCTTCTACAATTCTTTCGCCAGCAACATCATGGGCTACCAGGGAAAAGAGGGAATTGCATTCGGGTGTGCTGTATTCTGGATGAGTATGGTCATTATAGAAACGCGCTCCATTGGAAAGAACCCGGTCGCATTTCATTTCCAGATAAGAGTAGGGGCGTTTTCGGTCTTCCGCGCAAAAAGCATCTTCCTCTTCATCTTGTGCCAGAGAACGAACCTTGAAGCCTCGCATATCCTGATGTGAATTCTCCTGTGAATAATTCCATTTGCTGAATACGCTTTTTTGCGGGCAGCTTTTCAGCAGTTTCATGGATTCTTCTACGGGATCGGAGTCTTCCAGGTCTTCACGGATGATGCCGTATTCGGTTTCCAAACCAAGAAGGGGAACGGTTTCTTTCATATAACGGACCGCCGAATGGTATTTTCTGCTGCGGAATCTGACTCGCTGGGTTTTCGAACCCGAACCACATTTTTAGATTCCATATCCAAAAGCTGAAGCCAGTCTTCCATATTGACCTCGGAGGGTAAAAGGCTGCCTTCTTTAAACTCGGTTTCCAGAGCAAGGGTAAGGTCATCTACCTTTATGCACAACGGTTCCCCTTCAATGGCCCTTTCGATAGCCTGTTCTTTAGCCCGTTTCATAATATTTTCGATTGCGGCTCCGGAGATGAAATCGCACCAATACATTTTTTTCGATCCACCGCTTCGCATTGTGAGAACCAGCACTTCCTGTTGAGGGTTGCGTGTAAACAGGCGGTCCAGAAAAGGTTCGGCCATTTCATTAAAATCTTCATGTTCTCTCGGCAAACCGTCTTTCAGGTATACACGCAGAATCTGTTTGCATTCTTCCCTGTCAGGTCGTCGGACTTTGATCTTTCTATCAATCCTGCCCGGGCGAACAATTGCGGGATCAATCAAGTCGGGTCGGTTGGTCGCCAGGATGACAACCGTATCCCGGAGGGACTGAATTCCATCCATTTCTGCGCAGAACATGGGGACGGTGGTATTGGTGATATTGGATCCTCTCCATGCCTGCCGGGTTCCTAAAATGGATTCGGCTTCATCAATGAATATGAATGGAACCTGACCTTTTTCTTTGTAGTCCCGGGCCTTTTTAAATATCTCGCGGATTTTTCTTTCGGATTCACCCAGCCACATGTTTAAAATTTCAGGGCCTTTGACATGAATGAAGCGGCCTTGTAGTTCAGAATTTTCCTGTTCCGAAAGTTTTTTAATCACTTCGGTTAAAATCGCCTTGCCCACGAGAGTTTTGCCGCAACCCGGCGGTCCGTAAAAAAGAAAACCTTTTGGTACCTGGTAATCCATTTCTTTCAAAATTTTCTCATGCAACAAGGGGTATTCAAGAACTTTCCGGATTTCTTCTTTTACTTTTTCCTGTCCTCCTACCTGCGACCATTCTACTTTTTCAAAATCGTCTTCGATCAGGGTTTTTGATTCGCGTTTTGGAAGTTTTCCAAGAATTACTCTTTGATTTGCATCCAGAAAGACTTCTTCCCCTTCTTTCAAGGAGGAACTGTCAATATTCGCATGGGAAAGAACGATGGTTTCGGTATTTCCTGTTGCCGCCTGCACCAGCCACTGTCCTCCCTCGAGTTTGCCCGAGATTTTGGCCAGGGGCCCCTGGGTAGGGAGAGGTAATTTGGAAATGGCTACGAACCCTTCATTGAGGGCTACTTGATCTCCCGTTTTCAAACCCTCACCTTCCAATAATTCGGGAACCGCCGCTGCCTGATATTCGGTCCCTCCCGAAACAATCCGAACGAGTTCATTCTCACCGGGTCCCAGGACGGTTCCGATTCTATGCGCTGGTGATTTCAGCTTTTCAATGGCTTCTTCGAGTGTTTTGATTTTCAGGGAATATTGCTCCGCCATTTGCTGGGCTTGAAACAGGGCATCCCGCAAATCCAGAACTTTTTCCTGCAACTGGGGTTTTTCGGCAGTTTCGTCCAGTATCTGGTCTAGCAATTCTACAATGTGGGTCTTGTCGCCCATTACTTAATCCTTTGTTTTTAATGAGAACCCTTAATTGTATGACTATTAAAAAATATAAATCAAGTCAATTTTCCCAAAGGTTTATTAGGGTTATTCAGAACATTATTATAGGATGGAGTTTTAGGGGGAAAACCCGCGGCATGAAATAAGGTTTAATTGGAGAATTTATCGGGTTTTGGTGGATTTATGAATTTCCATCGGCCTGAAAGAGGAAATTTGTACCCTCCTTTTGGTAAACCATTCGCTTTTATGGCATCAATGAAAAATAAAATTCAGATCGAAAAATGCATTGTGAGTTTCAGCCACAACAAATATGAATCACGAAAGCTGGCTGATGAATTCAGCATTGCGAAAGCAAAAGGCGAAATAGCCGCAGGGAAAAACGGGATCAGTCATCTTATTCTTCGATCGAGAGATGATGAAATCGACCGCCTTAAATTTTTATTTTTGATTCATGGTATCCCGCTAATGTGTTATTCCCTTGGAAATTTAATATGCTCCAGTCTAAAGGAAATTGTGGTCGTCGGATCGGATGAAGTTCAACGTATTTTAGATCGGTTTTTAAGCACGGCAGGCACTGGTGGGAAAAAAATACAATTTGTCCGGGAAGATGACCAAAACCTCAACCTTTTTCACACCATGGATCTTGGAAGAAGCAAGCTTTCCATTGAAAACGACGAGCTGATTTTATTTCAACCGGGAGATCTTCCTTTTCTGTATGACCTTGAAAAAGTTTTGGGTTTTCAGGGAAATAAAAATCATAACGTTATCCTTTGGTTGAATTCGCGTCAGAAAATGTTTCCGGGGTTTAATGAAAATTCCGACAGTGAATTTGTAAAAAGAAATTATCATTATCGGATTATCAATGACCACGATACCGACCTGCATGAATTGAAGGAACCCAATTTATACCCGATAAATTTTGAAAGGATGGATCCTGAAATAATTGATTACTTGCATTCTTCCAGAAAGGACGGTCAGATTGTCGATGCGGGTATTAAAATGGCATTGAAAAACCCGGTGCGACTCTTTCTGGCTTTGCCTTATTTGGTTGACCATGTATTCAATTTCCGGGCTCAAGTTCAAAAGATCCGTCCCGGAGATAAATATCAATTTGGAATGTCAAAAAGGAATTTCCAAAAAAGCGTTTCGAAAATTCTCAATGCTCCAATATCAACAAAATTGCATGACGATCCCTCCTTTGTTTCGGATATAGATGCCCTGGAAGATTGGGAAGATTTTGAGTCTTTAATTCATTTTGCCAATAAACAGGAGGGGGAAGGGGGACTGGAGAATATTCATCCTTTTGGAAAAGAGCTGATGAACTTTCGAGAGAAAGACATGCCTTTCCTGAAACAGGAGATCCCCATGTATCAGAACTTTCCGGGATACATAAATCATGTGTATCAAACTTTGGAAATGGGTTACGAACCTTATGATTCTGACGGGAATTATATTTCGCCCAACGCAAATTCTCCAGAAGTGGAACAGGCCTACCGCTGGTATCAGAAAAAATGTAAATTAATAAATTCTGAATCAAGTTTAGTCTCTTAATAATTCTTTCACGGGCCTGCGAATAGGAGGGAAACTGGGATATAATATCGGTAAAAGTTTTAATAAGGGACTTCTTTTGAGGTAAGAATTTTGCGCAAAAGAAAAAAAAACTGGATAAAAAGTAATCCGCTAAATAGAACCCGCTTATCCGGGTTTCTTTTGCTTTCTCTGGGACTCCATATTACCTTTTTCATAACCCATATGTTGATGCCTGTCCAGCAGAAGGTAGCTAAAGGCCCCCCTCCCATCCAGGTAAAATATGTTGAAACCAAAAAACCGATGAATTCGAATCCCGGAAAAATTGTGGATGCCCCCAAACCTCCTGTAAAAAAAGAAAAACCCAAAAGGGAAGATCTTCTTGCAAAATTCGACAGCCGGTCTCATTCGAATAAAAAAATAACCCCGGAAAAAGTTTACAAGCGAAAAAAAACAGTCGTCCCCAAATCCCGAAGCAGCGTTGGCAAAACCGGCACCAGTAAAACACAAACCAAAAAAGCGGATCCCGCTAAAAAAATCCAAAAAAAGTCACAACTTTTGAAGCCGAAAAAAAGGACCTTGCCTGAGTCAGATATAGGAAAATTTAAATCCCTGTCTCCCAAAAATATTCAAAAATCAAAACCTTCTTCAATGCAAAAGTCGGGAGCGGGTAGTACCCTGGCCATGTTGGATGGTTTCGATGCAGACCGGTTTGCTTCTATGGAAACGGATTCAATGGAAGATTTGGATGATGATGAGCCTGTATCCCTGGATACAACCGAGGTGAAATATGCTTCTTATTTTGCTCGTATAAAGCATCAAATTGAACGAGTCTGGATTTATCCTTCTGACGCGGCACAAAGAGGCATCAGCGGCGATCTCTCTCTGACGTTTCGTATATCCAAGGATGGGAATTTATTGGGAGTGAGATTGGTTGATCAATCCGGATATGAGATTCTTGATGTCGCGGCTCTGAAGGCAGTAAAAGAAGCTGCTCCCTTTTATCCCTTTCCAAAAAATATTCAGCGCGAAAAAATAACTATTCTGGCAAACTTTATTTATACCCCACTTTTTGAACCTGCAAATCGGTAACAGAACAAATGATTTCCGTTCAACTTGCGGTCGTTATTCTTTCCCCTCCTGAAGATGGCTGCGGATTGATTCTAGACAAAGATCTCGCAGGGTTGTCTCCTCTTAAACGGCTGTTGTTGACCCTTCAAGGCGCGGGAGTAAAAGAAATTCTAATTATCCATAAAGATCTGGATGAATTGAAATTAAACTCACTTAAAAACGAATATGCTTCGGATTCCAGGGTTAGGTGTAAACTCCATTGGCAAAATAAAAAAGATTTTTCAAAACATTATTCAAGTGAACTAACGGGTTCGCAACCTTTTCTTTTGACCCATGGCAATATCGTTACTACTGAAAAGGTGATAGAAAATTTTGTAAAAACCGCAACCAACGATTCGACCTGCACGAAATCCGTATTGACCCTTCTTAGAGCACCTGAACAGGCAAGCCGTATTTGCCTAATTCCTCCTGATAATTTCAATCTTCTGGAGCAGTATATTCAAAAAGGGGTAATAGAGAGTGATGCCAAAGGAATGTTCCTTTCCGATCCGGACTTTTTGGTTTGGGAAATAAATACCTGCTCAGATTTGCGAGATGCGGAAAATTGGATTTTGAAACAATACAGAAAACACCACTCCCAGTTTATGGACAAATGGTTTAATTCAATTTTTTCCATTCAACTTTCAAAAATTTTTGTGAAAACCCCCGTGACACCTAACCAGTTGACGGTTTTTGGTTTGGTGTTTGGTTTGGTATCGGGTTGGTTTTTTGCTCGGGGAAGCTACTGGAATGGAGTGTGCGGGGGAATATTTTTAGCGATTACTGCTGTATGGGATTGTTGTGATGGTGATGTTGCGAGGTTGAAATATATGCAATCGGATTTTGGGGATACCCTTGATACCTGGTGCGACAATCTGATCAATTTGTTTGCTTTCACCGGGATAATGTTAGGAGTATCCCGGGATCAAGGTATTCATCAGGCCCTGATTCCATTTTTTATATTGCTTCTGGGGGCAGCCCTGATATTAGTCCTGATTTATTACCCAAAAGGGGGCAAAGGAGTTTTTTTCAAAGGAACAAAAGCTTTTGCTGTAATTGAAGTTTTGGCTAGCCGTAATTTTATTTATATAATCCTTCTATTTGCCGTGATGGGTCGGCTCGATTTTTTCCTCTGGCTTGCGGGGTATGGTTCAATGGCTTTTGCTTTGTGGCTATACATTGTCAAACAAAAAATCAAAAGGGCGGGCCTGACCTTTAAGTCCTGAGGGATTGAAAAAAATCATGAAACAGGAAATTTTGAACTCTCCCGGTGATTTTCAAAAACTTGAAGTGATTTTATATTTGCCTTCTTCCCTCGACCCGGAATGGTATATGAAAAATATTGCAGGAGTTCCTTTCCTATTGCGAAACCTTTTGGTTTTGCAAAAACAGGGGATTGAAAAACTGGCCATTTTTTCAGAGGAATCCATGAAGGAGAGCCTGGAATTGTTTTTAAGACAAATAAATGCAGATCCAAGGTTGAAACTATGCATAAATCATGAAGGATCACTTTCTTATTTTCAAAATAAATCTTCTCTGCTTTTTATTAATGGATCCAAACTGGTTGATGATTCCAGCTTGAAAAATAGGATTGTTCCGGGAAATTTAAATAACCTTTCATTTATTTCCGAAAAGCAGGAGCAACTATTAAAGGATCATGAATTATTTGTTTTGCGGTCGAATAAATCCGAACCATCGAATAATTTACAGAACGAAAAAGATTTTCAAGAAGCAGAAGATGCGTTGTTGGAATCCTGCGGTCTCAATAATGACAGCCTTCTGGATCGCCTGGTTACACGTTTTGTATCCCGAAGACTCACAGGAGTTTTTCTTGATACTTCTTTAACCCCCAATCAAATTACATTGCTGAGTATGTTTGTGGGTCTGGTTGCAGCCTTTTGTTTTTATAAAGGAACCTACGAAATGGGAGTTCTTGGATCAACGTTGCTGCTGGGGTCCCACTGGATCGATTGCGTGGATGGGGAGGTTGCCCGGTTGAAGTTCCTGGTAACGGAGTGGGGCGCAAAACTGGATATTTTTGCGGATAATATAGTTCATATTATGGTTTTTTTTTCCATTGGAATGGGGCTTTATTATTCCACCGGAGAGGCCATTTTTAAATATCTTGGCATCCTTGCAGTGTTGGGAAGCCTGGTGTCTTTTATTTTCTTAAGTAAGACCATTATAGGTAAGAAAGCCGAGGCAACCCAAAAAATAAATCCCGGAGGGGAAAAAGACATTGCCGACCAATTGGCCAACCGCGACTTTATCTATTTTCTTTTTGTTCTTGCATTGTTTGGAAGGTTGGATGGTTTTATTTTTCTTGCAGCCATTGGGTCGAACATTTTTGCATTGTTTATTATTGGGAGGGTATTACGAGCCCGTTCAACGTGAATTTTTTTCAGCGAAAAAGTTTTGTACCGTATCCAATTCAGTAATAACGGGGCAGGTTGGAAGTGAAGCGATGAATTGTTTGCCATAACCTCTTCGGCTTATCCTCGAATCAAGGATAGATACGACCCCTATATCCGTTTTCTTTCTTATTAATCTTCCGAATCCCTGCTTTAACTGGATGATGGCACGTGGAATTTGATAATGCGAAAAGGGATCAATATTCTGGCGCTTGAGTTCCTCTATTCGAGCTTCCGTTAATGGTTCTTTGGGGACATCGAAGGGTAGTTTGGTGATGATAACACTTTGCAATGCCTCCCCAGGGATATCCACCCCTTGCCAGAAAGAGTTGGTACCAAATATCACTGAAGGTTTTTCTTTGAACTTTTCAATCATTAATGTTGTGGGTAAGTCTCCCTGCCGAATTAATGGAAACGGAATTCTCCCGTCATCGAGTTTTTCATAAATTTGATTGAGTAATGCATAACTGGTAAAGAGAATAAAAGTTTTTCCTCCCGATGCTTCAATAAGTTCCTTGCATCGATCTGAAAGTTTTTCCACATAAGGCGCGGTTTCGCTTCCCGGTTCGGGAAGGTCCTGCGGGACATACAATAAAGATTGATTGGGGTAGTCAAAGGGCGCGTCAAGAAGCAATTCATTATAAGGTTGGTAGCCCAGCCGTTCCTTTATGAATTCAAATTTTTTATTTGTGGTCAAGGTTGCCGAAGTCATGATTATGCGGTCTAACTTGTCGAAAAGCTGGGTATGGAGTTCTTCAGCGACATGGATGGGAACACCTCGCAGGACCACCCGTGGAAACCTTTTTCGATTGGTAATTTCAATCCAATATACGTATCCCTGTAAATTCTGATTTAGAATGGCGGATACGGTATTGTTAAATTCAAAACATCTTTCTGCCGCTGCCGCCACATCGACCCTGTCTTCTTCGGAATGCAATCCGGCTTCAAGAGACTTTAAGCTTTCCCGAAGCGCTTCCATGGGAACGTAAATTCCGTTATCTATAACAGGCGGTTTATAAAATCGAAGCACACGGTCTTCTTTGCCATATTCTTCCAGGAAATGGGAAAAAAAGGCTTCAACTGAATGGCGTACCGTCATTGCCATTTTCCTCACGTGTGGAACCAGGGCATGATCTATCCTTGTTAATAATCCTTTTTTTGTTCGAGGATTATGCAGTCGATCCAGGAAATAGAAAAGATTGGAGTTTGAAATTTCCAGTCCCAGGAATTGGGTGGCGGCTTCTTCCAGGTTTTGTGCTTCATCAAAAATCACCGCGTCAAAGGCCGGCAGGACAGCCCCTGAATTTGCAACATTGGCAAAAAAAAGATGGTGGTTTACAATTAATAAATGAGCCCCAAACCATTTTTTCCTTGCTTTAAAATAAAAACAGGAAGAATGGGTTTCACAATTTTTCCCCAGGCAAAGGTCTTTTTGCCTTCCTACTTCTTCCCATACTTGCGGCATTACCTCAAAAGGCAGGTCGCTTCGATAACCCGTTTCTGTTTTTGCGGCCCAGTCAAATACGCCGCTCCATTGCTCCTCTTCTTCAGCTTTATTAAACAACCCGGCCTGGGCGGATCTTTTCAGCCTGCGTAAAGAAAGATAGTTCTCGTTCCCCATGCAGAGTGCATAACGAAAAGGGATTCCCAGTTTTTCGCTGAGAAAAGGGATGTCGTGATTGAGTATCTGTTGTTGCAGGGTCTTGGTATAAGTAGAAATTACGACCTTTTTGTTATTTTCTACCGCCCAGAGAATTGCGGGAATAAGATAGGCCAGGCTTTTCCCTGTTCCAGTTCCTGCTTCCACAATAATATGTCTTGCTTCGCTGAAAGCTGTTTCTACGGCACTCGCCATTTCCATCTGCTGGGGGCGGTGTTCAAAACCCTCCAGTTTTTCAGATAGTATCCCGTTCAGCCCCAAGAATTTTTCAACATTTTCTTTAATCATCACGCGCATGGTAAAGTGGTAAGTTCAAAAGAGCAAAATTTATTTTTCCCTCCTTTCCAATAGGTTGAATTAGAAACACGAATTCCTTATATTAGATTCAGGTAACTAACCTGGAGGTCCAATGAAACTATTTTCTCTTGGCATTTTTTTAATCTTATTCCTTTCGAGCGGAGCTTGGGCGGAAGAAGATGGCAGCAAACAAAGAAAGATTCTTCGAACATCCCAAATGATTTTAGAAGAGATTCAAAAATCGCCGGACCAAAAAATTCCCATGAGCCTGATATCGAAAGCTAAAGCTATCATTGTCTTTCCAACCATGCTTAAGGCTGGCTTTTTTATAGGGGCACGTTATGGAAAAGGAATCGCCTCTGTTCGCACTCCAGAAACAGGGGAGTGGGGACCACCTGCTTTTTTGTATACCACAGGGGGAAGTTTTGGTTTTCAGTTTGGGGCGCAGGCCGTAGACCTCATTCTTCTGGTTATGTCGCAAAGAGGACTTGAAGGTTTGTTGAATGAACAATTTACCCTGGGAGGGGATATCGCACTTTCTGCCGGGCCGGTCGGCCGACACGCTGAAGCGGCTGCGGATGTTTTCATGCAGGGAGAAATTTATTCCTATTCAAGGAGCAAGGGGGCTTTTGGCGGAATCTCCTTGAAGGGCACCCTCATCACTACTGATTTGGACGCAAACCTGGCCTATTACGGCCATCCTTATACTTCAGAAGAAATTTTGTTGACGAAACAAGTGAGTAAAGTCCCTGAATCAGCAAAACAATTTATTCAAATCTTCAATCAACTGGCTCCAAGGGCTAAAACCCGTTAGAAAAAGCCTCTGCCTTCTTCGTGGACCTCCGGTTTCCCGCTTCCACAAGTGGAAACTTATTATTGGCTCATGTGAGGTTGGTGAGGACAGGACAGAATAAAGCTGAAAACTGCGCCAGGGCTATGCCGCAATTTTTTCCCGGATTTTTGCACTAAGGGTGTCGAGTGTGATTACAACCACGGCAATAGCCAGCAAAGCGGTACCCGCTTCATTGTATTTCAATAAATTGATCCATTGTTGTAAAAGAAAACCAATTCCTCCTCCTCCTACGAAACCAATGATCGTCGACATCCGCACATTGATATCCCACCGATAAAAACTTAACGCAAGGCAAGGCAGAACCACCTGTGGGATAACTCCGAATATCATCACTTGAAGGGGCTTTGCGCCCACTGAGGTTATTGCTTCAACAGGGCCTGTGTCGATACTCTCTATTTGCTCGGAAAAAAGTTTTCCCAAAGCGGCAATCGAGTGGAATCCCAATGCTAAAACACCTGCGAAAGGACCAATGCCCACCCAAACCACAAACAGGATGGCCATAATCAAGGGTTCGATGGACCGCAGCAGGTTGAGAATGGTTCGAACCGTATAATAAACAACGGTTCCCGGGAAGCTTCCTGTCATCAAATTCCTGGAAGCCAATAAACTTAAGGGAACGGCAACCAGAATGGCAAAGGTAGTCGCCATCAATGCGAGGAACAGGGTTTCCACCATTTTATCCAGAGTGAGACGCAAGGTTTCGCTGGTTTGTAAATTACCTTCAGGCCAGCTTAAAATCACCCTCACTAGTTGCCTGTTTCCCCGGGCGCTTGGTGGAACGGATATATCTTTTTTAAAATTTCCGATCGAATCCGTTTCCAATTCTCCCAGGGGAAATTCCTGCTCGATCTCATTTACCCAGAAAATTTTACCTTTAGAATTGGGCCTTAAGTGAAGTCCGGTTATCGTTAAACGGTCACCAATTTCTCCGGACCTTTTAGATAATTCTAAATTGCGTTTGGCACCTGAAATGGATTTTGTTTTGCTGCCATTTGAACCTTCCCCCAGAAAAAATTCGGTCTCCGTTGTTTGTTTTTGGATTTGACGTGAAAACAGGTCTGGATGTGCAAGCTCTTTGACCAAAGGTTTTACTAGATGAAAGTCGCGAAACAAGTCGCCTAAATTTATTTCTGTTACCTTCCAGCCGTAGCTGTAGACCGCCAATAGAGCTAAAGTTGTAAGTACGAATTTGGTCCTGGCATAAATTGGCACTGTTTGGATACCCTTTCTACCCAACCACAAGGCCTCAGCCTTGAAGGAGTAATAATAGACCTTTCTAAAATTCCAGGATTATTTTTCCGCTAAAGAAAGAATAAAAACCTTATTAGAGGTGGATTGCTGCTAATCGAGTTCAAATTCTTCTTTCCAGTTTTTGTCGTCTTCGAGGGGTTTCTGGTCTTTTTTATCTATGACAAAGTTTTCCAAAACCAGAGTGTCCATTTCTGTCCGCATAAAACATAGGTAGGCCTGCTCGGGGGTGCAAACAATAGGTTCTCCTCGAACATTGAAGGAGGTATTGATCAATACCGGACATTGGGTTTCCTTTTCAAATTCGCTGATTAAATCGTAATATCTTCTATTAGTATCTTTGTGGACGGTTTGGATCCGTGCGGAATAGTCCACATGGGTGATTGCCGGAATTTGCGACCTTGGGACATTTAATAAATCGATTCCGAACAGGTTTTTCTGTTCTTCGGTCATGGAAACCCTTTTATCCTTTTGTACTCCCGCGACCATTAACATATAGGGGCTTTCCGAATCCATTTCGAACCAGTCATTTACTTTCTCAGCAAGCACGGAAGGGGCGAAGGGCCTGAATGACTCACGGTATTTTATTTTTAAGTTCATTATAGATTGCATTTTGGGGTTGCGCGGATCGCCAATGATACTTCGACCGCCGAGTGCCCGCGGACCAAATTCCATGGGTCCTTGAAACCAGCCAACCACTTTGCCCGCTTTCAAATCAGCTGCAACCGCTTGGGATAATTCCGTTTCACCTAATTTCCGGTACACAATATCCTGGCTATCAAGGTAATTCTGAATTTCACTTTCCTTGAAATGAGGGCCGAGATACGCCCCTTTCATGGAGTCTTTCCCATTGGTCTTCCTCTCGTTGTTCAACACCTGGTACCAGGTACAAAGGGCAATACCTAAAGCGCCCCCTGCGTCACCGGCCGCAGGTTGAACCCAAACATTCTCAAATATTTTTTCTTTTAATATTTTTCCGTTACCCACACAATTTAAAGCCACCCCTCCTGCAAGGCATAAGTTTTTTGCGCCGGTCTTTTCCCGGATGTGGCGCGCCATCTTTAACATGATTTCTTCAGTCACTTCCTGTAAGGAGGCAGCGATATCCATTTCTTTTTGGGTCAATCGGGATTCCGATTTTCGAGTTGGGTGGCCAAACACGGCTTCGAATTTTTCGTTGGTCATGGTCAGCCCACCCAGAAAGTCGAAATACTCCATGTTCATGCGAAAGGAACCATCTTCTTTTAAGTCGATCAAATTTTCACGAATCAAATTGGAGTATATGGGCTTCCCGTAAGGGGCCAAACCCATTACCTTGTATTCACCGCTGTTGACCTTGAATCCCAGGTAATAGGTGAAGGCGGAGTAAAGCAGTCCTAAAGAGTGGGGAAAATGGAGTTCCTGGAGCAGTTCGATTTTATTGTCTTTTCCCAATGCAAGACTACTGGTAGCCCATTCGCCGACTCCATCCATGGTGAGGATTGCCGCTTCCTGAAAAGGGGACGGGAAAAAAGCGCTGGAGGCATGGGATTCATGATGTTCGGAAAATATGACAGGCCCGTTATAGTCGAGATTTTTTCTGATATTGGTTCGGGTCCATAGTTTATCTTTCAGCCAGACGGGTACGGCAGAGAGGTACTGTTTTAATCCTTTAGGTGCGATTCCCAGGTAAGTTTCAAGGATTCTTTCAAACTTTATAAATGGTTTGTCATAAAATCCGACATAATCCAGGTCGCCAACCTGGATCCCTCCCTTTTCAAGACAAAAATCCACCGCGTTTTTTGGGAAGGATGCGTCATGCTTTTTACGGGTGAATCTTTCTTCCTGCGCGGCAGCAATTATTTCTCCATCTTGCACCAGGCAGGCGGCGGAGTCATGGTAGAAAGCGGAAATGCCTAAAATATTCATTTGTTGCTAAATTTGATAATTTGATGTTGTTAATCCAAGTAACCATAGGCCCGAAAAGAGGGTGACCGCATTCAACTTAACAGAAAGAGAATGCAAAGATTTAAACTTTGCTTCAAGCCCGGGCTTATCTTCTTCTGATGCGGATTTGATTTTTTCCTTTAATAACTTTGCCTTCGGGTTCACCCCGACTCCTGCCAGAACGGAAGCCAGAATCATGATTCCCCACGCGCACCATTTTAAACCTATTCCCTCCGCTCCTGAAACCAGAAAGCTCAAAAGGATTAACGTGCCACAAACATATCCTAATTTGTAATAACGGGGAAAAATGATGCCAACCAATTCCCCCGCTTTTTCCCGTTCCAAAGTTTTAAAAACCACGGGGGCGACGAAAAAGGAAAAAAATACGATACTCCCGATCCAGACAACCAGACTCAATAAATAGATAAAATTAAAAATGGTATTTACCAATTCCTTTTCCCTTTTTGAAAAAAGAAGTTATTGATTGATGCACTTATCAATTTCTGAAACAATTTTTTGCGCGGCCTCTCTTGGGTCTTCCGCATCTCGAATGGGACGACCCACTACAATTAAATCAGCTCCCGTTTGGATTGCCTTCCCGGGTGTGGAGATTCGGTTCTGATCATCGGAGGAAACCCGGCTCCATTCAGGTCGAATTCCGGGGACTACAACTTTAAAATTTTCGCCGCATTTTTGTTTTACGGAAACTATTTCTTCTCCAGAACAAATGATCCCCGCACACCCGGCTTGCTTAGCGCGCGTTGCCCTGTCTAAAACGACATCGCGGATTTTTGTGTTCTGCTCAAACCCCAATGTTCCCAGTTGCTCTTCCTTCATGCTGGTTAATAAGGTTACTGCCAAAACCTCCAGCCCGGAGTCATTTACCTCCCTCGATGTTTCCAGTATCGCTTCCCCCTCTGTGGAATGGATGGTGATGTATCTTGCACCAAGATTTCGTGCTGATCTCAATGCGCTTCGAACCGTGGCCGGTATATCATGAAGCTTCAAATCCAGAAAAATATCTGCAGTGGAATGATCCTTTATTAATCTTAAAATGTCCGGACCTTCCTGGATGAATAATTGCAGTCCTACTTTGAAACAACCTACAGAATCGTCCAGTTGCTTTATCAGGCTTTGGGCCTGGTTTCTATCTGGAACGTCCAGAGCGAAAATAAGCCGGTTTTTGGAATTTGTAAAGGTCGTCAATGAATTCAATATGGTTGGAATGAACGGTTATGAAACGAAAATATTATAACAGGTCGGTTAGGAATGATGAAAAATGCTTTCAGGGTATCGGGTCATCAGAGACTGGTTTTGAATAGAAGGTTTGGAGATTTCCTGGCCGGTAATTTCCTGATACATCATGAGGGGAATATTTCCTCCTGCTGCAATGGTATGAACCGACCCGCTTCCAAACCGCAAATTTATATCCGTAAAGAAAAAAGTTCCCTTGCCATCAAGAATTCCTTGAATATTGCAGGGGCCGGTCAAAGCCAGCCTTCTGCTCAAGGCTTCCACAGAATCTATGATCGATTCGTTCATGTCTATTCTGCTGGTCATTACCTCCCCGCCGCGCACCGATAGTCTTTCCCTGGGTACGATCAATTGCGGGACTCCCTTGGCATCAGAAAATAAATCCACACTGTATTCGCGACCTGGAATAAATTCCTGAAAAATATGGTTTGGGAATTTTTCCATGCAATAGTCCAGGTCCCGTTGATCTTCGATGAGGCTTTGATTTTTCCCTCCTTCTCCTTTTCTTTCTTTTGCGATAAGCGGAAAGACGTCGGGCGGATCTGATTCTTCCAGTAAAAAAGTTTTAGGACTGGTAAAACCTTCCATCTCCATGAATTTCCATAAATTCCATTTGTCATGGCAGATCTCTATGGTGGAACTTTCCGGGATACCCAGTCGGCGATTTCCCCCGCTTAATTCTTCACGGTGCGTGTTTAAAAAATCGATCGCCTTGTTGGTCAAGGGAATGATTGAGTCGATAGCCTGTGTTCGGCAGATGATTAAAAGAGATTCCAGGCACTGGCTGTCAGAAAACAAAGGCAGGGAATGGGATCTGTCTGCAATTTGTAAGGCGGGTGCGAGAGCATCGCTGTCTACTGCAATCAGTTGAAAATTGGTTTCAAAGCCTTTTTTAGCTTCTTGAAATTCTCTGATTAATGAAACACGCCAGTTTGCACTAAGAAAAAGTATTTTAAAAGTATCCATTCAATGACCGTAAGGGTTACAGAAAATTAAGTTAGCCAAACATGTTACTTTGGAACAAAAATCAAATGTTTTCATCCAGGCATTTTAATGGATTGAATTTCAGTAAACGCTCAAATGCTGAATTTTTCGCAATATTTTTGCAGAAGCGCCCCAGATCCTGTGGTGCTTGAACCAATACATAACCATGTCCTGTTCTGGGCTGAACCCTACATCTCTTTGCTGTGTGGCCAGCAGTGAGGTGAAGGGTATTTCAAGAATTTCTTCAACTTCATCTTCTTCGGGTTTAAATTCCAGAGTCTCTGAAAATATAGAAACAAAAGGAGTGATTTCGAATCCCAACCGGGTATTTACAATCGGAAGTTGAGCGATGACATTCGAAGATTCCACCTGGACCCCTATTTCCTCATGGGTTTCCCTGATTGCGGTTGCTAAAAGGTTTTTGTCTTCATCCTCCTCGTAGACGCCCCCGGGGAAACCTATTTCCCCTCCATGTGAATTAAGGTGTAAGGCTCTTTGGGTCATCAACACATGGGTCGTGTTGTGCTTTGGGTAAAGCATGACCAGGACCGCCGCCTTTTGGGGATGAGGTTCGAACGCTGTTTCAACAATTGGAAACTCATTTTTAAGTTTGGTTTTGATTAAAAATAAATCCATCTCAAAAAGCGATTATTTCCCCCAGACCCGTTTGTACTCCTCAGCATCAAAACCCACGGTAATTTTATTTTTATCAACCGCTATCGGCCTTTTAATCAGTTTACCGTTTGAAGCAAGCAAATCGATGGCTTCGGCTTCAGTCATGGTTTTCAGTTTGTCTTTTATCTTGAGCTCCCGATACTGAACCCCGCTGGTATTAAAAACTTTTGGCAGCCCTTTTTCCTTGATTGCCGATTTGAGAACTTTTTTGCTGGGCGGCTTTTCAGTTATATCAATCAATTCAAATTTTACCTTTTTAGCTTCCAGATCTTTTATGGCTTTTCTGCAAGTCCCGCATTTACTATAAGAATAAAGCTTCATCAAACCAATCCCCCCAAGGTCGTTTCTAAAAAATTTGCTTAAAAATCAGGTCCCGCAACCTCCCTGATTTAAGTTCGGGCTTAAAAAACAACAATTTATGAAAAATTACCTTATACCACAAGATATTGTGCCTCAAAAACCTAAGTATACCAAACATTGTATAATTTCCCTTTACAATACTTGGGGTTTGGGATAATCTTCCCTAAGTTGCCATGTATTTGTAAAACATAATAATTACAGGGTTTTAGCGTTAAATGTACCTAAAAAATCTCGAACTGGAAGGGTTCAAATCATTTGCTGATTTCACCAACCTGGAATTCAAAAACGGGTTCACAGCCATTGTGGGCCCTAATGGTTGTGGCAAAAGCAATGTGTCTGATGCCATTCGATGGGCGATCGGCGAACAAAGATCCAAAACCTTACGCAGCACTCGCATAACCGATCTTATTTTTAATGGAAGCGGTAGCCGCAAACCGGTGAACCGCGCGGAAATTTCAATTACGTTATCGAATGTTCCGGCAGGAATCCGAATCGCGGGTGTTCCCAATATTGCTGAGGACGTTAAGGTAACTAGATGCTACCACCGTTCTGGTGAGAGTGAATTTTATATCAATCAAATCCCCTGCCGCTTGAAAGATATCACAGATTTTCTGCTTGATGCGGGAATCAGCCCCAAGGTCTTAACCATTATTGAGCAAGGCCATATTCAGGATATCATCACATCAAAACCGGAAGAGAGAAGGATTCTTATTGAGGAAGCTGCGGGCATTCTTAAATTTAAAAGCCGGAAAAATGATGCGGTAAGAAAACTGGATTACTCGCGGCAAAATTTGGAGCGTGTTGCTGATATTGTCCAGGAACTGCATCGACAGGTTGAGTCTCTCAAACGCCAGGCTGCAAAAGCAGAACGATATAAAAAATTTAAAGCAGAAACCAAAGAGCTTTCTTTGAAACTTTTCGCAGTAAAAATCCGGCGGTTCCAGGCGCAATTGAAAACAATAGAACAAGAGCTGGAAGAACAGACTCAAAAGAAAACAGAATGGAGTGCACGGCATGCCACATTCGAAAACCAAATTGCCAAGCTCAACATTGAGATAGAACAGTCATTAAACCGCTTGAATGAACTTCGCGAGGAAATACACAAACTAAATTCTCAAATCAGCAATACCGAACAGACCATCGTTTTCAAAAAGGAGCAACAGGCTGAAGCCCGGGAAGATACTGAAGCCGCTGCCGAGGAAATTGCCCGGATGAAAGAAGAGGTTGAGGATTTATCAAGCCAAACCGCTGAGCAAAAGAAAAAACTGGGAGAGACCTCCAGTGAGATTAATGAACAGGAGATAGCTCTGGACCAGCTTAAAGAGCAAAGCGAACAAAAACGGGATGCGCTTCAGGAAATTCAGGATCGAGTGCAGGCAGGTGAGAGAAAGGTTTTTGAATTATTCCAGGAATCGGCTGGATCAAAAAACAAACTCACCGAACTTGAAACAAAATGCCAGGGCATCGAGTCACGAAAACAAAATCTTTTAAAAGAAAAAGAAGAAATTTTAAGTTCAATCCATGACAACCAGTCCACTCTGCAGGAACGCGAAAGAAAACATCAAACCAGCTTCGACGCATTGCAAGAGCTAAAGGGACAACAGGAGAATTTAAAACAAAAGGTTCTGCAAGGTTCAAGTCAGGCGCAGGCGGAAGCGGATGCTCACGGTGAAAGAAAAGAAGTTTATTTCAACAAAGCGTCACTTTTGAATTCTCTGGAGAAGTTGCGAAAGCAATTTGAAGGGTTTAATGAGGGCATAAAATCCCTCATGAGCCAGCAAAACGGTGAAAGGATTCCCGGGATTCGGGACGTGCTTGTTGATGTTTTGCAAACTTCTGCGGAATATGAGACGGCCATTGAAACGGCTTTAGGAGACAAGCTGCAAAGTGTTATCGTCAACTCTTATTCAGATTCAATGGAAGCAATTGGTTACCTGAAAAATAATGAGTCAGGGCGAGGCCTGTTTGTTCCTTTGAATCCGAAATCCACACCCAGTACGCCTTTACATTTAAACGGGACACAAGGCGTGGTCGGTAAAGCCCTCAATTTTATTGACTGCAGTGAAGATTACAGGCCTGTCATTGAATTGTTGTTGAGGAATGTTGTCATCGTTCAAGATATGGACGTGGCGATGCATCTTCATCAAAACCCGGATTTTCACGGAACCGTTGTAACCTTAAATGGAGAAATGATTGAGGCGAACGGTTTCATCACGGGGGGATCAGCCAAAAACGAATCTTCAAGATTACTTGCGAGAAACAGAGAAATTGAAAGTCTTTCCGAAAACGTGAAGGAATTAAAGATAGAACTTGAAGAGTCACAGGTGAAAATGGAATCGGACAAAAGGGCGCTGGCTGAACTTGAGGCCAGCCTCAGGCAGATGGACGAAGAGGTCCACCAGAAGGATTTGGACAACAATAACAGCCTCCGTGATCTGGAGCAATTGAGGCAGGAGGTGAAAAGGCTGGAGAACCATGCATCGGATTTGGATGCGGAAACTGCGTCTTTAACGGAGCAACTTCAAGAATTGGAAAATGAAAAAGGTTCGTTGAAAGAACAGCTGCTTGAAATGGAACAAAAAAGTCGGGCTGAGGAAGAAATGCTGGTCAAAGAACGAACGGAGTTGGAAGAAAGTCGAAAGGATTTGGAAGATAAATCTGTGGAAATCAGTAGTTTGAAGGTTTTGATTACCTCCTTGATCGGGCGGCGGGAAAACACGCTCACGGAGATCAAACGACTGGAACTGCAAAAACAAAACCTTGAACAGCAAATTGAAAAGCGCGAAGCGGATAGAGTTTCAAACCAGAACCGGATTATTGAAATTGATAACGATGTTTCGGTGTTGGAAGATAATGTATTGAAACAAACCCGGGAAAAAGATTCCCTCAATGATCGCGCCGTGAAAGAAGAGGAAAAACTCAGAGAAAATGAAGATGCCCAGAAGCAAATGGATCAGGACATCCGCGAGTTATCCAGGAAGCTCCAGGAAATCACCGAGACTTTGTCGCAGATAGAAATCAAGCGTTCTGAAACCCGATTGCAAAATGCACATATTGAAGAGCGTGCTTATGAAGATTTCAACGCCACTCGGGAAGAGTTGTCCGCGGCTTACGATGAAAATATTGTTGAAAACGAAATTGAAGAAGCTGTCAAAGAACTCAAGGAAAAACTCTCGAGACTGGGAGAAGTGAACCTGGCAGCCTTGTCGGAATTTGAAAAAACCAATGAACGTTATACCTTTCTAAAACAACAGCAGGATGATTTGGCGGAATCAATCGATTTATTGCATTCCACGATTGAAAAAATTAATTGTACAACCCAACAGAGATTTCTGGAGACATTTGAAAAGGTCAACGAAAATTTCAAAGAGGTGTTCGCCCGCCTGTTTCAAGGTGGTAAAGCCGAATTGTCCTTGATGGATGAAGCCAATCCTCTCGATTCCGGAATTGAGATCACCGCAAACCCGATAGGCAAAAGCCTGCAAAACCTGTCGCTTCTTTCCGGAGGTGAGAAATCAATGACGGCCATCGCCTTGATGTTTGCCGTTTTTAAGGTTCGTCCCAGTCCCTTCTGCTTGCTGGATGAAGTAGACGCCCCCCTGGACGAGGCTAATGTGGTGCGTTTTCAGGAGATGCTTAAAGAGATGGCTGTAAATACCCAGTTCATCATCATCACCCATAACCAGAAAACAATGACATTTGCCAATGCCCTCTATGGAATCACCATGGAAGAAAAGGGTGTTTCCAAAGCAGTATCGGTTCATTTCAATTAAAAAACCCTCCTTCCTATATCCCAGCCCGGGAATTTGATTCCTTTTTGGTAGAGGCGTTTTCCAATAGTGTATAATCTAAGCCTCTTCTAAAAAGGAAATGGGAATGACCGAAGCAAAAGACATCAATGACAGCCTGGACTTTCTCCGTTATTTTGAAAAATATACGGAGAACCCTGATTTGGGAACATTGATTCAGGAGAAATTAAGCGCAGATAAAAAAAGATTGGAGCTCAGCGGATGCCAGTTGAAAGAAGAAGATTTTAAAGCCCTCTCCGGTTTTGGCCCCATAAAGAACTTAAAATACCTCAACCTGAATCAGACGGGACTCAACTCCGCGGGATTAAAACCCCTTTGCACCTCCGGGTCTTTTGCTAACCTCGAAACCCTAACCCTTGCTAATAATAACCTGGATGACGAGGCCATTTTCTTTCTGTCCAAATGCTCGTCTTTGACCCATCTTGAAAGTCTTGACCTTTCCAGCAATGAACTGGGTTCGTTAGGTGCAAAAGTACTTTCCATGTCGGAGGGGTTTGGAAGTTTGAAAAGTCTGGATTTATCCTATAACCGACTTGAGGGATTGGGAATTAAATCGCTGGTTGATTCCTCTTTATGCGGGCAGTTCGTTGAATTAAACCTTAGGGATACAGGCACTGGAGATGAAGGGCTAAAGTTTCTTGCAAAGGCCTCTCCCCTTGAGTCCTTGGTTTCCCTGAATTTATCTGACAATGGAATAACAGAAGTGGGAATGGAAGCACTTTGTCATTCGGTTATATTTCCGAACCTGAATACCTTGAATTTAAGCAATAACCACATAGGGGATGACGGTGTTTACGCAATGGCCGAATCTGCATTATTTGAAAAGCTTGAAAAGCTTGTCATGCATAACAATGGATTGACAACAGACAGCGCCATTTCTTTATCGAAATCAAAAAAAATTACCCGGCTTCAAACTTTGGACTTGAACAATAATGATCTCCGTGCGGAGGGGGCAAAAGCTCTCGCTGATTCTGAAAATATGAAAGTTCTTGAGTGCCTGGACCTGGGAGAAAATAAACTGAACCATGAAGGCGCAGTGGCTTTGGCAAATTCGTTAAATTGTTCTTCATTGAAATTTCTAAGATTAAACAACAATAATATTTCTGATAAAGGGGCACAGGCTTTAGCCACATCCACCACCCTTTCAAACCTGGAAACCCTTTCCATTGAGAACGAAAACTGGATCCATGCCTCCGGTGCCAAGGCTATTTCAGAATCCAAAAACCTTGCCAGCCTGAAACGATTGATCCTGGCTCTGAACGCGATTGGAGATGAAGGAGCCATATCTCTGGCCAATTCCAAAACCCTCTCGGGCCTGCAGTTTTTAAATGTGGCAGGAAATAAACTCACGCCAAGAGGGGAGGATGCTTTGCAAAAGTCCACTGCATTGACGGGAATGAAACTTCTTGAAATTGTTTGATCCCTGTTCCGATAGAAAATCCCTTCCAAAGATCAACACTGATAGTAATTTTTAATAAGCAAATCTATCTTTTCCAGCCTATTGATTTTCTGATTCTGAATGATTATGATCAGCTACTTGCCGGAAAAAAAGTTTATTATGAACGCACATTAAAAATGGCTGATTTAAGGCAAAAAGTGATCGCATCTTTGAGTTCCAATGAAAAAGGGAATTCAGATATTTTTAATTCAATTGCCGCGTTGGTCAATCAAGAGGGGGAGCATGTTTATGATACCCTCCTCAATGTTTTAACCCACCTCGACTTCAGCCCGGAAGACGCAAAAAAAAACTGGGAACGGATCCTTGAGCATAAGACTCGGTTGGAAGAGAAACTGGGTCAGTCTATCAGCCTGATGACGGCGGTTTGTTTTTATTTCAGTGATGTGGAACGGGATATCAGCACGCCGGCAATCATCGAATTAAAAATACTGGAAGAAACCAAAAAGCAATCTCATTCAGATGGATTAACCGGATTATTCAACCGGCGCTATTTTGATGATGCCATGCAAAGGGAAATAAACCGTGCAAAAAGGTATGAAAGCACTTTTTCCGTTTTTTTTATTGATCTCGATCATTTCAAAAAACTCAACGACACCTATGGTCATCAGGCAGGTGATTTAACCCTGAAAGTTGTTGCCAATATCCTTCAGGAAATGAAGCGCACAGAGGATACAGCATACCGCTACGGAGGTGAGGAACTGGTTTTGATTCTTCCTGAAACAGAAAAAATCAATGCTCTGGTAATCGCGGAGAGAATTCGAAAAATTCACATCTTCGAGAATCTTTTCCTTGTTGGTGTGTCGAGCATTCACAATAACTTTTCGAGGAGTGCAGTGTTGTGTGCAAGTCGGCGAACGCGGGGAAAACCGCAACAGAGTTCCGGCCTAAGAATCAACCGACAGCACGGACCGTCAGCCAGCTAAGGGGGAGGGCTGACGACCGTGCAGAAGCCCCCGCAGGGGGCCTCTGCCGCACCCCCGTCGTGGCGCGCTCAGCCGACTACTGCTGCACGAGA
>WAIB01000008.1 GCA_009873655.1 Nitrospinota bacterium | reverse complement strand
TAGGAAAATTAATAATCAAGTTCAGCTGAACTCTGTTTTCTGAGTCCATCAGGTCTACCCAGGAACTGAAGAATCCATTCAGTTCCCAATCCTCTTTTAGTTTCGTGGGGCTGGCATCGGCCATATACTGCTCCATCGCCTCTATAATGCCTTTGGAAAAAAGCTCTTTTATTTTTTCAGGAACTTCTATTTCGGTTTTTCCCTGCGAAACTTTTGAGGGGCCGGTTTCTTCTTCAGGGGTTTCTTCAAGGCAGTTAAGAGCCTTGTACACCCATTCTTTTATTTGCTTTTGATTGAATGGTTTGCTTAAAAACGCACATCCGGAAAATTCTTTGAGGTCATCTAAATAGTCTTCTTTACTATCGGCGCTGATGATCAAAAATGGGGTGTTACGGTGTTTGTCATCACCATTATTTCTAACTTCTTTTAAAAAATCTATTCCGTTGGAATCGCTTAAATGAATTGCGGAGGTAATCAGGTCAAATTTTTCCAGTCCGAGCATCATCATTGCCTGGTTTTTTGTTTCGGCCCGGAAAATATTTCCTGGTTCGAATCCGGATTCAGCGAGAAAATTTTGTATGATTTTGGTGATAACCTTGGAGTTGTCTACCACCAGAATTTTTTTAGTTAATAAATCGTTGCCCATTCTTTAATTGATTTTAATTTGGTCATCCTTCTAAAGTAAGGGCCTTTGCCAATTAGGTCAAGAACCATGTTTGGTTTATTTATTAAAACAGGATATGGGTTTAACTCATTTTTTTCAAGTAGATAGGAGTGAAAGGAAAGGGAATGCGGGGCGTTTAGGGCAGGGGTTAATCTAAGTCATCTTCTTCAATTATCTGCTCATCAAGTCCCCGCTCCAGAATTTCATCAGCAATATCCCCATACCCCCCTGAATCGTAATCATCCACATTCTGTTCATCGAAATCATCGAAGTGAATGGAAAATTCATTGATGCACCATTCCCGTATAGGGGTGCTGAATCTTAAAACTTTTTGGACGGCTTCAAGTTTTTCCATTTATTTTGCCGCGAGTTAATTCAGGGAGGTTTTTTGATTGAGATTATTCAGTATGAAGTGCAATTGGGAAGAGGAGAAACGGTTCTGGCTTTTTGTAATTTCTATACCATCTCTTAATTGCAAAACCTGTTTAAAAGTGAAGGGCTGTGTTTCACGGGTTTTGCTTGAATAAACTTTTAATGGTTTTAATGGCTTGTTCATTGGCGGAAATTAGTATGTTTTTGTTTAAGACGTAATAATTCCCATTTGGTTTTAAAAAATTATCGGTCGCAATTGCCTTGAGTGACCTTGCCATTAATGGCCGTTACAAAGCAGATATAGGATTTTCCGCTTCCCACATGCCAGTTCTTCTGGGTATGCCGCACAGCCCAAACGCGGACTTTCCGGCTTGTTGCAATATTTGCCCGTCGGGCAGCCATTGTGAATGGTGTGGGAAAAAACTTGGGAATTCCCTTCCAGCCGATGATCAGGCTTCTCCCTTCCACCCTGTACCAATCCACTTCTTCGACTGTATCCAGGAACTTGACACCCTCAATCATATTTTCTTTTAAAGAAGAGGCCTGCGCATTAAAAGAAATGGTGAGCGCAAAAAAAAGGACTGAGAATGTAATTAATACTTTCTTCATTTAACTTTGTATCCTTTCGCACCTGAAAAATCCGTATCTGTGGTGTCTGCCATACTCAGGTCGGCCCCGGTTAAATCAGCATTTTGGAATCCGGCTTCTCCGAGTTTCGAACCGGTTAGGTTTGCCCCTGTTAAATCTGCCTGGGTAAAATCGGTATGTTCCAGATCAGAGCGTTGAAGGTCCACATTTTTCATATTTGCCTTGCAACAGTTTGCATTTCGCATTTTTGCTCCTGCAATTTTTGCATCTTCCAGATTAACCTCTTCTAAATCCGCCTTTTGCAGGTTCGCGCCAATCAGGAATGTCGTTTTCAGATTGGCCTTTTGCAAAATCGCTTCCGTGAGGTTGGCACGGCTCAAGTCACTCCCTTCCAGATTGGATTCGGTAAGATCCACACCTGTCATGTTGGCCCCGCTCAGGTCGGCCTGGGTCAGATCTGCTTGAAAAAACTTGCCTTTATTCATTTTAGCTCCGCACAGTTTGGCTTCTGAAATTTTTGCCTGATTGAGTTTGATTCTTTCCAGGTTTGCACCAATCAGTTTGACTTCAGCCAGGCTGGCTCCTGTTAAATCGGCTATGCTTAAATCGGCTTCAGACAGGTCCGATCCTTTTAAATCTGTTCTTCTGAGAATGGCCCCGTTTAATTTGGCACGGCTTAAATTGGAGTTAAGGAATTTAGCATCGGTCAAATCCGCTCCCGTAATATCTGCCCGGGGCAGGCGGGTGTTTTCGAAGATTCCGCCCGCCAATTTGGCTCCCTTTACCAGGGAACGGTTCATATTCGCATTTTTAAAATTGGCTTCAAAGAAAACGGACATGCTAAGACGGGAATCGGTAAAATCCGCAGATTCCATATTCGCCCCATTGAAACGGGCACGGGTTAGGTTGCTTTCCACGATGCTGGAATTGTTTAAGTTGGTCCTGGAAAAATCGGAATTGCTGAGGTCGGCTTCGTTCAAGTTGCATTTCGACAAGTTGGCTTCCAGGAAAATGGATTTTCTTAAGTTGGCGCTTTCCAGATTGGAACCCGAAAGATCGCTGCCAAGAAACTTTGCTCCCTGAAGGTTGGCCGATTCAAAATTGGCATTTTGAACATTCGCTTCCAGACAATTCACATTTTCCAACTCGGCATTACTTAAATTCGCTTCAGCCAAATCGGCCTGGTCCAGATTTGAATTTGACAGGGTGCAATTGGAAAGATTTGTTTTTTTCAGGTTGGAATTTTTAAGGCTGATGCTCAAAAAATTAATCCCAGACAAATCCAGGCCCGATAAATCTTTGCCCTCAAAAACTTCTCCGGGTCCGGCCTCTTTTTCTTCTTCTTCCTCTTGTTCCTCTTCTCCTTCAGCTTCTATTTCTTCTGAAATTTCTTTCGTTTCCCCTTCTTGAGTTTCAGGTTCAGCCGGTTCGTCTTCATCTATGAACTCATCTTCATCATCAATGAGGGTGGAGGCATATTCTTCCAATGCAGCTTCGACTTCTTCGCGCGTAAAATCTACCATTTAATCTTTCCTGGAAAGTAGGGGGCAACGCTCAGCGGCGTTAATATATTGAGGCCCCGGATCAAAATATAGAACTAAAGAAACTATATCAGGTCGGGCCGGAACGCAAGCCCGAACCGCCGAAACCGTCAATCTTTTTTGATGGAAAGAACACGCTTTTCACCGGATGAGACTTTCCGTCAAATAGTTGGAAATTAAAGGGTATAATGGGAAAAACCTTTTGAGGGACCGCTTGAACGCAAACGATCAAAGACCGGTAATGGTGTACGACGGTGCATGTGGATTTTGCACTTTCTGGGTACGCAGATGGCAGCAAATTACCGAGGATAGGGTGTTGTACAAGCCCTCCCAGGAGGTGGCCTCACAATATTCGCAAATTTCCCCTGAGAAATTTGATGCCTCCATATACCTGATTTACCCGGATGGGAGTTATTATTCAGGGGCCAAGGGGGTTTATAAGGCCCTGGCTACCTCAATCCATAAAATACCGCTTTGGGCTTATGAGAAGGTCCCGGGGTTTGCTCCAATATCGGAGTGGGCATACCATAAGGTTGCCGAAAACAGGCCGTTTTTCAGCTTCCTCACTCGATGGATTTGGGGTAAAACTCTTGGACCTCCTACCTGGCACCTGACACGGCGTTTTTTCCTTATTATGTTAGGAATAGTCTATCTGGTTGCATTTGCATCCCTTGGCAGCCAGATTGAAGGTCTGATAGGGAAAGAGGGCATCCTTCCCGCGCAAAGTTTGCTTCAGGGAGTGGGGTCCCAATTCGGCTCAAAACCTTTCTGGGAACTGCCGACCCTGTTTTGGTTGGGAGCCAGCGATGGATTTTTAAAATTTATCTGTCTGGCAGGGTCCGTTATATCCATTTTGGTGATTGTCGGGATTGCCCCAGCGCTCAGCCTTTTCCTGCTTTGGGCTTTTTATCTTTCCCTTTTTAATGTGGGTCAGCAGTTTCTCGGTTATCAGTGGGATACCCTGCTTCTTGAAACCGGGTTCCTGGCTGTTTTTTTTGCTCCTCTAAAGTGGCGAACCCAACGGGAAGCCGAACCATCACCCTCTCCATGGATGCTTTTGCTGTTTCGGTTTCTGTTATTTCGTGTCATGTTCACATCCGGCCTGGTAAAACTGGCAAGTGGAGACCCCACATGGCAAGACTTTTCCGCGCTTTTTTACCACTATGAAACACAACCGCTGCCGACCTGGGTCGGGTGGTATGCCCATCAGTTACCCCAATGGTTTCAGGAATATTCGGTCCTTGCGGTTTTTATCATCCAGTTGGGAGTGCCTTTTTTGGTTTTCGGACCGGGCCGAATCCGCTACCTGGCAGGCACCGTATTAATAGGTTTTCAATTTCTGATTATTCTGACGGGAAATTATTGTTTCTTTAACCTATTGACCCTGGCCCTTTGTTTTTTACTTTTTGATGATGCGGTACTTCAGAAATTAATCCCGGAAAAATGGAGGAGCCCATTAAAAGAAAACCGAAGCCGCATACCCGAATGGAAAAAATATTTTGTAGAAGGATTGGGAATGGGAGTGTTGGCAATCAGTATTCTTTTATACACCCTACCTTTTTTCGTTAATCGGGCGAATTATCCGTCCGTTTATGTGTCCACCGTTGAAACGATTCGTCCTTTTCATATCGTAAATCGGTATGGCCTGTTCGCCGTGATGACCACTTCGCGTCCCGAAATTTTTATAAAAGGGAGTCACGATGGCAAAGAATGGAAACAGTACGAGTTCAAATGGAAACCGGACAAGTTAAATGAGGCTCCCGCCTTCGTTGCGCCGCACCAGCCCCGGCTGGACTGGCAAATGTGGTTTGCCGCGCTCAGCAATTATGAAAGAAACCCCTGGTTGATCCAGTTAATGATTCGCCTCCTGCAGGGCTCGCAGCCGGTTATCGATTTGTTAGCCCGTAACCCCTTTCCGGATAAACCTCCGAAATACATCCAGGCCGTGGTGTACGATTACTGGTTCACCGATGCCGAAGCCAAGGAAAAAACCGGCAACTGGTGGCACCGCGAATACAAAGCCCCTTATACCCCCGTATTGCAACTTCCCTGACCCTCTAGCGAGGGAAGCGATTGGGTCAGAACAATTTGGCTCCAGGGTCTGCTTCATCAAGCCTTATTTTCGAGCATTGCTCCCATTTATTGTTTGAAATTTAAGCAAAGTTGTTTTTGCGTTTTTTCACATTTTAAGTCTAACTCCCTATTGAATAAGCCTGAATCCAATTTCAGCAGGAATTGGCACGTAACTTGTAATCCCTTGAGTGAAGACACAACTGTTTTATTCACCAAAGGAAATTATGAACAAAATCGAAGTATTAAAATCTGAAAAAGACGGATTAAAAATAAAAGACGACATTGCCCGTTTTGCGAAAGAGGGTTGGGAGTCGATCAGCGAAGACGATATTCAGCGCCTTAAATGGTATGGACTTTTTTTACGCAATCCTAAACCCGGGTTTTTCATGCAGCGAGTACGCATTCCCAACGGGATTTGCTTTTCGCATCAAGTAAAAGCTTTATGTTCCGTGGCAAAAGATTTCGGAAATGGAACTATCGATATCACTACAAGGCAGCAGGTGCAGTTGCGCAATTTAAAAATTGAAGATGTCCCCGAAATTTTTGCGATTCAGGAAGAGGTGGGGCTGACTTCCATTCAGACGGGACTGGACAATGTAAGAAATATTATGGGTTGCCCGGTCGCAGGGTTGAGTCCAAAAGAAAAGGTCGATGCCTATTCGCAGGTCAAGGCTTTAACCGAACATATATCCGGTAATTCTGAATTCTCAAATCTTCCCAGAAAGTTCAACATTGCCATAACGGGTTGTGCCGATGACTGTGTGCATGCCGAAACTCAAGACCTGGCACTGGTCCCCGCTGTTCAGGAACTTGGAGGCAACTCGGTTTATGGGTTCAATGTTTTAGTCGGAGGCAAGCTGGGTTCGGGAGGATACCGGATTGCCACTTCGCTCGATGTTTTTATTTTACCGGAAGATGTTGTGAGGGTTTGCTCCGCGATCATTCTGATATTCCGTGACCATGGCAGCCGGGGAGTGCGCAGTAAAAACAGACTGGCGTTTCTAATTGAAGAGTGGGGAGAAGAAAAATTCCGAAACGCTTTGCAGGAGAAAATAAGCAAACCTTTGATCCCTGCGGGGGTGGATTTAAGAGCCAATGAAAAGTCGGAACATATCGGTATCTACCGGCAAAAACAGGCGTCGATGAACTATGTGGGACTGAAAGTTCCCGTGGGAAGAATTCATGCGGACAAACTGCAAGGCATAGCGGGAATCGCGACAAAATATGGAAATGGAGAGATTCGTTTCTCACACTCAAATTCCCTGATCATTCCCAATGTCCCCGACCAGAAACTGGGCGATTTACTGGAGGAACCTTTGGTCAAAGAATTTACTTATCATCCCTCCAGTGTGATGCGCGGACTGGTGAGTTGTGTGGGTATCGATTATTGCCATTTGGCAACCATTGAAACCAAGGGCAGGGCTTTACAGGTGGCCGCGGAACTGGAAGACAAGCTGCCGGACATAGCGCCGATCACCACTCACTGGTCGGGGTGCCCGGCCGGTTGTGGAAATCACCTGGTGGCCGATATCGGGTTGCTTGGAAAAAAAATCAAGCAGGGTAAGGAAATTGTGGATGCGGTGGATGTTTATATGGGCGGACGAACAGGCATTGACCCTAAACTCGCGGTCAAAGTGATGGAAGATGTTCCCTGTGATGATCTGGCAAAAGTTCTGGAATTCGTGGTTCCTTACCACACACGGGAAAAAATGCATCCCATCAAAGGGAAAAAATACAAACGCAATTGGAAGAAGGCCCCGCCTTCACAGTTATTAGATAAAGAACCGGTAATAAAAAATGCAGAAGCCTGATGAACAAAGAAAGGACGAAGTCATGTTTGAGAACGATATTGGCAAGCTGGCTTACACTTCCGAAAAGAAAATAAAGGCCATGAACAGCTTCCCTCCGGGTTACGTGGCGATGTCTGCCCTGGCAGGCGCATATCTTGGGTTTGGAATCGTTTTGATATTTTCCGTCGCTGCCCCTTTGGCAGGAACCCAGTTCGCCCCCTTCATGAAACTGGTCATGGGACTCAGTTTCGGAGTAGCTCTGAGCCTGGTCATCTTTGCAGGCTCTGAATTGTTTACCGGCAACAACATGGTTTTTGCTGTTGGAGCTTTAAAGAAAAGAGTGGGGCTGGGACCGATTGTTAAATTATTTTTCCTTTGCTTCGTCGGCAACCTGCTGGGCTCTATTTTTCTGGCATGGCTGGTTGTGCAAGGGGGAAGCCTTTCGGCAGAGGCCCAGGCCCTGATTGTTAAAGTCGCGGCGATAAAAATGTCGCTGGGTGCCAAGGAGGCTTTTTTCAGGGGAATATTATGCAACTGGCTGGTGTGCCTTGCCGTTTGGATTGCAAACCGCAATGGCGATGAAACGGCCAAGTTGATCATGATTTTCTGGTGCCTGTTTGCCTTCATTGGAAGTGGGTACGAACACAGCATCGCAAACCAGTCATTGATGAGCCTTGCTTTACTTTTGCCGCATGGCGCAGAGGTTTCAGTTGCGGGATTCATACATAATCAGGTGTTTGTCACGGCAGGCAATATGGTAGGCGGTGGATTAATGGTAGGCATGGTGTATGTATTTTCTCAGTCTCCGTTAACTTTTGAATCCAAGAAAAACAAATTGGAGGAATTACAACCGGTTGAACAAAAAGAAAGGTACGAGAACCCCTTGCTTGGGGTTTTTGGAAGATCAATGAGTGATACGGAAAGTTAAACTGGGTTGATGTGCTGGTGAAGCTAAGGGGAAGAAATAGTTTTCCTATGCCGATCCGGCCTGGACTGCTCGAGTCAGTCCTGACGCCATGCCCAGGGTGAATACCAGGAAAGGGTGCTAGAAGAGAGAACAAGGATAGTTCTGGCACCTGCCTTGGATTTGCAGCAACTTTCCAGTTGGGACCCCTTTTCGTGCTAAGAGGTTCCTTGTTAAAAAATAGACTCTTTTTCGTGCAAAAACTTGCTATTCGCCTATATAGGAATATATTGCAGGCATGGATCCGGAAAAAGTCAATTACCATTATACCGATGACTTGTCCACAAACCCCTGGCCCAAGGGGACCCGGGTTTTAGTTACAGGCGCAAATGGTTATGTGGCGCGCCGCCTAATTCCCGAGCTTTTATTCCGCGGCTATACGGTCCGCTGCATGTATCGAAATAAAAGCTCCCCTCCTATTTTGTCCCATCCCAATATTGAAGTCGCGTATGCCGACTGTTTGAATGAAGAAGAGCTTCATGCTGCGTTAAAGGGCGTGGATTATGCCTATTACCTCATTCACAGTATGCGTGAAAAAAATACCGAGTTTGTTGAAAAAGACCAAAGAGCGGCTAAAAACTTTCGTGAAGCGGCCGAACGTTTTGATGTAAAAAGAATAATTTATTTGGGTGGCCTTGGAGAAAAAAACGAACAAATGTCCCCGCATTTAAGGAGTCGCATAGAGGTGGGGCAGATCCTGTCGCAAGGCAGTGTTCCGGTTATCCGTGTTCGAGCGGCAATTATTCTGGGTACGGGGAGCGCTTCTTACGAGCTCATGAAAGCTTTGATTGTCAATAACCGGTTCATCCCCTTTTTGCCGGAATTTAATTCCCGCTGCCAACCGATTGCTATTCGGGATGTGATCAAATATCTGGTAGGGGTGATGGAAACCCCTGGATTGGAAACCAGTATCTACCAGATCGGTTGCAAAGATATATTGACATATAAGGAAATGCTTCTTAAGTTTTCCAAAATCCTCAACTGCAACGTGCGTTTTATTGATGTTTCCTGGGTTCCCATACCCGTTCAATGGATGTTCCGAATATATGCCTGTTGGTTGCATTGTTTTATTTCAATTCCTATCAACATCACCTCATTATTACTAAACAGTTTAAAAACGGATGTGATTTGCACCGACAATAATGTTGCCTCCATCCTCCCATTTGAACCGCTTGATTTTACAACCTCGGTAGAATGGGCTCAGGAAAAAGAAAAAAAATCGATGGTTTTCTCGCATTGGAGTGATGGCAGACCATTGAAAATGGCAGATCTTCTTCCCCTATGTGAATTTGAATCTTCTGAATTCATAATTGAGGAGCATGATGTTTGTATCCCCGTTCCTCCTGAAAAGGTGTTTCCCCATATATGCAAGATAGGAGGTAAACACGGATGGATCCACGCCAATCTGCTTTGGAAAATTCGTGGATGGATGGATAGAGTTCTTGGAGGAGCAGGGTTGCATCGAGGAAGAAGAGATTTGTCTCATTTAAGGGTAGGTGACTCGGTGGATTTCTGGAGAGTGGAGAAGCTGGAGCCCAACCAGGAGTTGTTGTTGAGAGCTGAAATGATCACTCCCGGTTTGTCCTGGTTGCAGTTTCAGCTCAACCCGGAAACTGAAAACGCAACCCGCTTGACTTTGCGAGCCCATTTTATTCCAAAACCTTTTTGGGGAAATATTTACTGGGTTGCTCTCTCGAATTTTCATTCCTACATATTTAAGGGAATGCTGGAATATTTTAAAAAGCAAAGTTTGGAAACCACCACAAATTAGGAAAACTTATGAGCGAAGATTCCGAACCGATTAAAGAAGGCGATACCATCTGCATCGTTGGGGGCGGGCCGGGGGGTGCGGGTTGTGCCATAGCTCTTTTAAAAGAATCCAGAGCCTTGAATAAACCCGTTAATGTTGTGGTTTTCGAGCATAAGAAGTTTTCTGAACACCGTCATTACAATCAATGCATAGGCGTTTTGTCGCCACCCCTCGAAAATATTCTCAAAGACGAACTCGACCTGGTTATTCCGGATGAATTAATCCTTAATGAGATAGATGGTTATTGTCTGCACTCAGACCGATTGAGTCTCAACCTGGAAGGGGTAGAAAAGGGCAGAAGTCTCTCGGTCAAACGGTCCCGGTTTGATGCCTTTATGCTGGAAGAAGCGGAAAAGGCGGGAGCCGAGGTAGTGCATAACCGTGTAACAGGAATAGAAGTCCACCCGGAAGAAGTAATGGTTTACAGTGAGGGTGATAATTACAAGGGCGCAGTGGTGGTGGGTGCTTTTGGTTTGGATGATGGTTCGTGCCGGATTTTTGAGCAAGGTACGATCTACAGGCAACCGGATTTTTTGAACACGGTTATCACCCGGTTGTTTCCTGGCCCGGAGTTTATAGAGGGGATGGAGTCGACAATCCATGCTTTTTTGCTTTCGCACCCAGGGCTGGAGTTTGGTGCAGTGACTCCAAAAGCAGATCATATTTCTATTAACATTGCGGGCCGCAATGTTTCATCAAAAGTGATGCTTCAGTTTTTAAGATCGGAACCGGTACAGCGATTTCTTCCTCCTCACCAGCGAAGGGAGAAACCGCTGAACTATTTTAAAGGGAAGTTTCCAATAGCTCCCGCACGAAACCTTTTCGGGGATCGCTATGTAACCATAGGGGATGCGGCAGGGCTGATAAGGCCTTTTAAAGGGAAGGGAATCAACTCTGCAATCAATACGGGGATCTTCGCGGCGCGTTCCATAATGCGTCATGGGGTGTCTCTAGCTGATTTTAAAGACAATTTTTACGCAGATTGCCGGGATTTAACAGAGGATCTTCCCTATGGCCGTGTTGTCAGGGTTTTGACCAACCTTGCTACGGACTTCAAGTTTATGGGCCAGATGATTGCCATTGCCGCATCAGACAAGTCTTTTATGAAAGCTATGTTTAACAGTGTTTCCGGTCATCATTCCTATAAGAGAATTATTTGTGAAACCGCCTCCCCATCTCTGACAATGCACTTCGCTGCCCGCATAATCCAGCACTTTGTTTTCCGACAAAAAGCCAACCTGCCCGTGGATAAAGTAAGGCAGGCCGTTTGAAGAAAGGTTATTGAATTGTTTCATATGTTCTCCTGTGGTATTCTCCAGTTTCACTTGAGAACTTTATGAAGAAATTCCATATCTTAGTTAGCCTGCTGCTGGTTTTTGTTTTGTTTGGCTGCCCGCCTCCAAAAGCCAGAAGAAAAATGCCGCGCATTTTTGCGTTGACCAATACCCTGGAAACAGGGCGAGAGCCGTCCTTTCTAATCACCGATGATTTTAACCGGGATAATATTTTAGATCTGGTAGTGGCAAACAGTGGGGGCCATTCTTTTTCCTTTTATAAGGGAATTGGGGATGGAACATTCAATGAACAACTGGTTTACAACACCGGTCGGGATCCCATTTGTCTGGTTTCAGGCGATTTCAATAAAGATGGTTATAAAGATATTGCGGAACTCAACTATGCCGATCAAACCATTCAAATATTTTTAAATACTCGGTTGGGAAGTTTCAAAAGAGCGAAACAAATTCTAAAGCCGGGAAAAATTCCCATAAATATGATTTCGGGTGACTTTAATAACGATGGAAATCCGGATCTTGCGGTTACCATGCGTTATTTTCAGGTGGTTATTATTCTTGGGAAAGGAAACGGGTTTTTCAAGGAACCGGTAACGATAGATGTCAACGGCCAGCCTACGGGAATTGTTATTGGTGA
Organism: Nitrospinota bacterium; assembly: GCA_009873655.1. GTDB lineage: Bacteria > Nitrospinota > Nitrospinia > Nitrospinales > VA-1 > UBA8687. The sequence goes on along the minus strand of WAIB01000008.1, from coordinate 73,923 downwards.
TTATAACCACGACAAAAATATAGATGTCGCTGTCGGGCTCGCAGGATCAGGAAATACGGGAGTTCAGATTTTGTGGGGGAAAGGCGATGGCGAATTTGAAACTTCAAAAGTTTTTAAAGGCGGCAAACAGCCTCTCACGGTAGTGAATATAGATGTCAATAACGATGGCTTTCTGGATATTGTAACTTCAAGTAATTCCCTTCATGCCCTGACCACTCTTATAAATAACAAGGATAAAACCTTTTCCAGCCTGAGGGATTTTGCATCGGGGAATTTCCCCAAATTTGTGGTTGCCGCTGATTTTACCGGAGATGGATTAGAGGATATTGCCGTTTCCAATTCAACCGATGACCTGATATCCGTTTCTCTGGGTAAGGGAGACGGTACTTTCACTTATCCCCCCATTTTTCACCCGGTCGATCAACATCCGCAGGGAATGGCTGTTGGCGATTTTAACGGTGATGGATTGATTGACATTGCAACATCCTGCAGGGATAAAAACCTGATCGACATTCTTACCAAAAAAAATATGATCAATCCCAAACCCAATCCGGTTAAAAAGGAAACTACCGGTACCTGATTAAACCCTTACAGGTGAATCCTCAATTGGCTGGATTAAGCCCTCCGGGTAGACGTAGCTGATTTTCTCCGGTTCGATCAAATGGGCGACTTCAAGGACATTCTGAAAACCGTCAAGGTGGTTGTTGGCTACGGGAATGAGAACGAGGTCATAATGATTATCTTTTAATTCTTTTGTTAATACAGAAGAAATCGATTCGACGGCAAAAAAACCGTTTCCATAAGAATAAAATTTATCCAACCCTGATAAATCCTTTAGGTCGTACAGGGAAGAATCCTGCCCAAGGACATCCGCTTTATTTTTTGGAGAAAGATTTTCGATCAGGAGCCTGATCATCCAGCTTCTTACGCATCTAAGTATGAGAATTCGTGATCCGGCCGGAATGGAAGAAGCATTGGTGTTTTCTGAAAAGGTTCTTGCCTGTGCCTTGCCTTTACCCAGATCAAATGCGTTCAGGGCATTTTTGAAACTGGTTTGAATTTCTTCTGCGGGGTAGTGGGGATAATTTACAACCACATGTCCGTTTCCGTCAAAACCATCCCAATCCTTTGACAGGGGTATAAAGGATTCTTGGGCGCATGAATGATAGAAGTCCGTTCCAGGTTGTGGAGTGTTGATGGAGACCTGAATTTCATCCAGCCAGCCTTTTGCTGCCAGATCGTAGACCAGGTCGACCGTTTTCTGGTCTTCGTTTTTATCAGAGCCCAGTCCGCCAACGCTGATGGTTCCATAAAAAAGCATTCCAATGCTCTTTCCAAATTCCACCATGGCTTTTAACTTTTTCAGGTCATGCTTTTTCCCAAGAGTCATTTTTTCTGCCACCCGGTCGCTTCCTGTTTCGATACCAAAACGAATTTTGTAATATCCCGCTTTGCGCATTTCTTCCATGGCTTCTTCGTCCAGAGATGCGTATTCGCACATGGCCTCATATTTCAAATCCTGCAAGCCGGCTTCCCGGATAGCCCTGGCCAGGGAAATATTGAAACTCTTTTTGATATTGTGGACTTCTTCATCAAAAAATACACCTTCCATTTCGGGATATTTTTCATGGAGAATTTGGATTTCCTGAACGATGCTGTCGACATGGCGAGGCCGCCAATTCAGTTCGTCATAGTAAAGGGTGGCGGCCGCGCAAAAATTACAGCGGCGCGGGCATCCTCTTGATCCGTACATTTGAATCTGTTTGTATCTGCAATTGGGTTCGTGGTAGTCGATGCGGCTTACATCCTCATCCTCTGGAAAAGGCAGTTGATTTATATCAATCAAACTTCCTCTTTCATTGGGGTAGACTCCGGCAATTTGGGTCGGGTCTTTTCCCTGGATCAGGTGCAGGACGGCAAATTCATATTCCCCGATACAGACATGGTCGGCTGTTTTTAAAACCTCTTCGGGATGTGCCATGGGATGCTGACCGGTAAATATGAGCCGGGTCCCAAAATTTTCTTTAAGGGATTTTGCAAAACGTAAGTCTTCCTTGATCGTTCGGGTAGAACTTTCCATGACCAGCCAGTCGGGTTTTCCTGCATGCTGCAGATAAGTTTCTACATCCCAACCCTTCAGGACTCCGTCCAAAAATTTGATGTTGTAAGGGGTATCTCTTTTTAAAAGAGAGGAGGTATAGGCCAACTGCCAGGGGTAGTACCCGCAATTGGTGAAATTTTTTACTCCCAGCGACCAACGTGAGGGAACATGAACCATGTGAAAGCCTTCACGGTCCACCCCTACCGAATTAGCGACAAGGATATCCATGTCCTTAAACCTGTGCCTTTACCGGCTCGGGAACAGATGTGGGTGATTCCTGGACGGAATGGGCTGCTTTGGGGGAACCCTGTTTTTTCCGGAAAAACAATCTGAAAAACCACTCTCCGGTCAATGCCAGGGTGATGACGAAAAACAAGGTGATGGTGGCAATGTAATTTGCGGTGACCCAGAAGTAGGTCGTTTTTTCAAGAAAGGATTTATTCCTGGCCGTAGATGAGTTTATTTCTACAAAGGTTCCTCGGGAATTATAACCTCTTGCGCATTTAGCCTTGGCGGTACAGGCCAGTTTGTCGATGTTGGAATAGCCCAGGCCGTGGTCTATGTTGTAGAGGGAAACGGCCAGATCGAAATTCTTTTCCTGCAGTCGACGGATGTTTTCCTTGCCGAGACTGGAGACACTCATGCGTCGCTGGTCAGGAATGGTCAATACCTCGTCGATTTGCTTGTCCTGTTCCATCGACTCTTTTGCGGACTGGGGCCCCAGAACGGTTATGTGGCATCCGGGAAACTCTTTTCGCAAAGAGACAATCGTCTGCCCGAGTATTCGGGTGGCTGAACGGATGACAAGAATCTTTTTGGATCTGTTTTCTTCAGTCATAATTTATCCAGGAATATGGGCCCGCCCAAAATCACCGGGGTTTTCAAGGTCAAAAACCTTTCCTTCAACATTCACTGCGACCAGTTTTTCAATTCCGGATTGTTTTGCAATGGCTTTTATCTCGGAGTAACCATTTCCGGAAATATTATTGAAGGGAATCACACCCAAGGAGTAAGATTTTTTTCTCAGTTTTCCAACCATGCTGTCTGGAAAAGTTTTCTGGTTGAAATGATTGTCACCATACAAAAGGACTTCGTTGACATGCGGGTTTTTCCGAAGTTCTGTTTCAACAGAAGGTTGTGCAAGGACAGTCACATCTTTTTTAAACTGGTTATGCAGGGAATTGACCACATCATTGACCTGCTTCATTCTTGAACTGCGAAACAACAGGATTTCACCGTCTTGCTTGAGCTTGACGGATTTAAAATTGTCTTGCGCGGTTTTTTTATAGCGATGATTGAAGCCCAACTCATAAAGCTTTTCAGCCTCTCGAAAGTTTTCCATTATTTTTTCAGCGGGATATTCAGGACGGTTGACCACGACATGATTTCCGCCATCAAAATGTTTCCAGTCCACATCTTTAAGGTGTCCCTGCTCTTTCATGCGATTGAAAAACGGAGTTCCCGGCTGGGGTGTGCTGATGGACAATTGAAATCTCCATAACAGTTCACGGTCCAGTAATTCGCGAATGAGATCCAGGGTTTTTTTGTCACATTCATCGGTCGACCCTTCGCCGCCAAAGGTAAAGGTTCCGTAAAATTTCAAGCCGATATTGGTTCCATGATGCATCAATTGCTTCAGTCTTGGAACATTGAATTTTTTTTGCAGTTCCATGCCTTTTGCTGCATGTTCTCCCGCAGTTTCAATTCCAAGTCTAACCATGTAGTAGCCCGCGCTTTTCATGCTATCCAGGACCTCTTCATCCATAGGCCACTGGCCGCACATGACATCGTATTTCAGGTCATCAAGACCATTTTCGCGGATGGCCTTGGTTAGCTCGAGAATATATTTTTTACTTCCGTTATGAACCTCCTCATCGAAAAAGATTCCTTCCAGCTGGGGATATTTCTCCCTAAGGGTCTGCAGTTCGTAAACCACATTTTCAGGGTTTCGGGGGCGCCAATTGGGCCGTTGATAAGAAATATTCCCGCAAACGCAGAAGGTGCAGGATAATGGGCAACCCCGTGAGGCGTAGGCCTGAATTTCCAGGTATTCGCTGGAGGGTTCACCCGGCATCCCGTAATCGAGTCGAGACACGTCATCGTCTTCAGGTAAGGGCAGATTGTTGACGTCCAGGGGCGGTCGAATATTGGTGTTTGGCCAGAGACCCATTATGTCGTTGGGGTCTTTTCCCTGCAGAATATCAAGGACAACCATTTCGTATTCGCGAAGGACCACATAATCGGCATATTCGCTGACTTCTTCCGGAAAGGTCGTGGGATGAGGGCCGCAAAAAATAAGTTTGGTTCCAAACCGGCGCTTTATTTCTTTCCCAAACCGGCTATCGGCATCTATGGTGCGCGTGGCGCAATCCATAATCAGATAGTCAGGGGCAAATTCTGAAACCTTTTCAACAAAGGCATCGTGATCCCATTTTTCAAGGCAGCCATCAAAAAATTTGACCTCATGGTCGGTATCCCTTTTCAGGATGGACGAACAATAGGCAAGCTGCCAGGGGTAGTAGGTAAAAATATTGTGGTCCTTGGTGCTATTGGTCCAACGGCTGGGTGAGTGAATCATTGCATAGCCATCGGCATCAATTCCAACGGAATTACAAACGGCGACTTTCATAATTTTCCTTAATTGTAGAGCAGGCTGATTACCGAAAAGCCTGTGGCTCTGGGTTTGCTTTCGGAGTAACTTACAACAGCTCTTTTTCCGGAACCGGAACAAGGGGGCCCTTTAGCAAAAAGAGTCTAAATGCCCTAACGGTCGAAATCAAATAAAACTTTACCTGTGAAGGGGGCGATCTATCAGATTGATTTTCCATGGAATTCAGCGCTGGAAACGGGTTATAGTCTTGGGGATGCAGGGTAACAAAAAAGAAAAAGAGAGGATTTAATGGAAGAAATGGAGCAAACAGGGGAAGAGGCCAAAACCGGATTTTTTGCCCGCCTGAAATCGGGACTTCAAAAAACCCGGTCCAGCCTGGCTGGAGGGATAGAAAATATCGTCCAGGGAAAGGCCAAAGTGGGGCCGGAACTGTTGGAAGAACTTGAAGAGACTCTGCTTATTGCAGATGTCGGCATGGAGACCACTGAGTTCATTCTGGAAGATTTAAAAAAGGATGTGGCGCAAAATCGTCTTCGGGAAAATGATGAGGTATTAAAACATCTGAAGGGAAGGATGATAGAAGTCCTTTCACAAAACAAAAAACCCATAGAGTTCAATGCAAACAAACCCCTGGTAATTTTAATGGTTGGAATAAATGGCTCGGGTAAAACCACTACCATAGGCAAGCTTGCGCAAAAATGGAAACAGGAAGGCAAAAAGGTGCTGTTAGCGGCAGGAGACACGTTTCGGGCGGCGGCGATAGACCAGTTGCAAGTGTGGGCTGAACGTGCGGGAATAAACTGCATCAGCCAGAAAAGCGGGGCTGATCCTTCGGCTGTGGCCTATGACGCAGTCCAGGCTGCGGTGGCAAGAAACATGGATGTGGTGCTCATAGATACCGCAGGACGATTGCAGACCAACCAGAATTTAATGGAAGAACTTAAAAAAGTAAAACGGGTGATAGGAAAAGTTCTGCCCGGCGCACCTCATGAAACTCTATTGGTTCTCGATGCCACGTTGGGGCAGAACAGTATTTCACAGGCAAAACTTTTTCACGAAGCACTGGACCTGGACGGGTTTGTAATGACCAAACTGGATGGTACGGCAAAAGGGGGGGTTTTGCTTAATTTGTCCGGAGAATTAAAATTGCCGGTTCATTTTATTGGAGTGGGAGAAAAAGCAGACGACCTGCAGGCCTTTGATTCGGAAACCTTCGTGGATGCCCTAATCTCTACCTAAAGAACCTGGCTCTTCTTCTTCATGCCAGTTTTCCCTGTTTTTGGTTTCAAGCAGTTCAAATTGCTTCTGGACAATGTACCGGTGAATCAGTTCACGGTCATCATCATTCATCTCATCAAAAAATCGGAACCGGAAAATTCTATCGTCCTTGGATCCTTCTATGGAGACCAGAAAAACCTCGGTCCGGATGATGACAGGCTCTTCCAGTGCCAGAACAAACAAGGCGGACATGGGTTCCCCGCAATGAATGGTGCCGGATTCGGCCAGTCGGCAACTGAAACCGCTGGCACTCAGGTCTTCAATGGTGGTGCAAAAAACCTGCTCATCCTGCATGGTCAGGCAAAGATCCAAAGGCTGGATTTCATCATGCGAGAGTCTGAAAAAATCTCTTCTGTCAACGCCGGATTTTTCTTTTGTCGCAGAGTCAATGTGGAATATCTTTTTCAGCCATTTTTCTATGGGGCTATAAACTGATTTTAAACTGGTTTCCCGGTCGTGTTCACTCAGCATGGATGGATATTCCTTTCAACAAAATTTCAATTTCAAATAAAGTTTCGGCAGGAAACCGCGAGACCTTTAGCATGGAGTTTCAGGAAAACCCGAAAACAGGAGGGAAAAAGAATTAAAAGAATTTAATGCTGGGTTTTCCAGTTTTTGTTTAGTAGCTGGTTTTTTTGAAGGAAAAATGGAGGCACCGGGCGGACTCGAACCGCCGATAGAGATTTTGCAGACCTCGGCCTTACCACTTGGCGACGGTGCCCTGTTTTAGAAAAAAACGATAGGAAATGGAGCGGGAGAAGGGGGTCGAACCCTCGACTTCAACCTTGGCAAGGTTGCACTCTACCACTGAGTTACTCCCGCGCTCATTCAGATTTTCAGGGATGTTTGGAGTTCCCAAAGAACCAATTATATTTCTTCAGTTTTGATTGTCAAACCCTATTTTTTCAAAAACTTTACCTCTTCTCCCCTAATGAGCCGTTCAATATTGCCGTGATGCTTTTGCAGGGTAAATAATCCCACGATGACCGCAAGATAAATATAGGGCAACGGCATTCTGAAGAATATGCCAAAGATGGGTAAGGTGATCGCTGCAAGAATGGAGCTCAAAGAGACATAGCCTGATACCCTGAGAGTTAGGGCGAAAATTCCTGCGGATAGCAAGGTGGGTACAGGCATCACATAACTGAACACTCCGAGCCCGGTGGCAACTCCTTTTCCTCCCTTAAATTTCAGGAAAATAGAGAAAAGGTGGCCGAGAAAAACGATCAGGCCGGCCAGCGCAATGAGTATGGGTTTTTCGAACCACTGGCTTGCAAGAAAAACCATACCCCAGCCTTTCAGCACATCTCCTGCCAGGGTAAGGAGTCCGGCTTTTTTCCCCATGGTTCGAGCTACGTTTGTAGCGCCGATATTTCCACTGCCATGTTCACGTATGTTTATGTTTTGTGATTTGGCAAGAAGTACTCCAAAGGGAATCGAACCGCAAAGATAAGCTATCAGACAAAGCCCAGTGATTTCTGTCAACATACCGGTTCACTCATCTTCGTTGACCCATGCTTCGCTTTGAAGTTTGGATTTCAGTCTTTCTTTTGCGCGTTTTTCAATTTGTCTCACGCGCTCACGTGAAAGGCCTATTTCCTGGCCAATATCCTCCAATGTTTTGACTTCGCCTGAAAATCCGAATCGCATCTTAAGAATTGTGGCCTCACGTTCGGAAAGATCTTCCAGCATTTGATCCACTTTTTCATTCAACGAAGCCCTCATAATCTGGTCATCGTAGGGGATAAGGTCCTGGTTTTCCAGGAGGTCCAGATAAGGAGTGTGTTCATCATTTTTTAAGGGAGTGTCGAGGGAGAGATGGGTTCGGTATGCTCGCATGATGGAATTGATTTCGTCGTCATCGTATCCCAGACTTTTTGCGACTTCAGACTGTGTGGGTTCACGTTCCATATCCTGACACATTTGCTGGCTTTTTTTATTGAACCGGGAAATTTTTCCCGCTTGTTTCACGGGTAATTTGACAGTGCCCGACTGTTCTGCAAGGGAATGCATGATTGCCTGTTTGATCCACCAGACGGCATAGGTGATGAATTTCACATTTTTGGATACGTCAAAACGTTTGGCGGCCTGAATCAAACCAATATTACCTTCTTCGATCAGGTCTTGAAGTGACATGCCGAAGCCCCTGTATTTATTGGCTACCGTGACAACGTATTTTAAGTTTCTGCGAACCATCTCTTGAATGGCTTTTGGGTCCCCTTCCTTAATGGCTTCTGCAAGTTTTATTTCCTCTTCCTTGGTAAGGAGTTTTATTTTGCTGATCTCTTTCATGTATTGATTGAGAGGATCGTGCGAACTGCTGCCAGTAGAACTGATTTTTTTGGAAGATTTCTTAGCCATGGGGGTTATAGTTTTCTGAGTTCTCTTAATTTTAACCGGGCTTGTTTGGCAAATTCTGTTCTTGGGTGATTACGTAAAATAATTTTGTAATGGTCACGTGCTTTGTTGTAGTTCTGTTCATGGAAATAAGATTCTGCCAATAGAAACTCTGCCTCCGCAACGTAGGAGTGGGTAGGATATTCTACCATCAAACTTTTTAGCCGGTTTATGGCAGACTGGTACGACCCGGTGCGGAAATAAAACTTTCCAATTTCAAAAATATTCTGAGCCAGAATATCCAGGCACTGCAGGACCTTTTTTTGCGCTTGAACCTTATAGGTGCTCTCCGGAAAATCATCGATAAAGTTTCTAAAGTCTTCCAGTGCTGAATTGACGGGGGTCAAGTCTCTTGATGCCATATCAGCCAGTTTGAAGTTGGACATGGCCTTGTAAAAATGGGCTCTGTCGACAAACTTATGGGCCGGATAAAGTTCGGTAAATTTCTGGTACTGGAACTTGGCTTCTTCATATTCTTCTTCTTTGAAATGCACATCTCCCAGCAACATTAATGCAGCTACTCGCTCCTTACTGTCCGGGTAGTCCTCCATTATTACCTGGATCGTTTCCTTTGCTTTTTCCGTATCATCCCCTTTAAAAAAATATTTTGCTTCTCTTAAAAGTTTTGATGGAGGACCCGACCTTCTTTCAGGAGTTGAAGAACAACCAAGGCAAATAGATAACGCCCAGAGTAAAATAATTATTAGGATAAATTTGAAATGTTTTCGGGGCATTGTTTCTTTTGGCAGTTTCGATAATTATCAAATATATAGTAAAAAACCCTATGTTTAAAGACTTTAATCCTCTTCAAGATGGGCTTGTTTCTTGCTAATGTAGAATTTTTCGTGCTATAAAAGTTAAGTTATTCTTTGAATGAATTGAATCAAGCTTCCTTTTGGCAAACGGTGGATTGAAAAAAATGGCATTCCTGGGAAGAATCATTCAATTGCCGTCCATTTTCTAAATAAAATAAATGTCTCGCGCCCAAAAAATTTGTTCGCTTTCAATTGGCGGGTTTTTTTTAGCGATTCCCTCGGTGGCCCTTGCAGCGGATCCTTCTTCGGGGGGGAATTGGCAATTGTTATCCCTGTTTGAAAAAGGAGGGGCGATGATGTATCCCATCCTTTTTAGTTCTATTCTGATGCTGGGCATTGCCATCGAAAGAGGCTATAACCTGCGAAGGAAAAATATAATCAACTCTGATTTCCTAAGAGATGTTCGCAGTCAATGGGACTGGCAAAATATCCAGAAAACCCTGCGCCTTTGTAATTCCTATGATAATTCACTTTCACGAATATTGAAAATGGGATTGCTGAGGTTTGGCGGTAAACTGGATGAAATTGAACGTGCGATTGAAGCTGGCGGACAACATGAGGCATCATTGATGAACTCCAATCTCCGCGTTTTAGGCGCAGTCGCAAATATTACTCCTATGATGGGATTGCTGGGAACGGTTATTGGAATGATCAAGGCGTTTAATGTGATATCACTTAGCGGAACTGGAAACCCGGGGCTGGTTGCCAGTGGAATTTCTGAAGCACTCATCACAACAGCTGCGGGAATGTTGGTAGGAATTCCGGCACTGGTCTTGTACCATTATTTTCGCGGCAAGATTGACCGTTACGTATTTGAAATGGAAGAAGTCGCCATCCAATTGGTGGAAGAGCTTTCCTATGACGGGGTGGTTAAAGAAAAAAGCTCGGGGAAGCCTAAAAAGGCGGCCTCTGCGTCTAAGTAATAAAAATCAAGAATCCAAAACGGGGAGTACGCGTTGCAATTTAGAAAAGAAGAGGAAGACAATTTTGCGATGGAAATGACTCCATTGATTGATGTTGTCTTTCTTCTTATCATTTTCTTTATGGTGTCAACTGTTTTTGTGGACTTTAGCCGCCATATGGATATCAACTTGCCCACGTCAAAATCTTCCGTTATTGATGAAGAGCCGAAAACCCTTGAAATTGAGATGTCAAAGGACAAACAAATATTTCTTGCGGGGAAAAAGACCACCATATTGGGACTGGAACAGTTCCTGGGCAAACTGGATGTTAAAACTAAAAAGCAAAACGCAGTAATCCGCGCGGATAAAATTCTTCCTTATGGTGAAGTCATTGAGGTCATGGGCCTTTTGCAAAAAGCGGGGATTCCTGATATCAGCGTTGCGGTAAAATAAGGTATAATCGCTTTATTGGTGAAAAACTTTTCTATTACTAAAAAGCTTGCCGTGAATTCGGCAAGCTCTAATTATTTTAAGGAGATCCAGGATGGCAACCTATACAAAAGAAAAAGATGTAGAAACAACCCTCGAAGATGACTCCGAAGCGCGGCAGGCGATGCAGGAGGTTTTTTCAAATACCGCAAGGTGGCCTGAAGGTTTTGGAGGGTTCTCGGCAGACGTGGTCGTGAATATTGACGGGGAAGAACAACGTGGAAATGTGACCGTTAAAAACCCCAAGGAAATTGAAACCACCATAGAGGATGAAAAGGCAAAAAGTTTTTTAAACGAAAACCTGGCATCGATTGCGATGCATCGGGGACCCCGGTCTTTTGAAGAGTCTGATGGCAAATACAAACTGGTATTTGGAGATGACGGTTCCCATCCATTAGGGCGCAAACTGGTCATGGGTGGCGACGGTATGAGTTCTTTCTATCGAATCAAGGATGGTAGAATCCAGCAGATAAACAGGCAGACACCCCGGTTTTCCTTTTCAATCAATATTGAGGAGAGCAGAAAAAATCAGGATGGAAAGTTCCTCACAAGAAAATACTCTGTATTCTACTTTAATCCTGAAAACAAAGGATTGAAAGATGTGGAAAGTTATACCGATGAGTACACCCGTGTGGGTGAGGCCGATCTCCCTGAAATGCGCCGTATCATTAATTGTGAAGAAGGGGCGGTTTCAGTTTCCACAATGACTTTGAGTAACCACAAACTCCTGTAAAAAAAACCCTCCCTTCTCTATAGAGAAGGGAGGGTTTTTTCGGCAGCATTTCATCCCTCAATAACGTCCCCTGTTTTCCGGAAAGAGACTTGTCCCCAAACCTTTCGGAACTATGAATTAAATGAGAGGTTCTCTAAACTTTTCCCTGAATCAACGCAAGTACCCTGGCTGATAATGCAGTTTTTAATGGTGGAGTCATTTCCAATGGTGGATCCTGGCCAGAGTATTGAATTTTCCACCACGGCTCCCGGGCGTATTCGGCAGCCGTCTCCAAGTACCGCATAGGGTCCGACCTGCGCTCCTTGCGATATCTCACAATTTTTACCGATATGGACCGGGGGTACGACAAGAGGTCCTTCAGGATTTCTTGAAGATGAATTTTTTAATACTACCTTTCCATCCATTGCGTCCTTCTGGGCCTGAATATAGGTTTCCCGGGTTCCCATGTCTATCCAATACCCCTTGTGAAGATAACCGTAAACAGGGAGCCCCTCATTAATCATTCCCGGGAAAACATCTTCAGTGGTACCGCAGAATTTATTTTCCGGAATACGGGAAAAGATATCGGGTTCCATAATTTGAATTCCGGTGAACATAACCCGGGTGGTAGGGGCTGAATTTTTAATTGAGTGGCCGAGAAAATGCACGATGCGACCTTCTTCCACCCGTTGGATGGAGTCATACTTTTCTGCATTGGAATCCTGCCTGACGACCAAAGTCAATTTGGATTTTTTTTCCCTGTGAAACTTCAAAACATCATTCAGATTGACGTCTGCCAGAACATCGCTATTGATTACCAGAAAAGTTTCGTCCTTTAAAAAGGGTTCCAGCTTTTTTATTCCACCCGCAGTCCCCAGAATGTTTTCTTCTTTGGAATATTGCAGTTTTACCCTGAAATCTTTTCCATCGCCAAAATAGTCGATGATCTTTTCAGGCTGGTGATGAAGGTTTATGGCGATTTCCTTGATACCTTGTGAGCTGAGAAAATTTATTGCATGCTCAAGGATAGGGTGATTAAGAACCGGGAACATGGGTTTGGGGAGGTCGTTGGTCAGAGGTTTGAGGCGTGTGCCAAAACCCGCTGCCAGGATCATTGCTTTCATTTTTTGCTGGCGAGAGCCTTGAGAGTTTCTGTGAAAGGGGCGCGCGCAATGCCGTTTTCCGTGATGATGGCTGTGACCAGATGATTGGGTGTGATGTCAAAAGCAGGATGTGCCGCTTCAACCCCTTCAGGAGAAATTTGTTTCTGGTTGATGCGGGTCACTTCTTCAGAGGAACGCTCTTCAATGGGAATTTCTTTTCCCGATGCCAGGGAAAGGTCAAGAGTGGAAACAGGGGCGGCAACATAAAAAGGAATATTATTTTCTTTAGCGAGTACTGCGACATGTAGGTTCCGATTTTATTGGCAACGTCCCCATTCGCGGCAATGCGGTCCGCCCCCACCACGACAAGGTCGATTTCCTGTTTGTTCATGAAAAATCCGCACATATTATCTGTTATCAATTTTACAGGAATGCCGTCTTCTTTTAATTCCCATGTGGTCAGTCTTGCTCCCTGTAAAAAAGGACGGGTTTCATTTGCAAGAACCTTGATATCTTTTCCAGCGTTCGCCGCGGCACGAACGACTCCCAATGCGGTTCCGAACCCTGCAGTGGCCAAAGCCCCTGCATTGCAGTGGGTTAAAATCACGCTGCCGTCTTTAACCAGGGTTTGCCCGTGCTGGCCCATCGTCTGGTTGGTGCTTATGTCTTCGGTCAAAATGTTCAAGGCTTCTTCCTTTAGCTTCGATTTTATTTGGCTAATGGCAAGCGCTTTATTTTTTTGTGCAACCTGTTTCATGCGGTTGATTCCCCAAGCGAGGTTTACCGCCGTGGGCCTGGATTGTCCAAGCCGATCGCATTTCTCTCCGAGTATTCGATAAAAATCTTCATAACTGGAAGCTTCAATGGAATCCGCTCCCAGGCTTACACCCATCGCAGCAGCAACTCCAATGGCGGGGGCTCCACGAATGACCATTGTTTTGATGGCGTGACCTACTTCTTCTATGGTGCGGCAATCGACGAATTCTTTTTCCGCAGGTAATCGTGTTTGGTCGATCATGCGCACGACCCCGTCTACATATTCAATGGTTTTGATCATAAGAGTGATTTATTTTAAAAGGTTTTTGGTTTTTAAAATTTCGAGGAACTGCTTGTCTGAAAGGCCCGTAACTTCGATAATTTTATTTTTGCTGCTTTGTCCCCTTACAATATTTATTTCCGAAGAACTCACCTCAAGCCACTTTGATAAAAAACGCGCGCAGGCTTTGTTGGCCGCGCCATCGACAGGGGGGGATGTCAGGCGAATTTTTAATGCATTGTTGTAAATCCCTGTCACTTCGTTTTTTGATGACCGGGGTTGTATTATGGCAGAGAAGCGGATTCCTTTTTCACAGGAATTAATCCGCATTTCCTGTGCGGCCGTTTGGCATTCCCGCTTTAAATTTGCTCAAATGTTCAATCGCGGTGGATTTAATATTTTCCGTCAAGGCTGATTTTTGCTTTTTTAGTTTTTCTATATCCTGCATCAGCTGTTCCAGCTCTTTAATAGCGTCTTGTCGATGCTGTTCGGCCTTGTTTTTTGCGGCGTTGACAATCCTTTTTGCTTTCTCTTTGAGCATTTCAGGTGTGAGCTGGGAGAAAGGATTGTCCCCGTTTTCCTCATGCTTTTGGGCTTCCTGCATTTCTTTTATGAATCGATCTTTTTCCTCAACCTGTTTTCGCAGGTCTATGAGTTCTTCCTCAACCTCCTGTGGGATAAAAGTATCCATTTCAACGAGCCGGGATTCCAGGTCGGCCAGTAGCGATTTTATTTCATTGTCCTTGCTGGCGATAATTTTTTCTTTTTCTTTGATTTCTTCGGACATGGACTTGAAATCATCGGCGACAAGATGAAGAAAGGTGTCCACTTCCTGTTTGTTGTAACCGCGGAATTTGTCATGAAAGCATTGTTCCAGAATGTCAAGATAACTTAAACGCATGGCCGGTTACTGTAATCTTGCCCCCAGGGCCGCGAGAGATTCCACCAGAAACCCTTGTAAAAACACGATGGCCAATAGGACAATGATAGGTGAGAAGTCAATCCCGATTCCTGTCATTGGTACCAGTTGCCGGATTCGGTACAGGACAGGTTCTGTTATACTGTATAAGAACTGAACAATGGGATTATAAGGATCAGGATTGACCCAGGATAATAACGCGCGAATAATAATAATCCACATATAAAGCTGCAGAATTATATTTAATATTTGGGCTGTGGCTTGTAGTAAGTTGCCTAGAATAAACACGGAACAAAATATGAGGTAGTGGATTTCCCGTCAAAGGAAAAAAATTTATGCAAACGCCGGTATGTTTCTAAACTAAAATATCTGAAATCCCCTTTATTGTCAATGAGAAGTGGATTGGTTGCCCAATCCGGACTCCCAAGGAATTTGCCCGATGAAACGAATTAAAATAAAAGAATTATTGAACAGGACTCAAGGAGAGAAAAGTGTTTTAGTGAAAGGATGGGTGCGAACCCGTCGCGATTCCAAAGGAGGGTTTTCTTTTCTCGAAATCAACGATGGTTCTTGCCAGGCCAATATACAGGCCATAATCGAACATTCTTTAAAGGATTTTTCGGAGTTGGATAAAAAAATCACCACGGGAAGTTGCGTGGCGATTTCCGGTCAGCTGGTGGCTTCTGAAGGAAAAGGGCAAAAGATGGAAATACAGGTTGCGGAAATCGAAGTATATGGTTCCGCGGATGTGGAAACTTATCCTTTGCAGAAAAAACGCCATTCCTTTGAATTTTTACGGGAGATCGCTCATCTTCGCCCGAGAACAAACACCTTTGGTTCTGTCATGAGGGTCCGCAGCAGGTTGGCCTATGCCATTCACCGCTTTTTCAACGATCGGGGATTTGTCTATTTGAATTCACCCATTATAACTACCAGTGATTGCGAAGGTGCCGGAGAAATGTTCCAGGTCACCACCCTGGACCTTGTTAATCCTCCCAAAGTGGAAGGCAATATTGATTACACTCAGGACTTCTTTGGCGAAAAAACTTCTCTTACGGTGAGTGGACAACTGGAAGGAGAAATTTACGCCCTTGCTCTTTCTGAAATCTATACATTTGGTCCTACCTTTCGCGCTGAAAACTCGAATACCAGTCGCCACCTTTCCGAATTCTGGATGGTAGAACCGGAAATGGCATTTTATGATCTGGATGATGATATGGATCTTGCCGAAGAATTTATAAAATACCTTCTGGCAGATGTTCTTGAGAACTGCCCTAATGATATGGAATTTTTCAACCAACGTATCGATAAAACCATTCTTGAGACTTTGCAAAACATAATAGACAGCGAATTCGAAAGGTTGACTTACACCGATGCGATCCATCTCCTGCAAAAATCGACGGAGACATTCACCTATTCGGTCGAATGGGGTTGTTCGTTGCAGGCAGAACACGAACGCTATCTCAGCGAAAAAGTGTTCAAAAAACCTATCATTGTTTATAACTACCCGGAGAAGATCAAATCTTTTTATATGAAACTGAATGAAGACGGCGAAACCGTCCGGGCGATGGATGTCCTGCTTCCCAAACTGGGAGAGATAATAGGGGGAAGTCAGCGTGAAGATGATTATGATATTTTGTTGAAACGCCTGAAAGACAATAATCTTGATCCTGAAGAATACTGGTGGTATCTCGATCTCAGGAAATTCGGGTCAGCACCTCATTCCGGTTTCGGGTTGGGATTCGAACGTCTGGTGCAATTCGTAACGGGTATGGAAAATATCCGTGACGTTATCCCTTTCCCCCGCACACCCAAACACGCCCGCTTCTAACCGGCCAGGCGGCTTGAATGTTAGTTTGGCTGTAAAAAGTTTCGACTCTTTACGTCCTAGGTTACTGGGTCGGGAGGGTGAAGTGGAAGGTGGTTCCTTTTCCCTGTTCCGTTTCGAACCAGAGTTTGCCCTGGTGATTTTCTTCGATGATGCCTTTGCAGGATAAGAGGCCAAAACCGTTGCCATCTTTTTTCGTGGTCAGGGTATCTTTAAAAAGATAGTCTTGAATTTCTTCCGGGATACCGGCCCCTTTATCGGTAATGCTGATTTGCAGAAATCCATTATTCCTGCAGACCCCGACCTCTACGATTCCCCCGGATTCGGTAACGTAACCTGCATTGATGATCAGGTTCTGTAAAACGCGCTGAATATCCAGAGGGTAAAAGACGGCTTCTAATGAATCTCCGGAAGAATTGATCTTTACACTTTTGTCTTGAAGCTGTTTGTGCGTCGAAAGGCTTTCAACCGTTTCTTCGATAACGGGAAGGATCGCTCTTTTGGACTTTACATATTCCGTTTTGATTTTTTTGATATGGTTCAAACTGGAGTCCAGAAGATCCATCAGGTTGGTTCTGACGGTTTCAACCACGTTCTGGCATTTTTGCATATCTTCAAGGCCTTCGCGTTTTTTGTGGCTCGGTTGGGTTCCTACGAACATTTCGACAGAATCTTAAATGGTCAGTTCTGCGAGGCCAAGGGTACTCAGAAAATTTCGAATATCATGGGTGAAAATGCTCAGTTTGCGCATATCCTTCATCATGGTATCCAGTCCCCACGAACTCGACTTGAAAGAGTGCGCATGATGGATAATAGGGCCTGCGGCTCGGAAGCAAGATACGTATGGAAATGTTCCTCGTTGATTTCCATAAGGAGCGTTTCTTTTTGTGCTCTTGCCGATGCCGAACGGGCTTTGGATTCAATCAGCGACATTTCCCCCAAATATTGCCCCGCTTCCAAAACAGCGATTTGTTTTGGTCCCTTATAAATATCAAGCTCCCCCTCAAGTATGAGATACATGGCATTTTCCAAATCATCTTCATTGAACAGCACCTCATTCGGGGAAAGGGATATCTCTCTGCAATGATCCACCAATTGGCTCAAAGTAGATTCATCGAAAAAACTGAGCAGGTCAGTTTCCTTCAACAACTTGATCTTTCGATCCTTATCCATTTTAAAATGGTTATCATATCAACCCCAGACAGGCAACCAAGGCCGGGCAGGAGCACCGGGTTTATGTGTTTTGGAGAATCAAAGTCGTTTGTCAAAATGAGTGTTGATCTTTAGCTCGCCGACGCCACTGGCCGAAGTAGGACGGCGGTTTCAATGTGCTGGGTTTGCGGAAACATATCAATCACCTTTATGTCATGCAGTTGGTAACCTTCCAGTCTTTCAAGGTCGCGGGCCAGGGTGGATGGATTGCAGGATATGTAAATGATTTGCTCTGGTTTCGATTCCATCAATGTCTTGATCACCGAGGGGGAGCATCCTTTGCGTGGAGGATCGACTATGAAAGTATGAACCTGTTCTTTGGATACAACCTGGGGTGCGTGTTCTTCAACGTTCCCGGTCAAAAACCGGCAATCACGGATTCCATTATCTTCCGCACTCAAACGGGCGTCCTGCATGGCAGGTTCAAACTGTTCGATGGCGATCACATTTTTTCCTTTTGCGGCCAGCCAGAGGGCGATGCCTCCTGAACCACTGTAGGCATCTATGATAATTTTATTTTTGGCTTCATCCACCCAGCTTTCGATCAGGTTATACAAGGGTATGGTTTGCCCGGAATGGATTTGAAAAAAGGACCCTAAAGAAAGGTGGTAGGTCACATTTGCAAGTTTGTCCTTGAACCTTTCTTTTCCCCAGAGAATTTTGTTTTCTTTTCCAAGTATCACGTTGGTGATTTGCGGGTTGATATTTTGAAGTATGCCGGTAATACCCAGCTTTTTTAATTCATTCCCGTTTTTCAGTGCTGCCAGAAAACCGCGAGGGAACCGGCCTTTGTTGGTAATCAGTCCAACAAGGGTTTCACCGGTTGATTCCGAATGGCGGATAACGAGTCCTCTTACCAGCCCTCGATGGTGTTTCTCGTTATAAAGTGATATTTGATTTTCCTTTAAAAGATGTCGCAGCCATTCCTTGGTCTGGTTGATGGGTTCTAAAAGAATATCGCAAACAGGGGAATCGGCTATGATATGGGAGCCTTCGGCATAGAATCCGATTTGCGGATCGCTGGCTTTTCCGGTTATGGCGAAGCTGCCCTTGTTCCGGTACTGGTATTGTTGTTCCGCCGCGAAGGCTTCTATTTTTTCCGGTAATTCGATTCCGCCAATCCGTTTCAAACTGTCCCGTACGACTTGAACCTTAAATTCGAGTTGTTTTTCATAACTGAGGTCTTGAAATTTGCAGCCGCCACATTTGAAAAAAACCGGGCAGGGCGGGTCCACCCTATCCGGTGATAATTGTGTTCGTTCGAGGATATCGACCACTCCGAAACGAGGAGTGATTTTGTTAACTTTTCCTGTTATACGATCTCCGGGAATGCCGCCAGGGATGAACAAGGCATAGCCTTGGTGGCGACAGAGTCCGTCTCCGCTGGAAGCGAGGGTTTCTACCTGCAGTTCCAACCGGTCTCCCTTTTTTACAGGAATGTTAAGTTTGCTTTTTGCCATTAATTTTTTATTGCCCCGTGTTGTTAAAAAGGAGGAACCTTAGCATACTCCAAACCAGACAGGTTATAAAATGAGTACGGAATCTGTATGGAAAGGGTTGTATACTTGCCGCTATGAAAAAAATCATAGCCATATTGGGAGCCGTTGCCGAAGAGATTGCCGGAATTAAAAAGGCCATGAACATTTCCGACCGGGTTCGTCTGGGGAAATCCGAAGCCTGGCCGGGAAAATGGCAGGGTAAAGATATTGTCCTGGTTCGAACAGGGATCGGCAGACAAAGAGCAAAAGACGCGACCCGTCAGGTCATTGAAAAATTCCAACCCGAAATGATCATCAGCCTGGGTTACGCGGGCGCATTGGTCGAAGGGATGAACGTGGGTGATTTATTTGTTGCCAAAACCATACTGTGTTCCAAAAGAGATTCCGCCTCTTTTGAAATGGAAGGTCCGGGAAATTCCCAATGGCTTGAACAGGCAGAAAAGATCACCCCACCTAGTAACGCACAATTGAAGGCGGGAAGACTCTTAACGGTCGATCAAGTTGTCCATACTCCCACAGCCAAAAAGGAACTGGGAATTCGTTTTGGAGCGGAGGCAGTAGAAATGGAAACTTTTGATATTGCTCTGTGCGCTCGTGAAAACAGCATTGCTTTTATTTCAGTGAGAGGAATTTCCGATGCGGTCAATGATGAATTGATCGATTCATCAAGCTTTCTGGGGAAAGATGGGGAAATATCCAAATTGAAAGCGGGTTGGTATGTCCTGACACATCCCGGGTCTATTAAAAAGGCCCTTTCCCTCCAAACCCACACCAAAATCGCCACCCAAAATTTGACCGAATTTATTTCTCAATTGGTTTCGAATTAATCCCCTTTAATTTTGGAAAGGGGGTGTTCCCAAGGCAAAATGAGGAAGAAATTGACGGTTCAGGGTCATTTTTGCCTGTAACTCTGACGCGTGCCTCACCTGCCGGAAAATTACTAAGCCTTTATTTAATTGGAGTTACTCTAAATCTTGAGCAAAAATTAATATTTGGCATGGGGATTGCTTTATTAAAAGTGAAGATTCGAACTGGCACTGCCACCTCCAACGGATTGGGGTTACCTCCAAGTGGCCCAATCCGTGGCGTGCCAACCTCGATGGCTAACAAGCTTTTTTCTCTCCGGCTCCCCTTGAGGGAGCCGCCCTCCCCCCCACCAGGCGTGGAAGCCGATTGATCCATCCAAATTCCCAATCAAATTTCTTCAAGCTTATTACGAGTTTTCCCCTATTACCTCCCTCGTTAGAGTGTCCCTGACGCTAGGGAGAAAAAACGAGGTGGGAATTACTGCCCCCGCCACCGGGATTGGGTCCGCCGTTTAGGATATGGATTTTCCCCTTCAAAATAACGGACGCCAGTCCGTGCAGGCCGCCGGGCAAGGGTGGAAACGTTTCCCATTTATCTGTTTCAGGGTTATAGGCCTCATTTTCAACAAACGTTCCTTCTCCCGACTCGCCTCCAATAACATGAATCCACCCTTTTAAAAATTGGGATGTGATGCCGCTGCGGGCCGTGGGCAAGGGAGCGTGTTTCTTCCATTGCCGGGTTTTGGGATCGTAAGATTCATTTACGTCGAGGTTATTGTTGTAATTGACATCGACTCGTCCACCGATGGCGAAGAGTTTGCCGTTCGCCGCGGTCACGGTAAGATGATCTCTTGGTGTGGGCAGGGGTGGCAACGTTTCCCAGGAGTCGGTTGTCGGATCATAAACTTCATGCGCATTTGTGTTTACCAGATTGAATAATTTTCTATGGGCACCTCCCACAAGATGTATTTTCCCGTCGATCACGGCCGCCGCAAGCGCTCCCCTGGCTGTTGGCATGGGAGTTTTATGGGACCATCTATGCAGATCGGGGTCGTACTCGTAAGTGGTATTGACCGGTTTCCAGAATCCGGATTCAAATCCACCGATGATATAAAGCTTTCCGTTCAAAACAGTTGCGGTTGTGTGATGGAGTCCCTGTGGGAGTGGAATTGCCAGACCCCAATTGTTGAGTACCGGGTCCCAGACATCGACGCGTGCGGTAATGCCTTTGGGTGTGAAACCGCCTAAAACATAAATTTTTTCTTCGAGGAGTGCGGCTGAGTTTTCTGTCCGGATAGTCGGCGTTACGGGGAGTTGTTTCCAGGTTCCCTGAGCATAAACGGACATGATTGGCAACAGCGTTCCTGTAATCAGGGCAATTATAGCGGTTCTAATGAGCATTTCAGTGAATGGAAATATTTTGAAATCACCCTCACCCAGCCCCTCTCCCCTCAAGGGAGAGGGATGTATTTCCTTCTCCCCTGGCGGGAGAAGGTCAGGTTGAGGGGAAAAATAAATTTTCTCCATACTTGTTTTTAGTTTGGTTTAACCGCTGTTTTGCCTTTTACAACCTGGTCGAGTGTTACCAGTTGTTCCAGAAGATCCGGTACCAGGTCGAGTTTCAACATATTGGGTCCATCTGAAAGCGCCTGGCTGGGATCGGGATGGATTTCCATGAACAGGGCATCGCAACCCACCGCAACCGCACCGCGGGCGAGATCGGGAACCATCTCACTTTGTCCGCCGCTTTTAGTTCCCTGTCCACCGGGTTGCTGCAGGCTGTGAGTTGCATCGAATACCACCGGATAGCCGTGGTCGCGCATCAATACCAGGGACCGCATATCCACCACCAGATTGTTATAGCCGAAGGTAGCGCCCCGCTCGGTGAGAAGAATATTGCTGTTGCCGCTTTCTTCAAGTTTGACGACGACATTTTTCATATCCCACGGTGCCAGGAACTGACCTTTTTTAACATTGATGGGTTTGTCGGTTTTTGCCGCTTTAACCAACAGGTCGGTCTGGCGGCAAAGGAACGCGGGAATTTGCAGGATGTCGAGAACTTCAGCGGCGGGTTCGACTTCTTCTTCTTTATGGACGTCAGATAAAACGGGCAGATCCAGTTCGGTTTTTATTTTTTGCAGAACTTTTAATCCATTCACCAGGCCGGGTCCCCGGAAAGACTTTATGGAAGTACGATTGGCTTTGTCGTAAGACGCTTTAAAAATAAATGGAACCCCTGAATCGGTTGTAATGCGTTTAAGTTTTTCCGCGATACCCATTGCAATTTGTTCGGACTCGATCACACAAGGCCCGCCAATGAGGGCCAGGGGATTTTGATCGCCTATGGAATAGGGGCCTACTGCAATGGGTCGAGTCAGTTTGGGTGTTGAGCTCATTCGGGTCTCGTGGTTAAGGCAGCCTGAACTTCATCTGCAATGGGAACGGGATGGGGAACTTCTGTCCGCGAAGGCAAACCATCGGGAGCCAGCAGTCCCAGCATGATTTCCCTGACTTTTTCATTGTTCGGTGCCTTGTAGGGAGAGGCGAAACCGTTGTCCGTCAATTCTACAAGGTTGATGTCGGGAAAATCGTTATTTAAAAGAAGGATGATTGGAATCTGCCGGTATTTCTTTTTTATATGGAACAGGTGTTTGATTTCGCTTTTATCTTTGCGAGGGACGAAAACGATCAGATCACAATGAATCAGATCGGGACGCTTGAAACAGTCATTTATCGAAACGAAGCTCATGATCGTGAAGATTTCTTCGCTTAGAAACTTGGCCATTTGTATGCGGTCACTGCGAATGGGGTCGACAATGAATATGGTTTTGTAGCTCATCCAGTCTTCCTGCGGTTAAATTAATACAAAAATCAGTTTAACATTTATTTTCAGGTAAAACCTCTTTGATTTGCTTTCGGCGCTGTGAAACAATAATAACAAGCAAAACTTCATTAGAGGTTTTCTGTCATGTGGAATAAAAAATCCTTCATTTTGTTATGGTTTTTCTGGCTGGCTTCCCCGGCCTTTGCAGAAAACCAGATCGTGGTGGTGAAGATTTCGGGTGCCATCAATCCCGCGGTCGCGGAATTTGTTTCCCAGGAAATCAATCAAGCCAATCAGGATAATCAGGCCCTGGTTGTTCTCAATATGGATACTCCGGGTGGACTGGATATTTCCATGCGGCAGATCATAAAAAAAATCCAGAGCTCCCATGTCCCGGTTGCTTCTTATGTTTCCCCCAGCGGATCACGCGCTGCCTCCGCAGGAACATTTATCACCATCGCTTCTCATATTGCGGCGATGGCCCCCGGCACCAATATAGGCGCAGCGCATCCCGTGAACTTGATGGGAGGGGGCGGCGAAGGGGAACAGGCAAAGACCATGGAAAAAAAAGTGGTCAATGATGCCGCGGCTTACATCCGTTCCCTTGCCGAACTGAGAAAACGCAACAGCCACTGGGCCGAGTTGGCAGTGGTCAAGAGTGTTTCGATTTCTGCGGAAGAAGCGAAACGGCTCAATGTAATCGATCTCATTGCTGCCGATATTAAAGCCCTTGCGCTTGCTGTTGATGGACGGGAAGTCCGGGTGGCGTCGGGTCCGGTGAAATTGAAGACCGGTGACCTGGAAATCGTATATCACGAAATGAATGCCAGGCAAAAAATGCTGGATATCATTTCCAACCCAAACGTGGCCTACATGCTTATGATGATCGGGATGGTGGGCCTTTATTTTGAGTTGTCGAATCCGGGACTGATCTTTCCGGGGGTGATTGGTGCCGTCAGTATGGTGCTGGCACTTTATGCAATGCAGACCCTTCCCATTGATTATGCAGGTTTGCTGTTGATTTTACTCGGGGCCCTGTTTTTTGTTGCTGAAATCGGGGTGATGAGTTACGGCCTTTTGTCCCTTGCGGGAGTGGTCTCGATATTTTTAGGGTCTACCATGTTGATAGACAGCGATGACCCCGCGATGCAGATTTCACGCACGGTTCTTTATCCGACCATGGGAATTGCAATTGCTTGTTCAATCGGGATTATTGTTTTTGCGACTCGAACCCTGAGCCTGAAAAAACAGGGTGGAGCGGAGGGCATGCTGGGGGAAACAGGATTTGTGAAGGAGACTTTGAATCCTCATGGACGGGTTCTGGTGCATGGAGAATTATGGGAAGCGGAATGCGAAGGAGAAATAAAGGAAGGCGAAGAGGTGAGTGTTGAAGCCGTGGAAGGGCTTAAGATAAAAGTCAAAAAAACATCCTCTCCGGAAAAGTGAAAGCCGTAATGACGATTTTTCATTCCCTCGGGGTCATGGCGGTTTTGATGGTTCTTTATGCCGTGCTGTTAGTGAGTTGTGAAAAAAAAATTATTTTTCATCCTTCAAAATTTCCGGAGGGTTATTGGGATCCGGCCTCGATGGGATTGGAGGTCCAGGATATTAATTTCCAGTCTAAAGACGGGAAAAAGCTTCATGGCTGGTTTGTTGGTTCTCCCCAGGCCAGGGCTACCCTGTTGTGGTTTCATGGCAATGCGGGAAACCTGAGTCACCGTCTCGACAATATTCAGCGATTGCTCCCGCTCAATCTCAATATTTTTATTTTTGATTATCGCGGCTACGGGAAAAGCGAGGGAGAGCCCGATGAAGAAGGAATTTATTTGGACTCCCTGGCGGCCTATAACCGGATTCTGGAAATAGAAGGCGTCTCGGTCGACTCCCTTTTTCTTTTTGGCCGCTCCCTGGGAGGGATTTGCGCCGTGGAAACGGCCCTCCACAAACCCGCGCGCGGGTTGATCCTTGAATCGGTTTTTACCTCCGCATCAGACATGTCCAGAAAAATTTCCCCCCTGATTCCATTAGGATGGGCCATTCGTTCAAAGCTGGATGCTGTTAACAAAGTGCCAGATATCACTCTTCCCAAATTATTTCTTCACGGCAACAGGGATGAAATCGTTCCCTTCGATCTTGGAAAAAAACTTTATGATGCCGCGGCGGATCCTAAATTTTTTTATACCATCGAAGGTGCGGGACATAATGATACCTATATCATGGGGGGACGCGATTATTATAAAGCCCTTGATGAATTTATTACCGAAACCCTCAAAATTCCCATGACCTCACAGAAAATTTAGGCTACATTGAATCTTTATCTTTAAAGCGGATGGTTTTTATACTTTCATGATTCGGCAGGAAATATTAAAAAATATAAAGCGTGTGGTGATTAAAATCGGCAGCAGTGTTATCTCTAACCGGGATAAAGGCCGATCCTCCCTGGAATGTGGTTTGAGCAAAGACTGGGTGAGGCATTACGCCCGCAAAATCAAACTGATTCAGGACAAGGGCTACGATGTGGTGCTGGTATCCTCGGGAGCGATTATGGCCGGTCGCGAAAGGTTGGGGGTGAACCGGGCCGATCTTTCCATTCCGGAAAAGCAGGCCTGTGCCGCAATCGGCCAGAGCTTTCTCATGCACACTTATGAAAAGGCCTTTGAGAAAAAAGATATCAAGGTGGCGCAAATCTTATTGAGTCACGACGACCTCGGTAACCGTCGCCGTTATTTAAATGCAAAACATACCATTGAAGCTCTTCTGGAGCGGAATGTCATTCCCATTATCAATGAGAACGATTCCGTTACCGTCGAAGAGATCAAGATTGGTGACAATGACACTCTTTCCGCAACGGTTGCCTGCCTGGTGGACGCACAACTTTTGATCATTCTTTCCGATGTGGAAGGACTGTTTAACCGGGACCCTTCTTCAAAAATCAAAGGCGAAAAAGCGGAATTGATTTCCCATGTCGGGCGCGTGAATGAAGAGATTGAGCGCACCGCGGGAAAGAGTAATAACAGGCTGACCGTGGGAGGCATGTACACCAAGGTCCTCGCCGCGAAAAAGACCATGAGTTTTGGTATTCCTACCCTTGTGGTGAATGGATTGGATGAAAAAGTCCTGGAAAATATTTTTTCCGGAAAAGAGGTCGGTACCTTGTTCTGGTCAGGCAAGGGAAAGATTCGCGACCGCAAACACTGGATCGCGCATACGCTTAAGCCGGCAGGTGTTCTTGTTGTTGACGAAGGCGCGCGTAAAGCCCTGGTTGAAAGGGGTAAAAGTCTGCTTCCCGCGGGACTGAAAAAAATCCAGGGCGAATTCGAATTTGGAAAGGCCGTTAAAATCCTCGATGAAGAAGGTAAGGAAATCGGCCGCGGTCTCGTCAATTACAATTCCCGTGACCTTCAGCAAATCAAGGGAATGAAAACTTCCGCTATTAAAAAATCAATTGGCGAATCCTTTTACGAAGAGGTCATTCACCGCGACGATCTGGTTATTTTTTAATTTCTTCTCTTTACACATTTGCATGTGAGGCAATTTTCAAAAGCTGGCTGGGCCGAGATAACAAGTGTGTTGCGGGAAGGAAAATAATTTCTAGTTGAGTCCAGCGTCACGCTGGCGGAGGTTATCCGCCCATTAGCATGGGAGGCATTTCCCCATGGCTTGTTGAGCCGAGAATACTATTGCTCGCAGATAATGATATTGCAATCTACCAACGGAGGTTCTCCGTATGAAGTGGTGGGAAAAAGAACCGCTGCGGTTTGAATGCCAGCCCGATTGTTTCAAGTGCTGCACCAAACCCGGAATCGTGCATTTCGACCGTAACGATATACGGAACGCAGCCGATTATCTCGGCATTTCTCCTGCAGAGTTCAAGAAGGCCTTTCTGGTCCGGGACGATGGGGAATGGGTCCTGGAAGTGGGGGAAGACGGCTCGCCCTGTGAATTTTTAACGGATAAAGGATGCGGAATTCACGAGGCGAAACCCAAGCAGTGCCAGGCCTACCCTTTCTGGCGGGAGAATATGGATTCCAAAAATATGTGGAAACTGGTGGGCGGATTTTGTCCCGGCATCGATATTGGCCCGATGATAAAAATAGACACCATTAAATCCTTCCTCAAAAAATTCAAGCACTAGCCACTAGCCGTGGGGGCAATAAAAACCACTCGGCGTACGGCCAAAAGGTCACGGCTTTTATGTCGATACACATGTGCCCGGGCTTTTGAAAATTATTTCTTTTAAATCCTTTTCTTGTGAAATACCGCATTGATTTTTTTGCAGATGAGGCTGTGACTTTTTGGCCCTGCGCCTGGTAACTTGACAAGGGGGAGAGGGGTAAGCATAATACCGGGCTGGCCTCAAACTTTTTGGGCTTTTTGAATTTTTTCAGGAGGGGTTAATGCCGGTTGCGGTCGTCGTAGGAATGCAGTGGGGTGATGAAGGCAAGGGTAAGATCATCGATCTCTTTGCCGAGAATGTGGATGTGGTTGCCCGTTATCAGGGAGGCCACAACGCAGGGCACACCATTTGTTTTGGCGAGACAGAGTTTGTTCTCCATCTTATCCCCTCGGGAATTTTTCATAAAGGTAAGCTTTGCGTGATCGGCAATGGGGTTGTCGTTGACCCGATGGCATTGCAGGATGAAATGCGCCAACTGGAAGAGGTCAACATCGAGCTGGAGGGCAGGCTTGTCATCAGTGACCGCGCGAATATCATCATGCCCTACCACGGGGTGAGCGATCAGGGCCGTGAAAAAGGCGACGGGAAATTTCAAAAAATCGGCACCACCGGACGCGGCATTGGGCCTTCTTATGCAGATAAAATTGCCCGTACCGGGATCCGGACCTGTGACTTGAGGGATGAAAAATTTCTTCGAAGCCGTCTCGAAGCCAATCATGAAGAAAAAAGCCTTGTCCTTAAAAGCCTTTATGGGAAGGAGCTTTCAGAGTTGGATGCCCTGTATTCCGATTTGATGGTTTTCAGGGAAGTGGTCTTGAAATACCTGGATGATACCCATGTTTTGATGAATAACCTCATCTCCCGGGATAAAAAAATTCTATGCGAAGGAGCCCAGGGCACCATGCTGGATGTCGATCACGGAACTTATCCCTTTGTGACTTCTTCCAATTCTTCTGCAGGGGGAGCTTGTACGGGTCTCGGTATTCCACCCACAAAAATAGACCGGGTACTTGGGGTGATGAAAGCTTATACCACGCGGGTGGGCGAAGGGCCTTTTCCAACCGAGTTGTTTGATAAAGATGGTGAGCAGCTCGGGAAGGTGGGGCATGAGTTTGGCGCAACGACTGGACGGCCAAGAAGATGCGGATGGTTTGATGCCATGGTCGCAAGGTATGCTATCAAGATTAATGGTATTGAAGCGTTGATCCTGACCAAAATAGATGTGCTGGATGGATTCAAAACCATTAAGGTTTGCACCGGGTACAAATTTGAAGGAAAAGTCTATGCAGATATGCCCGCCGACCCGAAGGTCCTTGAAAGTTGCGAACCGGTTTACACCGAGCACGAAGGGTGGATGCAGAAAACGGCGGGAATCCGGGATTTTGATGAGTTGCCCCAAAAAGCCAAAGACTATGTCAAACACCTAAGCGACCTGCTGGAAACCCCATTCCTCATCGTTTCTACGGGACCCGACCGGGAAGATACCATCGAACTCGGGCGGTTGTTCAACTCCTGACCCCAACTTCTCCCAAAAATACGCTGATAGCCCGCGGTCAAGCGGGTATAATATAGTAAGATATTATTCAACCTGTTTAAGGCCCCCATGCTGAGTATTGCCATACTTACATTCGCCTGTCTGTTTTTCTATTTCGCAGGCTACCGTTTTTATGCCGGGCGGCTGGACAATGAACTGATCCAGCCCGATGGGGGACAAGCCACACCGGCGGTAGAACAAAATGACGGTGTCGATTACGTCCCCAGCAAACCCCTGGTTCTATTCGGCCATAACTTCGCTTCCATAGCCGGCGCCGGTCCCGTCATCGGACCCATCATCGCCATGCACCATTTCGGCTGGGCCATCACCCTGGTCTGGATTTTACTCGGTAATGTTTTCATCGGTGCGGTGCATGACTACCTGACCCTGATGGTTTCGGTCCGCAACCGCGGCAGTTCCATTGCGGATATTGCGGAAAGCACCATGGGCTACCGTGCCAAGGCGGTGTTTGCCATTTTCCTGATACTGGCGATGCTGCTGGTGATTGCCGTGTTTGGAGTGGTTGCGGCTAAAACGTTGATCGCGCAACCGGAAATGGTGTTCCCTACATTCGCGATCATTCCTGTTTCCGTCCTACTCGGCTGGTGCATTTATAAAAAGAATATGAACCTCCAAATGGTCTCAACAGTAGCGGTGCTGGCGGTCATTTTAAATATATGGATCGGATTCAAAATCCCTCTCCCTTTGCCGGAAGAAGGCGTGATGGGGTTCTCCCCCCTGATTTTCTGGTTTGTCATTTTAATGATTTATGCGGGGGTCGCTTCCATTTTACCTGTGCAGACTTTATTGCAGCCCCGTGATTATCTTTCCACCTATATCCTGTTCGGTTCCATGGCGCTGGCAATTATGGGACTGTTATGGGTCGGTCCCGAATTGAACACGCCCGCATGGAGAGGCGCGATGTCGGAAGGGCAGGGGCCGGTGTGGCCCATGCTGTTTGTGCTGGTGGCTTGCGGTGCGGTCTCCGGGTTCCACTCGCTTGTGGCAGGGGGAACCACTTCCAAACAACTGGCAACGGAAACGCAGGGAAAGGCGATCAGCTACGGCGGCATGCTTTCCGAAGGCGTGGTCGCGGTGGTCACCGTATTGCTGGTAGGGGGAGGACTTTACTGGGTGGCGCCGCAGGGCAGTGGAATCGACATGGCGCAACTCGGTTTCCGCGAGACCCTGAAGTCGGGCGGGTGGATCCTCGCCTTCGGGAATGGTTTCGGAAACATCGTCAACCAGATGTTGCCTTTCCTGAGTTTTACTTTCGCGTCCATGATCGCGGTTCTGGCTTTGAATACTTTTGTATTGACGACACTCGATACCGCCGTGCGCATCACCCGGTTTCTGGTTCAGGAATCGGTGGGCGGCAAGGTTCCCGCTTTCAAAAATAAATATGTGGTGACCACCACCGTGGTGTTTGTCGCGTACCTGATCGGCGCGACCGACGGCTGGCAGAAGATATGGCCCATCTTCGGAGCGACCAACCAGTTGATCGCGGCGGTGGCCCTGTTCGTGGTGGCGACCTGGCTGATGGCGGTTAAAAAACCGACGCAGTATGTTCTTTATCCCGCGATTTTCATGGTCATCACCACCATTGGCGCGCTGAGCTGGCAGGCTTACCGGTTTATCACCGCGCCTGAGCCCAATTTGTTTCTGGGGTTGACCGCGATCGTCCTTATCGGGCTGGCCCTGTTTGTCGGTAACGAGGGCATGCAGGCCCTGAGAGGCAAGCGGGCTATTGCTGTTTCGGCCGTCCCTTCCCGGGCGGAATGACCGCAGGTCGACTAATTTTGTCCTGCTGAGCTTGTGGTATTAAACCCTTGCCTTCATACCCGGAACGGGTATGTCGAAGCATTCGCTCGGGGTTAAGCAAAAATTACGTGTGGATTAAAAGGCCGTACCGGTTGGAAATTTCGAGAGAATAGTTTAGTATAGGTGCTTCCTTGAAAATTTGAGCGTTAGGAATATTGTGAAGATCAGCGAAGTTCTTGCCATACAGGCAAAATTAAACGAGAAGACGGCGGCGAAATCCAAACCCAAGCCGAAAGCCAAGGCCAACCTGAAAAAGGCTTTGAAAGTGGTTCGCACCCGCGAGACGCCGAATCCGAACGCCTTGCAGTTCGTGATCAACGCGGTGATTCTCGATCACGGCAACGCTTCGTTCGCCAGCAAAGAGGAAGCGAAAGACGACAAGATGGCGGCGGCGGTTTTTGAAAAACCCGGGGTCATCAGTGTGTTTGTCATGGAAAATTTCGTCACCGTGACGAAAGACGATAAGACCAGCTGGGTTCCTTTAAAAGACCGGGTCTGGAAAACCATCGACGATACGGTGACCGTTTACCAGTCCGAAGAAAAAGTTCAGTTGAGCGAGATCGACGTGGTGAATTTCGCGAAGCTGGATGACGAAAAGAAACTGCAGGGCATCGAAATGGTGCTCAACCGATCCATCCGCACCAACCTCGCTAAAGACGGCGGCGGTGTGGAACTGAAAGGCATCGAAGGCAACGAGGTCAGCATCCATTACCAGGGTGCCTGCGGCAGTTGCCCCACCTCCACCAGCGGAACGCTGAAATACATTCAGGGCCAGCTCCGCGAACAGCTCCATCCCGACCTGACCGTCAAGTCGGTTTAAAATTTCATAATAGAGATAATATCTTTTTTAAGATCGCTTGAATTTTAATTTTGCGGATTTCAATCAGGAGAAAATCCTTTCCATGACAAACGAAAACAAATCACTTGTAAGCATCATCATGGGCTCCAAATCGGATTGGGAGACCATGAGCCATGCGGCGGAAACCCTGAAGCAACTGGATGTGCCCCATACGGTGGAAGTCGTGTCGGCCCATCGTACTCCCGACAAGTTATTTCAATTCGCTGAAAGCGCGGAGCAGGATGGAGCCGAAGTCATCATTGCGGGTGCCGGAGGCGCGGCGCATTTGCCGGGCATGATGGCCTCTAAAACCTCCCTGCCCGTACTGGGTGTTCCGGTGCAATCGAAAGCGCTGAGTGGAATGGACTCCCTGCTTTCCATCGTTCAAATGCCGGCTGGAATCCCTGTTGGAACTTTGGCGATAGGCCGCGCGGGAGCCGTCAACGCGGCCCTGCTGGCGGCAAGTATCCTCGCCAACAAATATCCGGAAATCAAAACCGCGCTGAAAAACTTTCGCAAGAACCAAACCGATACCGTGTTGGAAAACCCTGATCCACGGGAAGGGGAATGAAAAATATCGGCGTACTCGGCGGCGGTCAACTCGCCCGCATGATGGCCCAGGCGGGCCGGCCTCTCGGGCTGGACTTCATGTTTCTTTGTCCCGACCAAAACGCCTGCGCCGCTTCTTTGGGAAAACATCTCAACGCTCCCTATGACGACCCCGTTGCACACAAGGAACTTACAGAGTGGGCCGACGTGGTGACTTACGAATTTGAAAACGTTCCGTTGCAGGTGGTGGAGTCTCTTGAACAACAGGTTGCGCTTCATCCTTCTTCATCGGCTTTGGCAGTGGCACGGGACCGTTTATCAGAAAAAAACTGTTTTCGCTCGCTGGACATCCCTACCGCTGAATTCGCTCCCGTTAACACCCTGGAAGAATTGACCGCAGTTATGAAAGGCATGGGCCTGCCCGCCATCCTCAAGACCCGTACCCAGGGTTACGACGGCAAAGGCCAGGCCGTGCTGAAAAAGGAAACCGATCTCCCCGAAGCGTGGGAACAACTGGGTAAACGTCCCTGCATCGTCGAATCCAAGGTGGCTTTTCAACGGGAAGTTTCTGTCATCGCGGTTCGCGACCAAAAGGGGGAAACCTTCTTTTACCCCATCACTGAAAACCACCATCGGGAGGGCATCCTTCGCCTGTCGATAAACCGTTTGAACGACCCGGTTCAGGATCAGGCCAACGCGACGATAAGAAAAATCCTTGAGGATTTCAATTACGTCGGGGTCCTGGCTCTCGAACTTTTTCAGGTGGAAGACCAACTGTTTGCCAACGAGTTTGCGCCGCGCGTTCACAATACCGGCCACTGGACGATCGAAGGCGCGCAGACTTCCCAGTTCGAGAATCATCTAAGAGCTGTTTGCGGCCTTCCATTAGGCAGTTCGCAATCGGAGAATCCCGCGGCGATGGTGAATTTGATAAGCCGTTTGCCCGATGAAAATCAGATCCGGGCGGTTCCCGGCGCGACACCTCATTTTTATGGCAAGGCAGAAAAACCCAAACGCAAGGTGGGGCATATCACCCTGACCGGCGATGACTGTACGATGGAAGAATTCGACAAACGGTTAGCGGCTTTACTCCAAATGGCGGGGGAGTCCCAACTGGCGGGTCAAAAATTCCTGGATACCGCGCTCAAACCCCAATTTCCCTGAACAAATTTACCGGCGATCAATATCTGCCTTCGTCTGCGAGTTCAATCGGTGAACGCAACACTATTCTGTAATTAAAGAAGAGGGGTTGCTATGAAAAGAAGGAGAAAGTGATGAATGCTCGAACTTGTAACGGGAAGGAAGTTGAATCGGTTAAAAGCTGTCCCCCTCAATTCAATCCCCCTCACCTCAATCCTCTCCCTCGGAGGGGAGAGGAGTTTTTTTGGAAAAATATCACGTCCACCTCAAGGGGAGAGGAAGCAAAAAGTTCCTTCTCCCCTGGAGGGAGAAGGTTGGGATGAGGGGTGGTGAAGCATCCTTTGTTGGGGAAATTAATTTTTTTGCAGAAAAGTTTTGCTCCCCCGGCTAGTGGGTTTAATTGCCCCTACGGCTAGTAGATTTTTATTGGCCCCACGCCGAGTGGTTTTTTTGCCCCTACGGCCAGTAGTTAGGAGCCTTCACTCAGTAAGGGAGGCTGCGGCACGGGAGCCCGTCTTCGGGGTTGGGGTTGTTTGGGTAACTGGTTTGTCAGATTCGACTGGAGGATTTTTGCATTGCCTTTGGCGTATTTTTTCGCGTAGTAAAAAAAGCTCGCGGCCTCTTTGGGATACCCCCATTTGTGAAGGCTTAAGGCCCCGTTAAAATAGCTTTCCGCAGAAGGGGCGATTTTTAAAACATTCCGAAAATGTCCGTAGGCTTCCTTGTAATTTGCCTGGTTGAAGCTTTCGATGCCTTTGTTGTGGTGAAGGGTGGCCTCCGCGTTCAATGCGTCCCGCGTTGGTAATGGGAGGGGCTGCTCTTCCGCGAAGAGGGGAGATGAAATTAAAACCAGCACAATGATGCATAAAACTGTTTTTCGCATTTGACCCGCCTTTTTTTTAGTTCCCGAATTTTCACAATTCAGTCGGGTTCACACTGGATTCCTGGCAAAACGATGAACCTTTTCTGAAAAATTATTTCGAAAGGTTCCCGGGAATTTTGATGATTTCCCTCAACATATTTCCCGGTTTTTCAATCAATCCTTTGTGTGGCTGGGCGGTGACTTTGGGTTCGCTCAGTTTTCCATCCACTTTAAAATAGGTTTCGATCACTCCGCCTTTTTTTCCGCCCGTCAAAATTTTTCCCAGAAGGGGAATGGCCTTGATGGTTTTATCCAGCATCTGTAACGGCATGGCCTTGACTTGCGCGTTGACGGTGTCGGTTCCTAAATCCGCTTCGCCGACAACATCAAGGTTCAATTGGGGGCTTTTCATTTCAAAATTGTCGGTAAAAACCAGTCCTTTGGTGATTTTAAAATCTCCTCCTAAGGAATCGTAGTTCAGTCCCGCCTTCTTTGTGTCGAGGGCGGTTGTGGGATTTAAAATAGTGAGGACGGTTTGCACCGACTCCAGCTCGGGCAGGGTGCCATCGTGCAAACGGATATTTACTTTTCCGTTCAACCCTCTGGCAATGTCCGGGA
Source organism: Nitrospinota bacterium (assembly GCA_009873655.1). Classification (GTDB taxonomy): domain Bacteria; phylum Nitrospinota; class Nitrospinia; order Nitrospinales; family VA-1; genus UBA8687. The sequence goes on along the minus strand of WAIB01000008.1, from coordinate 39,852 downwards.
ACCCATTTGATTGTTCGGGTAATTTGCCATTGAGATTTCCCTGCAGTTTTAACGGGCCCGCAAGTTTTTTTATAAAATCTTCCACCTTTAACTTGTCTCCTTTGAACCGCAATCGATAGGCACCTGACAGGGGCAGGAAACTTCCCGCGAGTTTCAGTTGTCCGTTTTTGGGAAATACCCGGCCTTCGGTGAGGTCGATCTGTTTTGGTTTGATCTTGAACTTGGTCTGGATTTTTTCAAACTGCAAGCCAGCGGTTTGAAATTGATCCAGCTCGACCAGGGCCTGGGTGAGTTCTTTCGAACTGTCTTGAAGAGTCAGTTTTGCTGTTTTGATGGCGTTCTTTTTTTCACCTGTTCCCAATGCAAGTTCACTGGCGGTGATCGTTCCCGCGGCCCGAAGGTTTACGGGAGAGTCTTTCTCTTCCGGCAGGGGTCCTTTCAATTTCAGGTTCCCAGTGAGTTTTCCGGAGGTGGGAATCCAGTCGCCTTTTTTCAACCTTTGCACCCAGGCCAGGTCGATATGTTCCAGTTGAATATTGCTATCTACGGCCCGGGGTCCACCCGTTTTATTGAGTGAGACATTTCCTTTGGCGGCAACATTTCCGCCTAACAGTTTCGCCTTGATGTTGTGGTTTAAATTATTTCGGTTGAGCGAGGCGGTTCCATTTATTTTACTGATTTCAGCGTTGACGGTTTTTTCTGCGACTTCTACCGGCAACCTTAAATTTTCCAAATCGAAAACCGTATCTATTTTCAGATTTTCAGGCAGTTTGCCTCGCCCTTCGGGTAAAGGTCCATTGAGTTTGATATTTCCTGAAATAGTTCCGGACGCAGATGGAATGAACTGGTCGAGAGAAGACAGGTCTATGGTTTTCAGTTTAATGGTGGTGTCCGCGGATTTTCTCTTGCCGATGTTGATTTCTCCCGTGGCCTCGATGCTGCCTCCCAGCATATTGGCGTTGATGTCATGGGCCAGTTTGTTTTGATTGAGGTCGGCGGTGCCTTTCAGGCTGGGAATTTCCAACGGGAACATTTTCCGGTTGTGTTCCATTGGCACGGACAGGTTGGCTACATCAAAGGAGGTTTTTATTTTCAAGCTGTCCAGGTTTCCATTTTCCGGAATGAGGCCTTGCAGTTTTAAAGTGCCGGATGCTTTTCCCCGGGTGGGAATCCCTATCCCCGGTTTGAGCAGGGTGATTTTGCTCAAATTTAAATTCGAGTACTCCAGTTGGCTGTCAAGGTCGGGCTTTTTAAAATTTTTTACCTTGCCGTTGGATTTGAAGCTTCCTTCAAAAATATCACCTGACAGTTGATAGTCGAGTTGGTTCCCTTTGTAGTTTCCGCTTCCTTCCAGTCTGGGCAGGGAGATTTTTTCCGACCCGTTTGCCAGCACCAGTTCCTTAAAATGGAAATCCAGTTTTCCCTTTAGTTTCTCCGGCAAGGGTTTTTCCGGTTCAGGAAGGGGACCCTCTAAATTTAATTTCCCTGAAACAATTCCGGCTGTGGGATTCCAGCTCTCGACTTTGGGTAAGGGCAGTTGATTTATGTTCAACTCTTTCCAATGGATGTCGGTGTTGATTTTTTGAGGCGTGAGTTTTCCTTTTACTCCGAATTCGCTTCCCAAAGCTGTTCCCTGGATATCCGGCTCGAAAACACCTTGAGACCATTTTCCTTTTCCTTCAAGAGGTTCGATTCGCAAGGGGTTGGCGCCTGTCAATGAAACCTTTTTTATATTGAAGTCAAGCTGCCCGCTGGACTGCTGTAACAGGTTCTCGGGTTTTTTAAGGGCGGCCAGAGGCGCGTTCCCGGAAATGGACAGGTCATTGATTTCAAGTTCGTTGATTTTTGCCAGAGCTTCTGTTTGAGAAAAGAACGCCAGCACAGGTTTGAGGTCGTCCAGACCAAAGGAGTGGGTCTCCAGATCGAAGGACAATTGCCCCTCATTTGCTTTCAGGTTTTCGCCTTTTGCTTTTCCTTCCAGAGAAATTCCTCCGGTGCTGATTTTCAGGGAATCCACCACCACATCCAACTGGTTTGAACTCACCTCATCGAGCTGCAGGCTCAGGTCAAGATTTGCCAGCAGGGGTTTTTGTTTTCCGGGATGGATTAAAGTTATCTGCCCGTCTGAAATTTGAAAATTTTTCACAGAGAGTTGGGATTCTTTTAATTTCTCTTGAGCCGATTGAACCGGGCTGGGTGAACCGGGTTTGGAATCTCCGGTTTCTTTATCGCTGTCAGGTTCTTTTTTGGTTTTGTCCGGCAATTTGAGAGTGAGTTTGGGGCCATCCAGGGCGGCGCTGTTTATTTTGAATTCACCCGAAAGGAGCGGGGCCCATTCTGCGAGGAGGTGCAATTGGTTTACCGCATAAGTTTCCCCTTCGGGGGTGGCTACTTTTACGCCGCTGCATTTGAGTCCCAAACCGTGCGCAAACCCAAATCCAATCGAATCTATCTGAATTTTCATTCCGGTTTCGGCGGAAACCTTTTCGATCAGGGTGTTTTTGGCCTCATCCAGATCGATGGTTGCCAGAACAACCGCCAGGACCAAAATGCCCGCAAATACGGCCATTGATCCCCATTTGAGGAAGGTTTTGACCGTTTTTGAATTCCGGGGTCGATTATTTTCCATTTCAGAGACGTTAAAGCTCAAGTTATCAGTGGTTTTGCCGATTTTTCATAGTAGGATAATTCCTTTAGTTTAGCATGCTTAGCCATTTTTTGACGTAGATATTGGGCGTTCCGTTTGGAACGCTTTTTTGTGGTTTTCAGGGGCGGTTTTTTTCCTTTTTTCCTGTGATAAAATCAGTCCTTACACCTTAAACGGAAAGAGTTTATTTATGAAGATTTCGGGAACACTCCGGAATCTCTTGTTGTTGGCCATTCTTGCAGCTGGAGTTAACTGGCTTTGGCAGGAAGGGATGCTCGCCCCGGTCGAGAAAACGATCAAGGCGATGATTTTTGGGAAAGCGCCCGAAAAGCCCAAAGCAAAGGATTTCCAATTCAAACCGGTTACCCGGCAAAACGTCTATCAGAAAGTTTTGGCTACGGGCACCGTCACCCTCAAGACGGGTGCCGAGGTAAAAATCGGTGCCCGCATTTCCGGCCAGGTTAAAAACCTCCTGGTAAAGATCGGTGATTTCATCCGGGCCGGTGAAATCATTGCCATCATCGAACACAAAGATTTGATTTCACGAGTCGCACGGTTCCAGGCGGATCTCGATGCAGAAAAAGCAAAGCTCGAAAAAATTCTTGCTGAAGGTCCCCTTGAAATAAATAAAGCCAAGGCCGAGCTCGAAGAATTGAAGGTGCAACTCAAACTCGCGGGGAAAACGCTGGAGAGAAACCTCAAGCTTAATAAAAAAGGATTTATAGCGGATACCGCTGTGGAACAGGCAGAAGAACGGCTGGATGTTTTAAAAGCGCAAATCAACCTTGCCCGGGAAGAAATCAAACTCAAAGAGAGCCAGTTGGAAAATGACAGCCGATTGGCACAGGCAATGGTCGACCGGGCACGTGCCAACCTTGAGGTAGAAGATATTCAGCTATCCTATGCAACCATCGCCGCTCCCATAGATGGCATTGTCGCTTTTGTTTCGACACAGGAAGGAGAAACCGTGGTGGCCAGTCTCAATGCTCCTACCTTTGTAACCCTGATTGACCTTAGAAAACTGGAGGTCACGGTTTATGTGGATGAAACGGATATTGGAAGAATAAAGGTGGGGCAGAAAGCCCTGTTTACGGTGGATACGTATTCGGAAAAATTTTTTAAGGGAAAGGTCCGTGAAATCCGTCCGAAAGCGGTTATTAAAGACAATGTGGTGAATTATGAAGTCATCCTTGATATTGAAAGGAAAAACATTTCCCAGTTACGTCCGGAAATGACCGCGAATGTGGTTGTAACCACTGGAACCCGGAAAAATGTTTTGACAATTCCCAAGGCGGCCGTCAAAAGAGATGGTAAGAAAACTTTTACCGTTATGGAGGTTGACGGTAAACTGGTAGACAGGCCCATTGAGTTGGGGTGGAGGGATGGTAAAGTTATCGAGGTAAAATCCGGACTGAAGGAAGGCGAGCAGGTCGGGATTCCCAACAAACCAATATCCAAAGAGAAAAAGAGGAGAAGGCGGCGGTGAGTCTCATTGAAATGAATTCCATTTGCAAGAGCTACCGGAATATTGGTTTTGAGACACAGGTTTTAAAAAACATCACGCTTCGCATCAACGAAGGAGATTATGTAAGTATCATTGGGCCTTCCGGTGCTGGTAAAAGCACGCTAATGGCGATAGCAGGGTGCCTCTCACAACCCACCAGCGGCGAGTACTTCCTTGACGGAGAAGAAGTGGGAAGGCTGAGCGACTGGAAACTTTCACGGGTCCGAAATGAGAAAATCGGTTTTGTGTTCCAGGCTTTTCACCTGCTGCCGGGAGTGACAGCCTTGGATAATGTGGTCCTTCCTCTCGTGTATTCACGAAAAACCCCATCCAACATAAAAGACCGGGCACGAGAAGTCCTCGCCAAGGTTGGATTGGAACATCGACTGCATCATACACCGGGCCAACTTTCCGGTGGAGAACAGCAAAGAGTGACCATTGCCCGGTCCCTGATAAACAATCCCCCCATCATTCTTGCTGACGAGCCTACGGGTAACCTTGATTCCAGAAACGGAATCGAAACAATGAAAACTTTCGACAAACTCGTGGCGGATGGAAAAACAGTGGTGCTGATTACCCATGACTCGGATGTGGCGGAGCACGCCGATCGCATCATTTCAATTCGCGATGGAGAGATTGCTTCGGATACGGCGAGTCAGTCCCCCGCGGGTTCCTCAAGTTTATCTGAAAATCCAAAATGAGAATTTTCAAAAATTTTCGACAGGCTTTGCGAGGGTTGAAACTCAATCGTGGGAACACCCTGCTCATGACCATCGGCGTCATGATAGGCATTTCCTCCCTCACGGTTATTGTGGCGATTGGTTTTGGAATTAAGGTAAAGGTGCTGAACAGAATTGCGAATCTTGGGTTTGGGCCTGAATCGTTCTCGGTAATTGCTGGTTCGGGAAAAATGTTTTTCACCCGATCTAAAAACATCACCAGCATGTCGCTGCAGGATGCGGAAGACCTGCTTGCGCTGCCGACGGTCAGACTCGTGGTTCCGAGGCAGAGAAAACGGATGCAGGTCATCAACAAAAAAGAATTTACAAGTACCCGGGTCTATGGCGTCACTCCCGACTGGCAGCGGGCGCGTGGGTGGCATGTAGTGGATGGAGTGTTCCTGTCTGATAACGATCTGGATCGAAAAAAGAAGGTAGTGGTGCTCGGTGCGACACCTGCACGGAAATTATTCAAGGAAACAGAAGATCCCATCGGTAAAATGATCCGGTTGCAGAATAATTACTATGAAGTCATTGGCTTGCTTCAGGAAAAGGGATTGACGGAGAGCGGTTACGATCCTGATGACCGTGCCTTGATTCCCCTGACCACATCCATGGCTCGATTGACCCGTGAGACTCATCTGCACAGCATCAAAGTTGTTACTTTGGATGCTTCCCAGGTTCCCGAAACCATGGAAGCGGTGAGACAGGTTTTACGGCGGAATCATAATCTTTCCATTTTCACGGAAGATGATTTTCGGTTCATCACACCCGAAGGAATCATGGAATGGGTGACCGAATCAGCTCAGGCTATGAACCGTATGCTGATTTTGATATCGACCGTTTCACTGCTGGTAGGTGGAATCGTGATCATGAACATCCTTCTGGTTTCCATTCGCGAACGGGTCCGGGAAATTGGGATCCGCCGTTGCTTTGGCGCACGGAAATCGGACATCACTTTGCAGTTTCTATTCGAGTCTGTTCTCGTTTCGTTGCTGGGAGGTATTTTGGGGATAGGGTTGGGACTGAGCATTTCATTTGGACTGAAACGGTTTGATATTTTGCCGACCCAGGTAACCTGGGAACCCTTTGTGCTTTCATTTGTTTTTTGTACATTAATTGGATTGGTTTTTGGAATCCATCCAGCGCGTAAAGCGGCCTTGATGAGTCCGGAAGAATCCATTCGTTCCTGAATAGTATTATGAAATTTTTAACTTCATTTTCGATCGCCACCCGGGCGCTCCTTTCCCATAAAACACGAACGTTTCTCGCGTCGCTGGGAATTTTAATCGGGATCGCTTCGGTCATTGTCATGGTGGCCACCGGAAAGGGATCTCAACAGGAGGTTATGGATGTGATAGCGGGGATGGGTGAAAATATGATTACCATTAACGCCGGGGAAATGAAACGGAGGGGAGGCCGGTTGCGGTTGTCGGGAAATGTGATTACTCTTACACCCCGTGATGCGAAACGAATAGCGGATGAAATTGATGAGGTGGAACTGGTAGCCCCTTTTGAAGAAAGGCGTATGAACGCGAAGTTTGATAACAATACTTCAGAGACCAGCATTGCGGGATCCACCCTCGATTTTCCCTTGATACGCGGATACAAAATTGAAGACGGCGAGATGTTTACGGAAAAGGACCTGAAAACCGCAAGCCGGGTAGCAGTGATTGGTAAAACGACCGTTAAAAACCTGTTCGGGGATGAAGACCCCGTGGGGCAGGTCGTTAAAGTTCATTTTATTCCTTTCAAAATAATCGGTGTGTTTGAAACCAAGGGGGTAGATACCAATGGCCTGGACCAGGATGATTTAATCCTCATTCCCCTGCCGACTTTGATGCGCCGCATTGTGAATCAAACTCATGTCAGCCGAATATTTGTAAAGATCTCCAGCCGTGAAAATATTTTGCCTGGAACAGAAAAAATCCGTGAACTTCTTCGTGAAAGCCATAAGCTGAAGGATGAAAAGGAAGATGATTTTACCATGGTCAGCCAGCTGGATTTGGAAGAGATGAAACGCGAAACATCGGAACTTTTTACGAAACTGATTGTGGGAGTCGCGGCCATATCCCTGTTGGTAGGAGGAATAGGAATTCTCGCCGTGATGTTGATCTCGGTAAAAGAAAGAACCCGAGAGATAGGGATCAGGAGGGCGGTGGGTGCCACGCGGCGCGATATCATCCGCCAGTTTTTATATGAATCTCTCATCATTGGAATTATAGGAGGCGGGTTAGGCATTGCACTGGGTGTCGGACTGACATTGGGATTGACCCATTGGGGGGATTGGACATTGCTCCTTGACAAAAATTCGATCTGGACAGCAAGCTGGGTATGTGCCTTGATCGGTATTGTTTTCGGTGTGTTTCCGGCGATCAAAGCTTCCAAGCTCGACCCGATGGAAGCTTTGACGATTGAATAAAACCTTGATCCCTTTGCAAGACCAGTTGAAAAATAAAAAGGGGTTTCACCCCCTTGACAATAGGTGAAACCCCTTTAAATACTTTTTTACTTGTTGCAGGTAACCGCTTTGGCTTATTACCTCCGGCGTTAGCCGGTTAGAACATGATGCCTCCGTGATTTGCGGAGATCATTCCGATCAGCATGGGTATGGATAACCATGCGTTGGTGCGGCTTGCAAGAAACGCCATTCTTTTGGCTTTATTCAGGGCGTCCCCCTCCAGCTCACCGGCGATGATTTTTTTCTGGTTCGGCCAGATGATGAACCAGACGTTACCCGCCATGATGATTCCGAGCAGCATTCCAATCATAATTTCTCCGCTCGGAATGCCTTGTACGGTTCCACGACCTGCCATGTAATAGGCTATTCCTGTAATGACGGTCCACAAAGCAGCGTGGCGGAAAAAGAACAAGGCCCTTGGTAGAATGATTTGTGTATAGGGTTTTGCGGCACCTGCCTCGGTCATTTTAGGCATGGATTGGACTTGAACCAGGTTGAAAAAATATAACAACCCTATCCACAAAATTCCGATGATCACATGAAAAAATTCAAATACCCACATTTGGTTTTCCTCTCAATACAATGGTTGATATTCCCGGTTCGACTTACCTATACAAAACAATGGGTTATAATCAGCCCGGCCAGAAGGTCGGTCCCACATTTATAGTTTTTTTGATTTTTTTGACCCTGCGCGAGACGATTCCAAGGGACCCTGTTTGCAGGTTCTTATTGTGATTGGATGGGGAAACAGGCCTATAAGATTCAATTATTTCTTCACTTATGGGTAATTTTAGCAGAAAAACATCCAAATATCCATTGGGCTCCGTCCCGACCGGGCAGGAAAAAAATTTCAGGGCGCCCCAATGAGGCGGGGGAGATTCCCTTTTTTCGCGTCAATTTCGGAAAACCAGCAGAAGGATCGAAAGAATCAGAACGGCAATAATAAACGGGCCCCATACATTTTTATTGGCGGTAAGGTTGTTTTTAAAGGGCTCTGAGGAAGAAGGGGTATTGTTCAATTCTTCGATTCTTTGGTGAAGTTGACGGTTCTTTTCTTTCAGTTCTTCCTTCTGCGCTTTGAGTTGTTCGATTTCATCTCTGAGCCGCAGCCGATCCACCTTTAACGATTTGGACTTTTCAATTTCGCGTTGCAGGGATTCTTCGGGCCCCAGGGTCAGACCGTTTTCCTCAAAAGGTTCTTCCCATTTATCTTCATTGTCCATTTTTTAATAATAAGGGTTTCGGAGGGATAGGGAAAGGAAGAATTCTCTAGTTTCTGGCTTTGACGGCTGGAAAGGCGTCGCTGGACCCGCTTAAGCGGGAAAGGTGATTCTCGCTTAACTCCAGGTCTCCCGCTGGAGCAAACTCTTCTACCTGCCCGGGATGGCGGGACCCGACGATGGCGGTAAAAATGTTTTCCTGTTTTAGAACCCATGCTACGGCAACTTCAACGGGGTTGCGTTCCAACTCGTTGGCGATGGTGCGGACGGTTTCCCAGACTTTTTTGGCTGCAGGATAGGTAGAAGGTTGATAGAGGTGGTGCATTTTACGCGTGGGCATTTTCAGGTCTTCCTCTTTCATGGGACGGGCGAGGAGTCCCTGGGCGGTAGGCGAAAATGCCATGTACCCCATGCCGTTTTCTTTGCAAAGGTCCCGGGTTTTGCCTTCATACCCCCGGTCCAGCAAGCTATAGGGAATTTGGTTGAGTGAGAAATTTTTAATGTTGTTTCCAAGTAGTTCCAGGTCATGAGCCTTGAAATTTGAAAGCCCGATGGTTTTTGCTTTGCCACTTTGTTTCAGGGAAAGCATGCTCTCCACAAGCCGGGCGCTTTTTTCGCGAGTGTTAAAAAAATTTCCCGGCCAATGCATCAGGTAAAGGTCAACGTAATCTCTGTCCAGGGCTTTGAGGGAATTGTCGAGGGCCTTCTGGTAATCTTTGGGTTTCAGATCGGGTTCAGGCCAGATTTTGGAAATGATGATTACGTTATCTTTTTGTGACCCCAATGCTTTGCCGAGCCGGCGTTCCGATTCTCCGTCACCATATCCTTCTGCGGTATCAAACGCGGTGATTCCCATGTCAAGGGCGGTACGGACCACTTTTTCAGCATCCTTGGCAGGGCAAATATCTCCCCATCCGCCGCTGGGCGCAAGCTGCCAGCAACCCAGGGTGATTCTACTCCAGTCTTTTTCAATGCCATCAAGCCGGTTGTACTTCATTTCTTACCATCGGATATAAGTGAAATAACCGCGATGAGTTTCTGGTGACCTGTTGAAGAAAGGGTCATCTTCCATTTTTTCAAGCTTGGTAATTTCATTTCGCAGTCGCCAAAGCTTCCAACCAATGGCAAGCGCAGACAAACCCGCAAACAAAATAACGGCCGCGATGAAGTAGGCGATCAATGCGGGATAAGCAAAAATTAAAAGAGCAAGGAGAAATAATACGGTCCCCAAAAGAACCGTTCCCCAGGTAAGGGTTCGATGGCCTCTTGTTAAAAAGGAGTTTGAAATATTGTTGTTAAAATACATGGTTCACCTCCTGTTCCTTATAAACATATAAAATCTCCCTTTCCCTTTGTCAACCTCTGTGGGAAAGGAAGTAAACCAGGGAAACATTTGAAATTTAATGCTTTTGGCATTGATAAACGGATCCACTTCCAGGGGCGGTTTCTTTTGGTATCTTGAAGAGTGTCTATTCGCCGGTGCTACGAGGGATTTTTTTGAAATCTTTTTTTTGCTGTGCCAGCGGCCTCATCCAGTTGGTTACCCGTGGGCTTGGGTGATAGAGGGGAAAGAGGATAAAACCGGGGGTGGTGAGGGGTTGGGCAACTCGGTCTTTCAGTTGATACCGGGTACCTAAAATCAAGTTGATTGCCTGAAGGCCCGTGGAACCCAAGGTAACGACAACCTCAGGACAAATGAGGTCGAGGGTTTTTTTTAAAAATGGCTGGCAGTTTTTAATTTCACTTGTTTTAGGTCTTCTATTATTTCCGTTTTCAAGAGGATTGCACAGCGCGGCATTGGTTATAAAGACATCTTTGCGTGTCAATCCAATATGGGCAAGCAGCGTTTCGAAGTTGTCCCCTGATTTATCTCCATGAAAAGGGATTCCGGTGCGACCTGCGCCAAACCGGCCCGGAGCTTCGGCGACGAAAACAATATTTGCGTGCAGGTTCCCGTTGGCTTTACTCAGTATGGCAGGCTGGTCTGCCATGGCCGGGCAGAGGCGGCAGTCAGCAGCCTGCTTTTCCAGTTGTTTGAAAGTTTTAAGGGTGGTTGGGGTTGTCCGTGCCATTGCCGGGTTCCTCTTCATCCTCTTCTTCGTCCACGGAACGACAGACTACAAGAAAGCCGATGATCAGGACAACGCTGGCAACAAGTGTGAAAAGGATGTCCATTTAAAAAGGTTTGATGGTGGCGAGATAAATCATGTATGCCCCGACAATGAAGATGGCAATGTGTACCATCATTGCATATTTTTTTGGAAGAACGGCTTCTTTAATCTGCCTGCCGTTTTGTACTCCCAGAGCAACCAAAACCATCAGGAGACCTAATTTTACGTGAAGCCATTTGCCTTCAGAGAATGCTCCGGTTTTAACTGCGAGGACGACCCCGGATATCAGGGTCACTCCGAGTATTGGATAATAGATGAACTTGTGAATTCGGGTCTGCGTTTTCTCAAGCCCCTTCGCTTCTTCGGCGGATTTCAGCCGTAATCGGAATACTACCGTTAGGGATTGAAGGAACAAAGTGCCGATGACCAGGCACATTGAAATCATATGCAGGGTAAGAAAGAAATTCTTCATTTTTGAGTTGGTTGTCTAAGATTGCTCTGGTTCTTGAATTTCGGATTTTGAAAACCAGTAAACCCGGCTGGATACGATCAATGCCATCCCTATCCCGCAATAAATTGCAGCAACAACGATATATCCTCCCAGGTATTCGTTGTAAGATCGAAGCAGAACACCAAAACCCATCATAATGGGGATCAAAAAATAGAGGGGTTTGGAAAAAAGATCCTGAATACTTACCGGGTCATCCAGGTTGTAGATGCGGTTTTTATTACGAGTTGCTGTTTTGCTCAGAACAAATTTTCCTTTTACCAGACCGATCAAACCCGCAATGACTCCGGAGATGGTAATCGCGATTACGGTAGCGTGTTGTTCCATTTCCGCGAGTTGATATAACCTCATTCCACGGACAACAAGAAAGAAACCAATGATGCACCAGAGACCCCCAGCAATTGAAATTAGGCGTTTTTTATTCAAACTTCTCTCCCGTAAAATTAGGAATTAGATGAAAAGCAGGGTAAAAAGTTTCTATTGTTTAAACCGAACCGGTTTATTTTAGCATTTCCCCGCGGACCAGCCGAACGGTCATTCGACCGCTTTTACTTTTATAAAGAGGTCTAAATTCCCCATTTTTAAAGTCAAAAAGAGTTCCTTCATGGCCCGATTCCCCTTTCAGCCAGACCGTGGCCAGCCCTCCCGAAGGAAAAGCTTCAGGTAAATGCATTTCTTTTCCATATTTATCCTGGTTGGAAGCCTCCTCATGATATAGGGATTGAATTTCTTCCTCAGTAGGAAGCCGCCAGTCCTGAAATTCCGCAAATTTAATATCATTGAAATAACTTGCCAATTCTGCGGCTTCATCCCAGGTATACCATTTGGCCTCTTTTTGCCAGGCGTCTTCCTTCATCCACATTAAACCGGTTTTTGAATCGGTTATTGTGCCATCTTGATTATCAGTGAATCTTTCTTTTTCAGCCATGGTCAAGTACTTTAAATGTTAGAGGAAATTTTTTCCATGGAAATTTCACCTAATCTTTGATGCAGGCCTTTAAGGTCAAAATCAGGATATTTCTTAAAGTCTTTTTTCCCGAGGATGTTATTGAAAGAAAATTTTAGAAATGAATTTGACCACGCAATCAGCGGAGTTAACAATAAAATTCGTTTTACCTGGCTTCGAGAGATTTTTACCGGTGCACTCGATTTTAACAACGCCGGGTTGTTGTGAAGAGCGGCGACGGTTTTCATTGCCATCCAAAGGGGCCAAATGCAAAACAGTCGCAAAGATATTTCCGTTCTTGGAATGGCGAGTGTGAATTTTAACGCGTCTTGTAAATGCCCTTTTGTTTTACAAAGCAGGATTTCAAGTATTTGCAGATTTTTCTCTACTGACTTTCCTGAATGGAATTCGTCCACAGTCAGTCCATTTGAGACAATCAGGCTTTTGGGAATGTAGGACCAGCCCCGGTCACGGTCAGCCATAATATCCTTTGAAATATTGGTCATTTGCAACCCAAGGCCAAATGAGACGGCATTTTCTTTCATGATGTTTTTTGCCTGTGGGGACAGTGATGTGAGCTTTTGCAGGAAAAGATTGCATAACATTTCACCCACAACTCCCGCTACAAAGTAACAATATTCTTCCAGGTCTTTTTCGTCTTCCAACGGGGTGATTTCCCCAAATTGAAACCGGTTTTGGAAGTGTGCCATTCCCTTAGCCATTTTTGAGACCGATGGAATGATTTGTTTCTGGTGATTTTCTTTTAGCGAATCAAAAATATTGAAAACGCGTTTGATATTTTTTAGAAGATCCAGATCGTTCATGCTTCCATCCACAACAGCACAATCTTTAGTCCAGATTTCGAGATGGCTTTGTCGATAATCCGGGTCTTCAATTAAACGGGAAAACTCCAATAGCAGTCTGATTTTAACTTTCGGGTCCAGTTCAGTTGCGTCTTCCACGGTGTCGACGGTTCGGCAAAACAGGTAGGCAATCAATATGCTGCGGTACAGTTCGCCTTGTAATACTTTAATATTCAAGGCAAAGGTTCTACTTACTTTAGGTAGTGTTTGTTGGCAGTAGGCCCAATCGTCCATTTTATAAAAAGCCTTGTAACGTTTCTGTATTTATAGCAGTTCCGTTGTTAAAGGGAAATAGATTATTGGGGCAGGTAACGGAATTCGGCGGGAGCCATTTTTAGTTCTGTTCGGAAGTGGGTTCAAGAGGCGAGGGAAGTTTGGCCTTCTACATCTTTGGCAATTTCAAGGATTTTTGTGTGCACTTCATTGATGACATTTTCGGGAGTGCTTGTGCCCGCGGTTATTCCTACATGTTGCTTGTTAATGAACCATTCTTTGTGCAATTGATCGAAAGATTCAATGTGGTGGGCTTCTATCCCCTTTTCATCACAAACGTGAACCAGTTTTTTGGTGTTGGAGGAGTTGTAACCCCCAATAACAATCATAAGATCAACCTGGTCCGCCAATTCATGAACGGCCAACTGCCGGTCGTGTGTGGGTTGGCAAATGGTGTTTACAAAAGCAACATCATCCACATATTCCAATCCGCGAATTTTTTCAACCAGTGCCTCTACTTTATCCCTTTGCTGGGTTGTTTGGGTAACGATTCCCAACCTGCGATTTCCCGAGCTTTTAATTTTTTGGAAATCCGTTTCATTGTTAATGACCAGGTGGTCATCTAAATCCCCTACTATTCCTTTAACTTCTACATGGTCTTTCTGACCGATTACTACGGGAAAATAACCTTTTGCCACCAATGATTTAATTGTTTGGTGGACACGCATAACCAAAGGGCAACTGGCATCATAAACGGTGAACCCAGCTTCATAGAGGCGCTTTTTTGTTTTCTCAGCCGCTCCATGAGCGGTAATCATTACCTTTTTTGTTTGAATTTTATCGATATCTTCTATTCCCGGTACCAGCGAAACGCCGTTTTGCTTCAGGGATTCACTCACTTGCGGATTGTGAACCAGTTGGCCCACGATGGTCAATTCATTGCTGAATTCGGGAGACATGGCAAGATTGATTGCATCTTGAACTCCAAAACAGGTACCCATTGCACTGGCTAGTGAGACTTTCATTTATATTTTTCCTTTAAACGCGGTGCACAGAATAAAAAATTTCGAATAGGAATAATAACAAATAGTACCTGTATTTAAAATAAAAAATACCTGGAACTATTTTATGAGGATGTTTTTTATCATTTGCCAGCTGGTTTGTCGGCCGATATCAGCAATAGATTCCGTCAGCGGTATGTTTTTAGGGCATACCTCCACACAAACCTGCGCGTTTCCGCAATCGGTGATTCCTCCTTCTCCCATAACCGCATCGAGCCGTTCTTCCTTGTTCATACTTCCTGTGGGATGAAGATTGAATAGCCGGACCTGGTTGAAAGTTGCGGCTCCCATGAAGGAATTATTCAAGGTGAATTGCGGGCAGGCTTCGAGACAACATCCGCAGGTCATGCACTCAGACATGACATAGCGTTTGGCTCGGTCTGAATCGGCCATTAAGGCCCCTTCGCCAATATCGTGTGAACCGTCGATGTCAATCCATGCTTTGACCTTTTTAAGGTTTTCAAACATGCGGTTTCGGTTGACCTGCAGATCGCGCACAACCGGGAACTTGGACATGGGTTCCAGCGTGATGGGTTTTTCGAGATTATCCACGAGGGCGGTACAGGCCTGTCTAACCTTTCCATTGATAAGCATGGTGCAGGAACCGCAAACCTCCTCCAGGCAATTGCTGTCCCAGGTAACAGGGGCAACTGTTTTTCCTCCCTGAGTGGTCGGGTTTCTTTGAATTTCCATCAAGCAGGAAATGATGTTTGCGAAAGGTTTATATGGAACCTGAAATGTCTGCCAGTAAGAGGGCGAACCCGGCTTATCCTGACGCTTGATTTTAAAAGGTATTTTTTTATCTGTCATGGTTTTGCCAACAGCTTTCTTTTACAAATGGTTAATCATATTTTCTCGGCCTGGGCGTGATCAATGAGGTATTCACCTCTTCATAAGTAATATCCGGTTTATTGTCTTTGAATTGGGCTACCGTGGTCTTTAACCATTTTTTGTTGTTCTCTTCAAAACGTTTCATGTAGTCAAGATGTCCAGGAGGAAACTTGTTATCCGTGATTTCTCCGTATTGTTTTTGCTCGAGATAATCAATGTATTCATGCGGGTCAAAATCTTTGGGCTGATTCAAGTCGAAGTCCGGCTTGTAATGGCTGCCGCGGAATTCGTCACGCATCAGCGCGCCTTTTGTAATGATTTTGGAAAGATGAATCATGCAGAACAATTGATTGATGAAACTTGGCGAAGGGTTTGCCCAATCACTGCTATCGGTACATTTCACATTTTTAAACCGGGCTTCAATATCATCAATGGCGTGAGTCGCTTTCTCAAGCGATTTGTTGTCCCTGACAATAAGGACGTTTGCGAGCATGGTTTCACCCAATTGCTGATGCAATTGATAGGGATTTTCGTTGCCATCCATTTTTCTGATTTCATTAAACCGGGTTTTCCAGTGATTCCGTGCGTCATCGAAAATTGTTGAAGGGATGTCGTCCACTGATTTTTCCAGGGAATCGGTGTAATTCATGATTCCCCTCGCCATCATGAGACCTGTGTAGATACAGCTCAGCAGCGAATTGGCTCCCAGTCTGTTCGCGCCATGATACTGGTAGTCCGCTTCCCCGGCGGCGAACAACCCTTTGATGGAAGTCATTTGGTTTTTGGGTGAGCCATGCTCGATCAACCCCTGCTGGTCGGGACCATAATCTGTCCAGAGTCCTCCCATGGAATAATGGACTGCGGGAAAAATTTTCATGGGTTGTTCGCGGGGGTCGACGCCGGTAAATTTAGTGTAGATATCCATGATCCCACCCAGGCGGTTGTCGAGAAACTCCCTGGATTTATGGGTGAGATCCAGATAGACCATGGGTTCTCCGCTCACCCCCATGTTTTGATTGTACACAATGTCGTAAATTTCACGACTTGCTACATCCCTGGGAACCAGATTTTTAAACAGGGGATATTTTTCTTCGAGGAAATAATACCGGTCTGATTCGGGGATTTTTTTCGGGTCACGGCTATCATTGGTTTTTTTGGGAACCCAAACCCGACCTCCTTCCCCACGGGCCGATTCGCTCATCAGTCTCAGCTTGTCTTGTCCGGGGATGGCGGTAGGATGAATTTGAATAAACTCACCGTTGGCGTATTTGGCTCCCTGGAGATAAGCAGTCGTTGCTGCCGCGCCGGTATTGACTACGGAACTGGTAGAACGACCATAGACTTGACAGGGACCTCCTGTAGCCAGAACAACGGCGTCTGCTGCCAGTGTATAAATTTCATCTGTTTTCAGGTCATGGATCACGGCTCCTCGGCAGATACCTTCTGAGTCCAATACGGCTCCCAGGTATTCGTGCCACTCCAAAGCGGTGGCGTTACCATCATGAATATTTCGTCGAACCTGTTCATCGAGAGCGTAAACCAGTTGTTGTCCCGTTGTAGCGCCCGCAAAAGCGGTGCGGTTGTAAAGGGTTCCGCCAAATCGGCGAAAATCCAGGTGCCCTTCACCTGTGCGGTTGAATGCGACTCCCATGCGATCCATCAGGTGAATGATGGCGGGGGCTTGAAAACACATGTCGCGTACCAGAGGCTGGTGAGCTAAAAAATCACCTCCCTTGATCGTGTCGTAAAAATGTTTTTCCGGAGTGTCCCCTTCATTTTTTGCATCGATGGCCGCATTGATGCCCCCTTGCGCACAAACCGAGTGGGAACGTTTTAAGGCCTGGTAGGACACAATGGTGACTTCGCCATTTCTTTCGCAGAACTTCATTGCCAGGGCCAAACCCGCAAGCCCGCCTCCAATGATTACGATTTTTTTCTTGCGATTCAGCATGGCTTTACCTCAATACGGTTGCTTCTACTGGAACCGGATTCATATTGAACTCCAGAATGGTTGCCAGTCCAAGAAAAGTTAATCCCAGCCCCATGGCCGCGAAAACGATGGCCCCGTTTCTTTGGGCGTTTTTTCCTGTCAAAATTCCCCATGAAACGCAAAACCCCCAAAGTCCGTTTGAAAAATGAAAAGTGGCGGAAACAATGCCAATTGTATAAACCACAATTCCCTGCCAGGTCTGGAATTCTCCATTGAGAATGTCCATTAAAAAAGGAGCGGCTTCAAAATGATGTTTTCCTTCCCACAATTTTGCTCCGACCGTCGTTCCCATGTGGTAAATCAGAAACACAAAGGTAATGGCTCCTGTCAATCGCTGTAAAGTGTAAAGCCAGTTTCGTTTGTATTTGTAGCGGAAAACATTGGTTTGACCGATGTGAACCACATAAAAACCCATTAGGGAATGAAATAACAGGGGAATATAGATAAAACCAATTTCGATCAGTATCAGAAAGGGGAGGTTGTTGAGAACATCGATGCTCAACTGGTATGGCAAAACGCCAACGGTTCTCAGGGAATTAATAGATAAATGAATAACCAGAAAAGCCCCAATGGGAATTATTCCCGTAAGAGAGTGGAGCTTTAATAGGAGAAAATGAATTTCATCTTTAGAAGGTCTGGCCATAAACAGATATTGATATAAAGAATTGGCTATAAATTACTTTAAATTGAATAAATCCAGACTTCTTTTCCATTCTTGCGCAAAATTGGGCATTGCACAAGGGTAATATCCTTGAAAAAAAATATTGATGAAGTTTCAGAGGTGGGGTGCTTTTAAAAGTCAGCTTCGAGGATGGGGCGTTGTTTGAAGTCGGGGTTGATGGGTTTGTCTTCTGCGCAGATTTTCAGGTGGACCGGGTCCTTAACATATAAATCAACAAAGCCGCACCTGCCGCAGACCCGCGGTTGCAGGGGCACATTTTTTTCAACTCCGTGATCCTGCCGAACAACGACCACCAGATCCATTGTTTTACTGTTTCTGAGGCCGATGTCCCCTTTAAGTATACTCTCTTGCCCGCATTTACTGCAGGTATCCCGGTTATCTGCCATTCCGGGTCTCCTTTGCTTTGCCAAATGGTAAGTATTTTCGACTTGCAGAGCTTATTGTAGCACAACAAAACAAAATCTGACAAAAAGCAAATTAACCCACGGTTGCTTCAAAAACGTTTGCCGGAGTATGGAGACGGTTGATCAAAGCTTCCGCTTCTTTCACCAGTTCCATTTCCTCATTGACTCTTTCTCGCAATTCTTTACCCGCGTGAAAGCTTGGTTTGCGTCGAACCGGCAATTGAATCAATTCGCCCGTCAATGGCTTTTTCGCTGCTCGGGCTTTGTATTCATTAACTTTAAATGATCCAAAGCCCTGTACGACGACTCTTCCGTCTTTTACCAGGGCGTCCATAATGGAATCCAGAAAAGCGGTGAGATAGGTGTCTGCATCTTTTTTGGTGATTTTCATTCTAAACGCCAGCTTGTCAACCAATTCTACTCGTGTCATGATCCCTCCCTCTTGTAAGCAGTTAAAAAATGTTACAATCTGGTTAGAGCAAAAACCGGACCAAAAATTTTTATTTTTTTTAAGTCAAATATTTTCAATTGTTTAGTGAAAATCATTGAGTTTTTCAAAAGGGGAGTTCAGTATGATAAATCATTAAAGTGTTCACTTATGTGCACAGTTTAACAGCCGGTTATCCAAGGGATTTCAGGCTGTTTCAAGGGGGGTATGTTCAATTCGAAAATGAGGCTAAATTGTGACATTTAAAACAATTCTGGTTTATCTAACCCATCCGCATGTGGATGCCTGGAACTTTAAAGACGAACATAAGAACCTTTTGCAGTTGCGTCTTCCCGGGGCAACGGTTCATGTATGCGCGAACTCCAGGGAGTTTAAGGATGAACTTCCAGAAGCCGATGCGGTGATGGTCTGGTACTTTAAGGAAGATTGGTTGATTAAAGCCCCCGGGTTAAAACTCATTGCTACACCCGCTGCAGGCAACGACTGGATCCCATGGAAACCGCCGGAAACTTTGCGGATTTCGTTTGGCGGGTTTCATGGTCCCATGATTGCCGAAAGCGTTGTCGGTGCCATTTTTCATTTTTTAAAAGCTTTTCCCTTGTCAAAGACAATGCAGGAAAAGAAAAAATGGGCTCGAATAAAAATTACCGAGCAATTGAAATCTCTTTATAAAGCCCGTGTAACTGTTTTTGGATTTGGAAGGATAGGCAATACCATTGCCCGGTTATTAAAACCCTTCGGGTGCAGTATTACCGGAATAAAACGCAGGGATTTAACCCCGCCGGATTATTTTGATGGGCAAGATAAAATAGTTACCCCGGGTCAATTGGAAAATGTTTTAAAGGAGACAGATCATCTTATCTGCGCATTGCCGGGAGGAACCGGCACCGATGAGATATTAAAGGCGGCCGATTTCAAAATGTTACCTTCAACTTGTTTTCTGTATAACGTGGGCCGTGGAAATATTTATAAGGAGTCTGATCTGGTAGAAGCTTTACAAACCGGAGAAATCGCCGGAGCGTACCTGGATGTTTTTGGAGAGGAACCTCTTCCTGAAAATTCTGCCCTGTGGGGAATTAAAAATGCACTTCTTCAGCCGCATATCTCTGCTGCTTCGCCGCAATACCTGGAATTGTTTGTAGAAGAGCTGGCTGGAAAGATTGAATCAGGAGAGCTGAATTAATTTTCAATAGCCTCCCCCTGATAGGGGGTATTGAGGGGGATTTTGATTTACAGGCAAAAAAAAACGGAAGAGGCGGTTTGCCTCTTCCGTTCGTTGG
Source organism: Nitrospinota bacterium (assembly GCA_009873655.1). GTDB lineage: Bacteria > Nitrospinota > Nitrospinia > Nitrospinales > VA-1 > UBA8687. Next base: position 19,964 of record WAIB01000008.1, on the reverse strand, counting down.
TTCTTTTTAATCAGGGAGCCGCAGGGGCTGCAGCTTCCAGTCCTTCTTTCAGGGCTTCTTTTCTGCTGAGTTTGACTTTTCCCTGTTGGTCTACATCAATTACCTTGACCTTGATCTCATCTCCCTCCTGAATTTCATCGCTCACATTTTTGATGCGTCGATCGCAGATTTGCGAGATGTGGACCAGCCCATCCGTTCCAGGGAAGATTTCAACAAAGGCACCGAAGTCGACGATCTTTTTAACTTTTCCGAGATAGATTTTTCCAACTTCGACTTCCTGGGTGAGGTTTTCAACAAACTCAACCGCTTTGGCGGCTGCCTCGGCGTCCGCAGAGGCTATTGAGACCAGCCCGTCATCATTGATATCAATTGAAACGCCGGTTTTGTCGATGATCTCACGAATGACTTTTCCACCCGGCCCTATGACATCGCGAATTTTGTCTTTGGGGACGGTCAGGGTGACAATTCTTGGAGCGTGCTTGTTGATTTCTTCTCGTGGAGTCGAAAGGGCTTTGCCCATTTCACCCAGAATATGCAAACGCCCTTCTTTTGCCTGTTGAAGGGCTGTTTTCATCAAATCGCGGTCAAGGCCCGTGATTTTAATATCCATTTGTAATGCGGTAATGCCATTGGCCGTTCCCGCCACTTTAAAATCCATGTCTCCCAAATGATCTTCTGAGCCGAGGATGTCGGAAAGGATAGCAACCCGGTCGCCTTCCTTGATGAGTCCCATAGCAATTCCCGCGACCGGTGCTTTGATCGGAATTCCAGCATCCATCATGGAAAGCGAGCCTCCACACACGGAAGCCATGGAGGAAGAACCGTTTGACTCCAGAATCTCGGAAACAATTCGAATGGTATAGGGAAATTCATCTTTGCCGGGAAGGATAGGGACCAAGGAGCGCTCGGCGAGCATCCCATGGCCAATTTCTCTTCGTCCCGGTCCGGAAATAAATTTCACTTCACCTGTACAGAATGCGGGGAAGTTATAATGCAGCAAAAAGGATTTGCTGCCTTTAAATTCGAGGCTGTCCATTTTTTGCTCGTCGGCAGAGGTTCCCAGAGTTGCTGTTACCAGTGCCTGGGTCTCGCCCCGGGTAAATACCGCAGAGCCGTGAACCCGGGGTAAATAACCGGTCATAATGCTTATGGGACGAACGTCTGCAAGCCCTCGTCCGTCAACCCGGTATTGTTTGTCGAGCACGAGATTCCGCACGGTGGTTTTTTCCAGGTCATGGAAAAGGTCTTTAATATCTGCGGTGATTTGTTCATCCTCATCGGGATTCAGTTCAGCTAAAAGGTCCTCCTGAATTTGTTTTACCGCATCGCCACGTTCGTGTTTTCCGGGAATCTGGCATGCCGCATCCAGTTTTTCCGCGGCTTTGCTGTTTATTGATGCCTTGAGTTCTTCATTTACAGGAGCCGGTTCAACAACGAGTTTTTCTTTTCCGAGAAGCTCACGCAGTTTGATTTGAATTTCAATGACCTTTTTAATTCTTTCGTGGCCAAAATCCAAAGCTTCCATCATGTCGTCTTCACTGACTTCGCTGGCTCCTGATTCAACCATGACGATTCCATCTGCGGTTCCTGCCATGATCAGGTTAAGATCACTATTTGCAGTTTCTTCGTAATTGGGATTAAAGATCAGTTTTCCTTCGACTCTTGAAATTCGAGCTCCGGCAACAGGGTTGTCAAACGGGATGTCTGAAATCATTAAGGCTGCCGAGGCGCCTGTAATCGCATTGACATCCGGAGGGTTCTCTCCGTCATGGGAGACAACCATGGCAACAATTTGCGTTTCATTTTTGAATTCTTTTGGAAACAGGGGCCGGATGGGCCGATCGATCAACCGGCAAATCAAGGTTTCCAGTTCCCCGGGTCTTGCTTCCCGCTTGAAAAAACTGCCGGGAATTTTGCCTGCGGCATAGGTCTTTTCTCTATAGTCTACCGTCAAGGGGAAGAAATCAATTCCTTCCCGGGCCGAACCTGCCATGGTTGCCGCAACCAGAACCATGGTGTCGCCTTGTCGAACGACGACTGCACCTCCTGCTTGTCGTGCCAGGTCGCCTGCTTCTAATGAGATGGTTTTGCCATCTATTTCTATTTCTACTTTTTCCATTAATATATCTCCAATATCTTTTCCTAATATACTATTAGGCTTGTGTGTGGGTGCGCGGTTATCTGCGGATGCCGAGTTTGGTAATGATTTTCTGGTATCGGCCGAGGTCTTCCATCTTCAAGTGGTCGAGCAGTTTTCTTCTTTTGCTGACCAGTTTGAGCAGTCCGCGTCGGGAATGGTGGTCTTTTGAATGGGTTTTGAAATGTTCTGTCAGATAGGTCACCCGTTTTGAAATAAGTGCGATTTGCACTTCGGAAGACCCTGTGTCTTTTTCGTGTAGCTTGTTGTCTGTAATAATTGTCGATTTTTGTTCAGCATTGAGTGCCATGTTTAATTCTCCAACTCGTTAATTTTAGAAAAGCGATTGGAGAATGTTTTCGTAGAAAGGCCACAGCCGGTGACATCACTGCGAAAACATTCCAATCTTTTTCTATTAAAATTTTTAAAAGGCTTTTTCTATATATTTTGCCTGTTTTTAAAATGGGAAGATCGCTTGAATAACAGCCGGGTTTCCCAATATCAGTTAACTAAAACACGTTTGAATTTAAACGCGATCTCCGTTGAATCCATTTTCTTGAACTGCTCCTGATTTACCAGGGGTTCAACAATGGCCAGGATCGTTCCATTGTCATTTAAAACCCTCAGGCTCATTCCCGGCTCAAATTTCTCGGGCACAACCTTGAATGAAGACTTAGGTAAGGCCCTGCCGTTGGCCAGGGATGGGACAAATTCATCCTTGATGATAATTTCAGGGAGAAAAGCCAGGGCCTTTTCCACTGAAAAAAGCCCATCATGTTTTTTTTCAACGGTTTCTTTTAAATTATCCAGAGTGACCGATGACTCCAGATCAAAAACCCCGACCCCGCTCCTTACAAGCCGGGCCATGTGGGCACCACACCCTAATTCCTGCCCAATATCATGGCAAAGGGTACGGATATAAGTCCCCGCTGAGCAGTGGGCATGAAATTTTACCCGATTTTTATCCCTGCTGACAAATTCTATGGCGAAAAAATGCACGGGAACCGGTTTTCTTTCGATATTAATACCATTTCTGGCTAATTTGTAAAGCGGAATTCCATTGTTTTTCTTGGCCGAATACATGGGCGGCACTTGTTTTTGCCGGCCCAAAAACCGCTGAAATGATTCTTTTATCTGGTCGTTCTTGATTCCGGATGCATTTCCTCTGGAAATCACCTTGCCGGTCGCATCTTGTGTATCGGTTGCAGACCCCAGTTCCATAGTACATTCGTAGCTTTTGGATAAAGGAGAAAGGAACTGGATGATCCGGGTGGATTGCCCCAGGCAGATGGGAAGGATGCCCTCGGCCATTGGATCCAGGGTTCCAATGTGACCGGCTTTTTTTACCCCCAGAATCTTTTTTACCTGATGCACCATGGAAAAGGAAGTTGGCCCCTGAGGTTTATAAAGGTTCACTATCCGATTCTGGATGCAATTCGTTGAGGATTCGGGTGATTTTTTCAACGTGTTCGGCATTTTCGTCTTTTTTAAATTCCAGTTCAGGCAGATATTTTAAATACAGGTTTTTGCCTAGATAATTCCTTATGAAACCTTTGGCGTTTTTCAAGGCTTCCAATGTCTGTTTTTTTTCCTCTTCAGAGCCCATCACGCTGACAAAAACTTTTGCGTGTTTTAGATTGTCAGAAACTTCAACCCGGGTAAGGGTTGTAAATCCGATCCTGGGATCTTTTAGCCCACTCTGAAGCAGTTTTGAAATTTCTTCAAGAAGCAGCTCCTGGATTCGTTGGGAACGTTTGAATCTCATGGCTACACCTTAATATTAGTTTTCATTCCCCAATATTTCATCAGGGTTTAATAGATTTCCTGGCCCATGCTTAATGTTTCTGTTTTGCAATCGACCATTTCAGCCAGGTTCATTCTGTCAATGGCATCTACGACTTTAGTCAACAGGCCATCCATATAGGGACTGTCTGAACCCACTGCGGATATTCCTATGTGAAGGCTTTGCCAGACATCCTGGTCGCCTACCTCGGCAACAGAAACATTGAAATCATTTTTAAGCCGGTCTTTGATGGCTCTTACTACGCGTCTTTTTCCTTTTAACGAGTTGTTTCCGTGTAAATAAAACTTTATGGAACAGCAGCCAATGACCATCTTATTTTTTACATTTTATACGGGTCAGGAGGTTATTTCTTCCATTACAAAGGGTTCTATAACATCTCCCAGTTTTATATCCTGAAATTTATCCATTGAGATGCCGCATTCATATCCCGCCGCGACTTCTTTAACATCGTCTTTGAATCTGCGAATGGAAGCGATCTTTCCCTGGTAGACAACCACATTATCGCGTATCAGCCTTGCTTCCAGGTTTCGTTCGGCCTTTCCTGATAACACGTGGCAACCTGCGATCGCGCCCACTTTCGGAATGGTAAACACTTCCCGAACCTCGGCCCGGCCCACAATTCTTTCTTTGAATTTGGGAGCGAGCATGCCTTCCATAGCGGCCTTGATATCGTTTATGGCATCGTAAATGATGCTGTACATTCGAATGTCCACCCGTTCCCTTAAAGCAAGTTTGCTGGCCTGGTCTGTTGGGCGGACATTGAATCCAATTATGATTGCGTTTGATGCTGTTGCAAGCAGTACATCCGATTCCGTAATGCCTCCTACCGCATCATGGATGCATTTTATTCGCACTTCATCGCTGCCGAGTTTGCTAAAGGCTTCTTGAACCGCATGGATGGACCCCTGGACATCTGCTTTAACAATCAGGTCGAGTTCTTTTATTTGCCCTTCAATGATTTGTTGATGCAGGTCGTCCATGGTGATTCGGGTTGACTTGGCCAGTTGAACTTCCCTTTGCTGTTGCATCCTCAGATTACTCAACTGCCGGGCTTTTCTTTCATCTTGAACAACCATGAAATGGTCACCCGGTTGCGGGACATCCGGCAGCCCTACAATTTCAACAGGGGTGGAAGGAACCGCTTTTTTTATTTTTTTACCAGAGTCTCCGATTAATGCGCGGACTTTTCCGAAATGACAGCCTACTATAAAGGGTTCTCCCACATGAAGTGTCCCGCTTTGTACCACCAGGGTTGCAACGGGGCCCCGGCCCTTATCCAGTTTCGACTCAATAATGACTCCTTTTGCTCTTAATTTCGGGTTTGCCTTCAACTCCATAATTTCAGCTTGCAGGATGAGGTTTTCCAACAGGTCGTCAATTCCAGTTCCTTTTAATGCGGATACCTCTATGTAAATGGTTTGTCCACCCCAGTCTTCGGGCAGAAGTCCCTGGTCAGCCAGTTGTTTTTTCACTTCGTCGGGTTTGGCGTCGGGTTTGTCGATCTTATTTATTGCCACCAGTATGGGTACTCCCGCGGCCTCGGCGTGGTGGATCGCTTCTTTTGTTTGAGGTTTGATACCGTCATCGGCAGCCACTACCAGAACGACCACATCGGTTACCTGGGCTCCACGGGCCCGCATGGCGGTAAAGGCTTCATGGCCGGGGGTATCCAGAAATGTGATTGCGGATCCCTTGATATGCGCCTGGTAGGCACCAATATGCTGGGTGATTCCTCCCGCTTCCACTTTTGTCACTTCGGTTTTGCGGATGGCGTCAAGCAATGAGGTTTTACCGTGATCCACGTGCCCCATGATGGTCACTATAGGAGCCCGGCCAATATGATCTTTTGGATTGTCTTCTTCTTCTTCAATGAAGTCGAGTTCTGACCTTTCTACCAAAAGCTCAACTTCGAATCCCATTTTGTCCGCAACTTTACTTGCAAGGTCAAAGTTAAGAGTCTGGTTGATGTTAGCGAGAACACCAAAGACCATTAACTCTTTAATGACTTCGTTGGGAGTGGATTTTAAAATTTCGGCCAGTTCCCGAATGGGTATGTTTTCCCTTATTTTTACCAGTTCAAACGCCTGTTCTTCTTCAACAGGTTCGGGCGCAGGAGCGGGTTCGGGTTCTTTTGTAACCGCTGGTGTTTTAACTTCGGGTTCGGGTGCTTTGGGCTTTTCTTTGACGGGTGCTTTGGGCTTTTCTTCTTCAGCAGGTTTCTCTTCCTGCTTTATTATTTTCAGGCCGAGTTTTTTTCCAGCCTTTGATTCAGCTGTTTTGGAATCTTCCTTTTTAGCCTTGGCCTTTGTTGTTTTAGCCTTGGCGGTTTTTGCTTTTGCGGTTGCTGTCTTTGCCTTGGCGGTGGTGGTTTTGGATTTGGCTGTTTTTGCAACCTTGGTTTTTTTTGCGGGCGCGTCTTCTTTTTTTTCGGCTTTTTTAACTTTTTCTGATTTAGCCTTTGTTTTGGCTGTCGTGATTTTTATTTTGGAGGGGGTCTTTAGCTTGATTTTTGCTTTAACTTTTACCGCCTTGGTCGGAGCTTTGGCTGGAGTTTTAGGCGAGAAGAGGTCGCGGATATATTGGGCGGCCTCCTCATCAACAGAACTCATGTGGTTTTTCACAACGATCTCTTTCTTTTTCAGGGCATCAATGATCTGATCGTTTTGAAGTCCGAGTTCCAGAGCCAATTTGTTTACACGAATTTTAGCCAAATTTCCTCCTGTGTTCCGAGCCCGCTATTCCCAATTGACTCAGGAATCGAGCCTTTGTATCGAATGGTGCGTAATTCTGACTCATATTTTGAAAAAAATGTATGGAGCGATTTTCAAGCATTTTCCATATTTCCTAATTGTTGCTTTACTTTTTCTAGAATTTCTTTCCCCATATTTTCGTCTATGCCTTCAATGGCAATTAATTCTTCTAACGGGGTAACTGAAAGCTCTGCAAGGGTTTCAAAACCATTGGTTTCCAGGATATCCGGTATTTCTGATGGCAGCCCGGATAACTCCTGAATGGGAATTTCCTCCTCTTCGACGTCTTCTTCCTCTTCGACTGCCGGGCTTTCTTCCAATTCTTCGGTTACTTCCTCAATTTCCTCAGGAGCGGCTTCTTCCTCGGGCGCGTCTTCACCTTCATCTTTTACGGTCTCTTCTTTTACGGTCTCTTCCGGGGTTTCTGTTTCTACGACCTTCGTGGCTTCCAGTTCCTGAATTTTTTCTGCCAGCTCTATCAGGCCTTCTGCCTTTTTAGGGCCGATTCCCGGTAATTCGACCAGGCCTTTTACACCCCTGCTTAAAGCTTCCTCAAAAGTGACAATGTTATTGCTGAACAAGATCGTCATCACTTTTTCGCCAAGACCTTTTGTGTTTCTGATATCTTCGAGGAAATCGACATCAGACTCATTCCCGGAAGCCATGAAGCTGTGTTGCTCTCCGATATCCAGGGCTTCACCCGGTCCTTTAATGTCAACTTTCCATTTAACGAGTTTTGCAGCCAGTCGAACGTTCTGACCTTTTTTCCCAATTGCCAGAGACATTTGGTCTTCGGCAACAATGATGGTCATTTGCTTTTCTTCACGGTTAAGGATGATCCTTGAAACTTTTGCCGGACTCAGCGCATTTTTTATGTAGGTTTCAGGATCTTCCGAATACTCAACGATATCGATCTTTTCTCCACGGAGTTCCTGGACGATGGATTGGACACGCATTCCCCTCATACCCACACAGGCGCCTACGGCATCAATGTCTCGGTCATTGGTGCGCACGGCTATTTTGGTTCGACCATTGGGTTCGCGGACGACACCCATGATTTCTACCATGCCTTCGCTAATCTCGGGAACTTCCATTTCGAATAACCTTTTGACCAGCCCAATGTGGGTTCTGGAAAGGATAACCAATGCATTTTTTGGTGTTTTGCGTACGTCCAGAACGTAAGCGCGAATTCGTTCGCCCCGATTGAAGCTTTCCCGGAAAACCTGCTCCCTGCGCGGCAGGATTCCTTCTGCATTTCCGAGGTCAACAATCAGGTCACCATGTTCCATCCTGTGTACAATTCCGTTAAGGAGTTCGCCTTTTTTATCCTTGTATTCGTTATAAATCAGTTCGATTTCCGCTTCGCGGACTTTCTGCACGATGACTTGCTTGGCAAGCTGGGCGGCGATACGCCCGTAATTTTCCATTACCTGCTGAACGAGAACCTGGTCTCCTATTTGAACATCTTCCGAGAAAGAAGCGGCTTCTTTGAGGCTGATTTCTTCGTCTGGTTTGATAACGTCTTTTACCACCGTTTTTTCAAGATAAATTTCTACTTCTCCGGTGGATTCATTGAATTCGCTTTGCAATTCGTTTGCGGAAGGATAGCGTTTGCGGGCAGCTACCTCTACGGCTGCTTTCAAGGCTTCGATCAAGACGTCTTTGTCCAGGCCTTTATCCCGGGCCAACTGTTCTAAAATGCTGAGAGTTTCCAGACTCATTATGTTCCCTAAATTTCTATAACTAAATTTGCTTTGGCCACCCGATTCAATGGAATGGTGTGGGTTTCCCCATCCACCTCAAGGTGAATCGTTTCCTCTTTAAAATCTGCCAGGTTGCCGGTAAATTTCTTTCTGCCGTTTAAAGGCGCGTGGCATTGCACGCATATTTTTTTTCCAATAAACTTGACGAAGTCTTTTTCCTTTTTCAGTACCCTGTTTAACCCTGGAGACGAGACTTCCAGCGTATAAACCGGTTCAATGATATCCTCAACTTCGATCAGGTCGCCCGTCAGGTGGCTTGCCTTCTGGCAATCTTCTAAAGTGACCCCGCCGTCTTTGTCAATAAAGATTCTAAGGATCCAGGTTTTGCCTTCTTTCTTGAATTCGACATCCACCAACTCGAGCCCCTTGGCCAAAAGGCCAGGCTCGATCAACTCGGCTACCGATTGAGCGACCGGAGCTTTTCCCATTTACGCCTCAATGTGTTAAGAGAGAATTCCCGGGAATTATTACCCGGAATCAGTAAAACCCACAAGGAAGAGGAAGCAAAAACTTACCGTTTGCCACGGGAAAAGCAAAAAAAAAGCGGGCTCAAAGCCCGCATTGCAGAGCCCGTATTCAGTTAAGGGAATTGTACAAGAATTAGAGGCAGGATTTCAAGGGAAATTTCGGGAAAGGGAAAGCCTGTCAATAATTTATAAGTCCTTTAAAATATTGGGAATATCTTTAATGGCCTGCGGGAAGGGATGCAGTTGAGATTCCTGGGTCTTGCGGATTTTTATTTCAATATTTCCTTCTTCAAGGTTTTTAGGTCCCACAATAATTTGAAGGGGGATTCCTATTAAATCTGCATCCTTCAGTTTTACTCCCAATCGATCCGGACGATCGTCAAGAAGGACTTCAATTCCCATTTCCAGCAGCTGGTTATAAATGGATTCACAGGTGTTTTTTAAATCCTCTTTTTTGAAATTTACCGGAATGATAACGACTGAGAAAGGCGCAAGATTCAAAGGCCAGACCATTCCTTTTTCATCGTGGTTTTGTTCCACTGAAGCGGCAGCGGTTCTTCCAACCCCAATTCCGTAACAACCCATAATCATCAGATTTTCTTTTCCATTGCTGTCCAGATAGAGCGCTTTCATGGCTTCACTGTATTTGGTTCCCAGAATAAAAATATGCCCGACTTCAATTCCGCGTTTGACTTGGTAAATTCCATTCTTACATTTAGGGCAGGGGTCTCCCGGGAGAATGGATCGAAAATCACCAAACTCCCGGACTTTTAAATCCCGTTGAACCTGAACCCCTGTGAAATGGGTGTCGGCTTTGTTTGCCCCGGTGACAAAATTTTGTAGCGTGAAAAGTGCCTGGTCGGCGTAGACGGGGATATCCAGTTCTACCGGGCCAATGTATCCACACGGCAATCCCAGTTTCTCCTCGATTGTTTTTTCGGAAGCAGGTAATAACCATTCGCAACCTATAAAATTTTTCAATTTCACGGTGTTGATTTCATGGTCTCCCCGCACCAGCCCGGCAACAAGGCCGTTTTCGTTTTCCAGTAAAATCGTTTTTACAATTTGTTTGTCAGGTATCCCTAGAAATTCTGAAACTTCTTCAACGGATTTTTTCCCAGGAGTATGGACTTCATTTAGTTTGTCTTCACCATCGGCAGGTGTTGTGCTGGAAACCGGGCGGGACTCTGCAAGTTCAATGTTGGAGGCATAACCGCATTCATCGCAAAAACCTATTTCATCCTCTCCCGAGTCCGCCAGCACCGCGAATTCGTGGGAAAAACTTCCGCCGATGGTTCCCGAATCAGCTTGAACCTGTTTGAACTTTAAACCGCAGCGGGTAAAAACATTTGCGTAGGCCTGGGCCATTTGTTCATAGGTTTTTTTTGTGTCTTCTTCATCCGCATGAAAACTGTATGCGTCTTTCATAATGAATTCCCTGCCCCGCATGATTCCAAATCGAGGCCGGACTTCATCGCGAAACTTTGTCTGGATTTGATAAAGAATTTGGGGTAGTTGGCGGTAAGACTTTACTTCTTTCCGAACAATGTCGGTTATAACTTCTTCATGAGTGGGGCCATAGCAGAAATCCCGGTCATGCCTGTCTTTGATTCTAAGCAATTCCTTACCGTAAAAATCCCACCTTTTGCTTTCCTGCCATAATTCGGCGGGTTGAATGCTTGGAAGGAAGACTTCCTGCCCGCCGATCCGGTTCATTTCATCGCGGATAATATTCTCTACTTTTTTCAATACCCTGAGTCCAAGCGGAAGGACTGAGTAAATGCCCGCAGCAAGCTGCCGGATCATGCCGGCCCGGACCATGAGCTTGTGGCTGATTACTTCCGCATCAGCCGGCGACTCTTTTAAAGTAGGGATCAGTAATTTTGAGTAATACATTTTTCTTTTAAGGAAGTTTTTTGAAGCAGTGGGATTTTATTCGCTAAAAGATTTTTCGGCAAGAGCAATGTGTTCTTCATTATGAATTTCCAGCCAGCCTTTATGGATTTCCATGAAGTGCACCAAAAAGCCCCGGTCAATCATTTCCTGAATGAGGTCGGTGAAGTTAAGCTGCGATATGTCGTCCGATTCCTGAAATTGACCCTGGTAGTTTTTAACAATGTCATTGTAGGTCTCGATCAATTGTTCCGCTCCCGTTTTACTGAATCGTGCAACCCCTATGAATTCGTGGCTGGCGGTCTCTGGATTTATTTTGCTTCCAATTTTTGAAACTACATTTTCGCTTGCAAAACGTATTTCCCTGCGCGCGGGCTTATGTTGGTTCTTGGCGATGATGAAATCGAGAATATTTCCTTCCTGAGGTTCATGGTATTGGGTGGAATTGTCTGCCACGAGTATGATGTCCTCTTTTCGGCTGGCCAGATCTTTGATTATATTATCTTCCATAAGGATATCTGAGTAGAGCATGATGAACCCGTTGTTCATTTTTTTCTTGCCAACAAACAATGAGTTGAGCATCGATCCATTTTTGAAATCGGGGTTTTCAAGGATGTTTATTCCCTCGGCATGCATTTGATCCCGGCCGTAACCGGCAATGACGGTAATGTCTGCAAGGTCATTATTATTTAATGTCTGGACCTGATGTTCTAGAAGCGTTTTTCCGCATATTTCAAGCATGGCCTTGGGTTTACCGTTCAGGGTTTTCTTGAATATGGGGTCTTCTCCGGCAGCAGGAATGAGGACAGGAATGTTTTTGGACTGCTCATTTTCCTGGTCCTTTTCTTTGACATCCAGAAAACCTACGGTTTTAAAAATTTCCCCTACGGTACTGCATAGCGGGTCGGCTTCAAGGGATCGCTGGTCTCTGAGTATGGTCTGTGCTGTTTCCAGCATGGCTTTGTAGGCACTTCTGAGTAAATGATTTGCATGGATGATTATCTGGAATCCAGCAGAAGCAAGTTCTTTCTCTGTGGTCTGGTTATACGTTGTGGGAACGCACACAAGGGTTTTGTTCAGGTTTAACTGCTTTGATATTTCTTTATAGTGCTGGGCAAACTGAAAAATTTCATCAGAAGATTTAGACTTGGAGTGGATCATGATTCCATCCACCCCTGCCCGCAGATAAGTTTTTGCCCTGTTCACCGCATCTTCCATGGGTTTGCCGGCTATAAGGCTTTCAAGCCTGGCAATGATCATGAAATCATCGGTATTCTGGATTTCCTTTCCCCGACGAATTTTTTGAGCAAAGATTTCAGGATCCTCCAGGTTCTGTTGGACTCCGGCTTCCAGGCTGTTTCTTTTTGGGAAAACTTTGTCCTCAATTATGATTGCGGAAACCCCGACCCTTTCCAGTTTGGATACCGTATATTCAAATGCGTTAACATCCCCTCCTGTATCGCCATCAACGATCATGGGCTTGTTGGTAACCGCAAGAATTTCATTGATGGTTTGGAGTCTGGAGTCGAAGGTTACCACCTCAATATCCGGATGCCCTTTTGAAGCCGAGTCCGTGAGGCTGCTTTCCCAGATAGCATCGAACTCACGGATGACAGGTTTTCCTTCTGACTCCCCTTCGACTTGAATGTTGTTGGCAATGATTCCACTCAAACCGTTGTGTGCTTCCAGAACCCGAACGGTTTTTCCCATTTTCAGCAATGCCTTTAATTTTCCTCTTCTTTGTTCGGGAAGGATGTTGTTGAGCAGGGTCATTTGTCACCTTCTTGTTCAATATATTCTCGAATCCACGAAGCTACATAAATGTTTTCAAGATCAAAATTTTTCAATGTTTGAAGTATTACATCGGACTGTTCTTGAAGCGAGCTGTTTTTGTCCAGCAGGATCAGGCCTTTGCCGTTCATTTTGCAATACCCGCTTTGGATCTGAAACTCCTGGTCGTTGAGATTGGTGATTTCAATTTCAATCTCCAGTTTTTCCGCAACGGTTTTTAGATCTTCGATTTTTCTTTTTACATCCTGCATGGCGAGTCAATTTTAAATGAAAGCGGGTCAGCTTATCACTCTCATGATGTCGTTATAAAACGCGAACACCATCAGGCTTATCAACATGAAAAGACCTACTTGCTGAGCTCTTTCCCTGTTTCTTTCGCTAACGGGTTTCCCCTTGAGAATTTCAATCAGGAAAAAGAAAATGTGACCTCCATCCAATACCGGAATCGGCAGCAGGTTCAAAAGGCCCAGGTTGATGCTCAGTAAAGCGGTAAGGCGGATAAGCTCATTAAAACCCTGTTCGGCCTGTTCTCCGTAAATCTGGAAAATCAGAATGGGGCCGCCAATGGAATCTGCAGGAATGGAGCCCCATATCATTTTTTTTATGCTTACCGCGATTAAATAAATCAGTTTCCCTGTTTCGTCGATAGCTCTTTTGAAAGCTCCTAGAAAACCGTATTTTTCCTGGGTCATTTCGCCGCTCATACCTATGCCCAGCATCCCAATCTCAATTTCTTTGCCCTCGAGATCTTTGGTTTTCTTTTTTTCAGGTGTCAATTTCAGGACTATTTCTGTGTCATTTCTTAATAAATGAAATGCGAGCTCTTGTCCCGGCTTGTCAATTGCTGCTGATTTTAAGTCTTTCCATCCAAAAATTTCCGTTTCATCAACTTTCAAAAGAATATCACCCTCTTGAACTCCAGCTCGGGCCGCGGGAGTATTTTCTTTTACCAGGGTGATATTTCGAACCAGCGGAGTGATTCCTATAAGGCCTACCGATTCTTTGTCTCCAAACAGGTCTGTAATTTGTTCGGCAACGGGAGTAATTGGAACGTCAAAGGTATTTCCGTTTCGATCCAGTTTGAAATTCAGCGAGCGGCCGGGGGATTCGTGAACTATTTTTTGCAGTTGTTCCCAATAAAAAACTTCTTCATCGCCAATGGCAAGAATCCGGTCTCCAGTCTGTAACCCCGCAGCCAGCGCGGGAGATTCCTCGTTTACCGTTCCCACCACCGGGGATAAGGCGGGGACTCCCATGATATAGACAAAATAATAAATTCCGATTGCAAAAAGTATATTGAAAAGAGGCCCGGCGAAGGCAATAGCAAGACGGTGTTCAACGGCAGCGGCGGAGAAAGAGCCTTTTTCATCGGCATCTCCTTCTCCTATTTCTTCTCCCTTCATTTTCACATAACCGCCCAGGGGGATGGCTGCGATCAGGTATTCTGTTTCCCCCTTTTTAAAACCCGCTAGTTTTGGTCCAAATCCAAGGGCGAATTTTTCTACCACCACCCCTACTTTCCGGGCGACAAGAAAATGCCCCAGTTCGTGTACAAAAATGAGAGCGGCAAGGCCGGCTAAGAATGCCAGCATCTTGGTGCTGAAACTCAGGATCGCATCAATAGGTATAACCGATAGTTCTAACATTTTATTTAAGGATTTTTGGTGTAATCCAAGACCTCTACGTCAGGAGGCGCTTGAAATTGAAAAGTTTTTTCAGGAATCTCTGTATTGGTTTTAATTTTACTAAAATGAATTTCCGTTTTGTTTCCTAATTTATCATACACCGTTGATCCGGTGATCTGATAGTTTTTCTTGTTTGCGAATAACTGTAAGCGCGTCAGGGCCTGATCATCTTCCCTGGGTGTGAGCGTAATGCTTATAGGGTTGGTTTCAAGACTTACGCTTTCAATGTTAAAGGTTTGAGTCAGTTTTCCTTTTCCAGCGAGAAAAAGGGCGGGAGTGTTTGATGAATAAATGCTTTCAATGGGCACTTTGGTGACCTGTTCTTCGTCTTCTACATAATGCCAGAGGGTTTTTCCGTTGCTGATCAAAACCTGTGTGTCCGGGGCTCCGTAGGTCCATTTCATCTTTCCCGGTTTTTTTATGGAAACGGTTCCTTTTGCATCCTGGGTTTTATCCATCATTTTTACGTATGACTTTTGTATGAACTCAGCTTCAAAAGTTAAAACTTTTTCGTAGTTTTTCTGGACAGCGTCCAGGGCTTTTTGCTCGGGTGTTTCAGCCTGCACCGTTTGCACACTCAAAAAAATACAAAAGAATATTATGGATTTTATAAAATGGATCAATTTAATTTCCTTATGCTTTTTGTAAAACTCGACGACCGGAAACCTTTATTTTGTCTTCTATTATCAATCGAATAGCTTCCGGGTAAATAATATGCTCTTGTTCAAGAATCCTTTCGGAAAGTGAATCGATGCTGTCTTCATCATGAATTGGAACCACTGCCTGTTTGATGATGGGCCCGCCATCCACCTCTTCATTTACAAAATGAACGGTGCATCCCGAAAACTTGGCACCATGCTCCAACGCTTTTTTTTGCACGTTCAATCCCGGAAATGCGGGAAGCAGCGACGGATGGATATTGATGATTTTCCCTGAAAAAGCTTCGATAAATTTTTCCCCGAGTATCCGCATGAATCCTGCCAGACATACAAGGTCAACGGATTTCGATTGCAGCAGGTCAATCATTTGCTGTTCATAGTCGGCTTTGCCGGGAAAAACTTTTGGATCCAAAAAGACAACTTCCAGTCCGTGTTTCTTGCCCCTTTCAAGCGCATAAGCATCTTTCACATTGCTTAATACTAATGAAATTTCTGCGGCCAGATTGTTTTTTTCTATGCTGTCAATGATAGCTTGTAGATTTGACCCGCGACCGGACACTAAAACAGCAAGTTTGAATTTTTCCGATGACATTAAAAGGGTACTTTTTTTTAGATGCAGATGAGGTTAGCCGAGATGATTTTCTTTGCCCACCTTAGCATTAATTGTTGTTTTTAATCAATGATTTCCCTCTACCTTGGATAGCGGATTAATTTTGGCAAATTAAAAGAATATGGAATCCATTTATTAGCTCTAGGATGGAATTGATTCAAAAGGTATAAATTAGGACAATATGGGCTAATAATCTTTTAATCCCCTGATTTTTAACTTTTTAAAAAGAAATTGTGACACATTCTTATCATGATTGTCACTTTGATATGGGAATATGGGACGTATTGATCTTCCAATTTGAACATCCATTTTTAGAAGTTATTTATTTTAGCCTACTGGTTTTTTGACTGATATGAGGTTTGGCGGATGAACGGACTAAGGGTGCTTTTGCTCGAAGATAATAATTTTGATGTAGAAGCCATTCGACGATTGATTGAAACTCAAAACCTGGATTATGAACTCCGATCGGTTTCCACTTGTGGGGAAACAAGGCGGTGCCTGAAAGAAGCGACCTATAATGTGGTTCTTCTGGACTCAAAAGTTCCAGATGGTCCGGGCCTCAGCATTTTACCAGACCTG
The DNA here is from genome assembly GCA_009873655.1 of Nitrospinota bacterium. Lineage (GTDB taxonomy): Bacteria > Nitrospinota > Nitrospinia > Nitrospinales > VA-1 > UBA8687. The sequence continues at coordinate 3,826 of WAIB01000008.1, read as the reverse complement.
GATGACCAGCCGGCTATTATTATTACAGGCCAGGGAGATGAAGATACTGCCGTAAAAGCATTAAAAGAGGGTGCAAGTGATTATCTTGTAAAGGATCCCGCGGGAATGTATCTGCATTTGTTGCCAACAGTGGTTGAGGCGGCAATCAATAAAAAACATCTCAAAGAAGAAAAAAGAAAAGCTGAAGAAGAGCGTGAAAAACTTATTGTAGATTTAGAAAAAGCTCATCGTGAATTGAAAGCACTTTCGCGGATTGATCCTCTGACAAGGCTTTCAAACCGCCGGGATATTAAAAATAAAATTGAATATGAAATTTCGCGCTTTGAAAGAAGCGGCGAAACATTTTCAATTATCCTTGGGGATATTGATCGATTTAAAGAAATCCATTCAAAGCTGGGTGATTCGGCGGCAAAGAAATTAATTGTTCATGTGGCGGAGAGATTTATCAGGAAATGTAGAAAGGTGGATACGGTGGGTCGCTGGGGGACAGAAGCTTTCATGGTCATTGTCCCGGAAACAAACCTGTCGGGTGCAGAAACGCTGGCGGAAAATCTGCGCAAATTATTTGATGAAAAAATTTCTCTGGGTATCGAAAGCATTAAAATAACTGCCAGTTTTGGTGTTGCGGCTTATGTTGAGGGTTTGTCGGTGGATGGGATTGCCGATAATGCAGAATCTTTTTTGTTAAAAGCCAAGGCTTCAGGTGGAGATAAGGTTGTTTGTTTCCCTTCTCGGGTAAATGGCTAAACTCCACATTGTTTCCTTGATGTCAATTTAAAACCTGTCACATACATGGATATTTCCGTGTTAAAATTCCTTTGTTTTCCGTACAAGGTATAGTTTTCCCGCTTTTAAAAACGGAAATGCTTACTTGAAAGATAGGAATAATGAAAGAAGATTTGAAAATTTTACTGATCGATGATGATGAAACAGATCGGGAAAATATTCTGCGCTTGTTGAACAGATCAAAGCTTAATGTGGACCTTGATGAGGCGCAAGATTTCCAATGCGGAATTGAAATAATTAAAGCTCAGGAATTGGATTGTATCCTCACCGATTACCACCTGCCTGATGCCAAGGGAATTGAGATCATAGATCAAATCCGTGATCTAAATGGTGCTGGAACACCTGTTGTGGTGTTGACGGGGATGGGTAGTGAAACATTGGCGGCAGAGGTTTTGAAAAAAGGGGCGGCAGATTATGTTTCCAAAAATGGACTGAATGCAGATGTTTTGGAAAGAAGCATTACCAATGCAGTCCAGATTCACCGGTTTCAACAAAAGGCGAATTCTGCAGAGAAGGCACTATTAGAAAGGGAAAAACAATATCGAACAATAGTTGAAACCGTTTCGGATATTATTATTCGGCTGGATGTAGAAGGGAAAATTGAATTTGTAAATCCCGCCATCCGTTTTTTGGGATACGAACCTTCCACAATAGTGGGTCACCATATAGAGAAGTTTGTAGAAAAAGTAAATGGGGTGAACTATCGCGATGGCCTGGTTTCCCAAATAACAACGCGGGGAGTGGGGCCAATGGCTACCAATAACCTGGAGGTTAATTTCCTGGTCGAAAAAGAATCTGCACTGTGGGAGCAAACCAAATCCATACCCGTTTTAATGGATGCATTTGGTTTATGGGATGTTCCCGATGAAATTGTTTTTAAGGACGGAGGAGAAAAAAATTTCCTTGGGACCCTGTGTATAGCTCGCAATATTACCCAAGTAAAGGCGATGGAAGAAGAGTTGCTTAATGCGCAAGCCCGGTTGATTGAAGCAGTGGAAGAGTTAAAAGAATTGGCAACGAAAGATTCTTTAACGGGAATAGGTAATCGACGGTTTTTTGATGAATATCTGGAGAAGGAATGGAAAAGGGCCCAACGAGATAAATATCCATTCTCGCTTGTTATGATCGATTTGGATTTCTTCAAATTTTATAATGATGCCTACGGTCACCAAAAAGGAGATGATTGTCTGAAAGAAGTGGCAAAGGCCATTGAGGGGGCCATGAAGAGACCCGCCGATTTGGCTGCAAGATTTGGAGGGGAGGAGTTTGCTCTGGTACTCCCTGAAACAAGTTCTAAAGGCGCCATGAGGCTGTCTGAAGGATTAAGAAAATCCATTTTTGATTTGAACTTGGAACATAAAAATAATCCCAACGGATCCCGGGTAACAGTAAGTATGGGAGTAGCTACCATGATAGTGAATACAGGAGCGGATTTTAAAAATCTCATATCAAAAGCAGATAAAGCTTTATACGCTGCCAAAAATAATGGGAGAAACCAGGTGTCCCAATTCAATGAAGGAATGGATTTTTAACGCTTAAAATGTTTTTTATGGAATAAAAATGGTCCTTTCCCGATCTTTAGTTACGGAATTAATTTTCCACCCCTTTTTGCGATCCGCTCGCCTGCTCTACCTCCCTGGCGGGCGGATTTTTTTTTTCCGCCTTTATGAATCAATAATTTTGACGCCCCCAGTACATTTGTTAATATAAGATTTGGTTTTATTCCCTATAACGGGGCCAGGGGGCTTTCCTCCTTGCTAAATTAAATAATAGCTGGAAAAATGAAGGTTGAAGATATAGTTGATGACTGGGTAGCCAGTCCACCAGATCTTTATTTCAAGCTCAAAAAGGTGATTGAAAACCCGGAAAGCTCCTTCAAGGATATAGGAGAGGTGATTTTACACGACCCGGCCCTTTCTGCTCGAATTTTGAAAATATCCAACAGCCCGCTGTTTAATCCCGAGTCCCAGGTAGAAACCATTGAACATGCTTTAACTTTTATAGGGATGAACCAGTTAGAGGAGTTGGTGCTTGGAACGGCCGAGATGGAAAGTTTTAAAGGCATCCCCGTAGACCTGATTGATATCAATTCTTTCTGGAAACACAGTATTGGATGTGCTTTGGGGGCCCGGCTGATCGCCGAGTATATACATGAACCAGAAAAGGATAGATTTTATCTTCTGGGAATTCTGCATGATATAGGAAGCCTGGTTATATATAAGAAAGCTCCCAAAGCGGCTAAAGAAGCACTGGAATTGAGTGAAGCAAGTTCTAAATCATTATTTCAGGTTGAAGCCCAGGTACACGGTTTTAATCATGCTGAAGTTGGGGCTGCTTTATTTCAGGCCTGGAAACTGCCGGAGAGATTAATTGAGGTCGTTGCCAATCATCATACCCCCTTGCAATCAAAAAACTATTCGAGGGATGCAACGATAATTCATCTCGCGGATATCATTTCCCATGAATTGGACCTTCAAGGCGCAGGGGAAGGTTATGCCGCCCCTCTTGATGAAAACCTTCTTAAAGATTTAAAGTTGACCCAAAAGGATATTTCTCGTTTAAAAATACAGTTAAAAGACCAGTTTGAGGAAACGGCTGAGGTGTTTTTATCCTCCGGTTAATAATTTCGAGCGGAATTCTTGGAAATGGCATTGAACAGAATATTTTATTATGCGCTTTTTCTTGTTTGCATCGGAATTCCCTCCTTTGCATTTGCGGGATTGGATGAATCTTTTTTGCAGGCTGTTTATGACGGGGATACAAAAGAAGCTGCAGCACTTCTGGATTTGGGCGCGGAGTTGGAATCGCGTACTAAGAAAGGAAGCACCGCATTGATCGTCGCATCAGCACGGGGAGACTCAGAAATGATCCGGTTTTTGCTGAAGCGCGGTTCAAAAGTGAACTCCCGCAATCGATACGATGACACCGCTTTATTATTGTGTTCTACACGCGGAAATGATTCCTGTGTGAAAAGCCTCATTGCCAAAGAAGCTGATGTAAATTCCAGAAACATGCATGGCTGGAGCCCACTTGCCCGGGC
>WAIB01000007.1 GCA_009873655.1 Nitrospinota bacterium | reverse complement strand
AAATTCAGTTTATAGTTACCGCCCCCAAAGCGTTCGAACAAATACTCCTCTGGACGATCCCTAAATCCATCCAGTTCTTCTTTGGTAAACCTGGCTATCTCATAAAAATAGATAGCCACACCTTCCAATACTCCTGCCAACAATATGCAATTGACCTGACTGTATATTTCTTCAAAGCGCTGATCCATTTCCTCCTGATTCGGATCACGTTTCAGCTCACGCTTTAATTTAGGTTTGTAATAATCCCTGAACGCTTTTTTTATCCACATAAAACTCAAACCCATTCTAAAAAATATTTTAAACACGGCAAAAAACTTCAATAAATTATTATGATATCATAACAGGGAATACGGTAGGAACACGCACTTTAACTTTATTTGACCATGAATTTAAATAAGGAGAACACCCGTACCATCGGGTTAATCCAGATGGTTTGCTCCAGTAAGCCTGAGCAAAATTTGCAATTGGCAATGGCTTCCATCCGCGAGGCTGCCGCAAAGGGGGCACAAATCATTTGCCTGCCCGAGCTTTTTCTGTCCCAATATTTTTGTCAGAGTGAAAACCCGCAGCATTTTTCCCTCGCTGAGCCTATCCCCGGGCCTACAAGTCAGCAGATGGCGGAATTAGCAAAAGAACTTGAGATTGTGCTGATCGTTCCTTTATTCGAAAAAAGAACCGAAGGAATTTATCACAATTCCGCAGTGGTCATCGATGCTGATGGAAGCATCATGGGCAGTTACAGGAAAATGCATATTCCCGATGACCCCTGTTTTTATGAAAAATATTATTTCACCCCGGGTGACATGGGGTTTCAGAGTTTTTCCACCCGCTTTGGAAAAGTGGGTGTTCTCATTTGCTGGGATCAATGGTTTCCAGAAGCAGCAAGGCTGACTGCTTTAACGGGAGCTCAATTTTTATTTTATCCTACCGCTATCGGCTTTCAGGAATGCGACCGCGATGATTTACCTCGTCAAATTTCAGCCTGGGAGACCATTCAAAAATCCCATGCCATTTCCAATGGTGTATTTCTGGCATCCGTCAATCGGTGCGGCATCGAGAAAGACCTGACTTTTTGGGGGCGTTCTTTTATTTGTGATCCCTTCGGACAGGTCTTACAGCAATCTATGGATAGTGAGCCAGAAATCATTATAGCTTCCTGCTCTCTACAGGAAATTGAATCCACTCGCCAGAACTGGCCATTTTTAAGAGACCGCAGAGTGGATGCGTACAGACACCTGGACAAAATTCTTCTCGACTCAAATGAATGAAACGCCAGCATCCTTAGGATATCGAATGCCTGCCGAATGGGAACCCCATTCCAGCACCTGGCTAACCTGGCCGCATAATCCCGAAACCTGGCCAGGACAGGATATGCAGAAAGTGGAAGAAGAATTCCTCGCCATCATCAGGCATCTTGCTTCCGATGAGTCTGTCCATATTCTTGTAAATGACGAAGAAATGGAAAAAACGGCAGAAACCCTTCTTGAAAAAAATGGAGTACATATGGGAAATATCTCTTTACATGATATTCCCACTAACGATTCCTGGATTCGTGATTACGGCCCCAATTTCATTGTGCGGGACAATGGAAAAGTTGCAGCCAATGATTGGGACTTTGATTCATGGGGAAGAAAGTATAAATGGGAACTCGATGATCTTGCCGGAACCGTAATCGCCGAAGAGTCAGGTCTGCACCATTTCAAACCTGAAATCGTCCTGGAGGGAGGAGCCATTGATGTAAATGGGTTAGGTACCTGCCTGACTACCGAGTCCTGCATATTGAACCCCAATCGCAATGATGGTATCAGCAGGGAAGAAATGGAAAGAATTCTAAAAGATTACCTGGGAGTCTCAAAAATAATTTGGCTGAACGGGGCAATGGAAGGCGATGATACCGATGGACATATAGACAATCTGGCTCGTTTTGTTAACCCCCAAACTATTGTTTGTGCCGTAGAGGAAGATGAGTTCGATGCCAATTTTACGGTTTTAAAAAAAAATTTTGACCGACTGAAAACAACAACGGATCAAGAGGACAACCCCTTGAAAGTGATTGCCCTTCCTATGCCAGGTTACGTAGGAAGCCAAAAGGAACGGTTGCCCGCAAGTTATGCCAATTTTTACATTGCAAACAAATCGGTCCTTGTCCCGGTTTATGATCACCCCAATGACAAACGCGCACTTTCCATATTGGAACCCTTGTTTCCGGATCGAGAAATAATTCCCATATCATGCAGAACGCTTATATGGGGACTGGGTGGCATCCACTGCTTGACCCAGCAGCAACCTGCCGGAGTTTAATTTTCAGGAAATTGAAAGGTTTTCAAGAATCGGTAGAGGATTCAATTTGAGCAGGAAGTTGGGGTGTGTTTCTCAGTTTTTCAAGTTCCTCTTCCATGGATGAAATGGTTTTGTTTTGCTTCCTGATAACCAATCGCATCTTTACCCAGCTGGACAGCCACATGAACCAGGCCCCCAACAAGCCCGCACCCAGCGGAATCATAACTACTGTAACCAGGGGAAGTTCCAGGGTTTTCAGATTCAGTTGAAAATCATAATAATTGACCTCCACCGAAGTCATATTATGCACGGCGAAGGACCCGATTACAGCGGCTGCTAGAAAATAAATGATTAACTTTATGGCTGGCATATAAGAAGGACTTTTAAAAAGGATGGAGCTATTTCAAGACGAGGATTACTCGTCCTCGTCCTCTTCTTCCTCTTCATCATCGCCACCACCTTCTTCGGCAGGGGCTTCTTCAGCTACGGGAGCTTCAGCTTCTTCCTCCGCTGATTCGGCTGCCGGCTCTGGTGCTGGTTCTTCAGCGGCAGCAGGTTCTTCCGCGTGAGCTGGCTCTTCAGCGGCAGCTGGTTCTTCAGCATGAGCAGGTTCTTCTGCAGGTGCTGGAGGAGCAGCAGGTGCTTCTTCAATACTGACTATTCCTGCTGGCATTTTTTCTGCGCTTGTTCCCGCGCCTAGTTCAACCAGGAGTGATTCAATACCCGCAACCACCTCATCGGATTTTGCCTTGACCTGGGATGAGTTGCCCATGGTCATTTCCTGCACGGTAACTAAAGCGCGCTTTAATTCCATAACAGCCATGATGCGTTCGTAATTTCCTATTTTGTCATCAAGCCCGGCAATATCCTTGTTGATTTTTTCCAGGCTATCGTCCACGTGCTGCTTAAGGGGAGCCATTTTTTCTTCCAGGCTCGTCACGGCGCCATCTACATCAACAACTCGGGTGTCAAGGTCTCGCACAAAGAAAAGTATGAAAATAATAGCCAAAGCGGCCATTCCAAATCCAAGAAAAGCCACTGCTTTAAGCATATTCATTTCTTCTTTTTGCGGGTCTAAATCTGCCACTGGTCTACTCAATTCAGCTTCTTCGTTCACGTTATCTTTTGAATCTCCCTGTGCATAATAACTGCTTGCGTCTTCTTTTTCCTCTCTTTTTATTTCTTCCAGCCGATCCGAAGGGCTGCTTTCTTTTCCTTGATCTTCCGTCATAATTAACCTTTAAATATAAATAACTTGCTGATTACAATTCTATCCATTACCCCGATCTCATTTAAATCGTATATAATCGATAGTGAGATTAATATGAGGGTGGGAATTTTCTGCCTTATTAGTGTAGCCGCTGACTCTAAATGCTCCGAATTAACCGAAACAGAGAGAAAAAATGAAGCCTGATAGTACAAGTGCAGCCCTTATTTTGTCAAGCAAAATAAGGATGGTTTTCTGGCTGGTTTCAGGATTATTTTTAATGGCATCGAGTCCAATTCAAAGCCAACAAATACAAGTGATTCCTGAATTACTTGTGACCCCTGAAACCCTGAAAAATATACCATCCGAGCATAGGGTTATCGTGGATACCCGGTCTAAATTCAAGTTCCTCATGGGGCACATTCCCGGAGCGGTGAACCTGAATAACTGGAGAGATTTCACCACTAAAAAGAATGGGATAAAAGGCATGTTGATTGATGATAAGGACTTTATTGCCCATGCCCTTGGGAGTGAAGGCCTGAGCCCAACAAAATCCATTATTATTTATGGAGATCCCGGAAATCCCTGGAGAACGGATGGTCGTTTTTTTTGGATGTTTGAACGCTACGGGTTTAAAAAGGTGGCGATACTCGACGGGGGCATGGACGCCTGGAAAGCGAGCAACGGACCCGTAGAAAGCGGTTTCCAAGAGAAGAGAAAAGACGCAAAACTCAACCCAAATGATATTAATTTAACTTCTGATGTAATAGCAGATAAATCTTTGATTAATAAAATTTTAAACAACAAAGATTATATTCTCATCGACAACCGCACCCACAAAGAATATCTGGGAGCCACTCCCTATGGATCCTCCCGGGGAGGCCATATTCCAAATGCAATTCATATCCATTGGCCTGACTTTTTTAATAAGGACGGGACATTGAAATCCGCTTCGGATTTATCCCGGCTGTTGGGAGCTTCAGGAGTAAAATCTCATCATGAAGTCATTGTTTATTGCACGGGCGGGGTTCGTTCTGCCATGGCTTATTTTGTTTTTCGATATTTGGGGTTCAAGGTTCGAAACTATGACGGTTCCTGGTGGGATTGGAGTCGCGATTCTAAATTACCCATCGAGACCCGAGGATGACCGAATTTACTCCGGTAGCCAAAACCAGCGATATTCCTCCTGGTGAGCGAAAGCGTGTTGAATTGAACGGCCAACGTGTGAGTATCTTCAATATCAATGGTGAATACTTTGCCATTCATGATATTTGCCCACACAAAAAAACCGCTCCTCTCATTCGGGGAACATTGAATGGGACAGGCATTAAATGTCCCAACCATGGATATCGGTTCGACCTGAAAACAGGAAAATGTGACCGGGGCGATCGCTGGAACACCCAGGTTTATCCAATAAAAATTGAGGGAAGCGAAATTTTTATTGGGATATCCCCTTAATGGGAGCCCTCTTCGTGGCTATGCGAAGAACCTTCTTCCTGGTATCCGCCCCCTCCAGAGCCTTCCGCCATTGGCATACTCGCGCGGCGCCCCAAAGATTCGTTCCCATGCTTTAAAGCTTCATTATAATGTTTGATTGCTTCCTTGGCATGCTGCAAGGCTACGGGAGCATGGGTTTTTAGTTCTTCACTCGCATCGGGCATCTTCAAACTGAATTCATAATGTTTGATCATTTCCTGCAAGTGCAAATAACCCTCTTCTCCGTGGCCCAGGCCCACACTGGCGTGCCCCCCCGATTGCGCCCATAAAGGGTTTGCCATTAGCAAGGTTGCAACTAAACAAAGGCTAATTTTCAATTGAAAATCTTTAATCATTTTATTCTCCATATTTGCCAAAAATATTCCGATTCCCATCAGAACAATATGAATAATATCTGCCAATATAATCCTCTTGTCAACTGCAAGAAAACAGCAAAAAAAAATCCCTGGAAATTTTTCCAGGGATTTGTTTAAGGTTTTAATTTTGCCAATCCATTATACCTGCAATCGCATTACTTCCTGATAGGCTTCCACCATCTTATTCCTCACCTGCATGGTTAACCTGAACGCCAGGTCCGCCTTACCAACAGCTATCATGGTCTCATGGATATTTCGGGTGTCGCCGGTCACAAAATCCTGAATTGCAACATCCGCTTCTTTTTGGAGTGTATTTACCTTATCAAGAGATTGCGCAAGGGTATCGGCAAAGGACGGCCCATCCGTTCCTTTAGTCTCGCCGGGACTGTTTAGTCCTTTCGACGGGCCGACTCCCTGAAGCGCCTTCAAATTACTTGAAAGGGTGATGTCTTTCATAATTTTCTAATCTAATTAAAAATCCAGCTTAATAATTATAACAAGTTACGGCACATATTGTTTAAATTATTGAGCTTGCTCAGTTATCGCGGCCCTTACCGTTGACCCACGCTTCAACATCAACTGGATGGTCGCATTATAAACAATCTGGTTTTCTGCCAGCTTTGCCATTTCCTTATCCACGTCCACGTTGTTTCCATTCGACTTGGCTGCATCTTCCTCTTCAAAGGGTTCTGACTTCAAACTACTGATATTAGAGGTTTTGGGACCATAATGCCTTTCATCTGTGGCTCGAAGTTTCAGTTGTCCTTTCGAACCTAAGGCTTCTCTTAATTGTCCTTGAAAATCAATGTCGCTCGCCGTATATCCCGGTGTGTCCAAATTTCCAATATTTGAAGAAATGAGGTTTTGTCGGGTGGACAACAAATCCAGACTTTTACTCATCACCTTAGGTGCGGTATTTGAAAACAACAATTTATTTATCAACATGAAAGCAATCTCCTTTTCCCATTAATTAGCAAAACTTATGCCATTAAGAATTTGAACGGAAAATTGGTTAGGAAATCTATAAACCATTAAATTTAAAGGGATTATTATCTTGACTCCTTTACGTCTTTCCCCATCAAAAAGTTGACATCAGAAGGAAATTGGCGAAAATTGCCGTTTTTTTGACAATTATTTCCCTTCCACCCGTAAATAGCATTCTGTCCAAATGCTGGTTATAGTATAATTATTACCCTATTGTGTTAATTTTTTACTCACTCAATTCCTAAGTAATGCCTCTGCAAAATATAAAAAACTCGGTATCAAAATTGGGGAAAGAAAGCCTTTTTGAAATTCTCCATATTTTGGGTTCTCAATTAAAAGAGCTTTATAACTGCAAGATGGTGAGAGTCAATCTTGAAGATCTTTATGAGGGGATGCTGGTTTGTCAATATGTAACGGGTCAAAGCCGGCCGGAACCCATAACCAAATTTATTTCTCCGGAGGATTCTGTCATTTCGCAGGCGTTTTTAAATAATGAAACTGTCCTATCCTGGAATTTGCCGGGGGGATTCGCCAAGGTGCAAAACCCATTCGAAAAACTGTCTGAAATCAAAGCAACGGCCGTATTTCCCATTTCTCACCAGTTCCGCCCGATAGGTACTTTGAGTCTGGATTGGGGAGAGGAAGGAGAGTTTTTAAATGAGGATCAACAAAAAGATATAGCTGATTTACTTTCAGACATAAGTGCATTTCTTGACAGGGCCAAAAGGTTTCATCAAAAAATATCTTTTTCCCGCCATTTGGATTTAGCCAGAAAGAAGGAAGCGGCCTGGAGAATGATGCGCTCGGCCGTCCAACTTATAGACAAACTTGCGTTAGCTTCTGTTTGGGTGCCCTCTTCTATACAAAATCCCAAATCACAAATCCAGGAATTGAGTGACCGAGTGGAAATATTGGCGGCCTTCTCAAAAAATGAAGAGGATGCATTAATTTACAACAATCGAGAGCAAATAAATATTCACAAGAAAAACCTGATTAATCGAATCGTGGTTTTTGATAAATCCAAAGGACTGAAGGCAAAAAATCCGAACCAGAAGTCCGTATATATTGAAGATGTAATGAGCGAAAGTTTCAGCCGCAAATCAGTGGCTCAACAAATCGACCTGGTCTCATTGTATCAGGTTCCAAAAATAAACCCCGAAGGCCAGTTAATATGCGTTGTCAATTATTACACCAACACAACACATAAATTCACCAATTTTGAAGAACGCCTCCTTGAGAACCACGCTTCAATGGTGGAAAAATTAATTCTGGAGGAAAACCCGGAGCATATCGAAATAGAGGTGTTGGGAGAAATTGAAGAGTTGTTATCAGACACCTCAGACACCCTGCAACCCTTTTTACAGAACATTCTGGCAAAAACCTCTGAACTGATTGGCGCAGATTCGGGAACCATTTCCATATCCAAAATAATTGATGGAAGACCCTGGCTGGTCATTGAAGATGAAACCGGGCAACTGGTAGGTGCAAAGTCAAGAGGGTGGATGAAAAGCAAAATACCACCGCTCCCTATCGGAGGGGAAGAAATTCCTTTTGAACAAAGATCCCTAAACGGTTATGTCGCCCATACGGCTCGCTCCGCTCTTTTAACCAATGTAGAAAATGAAAAAAATGGATTCTATAAAAGCCTTTCATCACAAATCAAATCTGAGCTGGCAGTCCCGATTATTCATGGGAACCGGGTACTGGGTGTTATCAACCAGGACAGTTTTCGCAAACATTTCTTCACCCGGGAACATCAAAAAATTTTACAAATTATTTCCAGCCTGATCAGCTCGAAAGTTTACAACCTCAAGCAAATTGAAATTTTAAAGCAGGAAATAGGTCAACTGCGCCAGGACATTGAATACCGCGACCCAAAGGTTTCTTCTTACCATTTTGGTAACGTTATTGGTAAAAGCCAAAATATTCATTCACTGGTTTACCAGATACAAACTGTCGTGGAGTCTATCTGCAATCGCATGCTTAATTGGGAAAAAAGGCAATTGCAGGAAACGGTAACCGGACTCCCCTGCCTTATCATTCATGGGCAGACGGGTTCGGGAAAAGAATTCTTTTTTAATAATATTTACTCTCATCTGAATGAAATTTTCCAAAAGGAAAAAGGCTCTGACTTTAAGCTGCCTTTAAGAAAAACGAATATTGCTGCCTATAGCGGAGAGCTTACCTACAGTGAACTGTTCGGCCATAAAAAAGGAGCATATACCGGAGCGGAATTCAACAGGCAGGGCATACTGGAAGAGGCAAATGGAGGAATTGTTTTTCTGGATGAAATTGGAGACGCAGATCCGAAAACGCAGGTCCAACTTCTCCGTTTTCTGGATACCGGTGTTTTTATGCGGTTGGGAGAAAACCAGCCGCATTATTCAAGGATATTTTTAGTCGCTGCCACCAATAAGGATTTACTTGCCGAAATCAAGGCAGGGAGATTCCGGGAAGACCTCTACCACAGGCTGAGCGCCCTGAGCTTTCAAATCCCCAGCCTGAATGACCGGGTTGAAGATATTGAAGACCTTGCCACTCACTTTCTGGGTATTCTTTTTAACAGTTATAAAAAAGAGGGCGGCGATAATCCTCCTGTACTGGAGAAGCAAGCGGTTGATTACTTGAAACAACACCATTACCGGGGAAATGTAAGAGAGTTGAAAAATATTTTACTAAGAGCGATGCTGTTCAGAAAAAACCCTATTATCACAAAACAGGAAATCATTTTCTCGTGCAACCAGGAACCCGCGGCAAGAGAACCTACCTCCCCTGTCTTTATGGAAACCTTGTTGGACCAGTTTGACAGAGGCGAAGCCAATTTCTGGTCAGATATTCACCGGCCTTTTAAAAACAACCTGATGACCCGGGATACAGCAAAATCCCTCATATTGGCGGCAAAGGAAAGGTATCAAACCAACCTTCCAGGCCTGGCAATTAAACTGGGTGCCTGCACAGACCGAAATCAAATAGAATCCGATGAAAGGAAAAAATTTCTCAGCTTTAAAAACTTTCTTTATAAAACCGTTAAAATCTCAACAAATTAATATCAGGAAAACTCTTTATAGGCTTCCAGAATACGGCTTCTTAACAGGGATTGGAATTCCTCTGTTTTGAATTCCACCTGATCGTAGTACTTGCCGTCTTTTCCCATTTTAGAGGGCATACCTATAAATAGTCCCCCGGATTTAGCGGCCATAATCCGAAACCCTTTTATCAGAACCAAATCGTCTAGAACCACATCGGCGTAGGCCCGCAATGAGCTTTGTGAAGACCCTAAATCAAAAGGATAAATTTTTATCGCAGTAATATTCATGGCTTGCTGCCTTTGACAATGAGCGTTGACCTTATTGTATAATCTGTTAAACTAGAACAATCTATATGCCGATACGCATCTGAATACTTTGTTCAGATTTCCTTCAGGGTATTGCCCAAACATATAAACACCCAAATCAATTTACTGGTTATTTAACATATTAATAATCTTTCTTTCTTAATTTTCAAAACAACAAAAAATAAAAGGAGTAATACATGTCAACCACTGCCGTCTCTGAAAAATTCAAAGTAAAAGATCTCTCTTTGGCTGATTGGGGGCGAAAAGAAATTATTTTAGCGCAAAATGAAATGCCAGGTCTCATGGCTTTGCGGGAAAAATATGGGGCGGAAAAACCGTTAAAAGGCGCTCGGATTGCCGGTTCTTTACATATGACAATCCAAACGGCCGTACTAATCGAAACTCTTATTGAACTTGGAGCGGAAGTTCGCTGGGCCTCCTGTAATATTTTTTCTACCCAGGATCATGCTGCCGCGGCCATCGCCAAAGCAGGAATTCCCGTTTTTGCATGGAAAGAAGAGACCGAAGAAGAGTACTGGTGGTGTACCGGTCAAACCTTATTGTTTGACAACGACCAGGGACCCAACATGATTCTTGATGATGGGGGAGACCTGACAGCCTATGTTCATGAGAAACACCCCGAATTACTGGCTGAGATAAAAGGGATTACTGAAGAAACCACAACCGGGGTCCACAACCTCTACAAAATGATTGAAAAAAACACTCTCAAAATTCCGGCAATGAATGTGAATGATTCGGTAACCAAATCCAAATTCGACAACTTATATGGATGCCGCGAATCGCTGGCGGATGGTATCAAACGCGCTACCGATATCATGATTGCCGGAAAGGTCGTTGTGGTTGCGGGATATGGAGATGTCGGCAAAGGTTGCGCAGACTCAATGCGCGGACTGGGAGCAAGAGTGGTTGTCACTGAAATCGATCCCATTTGCGCATTGCAGGCGGCCATGGAGGGTTATGAAGTCACTAACATGGAAGAGGCTGTTAAGGAAGGCGATATTTTTGTAACCACTACCGGGTGTGCCGACATCGTTTGCATTGAACATATGGAGAAAATGAAGAACGATGCCATTGTCTGTAATATCGGGCACTTTGATATTGAGATCCAGGTCGAGGCTTTGAATAATTTCCCCGGGATCAAAAAAGAGGTGATCAAACCCCAGGTTGATAAATACACCTTTCCTGACGGCCACTGCATTATCTTATTGGCTGAAGGAAGGCTGGTTAACCTTGGGTGCGCTACGGGACATCCTTCTTTTGTAATGTCAAATTCATTCACAAACCAGGTTCTTGCTCAAATCGAATTGTTCAACAAAAAGTACGAAGTGGGAGTCTATACATTGCCCAAAATTCTTGATGAAGAAGTAGCGAGATTGCATCTTGAAAAACTGGGGGTAAAACTCACGACCCTGAGCGATAAACAGGCAGCCTATTTGAATGTTCCTAAAGACGGCCCGTATAAACCTGAGCACTACCGGTATTGATCGAAAAAAACAAAAGCCGGCCTTCCACTCGGGAGGCCGGCTTTTTTTATTCCCTCCGTTGGCAAATTCAAATCGGGTTTCTTTTTAAAAATTCTTCTACCCAGGGAAGAATGCGTTCATGGGCATCTTCCAACACATAATGTCCCGCATCGGGAATCCAATGAACTTCTGCATCTGGAAATATCTTCTTCCACCTGTTTAAAAACTGATCGGTGAATACAAAGTCTTTTGCTCCCCATGCAATCAATACCGGAAGTGCGGAAAACCGGGCCAGGTTTTCTTCAATATTTTTTACAATGGAATAGCTGGGTGCATTCGAATCCATCGGTATATCCTGAACGAAGCGCAAATTAGCGACCCGGTTGGCATAATTGTTATAAGGTGCCAGGTATCCCGCACGAACCTGTTCTGTCATACGTTCTTTATTTTTACAGGCCATATTTACAGCCGCCAGGGCAAAGGCATTAAATCCCCGAATGGCAAGGGCTCCAAACACAGGAATACGGCACAATCGAAGCCGAATCGGAATTTTGTCAGACAAAAACGCTGCGGTATTAAACAACACGATCCGTTTTATTTTTTCAGGATGTCTAACGGCAAACCCCATTCCAATGGCTCCCCCCCAGTCATGAACCAAAAGGGTAATATCATTCAAATCCAGTTTGTCTACCAGGGATTCCAGATTTTCGATATGTTTAGAAAGTGTATAGGAATAGTTTTGCGGTTTATCGGATTTACCCATTCCCATATGGTCTGGAACCACACAACGGTAGGAATTTTTTAGTCCCAAAATCAGATTGCGGTAATAAAACGACCATGTAGGATTGCCATGCACCATGAGCAATGTGTCGCCCTGCCCTTCATCCAGATAATGATAATTATGCGGGTTCAGGTTAAGAAAATGCGAGGTGAATGGGTACAAACCGCCTTCTATTACCATTCAACACCCATCATCAAGCAATTAAGACCGCTGCCAATACCCAGCAAAGCAGCCTTATCACCCCTGTTTAATATGCCTTTCTCAACCCCCATAGCAAAAGTAACAGGTAAGGATGCAGATCCCGTATTTCCTAAAAATTCCAGGGTAGAAAAATCTTTTTCGATATCAAGTCCGACATTTTCATACATTAATTTCCGGTGTCCTTTTCCTACCTGATGGCAAAAAACACGACTCACCTCTTCATTTTTCCACCCCAGGGTTTCTCGAGCGCGGCTCCAGGTTTTTCCGGCAAGCCGACACCCTTCCAGCATTAATTTTTCGGAATCGGTTTCCATCAAAGGAGCCCACTCTGCTCCGGCACCGGCATCGTCATTCCCCCTGCATAAATGGTTGAAACGGGTTTCAGCTATGGAAACACCTCCCAACAAGTGGTGTTGTTTTTGAGACAAGCTTCTTTTAATGAGAAGAACACCGGCTGCCGCCGAACCTATGGTCAATGAAGCAAAGGAGGATTTAACATTATTTCGGGTGATATCAGACCGGGCAAGCAGGGTCTCAATTGTATTATTGACAAGAGGCCCGCCATTTTCGCCGGACACAACCAACCCTGCCTTTATTTGGTCGCGTTCGATCATATTGGCAATAATACACATCCCGTTTAAAACACCCAGACAGGCATTCGACACATCAAACACAAACGATTCCTCAGGGAGCCCCAAATTGTTATGGACCACAGAAGCCGTGGAGGGTTCCAGAAAATCTCTGCACACAGACGCAGAGATGAGGCATCCTATATCTTTGATATCAATCCCGGAATCTTCAATGGCCTTTTTGCCGGCAATGGTTGCCACTTCACTTGGGAACACTCCTTTATCCCAAAACCTTCGCTCCTGAATTCCACTCATTAACTCAAGCCGGCCCTGGGGCAGTTTCAACTTTTCGTAAAGCGGAGAAAGTCTTTTTTCCAGTTCGGCAGAGGTGATTCTGTTATCCGGCAAATGGTATCCCAACCCTTCGACACAAACATTCTCAAACTGCATCCGAATCCTCTATCTTGCGTTTATCTTCAATGTCAATAAATTGCATATCATAATATTTTTGATATAAGCCGCTGCTTGCAAGTAGCGATTCATGGGTCCCCGATTCAACAATTTTTCCATCATCCATGACAAGGATACGGTTTGCATTTTTTATGGTAGATAAGCGATGCGCAATTACAAAAGAGGTGCGATGCTCCATCAAGTTGTGCAAGGCATCCTGCACCAGTTTTTCTGATTCCGAATCCAGTGCAGAAGTGGCCTCATCTAAAATGAGGATGGGAGCATTTCTAAGAATGGCGCGGGCAATGGCAATCCTTTGTTTCTGTCCCCCGGAGAGTTTGACCCCTCTTTCACCAATTATTGTTTCATAGCCGTCATCGATATTTTCTACAAAATAGTCGACATGCGCTGCTTTGGCCGCAGCCAGAATTTCCTCTCTGGTCGAGTCACCCTCTTTACCAAAAGCAATATTGTTCAGAATGGTGTCATTGAATAAAAAGGTCTCTTGTGTAACAAGGGCAAGATGGCTTCTTAATGAAGAGAGTTTAAAATTTTGTATGTTTTCGCCATCTATCAATATCTTCCCTGAAGTCACATCAAAAAACCGGAACAGCAAATCCACCAAAGTTGTTTTTCCAGCTCCACTCATACCCACGATGGCTACGACCTCGGACTTGTTTACAGACAGGCTAATATCATCCAGTACCCTTTTTTCCCGGGATGGATATCGGAAGCACACATTTTGAAATTCAATTTTACCTTTGAAATCCACCAGTTCTTTTTGACCTTCGTGCACCTTTTCTTCCGGCAAATCAAGAATTGCAAAAACACGTTCGGCACCGGCTAGAGAAGTCTGAACGTTTGCCATTATCTTGAATAAAATTCGTATGGGGGTGTACATCATAAACAAGGCCACTATGAATGCCAGAAAAGTTCCCTGGCTTATTTCCCCATTCAGCACCTGAGACCCGCCATACCAGAGAATAAATGCCGAGCTCGCTACCCCCAGGACTTCAAGAAAAGGAGATGTCATTTCCACATACTTGACATTCTTTTTCATCACCCGCAAATAGTCATCGTTATAGATTTGGAATTTTTTCAACTCACGGGGCTCAAGTCCAAACGCCCGGACAATCTTTATTCCGGAAAAAGACTCCAGGACCGTTGCGTTTATATTGCCAAGAATTTCCTGTCCTTTATGACTGAATTTTTTGAGCTTCCTGCCAATATTAGCAACCGGAAAAACCATTAACGGGAACACTATAAGAGCCATCAGGGCCCAGTCCCACTTCAAATAGAATACCCAGGCTAAAAGGCCGATCAACGTAACACTGTTTTGCAGAAACTCTTTCAGCAACCGTGTAACGGTAGACTGCATGACAGCCACATCGTTGTTTATCCTGGAAATCAGTTTCCCTGTTTCATTTTCCTCGAAAAAACCGAAAGGCAATCGGTGTATATGGGAGAATAATTTTTCCCGGAATTGCACAACCAGTTCCCAAGAAATTCCGAACATAATCAGGTTCTGGGCGTACATCAGAACCGCCTTAAGCACATACAAAGCAACAAGGGCAAGGGGAATGACCTTCAGCATGAAGTAGTCTTTTTCAGTAAAAATACTATCGAAAGTCTTTTGAATGATAGGGACAGGCGAAGTTGCAATTGCCCCGACCACAATGGAGAAGAAAATGGCGAGGCACATCCTCGGCAAATAAGGTTTTACATAATGAAAGATCCGCTTATATAAATGGAAGGACATATGCAGAAACCGCAATGACAGAAAGGAAAATCTTTTGCTAATAGAAAAGCCCCTGATATTGGAATGACTCCAACATCCAGGGGCTTATTATTTTAAAGAAATGGAAAGGTCAATTATGCTTTTACTTCCTTTTTAGGGATGAAGTCTTCGAGAGTCGCGCCATTTTTTATGGCATCTTCCATCATTTTCACAGACTCCCTGATTCCTTCTTCACAAACTTCAAGAGAAATGTCCTTGATGTTATTTTGGGAACACCAAGCCATTACCCGGTTTCGGGTATTGTCCCTCATGAAACCCTGGGGAACACGTTCAAGACGTTCCAGCGCTTCCGGGGACCAGTTGAAATCTTCTGCACTGAGCTTTTCCCCAATTTTTGCAATATCCCCTGGGATGACCTCCTCTGCCCCATTTCCATTATCTTTTTTCACTATTTTTTCATTCAGGATTTTATCCAGGAAGGCCGCAGTAACGGTATTCACTTTTTGAACACGTGCGTTCTTTTCAACACGCGCGTGGGCTTTCCTTCTCAAATGACCCTGTGGAAAACTGTTGAGTTGGTCCAAAGCTTCCTGTGTCCAGGAAACCTGCACACCATCCGGCAGAGTTGTAAAGGTAGTGGATTCTTTGGCCTCTTCTTCTGTGGCCTCAAATTCTTCCTTATTGACAGGCAGCAGCCTTTCCGGTCCGGCATTACATACCGTACACTTGACAACATCGCCTTTATAGAAAGTGTTACAGCTGGTACACTTCAAAGTGATCTCTTCGGGCGGCTTACCCGCATGAGCCTGGTTCATTTCTTCCTTCAACATGCCAAGCCCTTCAGGGTTGTTCGGATCCATACCCTCTTCCCGCATTTTTTCACCAATAGCAGACATGGCCTGCATCGCACCCGCAGGAAGGATTTCCTGAACCGCTTCGGTAATGACGCTTGAGGTGATCATGCTGTGGCCGCGTTCCAGAGAGTACCTGAGAATCGCCGAGGTTGCCATTGGACGAACAAACCCGGGAATTTTCTTAAGCCGTTCTTTCGCTTCCGCAGTCCATTCAATGCTCTCTTCAGCCTGAAGGTCAATCGGCGGCTTATAAACTCTGCTGGAAAGAAGAACGTTACAAGGAACCAGTCGCAGTAGGTTTTCAGCATTTCCTCCGATATCCATATCAGGAGCACTATGAACCCCAATTCGTCCCAGGATGAGCAGATAGGGATTTTCCTCCCTTGCATATTGCAGGATCTTCTCAAACACCTTACCGTCAAGCAGGCGAATGGTACATTCCATTTCTTCTTCTTCACAAACTTTCCGGGAAATCTCCAGATGAGCCTGATAAATTTTTGCCAGCCCTTTATCAATGATGTCCTCATGAAGTTTTTCCTGCTGTTCGAATTTGAACACTTTGGAAGCCTCACGGGACAATACGCCGGTCAAACTGTTGAACATGGCGTAATGAAAGTAGGGATCAAACGTTGAAATGATTTCCAGGGGTCGGTTTAGCTTTCTAGCCATTTCGATGCCGGTCATCAATCCACCAAACGAATGGCCACTGCCATCTACCGCAACGACGATCTTTCCACTGGAAGCGACATCTTCATGGATTTCCGGACAATGCTTTACAATCAGCATGTCTTTTTGCGTGCGTCTGATTACACGCTCGGCCACGGTACCAATCAGACTGTCTTTAATCGCACCCAGGCCTAAAGCACCCATCACAACCAGATCGTAGGGAGATTCCTTGATGTCCCGGACCAGTTCCGTCCAGTTTCGCCCTTCAAGCGATTTTCCTACAAAAGGAATGTCTCTTTCCTCGCATTTGGCTTTGGGAACATCCAGATAAGAATCGCTGATCACTTCCATTCCTTTGGTGATCAACTGGTCATGGATGTTTCTCTGTTTTTCGAGTTCTTCCTCATCCTGATATTCTTCAGGAAGGCCGCTTTCCATTTGCCGAAAACGAACGTCGTGCATTTTTGCTGCATAAACATGGCTTGCCGTGATAATTGCGTCTGATCCCTGAGCTAATTCTAATGAGACATCGACACAAGCATTGGAATAATCAGAATTATCTACAGGTATATATATATTTTTAAACATGGGGCTCCCTTCCCGTAGCCTGGGAAACTAAAGTTTTGAAAAAATAGGGGTGTTTAATTATTCAAAAACCTAGAATTATACAAATTCTAATATTAAGACGTCTGAAAAATAAAAAAATGAAATTACTAACGCTGGGATTTTAGCAAATTTTCTCCACCTGTCAATAAGAAACGATTCAAGATAATATTGTAATTATAGGGTTTTCGGAGGTTTTTCGGGTTGACAAAATCAGGTGGAGATCAGGGTGAAAAAAGACAATAAATAAAGCATTAAAAAAGGAGTGAATTGCCGCCATAGAAAAATATCCAAACTTAATCTAAAATTTCAATAAATATAATTTAAATAATTGATTTAAATATATTTTTTAATTTTATATTAAAAATAAAGTTGTCTTTGCCTGAAATGTATTTTTTCGATACAATGCCCTCGCATAGTTTTTACTAATGCTGTTTTTTCTTTCCGCGTGACAGAAATTGCAACCGCAAAAAAACCGGGTATAGACTCATTAAATACATTCCAAGCGATTGACACCTCGTTTTAGACCGTTTTCAAGGAGAATAAATGCTATTCAATAATCAGGATGAAATCAATCAGAGCCTCAAAGGGATTGCCAGCCGGGACAATGGCGATTTAATCATCAATGACGCAGAAAAACTGCGTGGGGATATTCTTGATCAATTGGTTCTAAACGCTGCGATCAATCCGACCCCCGATGTAAAAGGTTTGAGCCGTTACATTCTAAAATCAGCCGCTTTGGAGCTAGGCATTGTGCCCTCTTCCATACAAGGGTTGTACGAAGCCCGAGGTCGAGGAGAAGTAACAGGGTTTACCGTACCGGCGTTGAATATTCGCGGGCTCCCCTACGAGCTTTGCCGGGCCATTTTCCGTACCGCACTTAAAACCGAGGCCGGGGCATTTATATTTGAGCTGGCAAAATCTGAAATGGGATACACCTTTCAAACACCCCAGGAACTGTCAGCCGTTATTCTTGGCGCAGCCATCAAGGAAGGATATAAGGGGCCGGTGTTTATTCAGGGAGACCATTTTCAGGTCAATGCCAAAAACTATGCAAACGATAGAGAGAAAGAGATTGCGGGACTTAAAAAGCTCATAGAAAATGGAATCGCGGGCGGGTTTTATAATATCGACATCGATACCTCGACGCTGGTGGACCTGAGTCACGAAACCGTGGTGGAACAGCAAAGAGCCAATTTTGAAGTGGGAGTGGAACTCACCAAATACGTCCGTGAACTGGAACCTTCAGGAGTCACCATTTCAGTCGGGGGAGAAATCGGAGAAGTCGGAAAAGAAAACAGCAACGAACAGGAACTACGTGCTTACCTGGATAATTTCAATGAATTACTTGAAAAGGAAAAATCAGGTGCGGTAGGAATCAGCAAAATTTCCATTCAAACGGGAACTTCGCATGGAGGCGTTCCCCTGCCTGATGGCACCGTGGCTGATGTTGAGCTTGATTTTGACACCCTGGAAAATTTATCGCGGATTTCGCGTGAGAGTTATGGGCTGGCGGGAGCAGTGCAACATGGTGCCTCGACCCTGCCTGATGATCTTTTCAGCAAATTTCCAGAACTCGAAACAGCCGAAATTCACCTTGCCACAAGTTTCCAAAATATGACCTACGAGAGCAGCTTATTCCCAAAAGAGTTTAAAGAAGAAATTTATACCCATCTAAGAAAAAAATTCGCGTCGGAAAAAAAGGACGGCCAAACCGATGAACAGTTTATTTATAAAACCAGGAAGAAAGGGTTCGGTGAGTTCAAATCTGAGTTCTGGAATCTGCCCAGGGAAATCCGCGAAGGAATCGGCAAAGAACTGGAATCCCAAACCGATTTCCTGTTCGACAAACTGGCGGTAAAAAATACCCGTGCGGATATCATTAAAACAGTACAACAGGTTCCCATTTATCCCGAACTGGAAGCAGAAATCAACGCCTGCAACTAGCGGTGGCAGCTAAAAACAGGGACCGCAAAAAATGGCCCTATAAAGGGTTGGGCTTATAATCGAATTCATACATGGGGTTGTTTCTTCTCCCAACTGCCTTATTTTTTTCTACACCCTGGGCTTTTGAAAGATAGTCTAAAATTATTTGCCTGTCCTTTCCCAGCTCCCATAATCCCTGCTTCTCCTGCATCCAGGTTATGGTTTTATCCCATGCTTCGCGGCTCATATGATTTTTCCGGATGATATCTGTCGAATGGCAGGCCGTGCAATTCTCCAGTACAAGGTCAACACCCGCACCCGGTGGCAGGCCCTGATAATCCATTTCCTCTTTCGCCGCCAGATCGGATGCCAGAAGCATCAACCCCGCTAACAGAATGAATTTAACCCGCAATTTTCCCGGCAGTTTCGATCTAACCATGAGCGCTACCCCACCGTGACTGCAATGCGATGCATGGCATTATTTATATAACCGGACGGATTCCACCCGGGAACAACCATGGGCTGCATCTCTCCCTCACTGTCAGTGGCCCGGGCCCAAACTTCGTAATATCCTTTTGTGGGGAATTGTAAGACCGCATCCCAGTTTTGCCAGGCATAGCGGTTCACGGGTTTTTTAAGGTCTGCCTTTTGCCAGGTTCGGCCAAAATTGATGGAAACATGAACCTCTCGCACGGACCGATCTCCCGCCCAGGCATGGCCTCTGATTTTAAGGTTTTTCCCATTGGGAATCTGAATTCCTGTTCGCGGGTTGGTGATCAATGATTTTACAGGCATGGATTCAATAATCGCCATATCTTCGAGGGGAACGGATGTTCCCGGTTTCACCGGGTATTTTGGAACGCGATACTTGCTCATTTTCATCCCATCGTGAATTCGGTCCCGAACCCATATTTTGTTCAGCCATTTTAGCGATGTTGAACCCGGCCAGCCTGGGCTTACCAGCCTTAAGGGAAAACCATGCAGCGCGGGAAGCGGTTCCCCGTTCATTTCCCAGGCAATCAGGGTATGCTCTTCCAGGGCTTTGGCGATAGGAGTCCCGCGTGAGAGAGCTTCTTTGTCGGGATTGCCGGAAAGGTGAATATCGGCTCCGTAGTATCCTGTAAAAACTGCGGAGTCCTTCAATCCTGCGGCCTTCAATACATCCCCCAAACGGACTCCCTTATATTTTGCACAGGCAATCGCGCCAAACTTCCACTGGTTTCCTTTAGCGGGGGGATTATAACCTGCCCTGCCATTCCCCCCACATTCCAACTGCAAGGCATAGGTGTGATGTTTGAATTTGCTTTTCAAGTCCCCCAAACTTATTTGCAGGGGCTTATGCACTTCACCCTCCACGGTGAGTTTCCATTTATCGGGTTCAATTTCTCCCGCTGGAGGAAGACCGTTGTTCCTGACAAAATGTTTTTCTTTGGGGGTGAATTCGTCGTCTAGCAAATGGGCAGGAGGTTCCGCATTGACAGGTCGATCATTTAAAACCATCAGGCCTTCTTTTCCCTCAATGATCTTTTTGTCGTTCGTTTCAGCCAGAGCCAACGGAATAAACCCCGCCGGCAGGTTACGGAAAAAAGGAATATGCGAACCAATGGCCAGGGCCATCGTCGCAAGGCCGGATTTTTTTAAAAATCCTCTTCGTGACAAGGGGTTCGGTTTCCTTCCCCATATCTCGGCATCGGCCCTTTCAGGGTCTTTTTCATATAACTCCCAAAGTCCGCGTTCTTTTTTTCCTGACATGGTACACCTCTTTTTATTTCTTATATATCTAGAGATGAAAGACACTCTGGATTTATTCCAACCACACTTTCATATCACGTTCCTGATCGGATAGAGAAAAAAGCGTTTGGGGTATGAACCCGGTTTTTTGCGCTTTTTCCTGAATGGCATCCAAATCGATTTTTTGTTTTTCAATCGACTCTTTTACGGAATCATCCATAACCCCCTTCAGGTCGTCAGCACAGCGGGCTGGCATGGTGAGGCTCACCTTATTTCCGTTGGATTTAACGACATGCACTTTCAGATAGCGAGCCATGTCATCAAAGGTATGAATGGCCTGTGATGTTCTGACTTGAGGGAGCTTGAGTTCCCGCGCTGCGGGATAGATGTCCGACAAGTGCTTATCCAATAGGAACTGCCAGGGCAAAGGCACATCAAGCCGGTTAAGCATTGTCGTCATTCCATGCAAAGTGCGCATCAGGAAGATCAGCTTGGGAGGAGCGGCAGAGCGAAACCACCATTTCAATTCCCCAACGATCTGGTCAAACCGTTCGCTCATTCTCCAGTCTTTTACGTGATATGGAGCTTCGAGAAGGAAGGGTTCGAACAATACTGACAACAGGGCCGGCAAGGTGGGCCGAATGTCTTCCAGCTTTTCAGGGTCGAACCCCAATGCTGACAGGCAGGAAACGGGATCAATATTTTCATGATTTCTCAGTGCCAGAATTATACGTAATAACGCCAAACGCATTTCATCTGGAATTTCCAGAACGCTTCCAAAATCGTAAAGGATTAAATTAAAATAATCTTTTTTAAACTGACGGAAACTCAGGTTCGCGGGTTGGGGATCGGCATGCACAAACCCATGACGAAACAGCATGTGGAAATAATGTTCCAGCAACAGCCGACCCATGGCTTGTTTTTGAGCCGGCATCATGGTTTCAGCTTTATCCAAACCAAAACCATCTTCCCTTTTTTGAACAAGGACATTGGGCCTGCATAAATCTTCAATCACTTCCGGAATTATTATGCGTTCCAAAGGGGGTATCAGTTTGCGATAACGTATCTGGTGCTCAATTTCTATTTTATAATCGAGCTCCTCGCTGAAATTATGCCAGAACGCATCCCGGTACCCGTCCATTCTAAAACCCCATTTAGCAACAGGCCCGGCCTTTGGCAACCATCCCATGATATCCAGTTCCGATTCCACGGCACTGGCAATTTCCGGATATTGGATTTTAACAGCCACATCCGTACCGTCATCCAATTTCCCGAAATGCACTTGCCCTAAAGAAGCCGTCTTTGCTTTTTTATCCAACTTTTTAAAAACAGTGGATTGCCCGTAGGTACGCTCAAGAATTTCACTGACTTCTTCAAAGGACATGGGAACAATGGAATCCCCCAACGAATCACGAAGGGAATTGTCTTCCATAGATATGAACTGTCCGATTTTGGTGGGAAGGCCTCTTGATTTCCCCAGTAATTCAATCAGATATTTTTTGGCCCTTTTATGCTGATCTTCAGAAGTGGATTTTTTTATATCCCGAACTGCCAAACCGAGTTTTATTAAATTCGCACCTCTTTTAAATAAGGCTCCTAGTTTCATGCTCGGCAAAGTAACTGGGTTGGACAAAAAGTAAAAAATTTCCAGGGTTTGGCTTCAGTTAACTAGTCGTTACCTGCCCTGGCAATTAATTTTTTAAACTGGCTGACTTCGTTTATAATACCGTCAGGAACCTTCTCATTACTGTCCTTGGCCCTCATCAAAACTTCCAGACGGGATGTTCCGGAATTTAAGAATACCCTTTTGGCCAATTGGATAACATCTTTTTTCTTCACTTCTTTTACGGCTTGAATCAATTTCTTTTTATACTTGAAATCTCCCTTTTCATCGACCGCCAAAGCGTAAAGATCCCCTAATACAGCCGCAATACTGTCCCCTTCCTTCTCCAAACCGACAATCAAAGCTTGTCGATGGTGTTCAAATTCCTCATCCGACAAACTTGAGAACAGCTTTTCTGTACTCGCCAGCCAGTTGTTCACCCGTTTGCTCAACTCAAATGGCCCATGAGTGGAGGACTGAATCACCAAGCGGAAAAATATTCGCTCTTCAATCCTTTGCTTAAAGCTCCAGACCAGGTAACCCAACTGTTGATTTGTACGCATTTGGGTATAGAAATCACTTTCGACAATGGAAGCAAGCAAGGATACCTTTGCTGACAACGCAGGATTCTTTTCGCCAATTTGAATTGCGTAGGCCAGGGAATTATTATTATCTTGAACTTCGCGGGAAAAACGGAATTGTTTTCCTTCAGGAAGAATTTCAACAACCTCCTCATACCTTTCTTCCTCCGGGAGAGGCTGACTTTTCAACGAATCTAAAAGGATTTTTGTACTTTCAATCGCTTTTTCATCACTGTAGTTGCCGTGAATCATTCCGGTAACGAAAACTCTTTTATACAAAGTTCTGGCATAAGCTTTAACATCATCCAGAGATAATGGAATCAAAGCCTGCAATTTTTGTTCTTCGGTGTACTGCTGGCCCAGCAACATCAACCAGTTGTAATAACCGCCGCGTGCATAGGCTTGTCCCAGCTTACGGTTTTTCAACCCCCGCACCATGGCCTCTTTAATATTTTGAAACTTTTGTTCGTCAATTTTAATTTCCATCAGGCTTTGAGTAACCAGTTTCAGCAAATCTGTAATTCTTTCGGAATAACCCCCTATTGTAAGAACCACCCCTTTCTTAGTGATGGAAAGGGAGTAGGACAATCCCGCCATTTGAATGGGATAGACCAGTTCATTCAATCCTTCCTGAACAGCCGCTTCATATAATTTCGCCAACTCCAGTTTTTTTGGACTGCTATAGGTTTGTGGTGTCTCTATCTGGTAGGTCAAATAAACTCTGGGCTGCTCAAAACGATGGTCATATTTGAACCAAACCTTTGCCAAGGAATCATCCCGGACCAGATGCGGGTCTTCATCAACCAGTTTCAGATCATAAGGAATGAAATCATTCTTCGCAGGGTAGGATACTCCGCCCAGTTTGATTGGATTGGTTAATTTCTCAAATGCTTCGCCTCTGATTATTTTTAATGAATACTCTGCATCGTAGTAAGGTGTTTTTTTATCAAACTCAGCAGTGTTATGGCTGAGAGTCACCATTGAATTTTCGGGCACCAGGGTATTTAAAACGGCCTTATATGCTTCCGGGTCATACTTTTTATATAGATAAGGAAGTTCTTCAATTTCATCCAACTTATAATCATGCATCATTGCCGCTTTACTGGCAATAAAACCCATGCCCT
Organism: Nitrospinota bacterium; assembly: GCA_009873655.1. Lineage (GTDB taxonomy): Bacteria > Nitrospinota > Nitrospinia > Nitrospinales > VA-1 > UBA8687. Next base: position 65,632 of record WAIB01000007.1, on the reverse strand, counting down.
CATCCGGATTCTTCCAGTCAAAATTTATCTGTGCCATTGCCTGGGTTTGGTCAAAAGTATATTTTTTTATCCCATGGTCCTTAACCATTTGAATATAGGAAAACACCATTTCCAATATTCGTTCATACTCTTTAAGGCCTTTCTGGGTTAAAGAAATGCTGATCCCAAACGAATTAATATTGGGATGGCCTGTTCCACCTCCCGCACTCAATCCCAGGACAAGCCCCTCTTCTTTTAATTTTGAAAGGAGTGAGCCCTTTCCTTCATAACCTAATACCGAACCCACAATAGAGGCTGGCTTGCTTTCCTTATGGTCCAGCAGGTGAATCGTAGGGAAATCAATTTCCAGACTGCGGACATCTTTTATCGTTTTAATTTTTAAAAGCCGGTACCCGTTCTTCAATGGCTTTCTGAAATCAGAAGAAACTTCGGGAACCGTTACAGCGCGATCTTCAATTTCAGAGAAATACTTTTTTGCTTTTTTTGTAAGAATTTCCAAGGGCGCATTGGAAATCAGGGCCAGCTTCATATTGGAAGCGGCATAATATTTCTCATAAAAATTTAATAAAGCCTGCCGATTGTCACCCGCAAGTGTGTCTTTGTTTCCTGTTCCAAATTTGGTGAGCGGATGACCCGGTTCGGCCATCCTGTTTGCTACAAAATTCCCCCTCCAACCATCGTTGAGCTTGTTTTTTTCGTGCTCATTATTGACCGCGTTGACTTCTCTTTTGGCGTAGGTTTTATCAAATAATGGGGCCTTAAAAAAATCGCTGAAACGGTCCAGAGCCCCATCGAAGCCCTCATGAGCAACCTGGAAAAAATAATTCGTGATATTGCCGCCGGTGTAGGCATTGCTTCCTCCGGAATATTCATCAAGATATTTTTTATAGGAACCCACTTCAGGATATTTTTCAGTCCCCAAAAACAGCATGTGTTCCAGGTAATGGGCCAATCCCTGCTTTTCTTCAGGGTCATACAAATGCCCTACCCCTACCGATAAAGCAGCCGCACTGCGATGCACGTCCGGATCGGACACAAGGAACACAGCCAGCCCGTTTTCGAGCTTGAGAGTTTTTATTACCCGTTTATCTCCTTTAACCCCTTCTGCGGTAGCAACGAACAAAAACAGGAAAAGCGCTACCAGGAAACCTGCTTTGTATATTTTCATTTTATGAAACACACCCACCTCCAGTATCGGGAAATTGTTTTTTTATTGGCACTATCTAATTATATAGGGGCTTTAAAAAAAGGTGCGTTAAAAATTTTTAATACTTCGATTTTACCGTCCTATTAGAAACACCCCAAAAATTATTAAACCCCCGGCAAGAAGTCGTTCGCCGCCAAAGGGTTCTTTCAATTTCCAACACCCCCAGTAAACCACCATTAAAACACTCACTTGCCTTAAAGAAACGACCGCACTCACGGATTCAAATTGCAAAACAACACAAATCAAGCCATAAGATCCCAGGGTGGCGATTGCTCCTAATAAACCTTTCAACCATTCGCTTTTCCAAAGGTCAAGGATTTCCGTATTATTGTAATTTGCAAACAAATAGAAATTGCAGAGAACAAAACCAATCGTGGCTTCCATAAAAAAGAAAGCGATCCCATTTTTAAAAGGCTGGTCGGGAAGTTGGAGAAGAAACAAATCCATTCCCTTTTTGTCCACCAGACTGTAACTGACCACCATGATCAGGGTATAAAAGGCCCAGCGAAGATCATTGTGCAGAATCGCCTGCCACAGGTTCTTGAATCCCCGAATGAGGTGTCCATCAAAGTGCAGAATATAAATTGCGGTGATAATAATAAAAATGGCAAGGAGAGTTTGAGGAACCAGTTTCTCCCCTAACAATAACCACGCAAAAGCCGGGACAAATACCGGAGCTGATCGCGCAATGGGGTAAACGTAGGAAATGTCCTGTGTCTTATAAGCACGGGAAAGACATAATATATAGACCCCATGTATTATTCCCGAAAGGATTCCCCAGAACAGCAATTCCCGGTTCCAGATTGAAAGCCCGGTCCAGTTCAAGGCAACAACCCCCATCAAAATCAGCCAGACTCCTTTCAGCCCTGAAAAGTACTGGGAATTTTTGCTGGTCTGGGTCAATATGTTCCAGAAAGAATGCATAATGCAGGATAAAAGGACCAGACTGATGTTCTCAATAGACACTGAGCAACCTTAAAAAATTATAATATGGATATCGCTTTTATTTCCTATCCGGTACGGGACCTGAACAAGGCTGTGGAATTCTACCAAAAGGTTTTAGAAATTAAACCTTTGTTTCAAAGAGAGGACTGGGCCGAATTCAAACTGGATGGCCAAAGGTTTGCCTTACAAAAGGTAAAGGAATTGAAACCAGAGCATGCCGGGGCTACTTTGTACTTCACGGCCCGACCTTTGGAAAAACATATGGCCCGGCTTGAAAGGATAGGAGCGAAATTAAAGGATGCACCTGAGAGTTATTCCTATGGGAAACTGGTTCGATTTCACGACCCGGATGGCAATGTTTTTGGTCTCTATGAGCCACCGGTTAAATAAGACCGGCATATTGAAACTCAATGGAGCCAATTTCAATCTATAACGGTTGCTCCTGTCACTTCAATTGAGGTACAATCACCTTATAATGAATAATCCTCTGACGCATTTTAATGAAGAAGGCCGTGCCCGCATGGTGGATGTTTCCGAAAAAGGCAATACCTCCCGAAAAGCGGTCGCGACAGGAAAGATCTATTTGCAACCTGAAACTCTTCGCCTCATTAATGAAGGGCAGATAAAAAAAGGGGATGTCCTGGCTGTTGCCCAGGTTGCGGGGATCCTGGGTGCGAAAAAATCTCATGAAATTATTCCCATGTGTCACCCTTTGTTATTAACGGGAATTGATATAAGCTTTGAGAAACATCAGGAACCGGATCCAGAAACGGGTTTATGCTCTATCACCATCACGGGAACCGTTAAAGTGACCGGGCAAACAGGGGTGGAAATGGAAGCCTTAACCGCCGTCTCTACCGCCGCTTTGACCATTTATGATATGTGTAAAGCGGTGGATCGCGGAATGTACTTTGACAAAATCGGATTGATTCATAAATCAGGTGGCAAATCCGGCACCTATGAAAAAAAAGCTGTGGGCCAATGATTACGGTAAAGTTTTTCGCAAGTCTAAAAGCGATTGCAGAAAGGGAAGAAGATCATATAGAAATTGAAAACTCCATTTCTATGGATCAATTGAGTGACATTATTTCAAAAACATCTCCAAAAATGGGCGATATCATCCGCGACAAAAAAGTAATGATATCGGTAAATCAGGAAATGGCAGATTCGGATACCATCATTCACGATGGCGATGAAGTGGCATTTCTACCCCCATTTTCAGGGGGTTCATAAAAAAGGGTTGTTATGAGCACGACTACTGATTCCAAAATTCGAATCCAACTAGAAGATTTTTCTGTTACAGATGAAATCGAGTCCATGAAAAAGGTTTCGCGCAATATCGGGGGTATCACCACCTTCCTGGGTACAGGAAGAGAGCTATCAAAGGGTGAAAACATCACTCAGCTCAATTTCGAGCACTATCCCAAGATGGCTGAGAAAAAGCTGGAAGAGATTCGAGTGCAGGCCATTAAAGATTACGGCATCATCGATATGAGCATCATTCACCGAATCGGCCCTATTGAAATCGGTGAAAATATTGTCCTGATTATTGCAGTAGGCGAGCACAGGAAAGAAACCTTTAAAGCCTGTGAATGGGCTATTGCCGAACTCAAACGGGTTACCCCGATTTGGAAAAGGGAAACCACTTCCAAAGGGGAAGTCTGGGTCCAAGACACCCCCTGATTCCTTTCCAGATTACCGGGGTTGAAGAGCACTTATTTAAATTAGTAACCCGATTCACCTGTACTTCACCCGTATATGGTAACCCCTGAAAAGAAATTTCCTCTGGTACTGACAGCTCATCCCCGGTTGGCTCGCTGGCTCATGCTGGAATACAATGAGCAGCAAAAAAATAAAAAGGCATGGGAGACACCGGAAATCCTCCCCCTGTCAGCCTGGTTGAAAAATTTCTGGCTGGAAACCTGGCCTGAAAAACACATCCTCAGCAACATTCAGTCGGAATCTCTTTGGGAAAAAATTGTTGATGCGGACCACCAGGTAAAAAGTTTGAGTGTACTGCATAAAAAGGCAGTAGCGATCCAGGCTCAAAAAGCCTATTCCCTTATAAATGAATACAAAATTCCCCTTTTAAAAAAAAATTTTCAAGAAACATTAGAAACGCTTTCTTTCTTTCAATGGGCCGAAAGTTTTGAAAAACAGCTGGGACACTGGGGCGCTATTGACAGCTCCCAGTTGATGGATTATGTCTGCGAATCCATTGAAAAAGGAAAAACAAAATTACCCACTAAAATTTATTTTAAAGGGTTCGACAAAAAATACCCCCAGCTCCAGAGCCTTTTGGATGCGATACAAAGAAAAGGAACGCAAACGGAATTGCCGGACCTCTTTCTACCTGAATCAGAAGGTTCAATCAGTCATATCAGCGTCCAGAAATACGATGATAAAAACCAGGAAGCCACCACCTGCGCAAGGTGGATACGCAAAAACTACCAACCTGGAAAACGCTTTGGAGTCATTGTACCCGACCTGAAAAACTACCATTCAATCCTGCAAAGAGAGTTGGCCGCAGAGTTGTGTCCCTCCTCTATCTTTCCGGAGAACAAAACCGAACTTCCTTTCAATATTTCCCTGGGATCCCCTCTCAGCCAAATCACACCCATTAATTTGATACTGGATTTGCTGAGCACTCCCTCCTGCACGATTCCCGCGGGAACATTTTATTCAATAATAAAATATCCGGTTTTCAACCTGGAAAATGAGGCGACTATTGCAATAGAAACTGAATTTCGAAAACAAAGAAAATTCAACATCGATATAAGTGATTTCCGGTTTTCTCTTGACAGTGAAAAAGCACCTCGGTTTTTCAATTTAATGGTTGCATGGAAATCCTGGGTTCTCGATTCAAACAAGTTTTTACCGAATAAATGGGCAGAAAAAATATCCTTCTTTTTAAAAGAAGTTAACTGGCCCGGCAAAGAAGAAAAACTCACAGACAAAGAAAATCATATATTTGAATCCTGGAAAAACTGCTTGGATCAACTGGCTTCCTTAAATTCAATCCTGGGCCCTATCCATCGTATTGAGGCCATAAAAAACCTGTCGGGTATCGCAGAAAAATGTTTTTTCCCGGAAAAAAATCGGGACCATCTCATTCAAGTGGTTCAATTGGATGAAGCAACTGGAATGAAGTTCGACCATTCCTGGGTGATGGGGTGCCATTTCGAAGCCCTTCCCCCTTCACCGGATCCAAACACATTTGTTCCCTCTGAATTCAGAAAAAGACATCAAATACCCCATTCCAGCGCCAAGTGGGAACTGGAAAATTGCGAACAGCAATTGAAAAGAATATCCACTTCGTCCAAAGATATCGTTCTCAGCTATCCTTTGCAAGATGGAGACAATTCATTAGAACCAAGCCCTCTTATAAAAAAATATCCACAGGACAACAGCCTGGTTTTGCCATCCGCACGGATTAAGGATCAAATTTCAAATTCCATCGCCCTGGAAAAACTGGATGAAGAACCCTACCTGCTATTAACGGGGGATGAAAAAATCCGTTTTGACAGGGGTCAAATGAAAGGAGGCTCAAGTTTACTTAAGAACCAGGCAGACTGTCCCTTTCAAGCTTTTTCCCGGTTCAGGCTTCACGCCACTAACCAGGAAATTCCTGATACGGACTTCGACCCAATGGTACGCGGGAACCTTGTTCATCGAATTCTGGAAATATTCTGGCGGAAAGTTAAAACCCGGGAACAGCTTGTTCGTTTACACAAAACCGGGCAACTAGAAAAACAACTTGAAATTTTGGTCAAACAGGCCATGGAAAAATTTTCAAGGGCCCTCACAGACCAAAAAGAATTTTTGAAACTGGAAGAATCAAGAAATATCAAATTGGTTTTCGAATGGCTGGTGCAATTCGAGAAGGAACGCGACAACTTTACCGTCCTGGAACCGGAAAAAGAGGAAACGGTAAATTTGAACGGCTTATCGTTAACTTTAAGGATGGATCGAATTGACGAAACAGAAGGCAAAAAACACGTTCTAATCGATTATAAAACAGGAGAGGCAAATCCGAGCGAATGGGTAAAGGAAAGAATCCTATCCCCCCAGCTCCCCCTTTATGCAACCCTCATTTCACCCACAGCAGTGTATTTTGCGCAAACGAAAAAAGGAGGGATGGGACTGAAAGGAATAAAGGAATCCATTAAAAACGTCGGAACCTCTTCCATTCAATTCGTAGGGTTTAATAAACCCGTCCATTTTTCAGAGCTTCTTGAAGGGCCAACCTGGAATAACCTTCTCGATTTCTGGAAAAGGCAAATCAACGGATTGGCCAGTGAATTTTTAGAGGGACGCATCAGCATTGATCCTGCGCAAAAACAGAATACTTGTAGAAACTGTGACCTGAACCCTGTTTGCAGGATATGGGAAAGGGACGATGGAATAGGAGAATTGGATTGATGATTCCTTCCGATCTGAATATACGCCAAAAGGCCCTGGATCCGACGCAATCGTTCATCGTTCAAGCACCGGCGGGTTCAGGAAAAACAGAATTATTGATTCAGCGCTATTTAAAACTCCTGGGAGGAGTCAGCCAGCCTGAGGAGATTCTTGCGATGACATTCACTCGTAAAGCCGCAGGTGAAATGAAAATCCGCATTATTTCAGCTTTGAACAGGGCACAGGTTGACACCCCCCCGGATGAAGACCATCAGCGAACCACCTGGAACCTAGCCCGAGTGGCTTTGGAAAGAAATCAAAAGTTTGGCTGGCGGTTGTTGGAAAACCCTGCCCGCCTGAGAGTAGTTACTATTGATTCATTTTGCGCATTTCTGACTAAAAGAACACCGATGCTTTCCCGCATGGGGGGACCTGCAGAAATTCAGGAAAATATTCAAGATCTGTTTGTTGGGACAGCCAAACAAATTTTATCCAAGGTGGAAAATACAGGAGATCTATACTGCGAACTGGTCCGAGCCTTACTTGTGCATTTGGACAATGACAAAAATACTTTTATCCAGCGCATTGCACAGTTGTTGCAATTGCGGGATCAATGGATGATCTCTTTTTTCGACAAATATGAAAATATAAAAGAGCATCTACTGAATGATTCCCATAGAGAAAAACTTGTAACCTTATATTCAGAATTAATTGAGAAACAATTAAAAACAGCCTGCGACCTCTTCCCTGAACCCTTGAGATCCAAGACAGTTCCTTTTGCCATGCATGCGGGAATGAACCTGGCTGTAAATCAGCCTGACAACTCTATCGCGTCCTTAAAGTCGATGGAATCCTTTCCTCTACCCGAAGTTGAAAATCTCAACAAATGGAAAGGCCTGGCAAACCTTCTGCTGACGGCCGAAGGCAAAATAAGAAAAAAGGTGGATAAAAACCTGGGCTTCCCCCCCGAAGAAAAAGAGATCAAAAGTGAGTTTAAGGATTTCCTGGAATCGCTTAAGGATTTTAAAGACTTGGAAAAGGCATTGGGAAAAGTAAAAACCCTCCCCTCTCCTCATTTCAATGATTACGAATGGGATATTCTAAGATCCACGCTCCGCCTGCTGCCTGAAATCGAATCCAATCTCAGGAAGCTTTTACAGGAAAACAAGATTAGCGATTTCAGTGAGGTATCCCTTGCCGCATTAAAATCATTTGGAAATGATATGGAGGCAACCGACCTCGGGAAATATCTTGATGACAAAATACAACACATTCTGGTGGATGAGTATCAGGACACCTCCTTTAAGCAGGAGGAATTATTAAAAAAGCTGACGGCAGAATGGGAACCCGGTAAAGGACGCACATTATTTGTTGTGGGAGATCCCAAGCAATCTATTTACAGGTTCCGCGATGCCGAGGTAGGGCTGTTTCTTAAAACCCAGAACGAAGGCATTGGCAACCTGGATTTAAAAAAACTGTCCCTCGAATCTAATTTTCGTTCGCAGGAAGGTCTTGTCGACTGGGTCAACCAATGTTTTGAAAAAATATTGCCCGAACAGGATAATCCGGATTCCGGAGCCATAGCCTTTTCAAAATCGACTGCTGTTCATCCCAAAGAACCTTATCCAGGTGTCGTTCTTCATCCTTTGGATCCGGAAGAAAACTCGGTTCAAGCATCCCGAGCGGAAGCCAGGAAGATTTCTCAAACAGTTCAATCTATACGGAGAGGATCACCGGAAGCAACAACAGCAATTCTGGTAAGAGGCAGAACTCATCTCAAGGAAATTATCAGGGAGTTTGAAAATTTGCGTATCCCCTACCAGGCAGAGGAAATTTATAACTTAACGGATCGTCCGGCCATAAAAGATCTATTATCTTTGTTGCGAGCATTGCTATTCCCTCTTGATCGAATTGCCTGGCTGGCCATTTTACGGGCACCCTGGGCTGGGTTGACATTAAATGACATCCATCTCCTTTGCGAAAACGATCCGGAAGCTCCGGTCTGGGAATTAATAAACATACCCGATTTGAATCTTTCCGAGAAGGGTAAAGTTCAAATAGAAAGATTGATTTCCGTCTTATCTCCAACCCTCAAAGCCCTGCCTTCCAATAATTTCAGGGAGCTTTTGGAAAATTGCTGGATCCGATTGGGGGGCCCTGCCTGCCATGAAGGAACTCCCTCCAGAGATATTGAAACATTTTTCGATGAAGTAGAAAGGATCATGCAAAAAAGTGATGCAGGAAGATTGGAGCATTTCAATCAGGTCATCGAGAATTTGCATGCAAGTCCTTTGACCACCTCAGAAAATGCAATTCAGATAATGACCATGCATAAGGCAAAGGGATTGGAGTTTGACTATGTCATCTTACCCGGCTTGGGAAAACCTCCAAGGCAGGATAGGAAAAGACTGGTTTTCTGGATGCCTTACGGAAAGGAACTCCTTTTAGCTCCCATTGAAGAAAAAGGGGCGGAAAATTCTCCCCTCTACAACTTTCTTTCTGAACTGGACAAGGAAAAGGACAGGCATGAAATGCTGCGGCTCTTATATGTAGCTTCTACTAGAGCAAGAAAGCAACTTCACCTTTTTGGCAAAACCAAAGTTAAAGCAGGAGAAATGATACCCGAATCCAACTCGCTCCTGGAGAGTTTATGGCCCTTCATAAAGTCAGATTGGTGCCGGACGGAATTTATAATCACACCCCTAATTCAGGGTGAAAAGGATTCGGATAAAGAAGCAATTACCCTAAAAAGAATCCCTGAAACTTTTCAACTTCCAAATGCTATTCCTGCGATAGAACCGAACCTGATTGTGGAAATTGAGGAGGAAAAAGAAACCAGTCCATTTATTTGGGCCGGGAATACCGCACGCTGCCTGGGAATAGTTTTGCACCGAATATTCCAATCGATTTCAATAGAAGGAATAGAAAAATGGTCAACTGAAAGAACCAGGAAGATGGCACCACAAATAAGGGCTGCCCTTCTGGGCGAAGGACTCCCTTTTGAACAGGCAGAAAATGCTTTGAAGCTTGCAATTGAAGGAATAAACAATACCTTGATAGATCCAAGGGGACGATGGATTCTTTCAAATCATGACGAATCCCAGGCTGAGTATCCCGTAACTTTTTCGTCGGAAAACCGTTTCATCCGAAATATAATAGATCGCACATTTGTTGAAGATGAGATACGGTGGATAATTGATTATAAAACCAGCCGCCACGAGGGGGAGAGCCTGGAAATATTTCTGAACAGTGAAGTAAATCGGTATAAACCACAACTTGACCGGTATGAATCACTGTTAAAGGATTTCGGGGAATTCCGCCAAATTAAAAAAGCTCTTTATTTTCCATTACTCAAAGCGTGGCGGGAAGTTTAACTTTATCAGGGGAGAAAAATTAAATTTGGTCGCCAGAACCATAGTTAAAGATCTATTAGATGGAAACGAAAGATATACAACAGGCGGTGCCCTTCACCCCAATCAATCTTTTGATTATCGAATCAAACTGGTAAATGGGCAGAAGCCAAAAGCCGCAATTTTAACCTGCGCTGATTCACGCGTTTCCCCAGAAATTATTTTTGACCAGGGGCTGGGAGATCTTTTTGTTTTAAAGTTAGCTGGAAATATGGTGAATGATATGTTCCTTGTGTTTTTATTCATCATTCGTTAGTCTAGGGGATCAATAATCCAATGATCTAGACACCCGCCTTTCATATATCCATTTATATGGTCACAGCGAATTCTAAACAGGCAAGGAACCAGGATATTATCGTTATAACTGGACAGGACCTTCGTCATCAATATTTCATTAAAAAGCTGAACGCCAGGTTTAAAATAGCCGCTGTAATTATTGAACCATCGGACTACCCCCTCCCACCATTGATAACGGAGGAAGACACCCAGGTCTGGAACTGGTTCTTTGAAAGAAGACAAGCATTTGAAGAAGACACCATCCTTCCAAAACTTGGTATTGAGTGCAGGAACGAGCCGGAAGTTTATTACCTGGGCAAAAATGAGATTAATTCCGAAAAAACCTGTTCAATTTTAAAAAAATACTCACCCGGTTTCATCGCTGTATTTGGAATTGGAATTTTGAAGGAAAATATATTATCTCTTTATCCAGATTCCATCTTTAATCTGCATGCAGGGCTTCCTGAATATTATAGGGGTTCTTCATGCAATTTTTGGCCTATCTACAACTGCGATTTAAAAAAATTGGGAGCCACCATCCATAGGGTAGAAAAAGGTGTCGACACCGGAAAAATTGCTGCGGAAAAATCTATCCATCTGGAAGTTACAGATAATGAACAATCATTAATATGGAAAACCATGGAGACAGGAATCAAACTGATGGAAGAAACCATTGAAAAATGGCAATCAGGCATGCTTAATCTGGCAAAACAAAAAAAAGCAGGCAACCTCTACAAAAGGAATGACTTCAATCCAGCGGCCATTCTAAAAGTAAAAAAAATGGTAGAATCAGGTGAATTAAAAACTCACATAGAATCAACCATTAGGGGATTCTATCCAAAACCCTGAAATGGATTTTAAATTTACCCCAAAATTAATATTGGCCTTGATTTTAACGTGGATCATTCCCACCAATGAAATTTTCGGCCAGGAACAAAGTGAAGAAAAGTTTACTACTATTGGCCCGATTGGAATCTCGGACAAGTACAAAATACCCGAAAACAGAAATGCAATTATATTCAGAATTAAAAATCACACTTCCCGGAGTATAAATAAAATATATGGCAGGGTTTTTTTAGTAAAAAAGCAGGAAACAGACCCTTCCAAAAAGTTTGTTTTGCTCAACAACCCACATAAGGGAGGAAACATTATTAAAGGCAACCCGCATCGCCCCGGAACAATATCAGAGTGGAATTTTAATTTGACTCGCAAACCTAAAAAAACCGGCCAGAAATTCGAATATACTTTGCAGGTTCATCCCCGGTCGATCTTTTTCGCCAATGTAGAACCGCCAAAGGCCAAGAAAAAACCTTAAACCAACAATATTGAATCAGGTTTTCTCCAAAGCTTTCTTGCTCGAAATGGTTCTTATTGTCTGCAAAAGTTCATTGCAGGTAACATCTCCCTTTTTAAAGATTCTTTCAACATCTCCCTGCAGCCGCCCTCTTTCCTCAAGAGTCAGTTCTTTTGCGGACATGATTACAATCGGGATCATTCTCCATAAAGGGTTTTGGCGAATTCTTTCAACCAATTCGAAGCCATTTATTCCCGGGATGATAATATCCAATAAAATTAATCCTGGAGTGTCTTTTCCACTTAACTTTTCCAAGGCGGATGTGCCGTCGAACGCCTCAATCACGTTCCAACCATCTTTTCCAAGAATTCTTCGAAGTGCCTCACGGTTAATCGAATCATCTTCAACGACTAGAATTGAAAATTCACGTGTGGTTTTCTTGTATTTTTTTAATATTGAAATAAAGCAATCCCAATCCAAAGGCTTGGTTAAAAACTCATCCACACCGGAATTCATAGATCTCTGTTTTTCATCAGGGTCACTTAAAACAACCACAGGTATATTTTTAAGTTTGGGACGCTCTTTTAATTTTTTAAGAATTTCCCAGCCACTTTCCCCCTTAACTTTTACATCCAGAATAATGATTTGCGGCGGCGTTCTTTCGGCGATTTTAAATCCTTCATTTCCATCCTGGGCAATCTCAACCTGATAGCCCTCCCTCTCTAAAAATTTTCTGATTAAATTATTCACGATCACGTCATCATCAATCAACAGCACCTGATCAGCTTCAAATTCGACCAGGGACGAATCTGCCTTGCTTTTATGAATGTTTTTTTGAGCTAAAACATCTTCGGCCAGATAATTTTCAGCCCAATCTGACCAACCTTGCCCGGCAGGTGTCTCAAGAGATCTTCTCGCTGAGGCATCTTGAGGCAAAAACAACGTGAAGGAGGAACCTTTGCCGGGTTCGCTGGTCGCCTGAATATCGCCACCCAATAACTGTGCTAATCGTTTGCTTATGGTTAACCCCAGTCCTGTCCCGCCAAATTTTCTAGTTGCGGAATTATCTGCTTGAGTGAACTCTTCAAATAGTTCAGGAATTTTTTCAGGATCAATTCCTATACCTGAGTCCGCAACTGTGAAATGGATCCAACTTTTACCCTCCACTTCCTTACCTGAAACGGACAAGACAACTTTTCCCTTTTCGGTAAATTTGCAGGCATTCCCTAATAAATTAAGAAGTATCTGGCGAATGCGGATAGAATCTGAAAACATTTTCTCTGGGGAATTCAGCATTTTTGCTTCCAGAGTATTGTTCTTTTTTTGCGCTAAAGGCTGGATAGTTGCAATAACTTCATCAATGAGTTGCTTCAGGGAAAAGGATTCTGAATGTACTTCCATTTTCCCTGCCTGTATTTTGGATATCTCCAGAATTTCGTTGATCAAACCGAGCAAATGGCGACCCGCAAGTTCTATTGCCTTCAAGTCTTCCAAAAAATCAGGCCTTTGCATTTTCCTGGCCTCAAATTGAAGAATTTCCCCGTAGCCGAGGATTGCATTAAGCGGGGTTCGAATTTCATGGCTCATATTAGCTAAAAATTCACTTTTTGCTTTTACTGCTGCTTCGGCCTCTTCTTTGGCAACCACCAAAGATTCTTCGGCGAGTTTGCGAAAAGCAATTTCTTCTTCCAACTCTACTTTTCTTTTTTCCAAATCCCGTGTCCTGCTGCTTACGGTTTTTTCAAGATTCTTATTTTGCGCCACGATCAAACCATATAAAGCGGCGCTCTCCAGGGCATTTGAAGTGCTTTGCAGGATAACCGTCAAAGGATACAAAATGGTTTCATTGATTGTTTTTTGTTTAGACAGCAACTTGCCGACAAACATCCCCCGGACCCTGGTTTTGGTAGCCAACACATGAAAAACCAGCGAATGTTTTCCTGTGGAAGACTTGACCACAACCGCACGGTTTTGATTTAAGGCCCACGCAAACGTTCCATTTTCTATTTCCTCATCCACTTCCTTTTGCAGAGAACTTTCCTGAGAGGAAGGAACAATCGTCTTCAACACAAAGTCCGAGCTATCTTCATCTACGAGGTAAAATGCCGTTACTTCAAATTCAATCAATCGCTGAACATGATTTAATGCGACTTTCAAAATATGCCTTGGTTCCCGCCCCAAATTGGCGCTATGTTGCAGCTCTCCCAAAGAAGCAAGGATATCCAACCCAAACAAATTTAGCCGTGCATGTTTCTATAAAAATTCAATACGGGCTTGCTCTTTGGATTTGGAGTCTTTATTTTTCAAAATAGGATCCCATCATAAAAATATTTCCACCGCTTCCTTAACCTGTCGATCTACCTGCTCCATCAAAGAAGGTAACAGGTTCGGTTGAAACTCCAGCTGTTCCCATGCTTTTGGGGAAAGGGGGGGGACATATCTCTCCCCACAGCTTCCAAGCTCCATTCCATGAGCAATGAAATCTGCAACATGGACTATTGAGGCTGCCAGCGGATAGTGAGGGGCCTGCTCTGGCTTATGGTGATACTCAACAGCTTCCTGCAACATTTCAGGCAATTGCCAGGCTTTCATGAGTTGACCTGCGGCAGCCGCATGATCAAATCCCAGAACATTACTTTCTACTTCATACATGGTGCCTCCCTGTTCATATTCTTCCATTATAGTTTGAATCGAACCAGGAAGGTTGAGCAGCAGCAATAATCTACCCAGATCGTGAAGCATACCCATAAGATAAAACCTGTCTGCGTTGGACTCTCTACGATAAATAGCAATAACCCTGGCAGTCAAACCCGTAGCGACACTGTGCAGCCAGAATTTCTCCATATTAATCAGTTTTTTTGAAATTCCCTTGAATTGATTTACCACAGTGGTTGCCAAAGCCAGATCACGAAGCTGCGCCATTCCCACTATCGTTACAGCATGAGTGATCGTTTCAACTTTGTTGGGGAATCCAAAATAGGAGCTGTTTACGATTCTCAACAACCGTGCAGAAAGCGATGGGTCGCCGCTGATGATCTCTCCAATCTCCACAAAAGAGCATTCCGGATCTTCTACTGCCTCATTGATTTGATAAAAAATGGTAGGGAGGGAGGAAATCTGAGGGGACTGTTCGACGAGTTTTTGTAATTCCATAGCCATATCATGTTTCCAACATCAAGTGTTGTCATTCATTAATTTTACCTTGCGCGACAAACAAAGATTATAAAACTCGCTCACAATGGGATGCCGGCGGTCCGTAAACTTAAACAACTCATCTGTTTCTTTGATTATTTCCGGATCTATGGGAGTCTCATTTTCCTCTACACTTTGATCGATTGAGGAATCTTTCTGCAAAACCACCTTAACCTCTGTAATTCCCCAGGTTTTGAAAACCTTTAAATGTTTTTTCGTTATCGCTTTCCCTTTTTCCAGCAAGGTACGGCCCGTTCTATCTTTAACTTCTGCGGCGGTTACCATTCCTTCACTAATTGATTTGATTTTGACTAATTTCATATTAAACTTTTTATTGAGAAAAGATTTCTTGGGAAAAATAATTTTTACCCATTTACAAAGGCATTATGAGCCAGACACTGGGTTTAGCCATTCGATTTGCATTTATTTTTTTATTTTTTCTTGTAGCCGGGTGTACCAAACACCACCAGGTTTTCCTCAATCCCTCTCTTCCGATTCATGACTCAAAATTCGGCAACAACATTCCGGTTTCAGTATATGTAGAAGATTCCAGGAGAAATAATACTATTGCTAAATGGAAAAAAGGTCTAAGAAAATTCAGCATATCCTCCCAACACGACTTAAAAGACATTTTTTCGACTAAAATTCAGCAGGGATTAAAAAAATTGAATTTCACCCCCAAAATTCATAGAAGAAACCCTGATCATTCTTTAATAGTCCAGATTTTAGATATCAGAAGCAAATACAGTGAACGCGTTCCCGGAATGGATGTCCGGGTCCGAGCCAAATTAAAAGCCACTTGTACAAATGGCGACGAAACCTATTCTAATACCTATTCCTCCAAAAATAATCGCAGAAATATCACTCCAGCCACATTTCCCAACGAAAATCTCTTAAATGCCACCCTTTCCAAAATTTTGGGTAGAATGCTGACAGACCAAGCGCTTCTTAACTGCCTTGCAAATTAGGCGTTCTGAAAATAAATAGCCCCATAAAGCCAATTAAAATAATGGTTTTTCCTGTTTCCTGTATTTATCCTGCCGGTTTTTACGGATATCCGAAAATTTACTCTTTAATTTAAATTACATTTTTTCTGTATACCGGTTTATAGTTTACCAAAATGCTTTCATGATGAACATTTCCCTTTTGTTATGAAGGATATAGGTCGATAAAGCCATTACTTGTATCGCTTGCTTAGGAACGGTTTTTCACCTGGTCTTCAAATGTTTGAAGGAACTCATAACAGACAGGAATGTTTTCTATTCAATCTTTGGAGGGGGGAAAGATGGAAAAAGATATTAAATCACTAGTCGATAGTGGCGACGTACTATTCATGATGTTAGGGGCGGTAATGGTCTTTGCGATGCATGGTGGCTTTGCCTTTTTGGAAGTCGGCACCGTTCGCAAAAAAAATCAGGTAAACGCATTGGTAAAAATTTTAGTTGATTTTGCCTTATCCACCTTGATCTATTTCTTCATTGGATTTTCTGTCGCCTATGGAATTAACTTTTTCCTCCCCGCAAAGGAATTACTTGCGGACAAACAAGGCTATGAACTGGTGCATTTTTTCTTTTTGCTCACTTTTGCAGCAGCCATCCCGGCAATTATTTCAGGCGGGATAGCCGAACGAGCCAAATTCTGGACGCAGGCACTGGCTGCGGGAATATTTGTAGGGGTTGCCTACCCCTTGTTCGAGGGCATGGTTTGGGGACAAATTACGTTTCTTGGACAATCCGATTCCTGGCTTGCAGGGATTACAGGGGGTGTTCCTTTTCATGATTATGCCGGCTCTGTTGTTGTTCACTCAATGGGAGGATGGATAGCTCTTGCCGGGGTGATCGTTCTAGGCCCCAGGCTGGGCAGGTGGGACTCGGAAGGCCGCAGTCGCCCTATCCCTATTAGTAATGTCCCCTTTATGGCACTGGGAAGTTGGATGCTTTGCGTAGGCTGGTTCGGTTTTAATGTTATGTCAGCAGCAACGATACAGGGTATTTCCGGTCTGGTAGCAATGAATTCATTATTTGCCATGGCAGGCGGAATCGTCGCCGCTTTGGTGATTTCAAAAAATGACCCGGGGTTTATTCACAACGGGGCGCTGGCAGGGCTGGTTGCCATTTGCGCGGGCTCAGACCAGGTTCACCCGATTGGGGCATTAGTAATTGGGGCCATGGGGGGTGTTATTTTTGTTAAGGGCTTCACATGGGAACAGGAAAAATTAAAAATCGATGACGTTTTAGGAGTCTGGCCCCTGCATGGTTTGGCAGGTTCATGGGGAGGGATTGCCTGCGGCATCTTCGGGCAGGAAGCCCTGGGAGGATTGGGTGAGGTAAGCTTTATCGCTCAATCGGTAGGCACCCTGGTTGCCATTGCTGTGGCCCTGTTTTTTGGATTCGCTGTATATAAAATCCTGGATTCCACTATCGGAATTCGATTAACCAAAGAGGAAGAACAAAAAGGCTCAGACCTGACGCTTCATAAAATTGAGTCCTATCCTGAAGAGGTCACAAGCCGATTTTAAATATTTGAGTTACTGCTTATGAAAAATTTTATTATTGGTCTTTTATTTCTTGGAATACTGATTCCTTTTCATGATAACCCGTCATGGGCAAAAGAAGATCCAATAGAAAAATTGAAAAAAGCGGCCAAGGCCGACCCGAAAGACTACGCGCCTCATTTTGGTCTTGGGCAGGCCTATCACATAATGGGTATTTATGACAAAGCGGTTAAAGAATATAAAAAAGCCATTGAGCTGGAACCCCTCTTTGCAGCTGCATTCAATGGCTTGGGAGCCAGCTACGGAGAACTAGGCCAATTCGATAAAGCCGTTGGAGTCTATCTGGAAGCCACCCGCCTGGGCCCCAATTATGCAGAAGCTCAATATGGACTGGGTTGGTCGTATTTTCAACTGGGGAATTACGACAAAGCCCTTCAACCGCTCAAAATCGCGACTAAAGTTGAACCCAAAATGGTTGCGGCCCATTTCACCCTCGGAAAGGTATGGGCAAAGCTTGACAACCATCAGCTTGCCATTGATGAATACCGCAAGACCCTTTCCATTACTCCCATTTTTCCAGACGCCTATTTTCAGCTGGGTCGAAGTTATACCAGCTTGAATATGTATAACGAGGCTGTGGATGCGTTCCATGACACGCTGAGACTGAGCCCCAACTTCTTTGAGGCTTATATTGGAATCGGGAAAGCTTATATGAATGCTGACAGAAATGACGAAGCCATCGCCCCCCTGAGAAATGCCATTTCCATCAACCCCCTTTCCCTGGAGGCTTACAATAATCTCGGCTTGGCATATGCAAACATGGGTGAACACGAGAAAGCTCTTGCCCCATACCTTGAAATGGCAAGAATCGACTTTAGAAACCCGGTTGCCCACTATAAAGCGGGAGTTGCATATACAAAAACCAACAAAAAACTGGAAGCTATAAAAAAGTTTGAAGAAGCAATACGGTTAAATGAAAATTTTCCCGAAGCCCATTTCAACATTGCCTGGCTATACCAGGAGCTCGGTGAGGCGGAAAAGGCTTTGGATTTTTATTCGCGGACCATCAAATATGATCCTGACAACCTGGATGCGTTTTTTAACTCCGCAGAAATACATGAATCCTTCCAACGTTACAAGGAAGCCGCTGAAGCATTTTTGCAGGCAACCCGCATCAACCCTGAGCACGTTGAAGCGCACGCAAGGCTTGGACGCAACTACGCCAAACTCAATCTTCCGGAAAAAGCATTAGCTGAATTCAATATCGCCCTGCAAATAAATCCAAAGCTGGCCCAAACTTATTACGAACTGGGCAACACCTATGGCGAATTAAACAGGCATAAAGAAGGATTGCAGCCTTTGAGAAAGGCAATTCAACTGAAACCCGGTTTTATGAAAGCTCTCTATCTTTTGGGAAGGTTTGATACATTATTAGAAAATTATCGAGATGCCATTACCCCGCTGAAAAAAGTAAACAACATTGAACCCGGGTTTAATGAAACGGATTTTCTCCTCGGTAAAAGCCTATTGAAAACCAATCAATACCATGATGCCCTGCCCTTTCTTCAAAATGCCGTTAAAAATGATCCAAAGCATGCTGAGGCCCAATATTTTCTCGGACTGAGTTTAATCGATGCAGGAAGAAATGAAGAAGCCATTGAACCGTTAAAAATGGCCGTTGAATCTCAGCCCGATTTTTCTGAAGCATTCAACCATCTGGGGGAAACCTACCAAAGGTTAGGAAACTATCCCGATGCTATTAAAGCCTTTGATAGCGCCATTCAAATTGACCCCGGTTTTACGATTGCATTCAATGGCCTGGGAACAATTTATACTTTTCAAAAAGAATACGTGAAAGCTGTTCGTTCATTTAAAAACGCATTGAGAACCAATCCTGAATTTGAAAATGGTTTGCTGAACCTGGGAATGGTTTACGAAATTCTGGGCCGCTTTCCGGAGGCCATAAAAACCTATCAAAAACTGCTTGAACTGAACCCCAGAAATTCGGATGCAATGTTCAGTCTGGGATGGGTGCTCATGGATGAAAAACGGTATCTGGAAGCCGCACCCGTTTTTAAACGAGCCATTCACCTGAATCCAGCAGCAAACACCTATTATGGATTGGGAATGGTCTATAACGAAATGGGACGAAATGAAGATGCCCTCCTGCAATTTCGAAAAGCATTACAAATGGACGGAAACCATGCGGGAGCCCACGAGAAAATAGCCCTCCTGGAAAAAGAGTTTGAAACAAAAACCATGATAAAGCCCAGAACGCGGCGCAAAGCAACCTCCGGAAATTCTGACATCATTCTTGTTCCATAGGCACCTCGGCCCAACACCTTGGTGGTTCTTTCAACGTTATTTTGGTGCTCCCTTTAACAAAAGCATTTTCATGCTTGATTTGATTCATTCCCAAGCCAACTCCCGCAATTCAAACCAGCCGTCAACACAACCCATTTGCCCTTCTAATTTAAGGGTTTATGAGGTTGCCCTCTTTCGCAATATATAGGTTGACAGTAAATCCTTCCTCCTTATATACTTCGGCCTCTTAGCAGGATTCCGGGAAAACGGAGTTTTCGGTTAAAATACCAGCGCTTTTTTAATTTTTTCCAATTCTGCAGTCATTTTCCTGATATTTTAAAGGAAAATGCATGGATATTGTTGAGGCTTAATATATGGAAACAAATACTGAGACGACAGAAGAAGTAGAAGAAATTGATCTTGCCCCGGCTGAAGAAATCATAAACCAATTGCCGGACAATTCGCGCGGTCATCTGATTCCAACTTTGGATAAAGTCCAAGGCATTTATCGATATCTCCCTGATCCAGTGATGGAAATGTTGATGGAATTTTTTAATATCGCTCGCGCGGAAATATACGGGGTCATATCCTTTTACCCGCAACTCAGAATTACCGAACCGGGAAAATACATTATTAAGCTATGCTATGGGACGGCCTGCTTCGTAAAAGGAGCCCCCATCATTAATGATAAAATTCATGAGAAATACCATATCAAACCCGGGGAAACCGATGCAGAAAAGTTGTTCACCCTGCAGACCGCTTCCTGTCTTGGAAACTGCGGGGCCGCACCCATGGCCATCATTGGAGACGATACCCACGGCACGATTGATCCCGAAAAAACCTACGACATTCTCTCCGAATACAAAAAGGATGACGAAGAAACACCCGTGACAGAGGAGGTAGGATGAGCACCGTTGAAAAGAAAATTCTCAACGTAAAAATCAACGGAGAAGAAACCACTGTCCCGGAAGGGACGGTTGTCCTGGAAGTCTGCAAACAAAATAATGTTGAAGTTTCAAACCTTTGCTATAACCGCAAACTGAAACCCTTTGCGGCCTGTCGAACCTGCATGGTTGAAACCGTGGTCGATGGGAAAAAAGAGTTGGTCTATTCCTGCACGCACCCGGTTGCCGAAGGAATGGAAATAAGAACTGCGACAGAAGAAACGGACCGGTACAACAAAGCATGCCTCGAAATGCTTCTCGTTGAACATCCCTTGGATTGCCCCATTTGCGACAAATCCGGAGTCTGCCCTCTTCAGGATAACACCGATTTATTACAACTTTATGACGGCCGATTCGAAACCCAAAGGCGAAACGAACCCAGTATAAAAACAAATCCAATAATCGAATTTTATCTCAACCGCTGTATCATGTGCGGCCTTTGCGTGAGAGCCTGTGATGAAATTCAAGGTGCGAAAGCCCTGGATTTCCATAAACGCGGCATGAGCGTGGGAATTGGGACCGCCAACGACGAACCGCTGGATTGCGAGTTTTGCGGACAGTGCATAACCGTCTGTCCTACGGGCGCCCTCATGGACATGACCTCGGGCGCAAGGGGCCTGGCGGCCATGTTCACCGAAACGCATTCGACCTGCAATTTCTGTTCTTGGGGTTGCACCGTTAAGCTCGAAACTAAAAAAGGCGAAGTCATCCGCATTGAAGCCGACGAAAACTATAACGTCGGAATTAATGAAGGAAACCTGTGCGCAAAAGGTCGATTTGGCCATGGCATAATCCACAATGAACAACGGATTGAAAACCCTCTAATGAATGTCGGAGGAGACTTCCAGGAAGTCACCTGGGATGAAGCCCTCAATACCATTGCAGATCGAATGCAGGCCACGGTCAACCGCAGTGGGCCTGACAGCCTTGCTGCAATCGGTTCCGAAAAACTGACCAATGAAGAAAACTACCTGTTACAAAAATTATTCCGGGAAACGTTGGGATCAAATCAGCTGAACAACCTTGCAAACATAAGGGCTCCCTATCTCAATCAGTTCATGCTGAATTGTTTCGATAACGGCATCTCCTCAAAACCCATAACCCAATTACAGGAAGCAGATGTTGTTCTGGTTTTCAATTCAGATCTGCCTTCTGAATATCCTGTGGGCGGAAACTCTGTACGATTCGGAACTGTCTTCAATAACACGGATATCCTGATTGCCAATCCTAGGCGGGTTGTCTTTGACAGCGAAGCAAAGGTAGATGTTCGTATGACCTTCAAGCATGGATCGGATTTAGCAGTCGCTTCCCGGCTTGCAAAAATTATGATCGATAACGGTTTGATCGACGCAAGCAAGGCCAAGTCTTCAATAGCAAATTTTGACGAACTGGTTCAGTCTCTTTCCAGCTACACCGCGGACAACACGGAAAAGCTTACGGGCCTGCCTGATGATGTCCTCACCCGGGCTGCGGAAAGGTTCGCCCGCGATGCAGATCGGTTCGTCCTGGTCGGCAACGATATTCTCGACACCGGTCAGGGGGAAGAAATTTTAAATGCTCTGCTCAATCTTTGCACCCTGGTTAACTTTGGCAGCACGGGAAGTGTGAGCATTTATCCTCCAAGAGAACATTGTAATTCCCAGGGTGTGAATGATATGGGGCTCGAACCTGAATTTTTGCCGGGATATCAACCGTCCAAAGGAGAAAAAGGTCGCGACTTTTTTGAAAACTGTAAAGACGGGACCACCAAATTTCTCTACATTGCCGGTGAAGACCCTGTGGGATCGTTTTACCGACCCCAATTGGTGACTGAGGCCCTTAGAACCGTTCCCTTTTTAATCGTCACAGATGTATACATGACGGAGACGGCCAAAATGGCGGACTTGATTTTGCCTTCTTCCACCTATGCAGAAAAAGATGGAACCTATACCAATATGTCGAGACATGTACAGGCAGTCACCTCTGCAATTTTACCGCAAGGGACTTCAAAACCTGATTTCGATATTCTGATTGAGTTGGCAGAGGCGCTGGGAAAACCTTTTCAGAAATCAACTCTCCCGGAAATCCAACAGGAAATAGAGGAAGCCGCGCCTGTTTACAAGGGAACTTTTCCGGGGAAGGATTCGAAACAATGGGTTCCTCCGAAATCGGACAAGAAACCCGAATTTAAGATCAACCCAGCCAGCAATGATGCGGAGGCGGCCCAGGAAAGTTTTCCATTCACTCTGCAAACCAACAACCATATGTTCCATATTGGAAGTTACAGCCAGCATGCCAAGGCATTGGTCGATATCGGACCAGAATGCATTGCTGAAATTCACCCTGAAGATGCAAAAGGATTGGGAGTCGCATCGGGAGACCAGGTGGTCATTGAATCCTCAAGCAGCAAGGTTCAGGTAAAAATAAAAACCACAAGAGTTACCAGCCAGGGTATGGTTTATGTTCCTAAAAACTGGCCGGAAGTTCCTGTTAATAACTTGCGAAATGGCGAAGAAGGTTTGGTACAGGTGAAAGTTTCTAAATCCGGCTAACACCCATTTACGAATTTAAATTATGACTGACCTAAAAGAAAATCTACATACCGACCATATGGTCCTGAACATGGGCCCCTCGCATCCAGCGACTCATGGAACCGTAAAGTTTCTTCTGACTCTGGATGGAGAAACCGTAGTTCATATGGATTTAGAAATTGGTTATCTGCATCGCGGGTTTGAGAAAATGTGTGAAAGCGTAACCTATTCGAACGTTTTTCCGTACACAGACCGTCTGAACTACTGTTCAGCAATCATGAATAATATCGGGTTTGCGTTGGCCGTGGAAAAACTATGCGATATCGAAATTACAGAACGGTGCAAATATATACGGGTCGTAACCAATGAACTGGCGCGGATTTCAGATCATTATACGAACATAGCCGCCGCCGCCCTGGAACTCGGAGCCCTGACCGCATTCATTTATTTTGTCGAAGCGCGGGAAATTGTATGGGATTTACTCGAAAAAGTATGTGGTGCCCGCCTCACTTCCAACTATATTAGAATTGGCGGTTTGATGTGCGACCTGCCGCCCGGGTTTGATGAAGACCTTAAGGCGGCTTATCCAAAACTCGATGACCTTTTTGATGATGTAGACAAGCTGTTGACCAAAAACCGGATCTTCATTGACCGCATGGTAGATACCGGGGCCATTCCGGTAGAAAACGCCATATCCTGGGGATTTACAGGTCCCTGTTTGAGAGCATCCGGTGTCAATTACGATGTCCGCAAAAATCACCCTTATCTCTGCTACGACAAACTTGATTTTGATATTCCCCTTGGAAAAACGGGAGACAATTTTGACAGGTATCTGGTCCGCATGGAAGAGATCAAACAAAGCCTGAAAATAATCAAGCAAGCCATGCGTGATATGCCTGAGGGCCCCATCAATGTGAACCACCCTTATCTGAGAAACCCCGCCAAGCCCGATGTATACAAACGGATGGAAGAAATGATAGCCCATTTTAAAATGGTTATTGATGGATTAAAGCCCCCGGTGGGCGAGGTTTATTTTCCCACGGAAGCGGCAAATGGTGAACTCGGCTTCTACCTGGTAAGTGATGGCTCAGGCAAACCTTACAAATGTCGTGTCCGGCCCCCGTCCTTTGCACTGACACAGGCCATGCCAGACATGTGTGAAGGAGGTATGCTGGCAGATATTATACCCACCTTTGATATGATCAATATGATTGGTGGAGAATGCGATCGCTGACATTCCAATCGTCAACCAGCCGCCCCCCACAAGTAATTCAGCCGTAATTCCGTCCAACGTATTCCGTACCCGGTCTCCCTCAGGTTAAAAAATTCGAAATGAAACTTTTTTTAAATCTGGCTCTATTTTTAATTGGCCTTGGGCTTTTAATCTGGGCAGTCAATGCTGTGGACATGGAAAAAACCCTGGAGCTTTTATTGGAAATGAAGTTCGGGTTTCTTGCTATTCTTGGACTGTATGTCGGCATCACCTGGCTTGATACGCTTTCGTGGAAATTTAATTTTCCACCCGGAATAACCCGGGACATCTCCGACCTCAAATTATGGGAGATAAGAACCATTGGAGACGCCTACAACACCATAACCCCCCTGGGAACCATGGGAGGGGAACCGGTAAAGGCACACCTTTTGAGGGAACATTTTGAAATCAGTTTAAAACAAACCATATCTTCCCTGATCATTACCCGCACTACATTTTTAGCCGCCCTGATACTATTTTGTGTTCCAGGAATATTTTTTATTTTCAACTCGTCGGTTATACCCGCAGATTTTAAAACGGTCAGTCTTTGGGGAATGGTTTCTTTCTCAATTATGATTTTCCTGTTTTTCCTGTTTCAGGTAACCGGGACTCTGGGAAATATTTCTCAATGGTTCGGTTCCAAAACATCCAAGCCGGGTCTGCAAAATTTTCTTCAAAAACTGATCCATCTTGACAGTTTGTTTTCCGTTTTTTATCGAAAATTTCCGCAAAGGGTATTAATTTCAATTTTCCTTGCTTTTTTGGGTTGGATTCTGGGTTTGGGAGAGGTGTATTTAATTTTTTACTTTCTGGGTTTTTCTCCTTCCTTTATTGACATATGGATTATCGAAGCTATGGCGCAACTGGTAAAGGCGGGAAGCTTTTTTATCCCCTTTAGCATAGGTGCGCTGGAAGGTGGGTTGGTGCTTATTTTTTCATCTCTGGGTTATCCTCCCAGCCTGGGGTTGGCGGCATCGCTGGTAGGAAGAGTGAAACAACTGGCCTGGGTTGCCTTGGGGTTAACCTTGGGGTGGTTAATGTCATTCAGGACCAGCAGTGTAAAATCCGAGTCATTTGAATAATAAAATTCAAAAACTAAAAGGTATCTCTTGAGACCCCTCGATCTCTTCCACGTCCTCCAGGAGTGCGGCCCAGTGATTGAGTAAATACATCGCCCTGCTGAACTAAACCATCGTGTGCTGTCCGAATGGTGCCTACTCTATTTTCCTTTATTTCATTGGCAGCTTCATCGATAAGTTCTTCTTCTTTCTTGGCGGCATCGCTTTTTTGCGTTTCAGCGGTATTTTCAGCTTTGGAAGCAACCTCCTGGGTTTCAGAACCCTCTTCAGCGGGCGGGTCTTCTGCTTCCGCTTCTTTCATGGAGCTTTTGAAGTTTTTAATGCTGCGTCCGAACGCGGATCCAATTTCTGGAAGTTTTCCGGCGCCAAAAATAATCATTATGATAATTAGAATTACCATCAATTCTGGAAAACCTATTCCCATCATAAGACTGACTCCTTGATTTCTGTTTAATGTGACAAGTCTAGCAAAATAAAACTTGAAATGACAGGGGTTTAAACATGAACCGACCAAATATTCTAAAATTAAAGCTGTTATTAATAATTTAAGGTAAAGTTGACCCTGAAACCTATTCAGTTTATATTGTTCATCTGAGAACGCATTGTAAACAATGACCTTTTTTGTTCAGGTTGTACCGTTGACTGGAAGTGTATCCGTGGATATAGAAAAACTGGTTTCCGATAAAATAGAAAAAGGCGTCGTCGGCTCCAGCCTTTGCCTGGAAAATCGCAAATTGGGTGATGAGGGTATCTCAAAACTATCAAATTTAGAAATTTTGTCCGAAGTTATATGTCTGGAACTTGGCGAAAATGATATTAGCGACGAGGGATTGGAAGTACTGTGTAATTCACCTTATATTGAAAATTTGAAGACCTTGAACCTGAAATCAAACAACATCACCGAATTAGGGGCAAAATCAATTGCCGAATCCCCCAAACTGGCACAGTTGGAACATCTAATTCTTAAATTCAATCGGGTGGGAGAAATGGGGGCCACTTATTTAGCTGAATCTGGGACCCTGACCAATTTGAGCACTTTGGATCTATTTCGAAATAGAATCGGCGATAAAGGAGCTCAAATAATTAAAAAGTCGAAAAACTTCCGAGGTGTTAGCCGCATGCGGCTGGATTAATTTTTATGGATTTATCAAGAGCTTTTCCCCGAAGTCCAAAACAAAAGATGGCAGGTTTGGTGCACTTAGGCCGGATGATAGACAAAGGCCGTGCCTACAAAGAAAAGAAACTTGCAGATTATATTTACCCCTGCCCTCTTGATAAAATTATTCTCAATTTTCTACGTATTGACGCGAACACATTCGCCAATATGACAATTGAAAAAAAAGATGAAGAAATCAGCGACTGGGCTAAAGGATTGGTTGAATCTAAATCACAAAAAGAGCTGGGATTTATTAATGAACAGATTCTTCAAAGAAAACCTGACTCCGAAGATCGTCTGAAATATTTCAATGAAATTAGAAATAAAATCGATCCCTCAAGATCGGATGTAACAACCTGGGTGGATCTTCTTGACCTTGAAGAGGGACGCCTTCCCCCGAAACCTTCTTGAGCCCAACCCGATAGCGAAGACCCGCCTAAATCTAGAATTTCTTTAAATGGAAGACTCACCAAAAAAGAAAAGTCCAGGAAAAACCCGGAAAAAGAAAACGAAAGAAACGTCGAAGTTAAAAAAGATATTTATCGTTACTTCTTTAACTGTTTTTCTGCTTTGCGTGTCCGCTGGGTTTATTGGTGCGGGATTTATCTATTTTCACTTTTCCAAGGACCTTCCCGACGTACGCAAACTTAAAGACCATCAACCCAGCACCATCACACAGGTTTACTCGGCCAGTGATGAAAAGATTGCAGAATTTTATATTGAAAAAAGAATCATTACTGCTTTGGAAGATATTCCCCTGCCCCTGAAACAGGCCACCCTGGCGGTTGAAGACTCAAATTTTTACTACCATTTCGGGATTGACCCAAAAGCTATTTTTCGCGCCTTTATAACAAATATGAAAGCCGGACACGTTGTGGAGGGGGGAAGCACCATTACCCAGCAATTGACAAAAACAATGTTCTTGTCAAGAGAAAGAACTCTTCCAAGAAAAATTAAAGAGGCCATTTTAGCAGTAAGACTGGAACTGGTTTTTTCAAAAGATGAAATCCTCGAAATGTATCTCAACCAGATATATTACGGCCATGGAACTTATGGGGTGGAAGCCGCTTCTCGAACTTATTTTGGAAAAAGCGTAAAAGATCTTACCATTGCGGAATGCGCCATGATTGCCAGTTTACCCAAAGCCCCTAATAATTATTCCCCCTATAGAAATCCTGAACGTGCTCGAAAAAGAAGAAACCACGTTATTCGACGTATGGCTGAAGTCTCTTTCATTACACCGGAACAGGCTAAATTATCCATGGTAGAAGACTTTCACCTGGGCGAAGTCGAAAAAATGTTAAATAAGGCCCCCTATTTCGTAGAACATATTCGGCGTATTCTCGAAGAAAAGTTTGGAAGCAGCAAGCTTTACCGCGCAGGATTAAAGGTTTATACCACTCTCGACATGAATATGCAGGAAACTGCCCAGCGTGCAATCAAAGAGAATCTGCTCGTTGCAGATAAGCGTTACGGTTATAGAGGTCCACTTGGAACCGTGGATATTTCACAGGGGGAAATAGCGGTTCAAAATGCCATGATCCGACAAAATAGTTTTGCCGAAGAGAAAGGGATCAAAATAGGCAGTACCATAAGCGGTACAGTTATGTCAGTGGGGGATACCCAGGCATGGGTCATTTTAGGGGAGGAAGATGGGTATATCGACATAAAGGATATGGATTGGGCCCGTGAACCGAACCCTAACCTGGATGGGAGATGGGTAAAGATCAAACACCCCAATGAGGCTCTGACCGCGGGGGATTTGATCAGTGTAAAGGTTCTCGGCAGAAGACAGGATGGATCGGGATGGTCCCTTGCACTGGAACAGGAACCTGAGGTGGAAGGGGCACTCATCAGCCTGGCCCCTTTAACAGGACAGGTTAAGGCTATGATTGGGGGCTATGATTTTTACAAAAGCCAGTTTAATCGCGCAGTCCAGGCCATCCGCCAGCCGGGTTCTGCTTTCAAACCTATTATATACGCGGCCGCCATAAATGAAGGTTATGGTCCCTCCAACATAATTATTGACTCTCCCATTATCTTCAAAGAAAAAGAAGACGCCTTTGATAAATGGAAACCCGTAAACTTTGAAGAAAAGTTTTACGGACCTACCTCTTTGAGAGAGGCATTAGCCCACTCCAGAAACGTGGTGACCGTAAAACTAATGCAGAACATCGGGATAAAAAGCACCATCCGCCTGGCAAGAAGTTTGGGCATCACATCCAACCTCGAAGAAAACCTGTCGATTGCCCTGGGGTCATCAGGCACGACGCTTTATGAACTCACCTCAGCCTATTCAGCGTTTGCAAATTTAGGAAACCTGATTAAACCGACCGCCATAAGGAACATCAAAAACCGGAGCGGTGAAGTGTTGTTCACCGCGGTACCCGAAATCACCAAACCCCTTTCCCCGGGGACGGCTCATATCATTACCAGTTTAATGCAAAGTGTCGTAAAAAATGGAACAGCCACCAAGGTGAGAGCCTTAAAGAGACCCGTTGCAGGGAAAACAGGAACCACCAACAATTATGTTGATGCATGGTTTATGGGCTACACACCCGAGTTGGTCACCGGAGTTTGGGTCGGGAAAGATAAAGACGAACCTTTGGGGAGAAATGAAACGGGTTCGCGAGCTGCGATTCCCATCTGGTTAAAGTTTATGCAAGAAGCACTGGCAAACGAACCAGTCACTAATTTTCCCGTTCCGGACGATATTCAATTTCTGAAAGTTCAAACCGAATCAGGAGAACCCGCTAAATTCAACGATACAGATTCAAATTTTGAAATATTTTTACAGGATTTTCTGCCGGAGAAGGAAAAACCTTTCTTCACCCAGGAAAGAGAAGAAATATTTTAAATACAAATTCAATTCAGTTTTCTTCAACAATTTTCTTTTTTCTTACGGTTAGAGCAAATATATTTTTTTCAGAATCCCCTGACTCCAGCAAACTTGTTTTTCCGGTCACCCCGGGATAGTTTTCCACGGCAATCAACCTCTCCTTCAGTTTCAATCGATTGCTGGCCCCTGAGTTAATGCTTTTAAAAATTATCCCCGCAGCATCATACGCCTGCGCAGACAGGTGGGAAGGAACTTCACCGTAATTATTTTGAAATTGTTCTACAAACCTTCTCACTCTTACCTGGTGCGAATCTGAATAGAATCCATCGACAAAATAAATGGATTTGAGAAACTTACCCCCCATTTTAATCAATTCAGGGGAATTCCAGCCATTTGCTCCAAGCAAAGCTATCTTCTCAATATTATAAAAAGCAAGCTGGGGGATAATTAATCCCACTTTATCGTAAACACCCGGAATAAACATCGCATCGTAACCCAGTTCCAACGAAACCTTCAGGTTTTCAATTTTATCTTCTGACCAATGCTCCATATTGACCTTTGGTCGAGACAGCAGGGTCGGATCGCTGAAATCCTTCTGCTCTTTGTTTTCTAATAATAGTTTTCGGGTAATCCTGTCCAGATCATCATCCGCGACTCCGCCCAATTCCAGAATCTGTTTTTTAAAATCATTTTGGGATCGGTCATAGCTTGAGACCCCAACGATTTCTCCACCAAAACCTTCCACTGCTTTTAAAAATTCCTCTTTCAATTCTTCTCCAAAAGGTTCCATTGGATAAAGAATCGCAAACCTTCTTAAATTAAGTGTATTTATGGAATATTCAGCCAAATACCGGGCCTGGATTTTACGGGTCAGGGCATTTCTAAATATATAGGGACTGTTTTCTACAATACCCGCGGATGACGCGGTAGGAGAAAATACATTCAATTTAAACAGATCCGCCACATTAATGGACTGCTTGATCTCATCGCTTAGCAAAGGACCAAGCACCCCCACCGTTTTGGGATTTCTTGCCAGTTCGCCTAAAACCGTCTCAATGCCCGATGCCCCGGACGAATCTTTTACATTTAAATAGATGTCCTTTCTGGATGCCTCAGGTAGAAGACTGTATGCCAGCTGGATTCCCTGAAGAACTTTTTGGCCCGTTGCAGCAAGCTTACCTGTCAGTGGTAATACCACACCCACTTCAACTTGAGAATCTCTCTTCTCGATAGATTCCAAATCATTTTTCAAAGCCTCTGATTCTTTATGTCCGGGAAATTTAAACAGGAATTTTTCCAATACCTTTTTATACCCGTTGACATCCCCATTTTCTCTATGATTGGAAAGTTGTTTTAACAAAAGAAGGTCGGCCGGGAAACCCTTCTGGTACTTCTGAATTAATGAGAAAACAGCCCTTTCACCCATATTTACATCGATCATCTTTTTGGCAAGGCTGAAAGCCTTTTGGCTCATCTCTTTATCATCAACCTGGGTATATACTTTCTTTAATTTTTCAATAGCGCCCTCAAAACTCAGCTTCATCTCATCCAGACGGGAGAGATAATATAACGTCTTCCACTTTTCTTTTTTATCAACTGACTTCCTGATTACGACTTTAAATAAATCCTCTGCTGCTTCCAGGTTTCCAAGTTCAAAATTGCACACTGCCATATTGAATTTAATTTCGTTTGCCAGCAAATAATCAGGGCGAGACTCCAGGATCATTTTATAAAATCGCAATGCTGTTGAATAAGATTGGTTCTTCTGGTCAATCATTCCAAGGCGAAAATATGCTTTAAGCCTTCTTTCACCTCTTTCATTTTCTTCAAGATACTGGTGGAAAAAAGGTTTGGCCTCAATAAACTCGCCAGCGTGGAACAAATGTTCCCCCTGCATGAACGGGTCGCCATAATCAGCCTTTTCAATTGCTCCATAACTGTCCTGCCCGGACAAATCCGGATTTTCAGATTGCGCTTCGGAATGTAAGGGCAAGATAAAACATAGCGACAAAACGATTGAAGTCGCCGGAATTTTTTTAAGATTATTTAACAACAGGGGCAGGATAAAATTTTTAGATGGGAAAAGGATCATTCGCTTTCTTTGGTTTTATTGTCTTGCAGTTTATGCTTTTGAATCCTGTAACGCATGGATCTAAAGCTGAGGTTCAGTTGCTTGGCTGCCTTATTAATAATCCCGTCTGATTGCACCAGCGCATTGGATATCATGGTTTTTTCTATTTGATTCAATGTTCTTTCAAGGTCAATTGATTCTTTGGAAAGGTTGGGCACCTGGATTTGTCCGCCGGGCACTATGCCGAAAATTTCTTCGGGAAGGCTGCTTTTCTGAATCAACTCACCGGTCTCCAGAACCACGGATCTTTCTATGGCATTCTCCAATTCCCGGACGTTCCCTGGCCATGAATAATTTTCAAAATACCGCATCGCCTCTGGCTCCTCACCTTTGACGAAAGTCTTTTCATGCTTGGAGTTGTATTTATTTATAAAATACTCCACCAAATCCGGAATATCTTCTTTGCGCTCACGCAGGGGAGGCAGATGGATAGGGATTACATTCAACCTGTAGTAAAGGTCTTTCCTGAACACCTTATCCTCTACCAGTTTGCTTAAATTTCGGTTGGAAGCAGCAATGATCCTTAAATCTACCGGGATAGTATCCGTTCCCCCCAACCTTAAAATTTCATTCTCCTGAAGAACCCTCAACAATTTTACCTGTATTGACAGAGGTGCTTCTGCAATTTCATCAAGAAAAAAGGTGCCTTTATTAGCAGACTCCATTAAGCCCAGCCTTAAAGAGTCTGCGCTTGTAAAAGAACCTTTCTCGTGTCCGAACAGTTCACTTTCAAGGAGATTTTCAGGCAAGGCCCCGCAGTTTACGGATACAAAGGGATAATTTTTTCTATTTCCATTGAAGTGGATGGCTTTGGCAATAATTTCCTTTCCCGTTCCACTTTCGCCATGAATCAAAACCGTTGCATTGCTTTTGGATACTTTTTCAATCAGTTCAAAAATCTTTTGAATGGCAGGAGATTTCCCGATAATATTTGAAATTTGAAATCGATCATTCAGGACCGTTTTCAAAAAACGGTTTTCTTCGGAAAGTTCCCTCTTTTCAATTGCATTTTTAACTATGAGCTGAACATCTTCAATTTTAAATGGCTTGGAGATATAGTCATAGGCCCCCTTTTTCATAGCATCCACTGCGGTCTCGGCACTGGCATAAGCAGTCATCATAACTACAGGGGTATCAGGAAGAGTTTTCCGGGCGAAGTCAAGAACATTGATTCCATTTGACTTTCCCATTCGGATATCCGTGAGGATCAAGTCAAAAATATTCTCTTTTATAAGTTTTACAGCACTTTCTTCATTATGGGCAGTAAAAACTTCATAGCCTCCTTCCTCGAGCATGATAGCGAGGAAATCTCTAAGGCTCTTTTCGTCGTCAACTACAAGAATAGAACTCATACTATAATTTTATCTCCACCCTTCCCCATAAAGCAATATGGAGAGCAAAGTTTTATGGGGACAAATTAATGTGAGAGACCGGGGGGCGGTTGGGGATCAACGCTCAAAAGTTTCTGCGTAAAGCTTGAGCCTCAAGGCATTCAATTTTATAAAGCCATCCGCGTCATCTTGACTGTATCCATGACTGTCTTCAAAGCTTGCTATGTTTTGGTTATACAAAGATTTTTCCGCTTTTCTACCCAATACGGTGCAATTCCCCTTATAGAGTTTCAAGCGAACTTCCCCTGTGACATTTACCTGCGACTGGTCTATTGTTTGCTGAACAAGCTCTCTTTCGGGGGAAAACCAGAACCCGTTGTATATCATACGCGCATAGCTGGGAATCAATGAATCACGCAAAAAGGTTACCTCACGATCCATAGTAATAGATTCAATGGCCCGGTGAGCCTGATGCAGAATGGTGCCTCCTGGAGTTTCATAAATACCGCGGGACTTCATACCCACAAAACGATTTTCAACTATATCAATTCGGCCAATCCCATTCTCTCCTCCATATTGATTGAGGCGCTCCAATAATTTTGCGGGACTCAATTTTTCACCATTCACTGCAATAGGGTTTCCCGCTTCATATTGGATTTCTACAACCGTAGGATTATCGGGGGCTTTTTCGGGTGAAACGGACAGTAAAAACATATCGTCATCGGGACCCACCCATGGATCTTCCAAAACACCCCCTTCATAGCTGATATGAAACATGTTCCGATCCATACTATAAGGCTTTGCCTTTGTTACCGGCACGGGTATCCCATGGGTCTTGGCATAATCCAACAACGCTGTTCTGGAATTCAAATCCCATTCCCTCCATGGAGCAACAATACTGATCTCCGGGTTCAGGGTATGGTAAGCCAGTTCGAACCTCACCTGGTCGTTGCCTTTACCGGTCGCACCGTGGGAAACCCCATCCGCCCCTTCTTTTTTTGCAATGCGAATCTGCTCTTTAGCTATTAAAGGGCGGGCAATAGAAGTCCCTAAAAGATAATTATGTTCATAAAATGCATTGGCCCGCAGCATGGGAAACACAAAATCAGAAACAAATTCCTCGCGAAGGTCTTCGATATAAACCTTGCTTGCCCCTGTTGCCAGGGCTTTTTCCCTGACAGGATCGAGCTCCTGCCCCTGGCCAACATCTGCGGCAAATGCGATGATTTCGCAGCTATACTTTTCCTTTAACCATTTAATAATTACGGAAGTGTCCAAGCCGCCTGAATAAGCCAGCACAATTTTCTTAATCGGGTTACCCATAGTTTTCTTTTAGTTATTTAGGTTCTGGTTTAAAGATCGGATCAAATTTTTAATGCTTTATAAATCTTTGACCCAAGGCATATTGTGCTGCTCCGTGAAGAGCAGATTTATCATCCAAAATCACTTTTACCGGAACTTCTTTCATCCGGTTTTCAAATCTTCCTTTAGATAAAAAAGATTCCATAAAGGAACCTTCTTTCAGTAAAGGTAAAATCCTGGGAGCGATTCCTCCTCCCAGAAATACCCCTCCATTTGACAAAAACTGCAAGGCCAGGTTTCCCGCAAGCGCACCATACAACTCAACAAACAGCTGAAGCGTTTTTTCACATGCTTCTGATTCGCGGTTTTGTCCCCGGCGAATTATTTCAGAGGCCAGCTCCTCTTTCCGCAAACCTTCCTTCCACCCATCCAATTCATTAAAGGAATATTTTTCTTTAAAAAATTCGAATATATGAATAAGGCCCGGCCCTGAAATCACCCTCTCGACGCTTACCCTGGAGAATTTCTTTTCCAGAAAAACCAATAGCTCCGCTTCAAGCTTATTTCTCGGGGAAAAGTCCGAATGTCCCCCCTCGGAATCGACAACATAATACTTCTGGTCCGCGGTTGGAAAAAGAAACGCCTGCCCCAAACCGGTGCCGGCTGCTAAGACCGCCACCCTTCCTTCTATGCAAGGCAAACCGGCCTGCAACACAGCGACATCTTCCTCTCCTAGAAAAGGAACCGCACAAGCCATTGCCGCAAGATCATTTATCAAAAATACTTTATCAAAATATTCTTTTAAACGAGCGGATTCAATTTTCCAGCCCAAATTGGTAAGCTCGCAATTTCCACCTTCAATGGGTCCTGCCACTCCCAGACAGGCAATCTCGGGTTTTTCCAAACGCCCATTTAAAAATTCTTCGAGAACAGAGTCAAAATCCGAGTAATCCCGACTTTCAAAACGAGCCTCGCAAGTTTTTTCCAGCCGGTTATTTATTTCATCAAATATTCCTAAATAGGCTTTGGTTCCGCCTATATCACCGGCAAGTATCATAAGCCGCCTTTATTTCAGAAAAGAGCGAATCCGATCATCCAATGCATTTTGATCTTTGGTAAAAGACTGCAGCGCGGACTGAGTCATTAAATCATCCAGGGCAATCGATTCCGGCCAATTATCCAGGCAAGGAATTTTTCCATGATCATATATTTGTTTCAGCTCTGAATCACTGAAATCGTGAAATAAATCCATACCATGTTTCCGGCTGAATTCGACAAGCTCTTTTCCTTTCATTTCACCCAATCCATCTTCATTCATTAGTGCGTCGACAAAGGAAACAAACTGTTCGGGCAATTCCCACAGGCCCGGAAACCTTTTGGCCAGTTTATGATTTTCATCTATGCCCGGAACGATCTCTTCATCCAAATGCGACACCACATCATTAGCCGACTTGCCGGACTCCTGGAACTCCTTAATTGCCTTGGGTGGAATGGTTAATACATCCAGCCCCGCCAGAAATGCAACTTGTTCTCCGTTTCTAACACTTGCGCCAATCAATCGGGACTGGACATCTTGATGATTTTCTCTTGCATCAATCAGGGCATTTTGGGTTGAAAGGGTTACTTTTTCTCCGACCTGGTCGCCGGAACCGGCTTTATGCTCTATGACCACCTGGTTTAACCTTCCCAAAAACACATTTACAAAGTCCGGATTCGATAATCTTGCCGCCAGATAGTTTTGCCGGGCAGAAAATCCGAGCGTAAAGTTGATTGGAATATTTTCCTGTGTCAGCCTTCTAACCGCAAGATAGCCCTCCGGAGTCAGTGGAACTTTTACAATAAAAAATTCGGGGCAAACTTTAAAATACCTTCTGCCGTAATGCAGGGTGCGTTCGATATCCCGTGAAACGGCGGGATGCAGTTCTACACTCACTTTTACTTTAAAAGCCTGTACAAGGCGCAAGGCGATTTTGCAGTTAATCACAAACCCTACTTCAAGAATCAACTCCTCTTCTGAAAGTTCGAGTCCTTCGTCGCGGATTTTTCGGATTGTATCTTCAATGACCTGATCCATGACCCCACTTTGAACCACTTGATTTGCCAGGGTATTGTTAGTGGTCAATGCGGTCATTTCCTGCTTCCAGATATCCTGGGCCTTTTCCAACTCGCCGGTATCAACCCACACCTCACTTCCCAGAGATTTTAATCTAGCCAGCAAAGGATCCGATTCAACTTTGGGTGCACTGCCCGCAATCTTTTCAAAAGCCAGAGCATGCAACACTTCGTCTAATTTCTGATCAACGATTTCCATGTTCAAATCCTTTCTAATAACCCGGTTTATTCAAAAGCTTAAACATATTCTTTTTATAAAATTCAACTCCAGGCTGGTCAAATGGATTGACTCCATTCAAATAACCTGTCATCGCAACCGCTCTTTCAAAAAAATAAAATAGCTGGCCCAGAGATTCAGGGGATCGATCCTTGATACTGATAGAAAGGTTAGGCACTCCGCCCTCCAGGTGGGCAAGAGCAGTGCCTTCATAAGCCTTGCGGTTGACCTCATCCAAGGTTTTTCCGGCGAGGTAGTTTAAACCGTCTGGATCATTTTTGGAAGCAGGTATTTTCAACTGGCGATCGGATTTTTCGAGCAGCAAAAAGGTTTCGAATATCGTCCTTCCTCCGTCTTGAATCCATTGCCCCAAAGAGTGCAAATCCGTGGTAAATTCCGCCGATGCCGGAAATATCCCTTTTTGATCCTTCCCCTCGCTTTCCCCTGCCAGTTGCTTCCACCACTCTGCAAAATGATGCAAACACGGCTGGAAAGAAGCCAGTATTTCCGTGGTAAAACCCTTCTGATAGAGTGAATGACGAAACCCGGCATATTGACAGGCCTCATTCTCCATTACTGAGGGTCGGGAATACAATTCCTCTCCTTTTAAGGCGCCTGCCAGTAATTTTCTGATATTTATTCCAGAAACCGCCATTGGCAAAAGGCCGACAGGCGTCAGAACCGAATATCTTCCTCCAATATCATCCGGAATTACAAATTTTCTATATCCCTGCTCATTCGCAAGTTTGTTCAAAGCTCCTTTCCCGGCATCTGTTGTGGCCACAATCCTTTCTTTTGCCCCATCTACGCCATATTTTTTCTCAACCAATTCTTTCAGGATCCGAAAGGCAATTGCGGGCTCGGTCGTGGTACCTGATTTGGAAATCACATTCAAACAAACATCTTTACCTTCGATCAATTCCAGGAGATCCGAATGATAATCCGAACTGATATTGTGGCCGGAGAAATAAATTTCAGGCCCGCCCGCTTTGCCCAATCCGTTGGGGAATGAGGATTTTAAAAATGTCAA
This sequence comes from Nitrospinota bacterium, assembly GCA_009873655.1. Taxonomy (GTDB): domain Bacteria; phylum Nitrospinota; class Nitrospinia; order Nitrospinales; family VA-1; genus UBA8687. The sequence goes on along the minus strand of WAIB01000007.1, from coordinate 28,206 downwards.
TCCCGCCTGCGCTCCCATATAGGAGCCCCCTATCCCGACTACAATGAACACCTCACAACGATCTCGAAGAGATTCAGCCACCTCTTCAATTTCACCTGGAATGGACTCCGGTTTTCCCGGGCTTTTCCAGCCAAGAAATTCAGACCCCGGACCTTCACCCTTCTCAAGGGATTCGTGGCAGGCCTGGATATCCGGGGAGAGGTGTTCCAAGGCCTTTTCAGAAATAAAGCCTTTTAAATTACTGAAATCAAAGGATAGGTGGGACATATATTGCCGGGAGGAAAAATTATTTTATTTCTTTAATTTATTAAACTTTGAACCCTCTAAAGTGAGATTATACATTAAGCCTTTTTGACCAAAGATAAAGGCGATTATAGGGTCCTTCACGTTTGCGGTATCCAGTGAATCTCCCATTCCCAGCTCGATCAAAGCAACGGAACCGTCCACTCCGGCTTTCCAACCTTCGCTGTTTTGGAATTCTTTAAGTGCTCCATCCGTCATAAATAACATTACGATGCTCTTGGACTGGGCTCCTAATTGAAAACCAACTGAAGCTGCCATCGTGTTGTAATAATCGGCCGTTTTTCCCCCAATCCTCATTGCTCCTTCTCCATATTCTGCCCCCAGACCAATTCCGGCTTTAATCACTGATGGAAATACTAACATCCCCTTGGCTTTTTTTGAAAAACTCTTGCTACCGGGTACTTCTTTATAAAATCGCTCCAAGGCAACATCCACACTGACATCAATTTCCTTCGCTGTTGCCGCAAAAATGCCTTGGGCAAAGAACAGCCCAGAAAGGATAAAGGAAACAAAAAATAAAGTTGGTTTTTTCAAGGATTGAGAATTCAACTTGGGCTCCTTTCAAAAAATTCTGACAGGACATCAAATATACTCTTTCCTGGGCAAAATAATGAGTGTTTTTCTTTTAAATTTTGCGTTTCATTCCCCAAAATTATCCGGGAATGAAGAGAGAAATTCACCCTTTACATATTAACAATTTCTGTTAATATAATTTTATAATTTACATCGGGAGTGTGAGCTTACTTGTTAAACCAATAACTGGGGGTAAATCACATGTTTTATGAAACTAAAATATTGGATGCTTATGGGAACCTGAAGAAGATAATTTCCGGCAAAGAGTTACAACGCAGACATTGGGAAAATTACAAAACTTTGGAAAAAAGGTGCAATTCGTTCACAAAAAACCAATGGAAGGGGAAATCGAGGAATGACACCAGAAAGAAAAAATCAAACCTAGATAACATAGGGGACGAAACTTATTGAATCAGGCGAGTACCTTTCTAAAAATGAGAGAGTCATTCTCGCCACTTGTATTGACTTCTATCTTATCTCCATCCAGAAAATCCCCCTGGAGGATTTTCATTGATAGAGGGTCCTGCATATATTTTTGTATGGCTCTTTTCAAGGGCCGAGCTCCGAATACCGGGTCATATCCTTTTTCCGCCAGCATCTCTTTAACTTTATCGCTCAATTCCAACGACATGTTTCTCTCAGCTAAACGTTTCCTGAGGTCTTTCAACTGGACATCAACAATATCCTGAATCTGATCACGGCTCAGGTTTTTAAACAAAACAATATCATCGATACGATTTAAAAATTCAGGACGGAAATGATTCCGAAGCTCCTGCCTAACAGACTCTTGAATTTTTTCATATTCCCGTTCCCAAACTTCCCGGGCCTCATTTTCCGTTTCTCTTTTCAGAGCTTCCAATCCGGATGTTTCAATAAACTTGCTGCCAAGATTGGAAGTCATCAGAATCACGGTATTTTTAAAATCTACTGTTCTTCCCTGCCCGTCTGTCAAACGGCCCTCATCCAGGATTTGCAGAAACAGATTAAAAACATCGGCATGCGCTTTTTCAATTTCATCCAGCAGAACCACGGTATAAGGTCTGCGTCGAACCGCCTCGGTCAACATTCCTCCCTCTTCATGCCCTACATAACCGGGAGGGGCCCCGATAAGCCGGGCAATGGAATGCTTTTCCATATATTCAGACATGTCCACCCGAATCATGGCCTGTTCATCCTGAAACAGAAACTCAGCCAGAGACCGGGCCAGTTGAGTCTTCCCGACACCGGTAGGACCCAGAAACAAAAAGCTTCCGATCGGCCTTGCCGGGTCCTGAAGTCCCGCCCTCGCTCGCCGAATCGAATTGGAAACCAACCGAACCGCATCGTCCTGCCCGATGACTTGTTCGTGCAATACGTTTTCCATTTCCAAAAGTCTTTGCTTCTCGGACTGCAGCATTCTTTCAACGGGGATTCCGGTCCAGCGCGATACAATGCGAGACACATCTTCTTCACCCACTTCTTCATTCAGAAGCTTGTCCTTATCTTTCTCAAGAGTTTCTTCAAGCGCCTGCAGTTCACGTGTTAACCTGGGAAGAGTGCCGTATTTCAATTCTGCCGCTTGCTCCAGATGGCCTTCCCTTTCCGCATTATCGTTTTCCTCGGATGCTTTTTGGATTTGTTCCTTCAATGCCCGTTTTTCTCCAATGATCTTTTTCTCACGTTTCCACTGTTCCTTCAAAAACGAACATTTTTCGTTCACTTCTAAAACTTCTTTTTCCAAAGTTTCCAGCCTTGTTTGAGAATCTTTATCATTTTCTTTTTTTAAAGCTTCACGCTCAATTTCAAGTTGTGTGATTTTCCTTTGCAACTCATCAATTTCTGCGGGCATGGAGTCAATTTGCATTTTCAGGCACGAGGCGGCTTCATCGATAAGGTCAATGGCTTTGTCTGGAAGAAAACGATCCGTAATATAGCGATGAGATAGCTTGGCCGCAGCAAGGATCGCTGCGTCTTGAATACGAACCCCATGATGCACTTCGTACTTGCCCTTCAAACCCCGTAATATGGACACGGTGTCCTCGACGCTGGGTTCGCCGACAGGTACAGGCTGGAAGCGGCGTTCCAATGCGGCATCTTTCTCGATATACTTTCGATACTCATTCAGGGTGGTCGCACCGACGCAATGCAGTTCTCCTCTTGCCAATGCAGGTTTCAACATATTGGAGGCATCCATTGATCCTTCGGCGGAGCCTGCTCCCACCAGGGTATGCAACTCGTCTATAAAAAGAATGATTTCCCCGGCAGCTGCGCTGATTTCCTTTAACACCGATTTCAATCGATCTTCAAATTCGCCACGATATTTGGCTCCCGCCACCAACTGAGCCAAATCCAAAGCTAAAATTCTTTTATTCAACAAGCCTTCCGGAACATCTTTGTGACAAACACGTTGGGCCAGTCCTTCTATAATGGCAGTCTTTCCGACTCCCGGTTCACCAATAAGAACCGGGTTATTTTTTGTGCGCCGCGATAAAACCTGTATGACCCTGCGTATTTCTCCATCCCTGCCTATAACCGGATCCAGTTTCCCCGCGCGCGCGGCTTTCGTGAGATCCACGCAATACTTATCCAGCACCTGAAATTTGCTTTCCGGGTCCTGGTCGGTGACTCTCTGGCTCCCGCGAAGGGACTGCAATCCTTTTAGTAAGATTTCATGGGTGAGTCCAAAAGATTTAAAGACCCCTTTTGTTTTTTTATGGTTGGACAATGCCAGCAGGAAATGCTCTGCGCTTAAGAACTCATCCTGCATGTTCCGGGCTTCATCTTCCGCTTTTAAGCCGACTTCACCAAGAGTTTCTGAAATATAAACTTTTCCACCGCCCGAAACGCGAGGATATTTTTTTATGGCTTCCTGTAATTCAGCAATAACCGAATTAGGGTCCACCCCCACTTTCTTCAACAAAGCCGAGGCAATCCCGTCACTATCCTGGATAAGGGGGATCAACAAATGCTCATATTCAATCGCCTGGTGCCCTTCCCGGGCGCACAGATTCTGGGCATTTGAAAATGCTTCCTGTAATTTTATAGTCATTTGTTCAAAGCGCATAAAACACCTCACTAGAAATTTATTACCTTCTTTAATCCAGATAAAATCGGGAAATCAGGTTGTCAAGCTAATGCTTCTCAATAGATTTAAATGCTACAATCATAATCAAGAGGTTTTTTCTTTGGCGCTCTCAACATTAGGCCCGTCTATTCCTATTGAGTGAGGCAAACCAGACGACCCGTTTAATGGAACCTTATCCATTGCCAGAAAACCTCTATTGAAACCCGATTGCCCTATTTTTTCATTTTCAGGATATCCTGAACAAACAGGTTGGTCCCGCGAACAAATGGCTGAGATTGGCCAGAAACACGGACTTGCTGAGACTGGAGGTTTCGGCTTCGCGCTTATCGAGAGAGAGCTTGTTATTGCTCTCTTCCCATTCACTGGTATGGATTTCTATCTGTGATGTAAGGTTTTTTTGCAGGGCGATTTTTTCATCGCGCTTTCGGACTTCTTCAGGGAGGTTGTTAAGAAGTTTTATGAGGTCGTCTGTTTTATCATTTCCCGTTGATTCTATTTTAGACGCAAAATTCCCCTCTTTCAGGATTTGTTCCAGGTTTTTTTAATGAATCCAATTCGGAATCTTTATTCACCCAGACCCTTTTCAGCGAGCCACCTTTCCGCTTCGAGGGCCGCGGCACAGCCTGTTCCTGCGGCGGTTATGGCCTGGCGATATTTATGGTCGTGCACATCTCCGGCGGCGAATACACCTTCTATACTGGTTTCCTGAGTTCCCGGTTTGATTTTAATATATCCCGCTTCATCGAGATCCAACTGCCCATTAAAAATACCGGTATTAGGTGTGTGCCCAATGGCGTAAAAAATTCCCGCCACATCTATCTCGCGCCCTTCCTTGGTTTTAACATTGGAAATTTTGGCTCCGGTTACATAGTCATCCCCCAGGGCGTCTTCTAAAACCGAATCCCAGAGTATTTCCAATTTTGGATTTTTGAACGCACGTTCCTGCATGATTTTTGATGCCCTCAATTGATCCCTGCGGTGAACCATATAGACAACGGAACCAAATTTGGTGAGATAACTCGCTTCTTCGACTGCGGTGTCCCCTCCGCCGATTACCATTAAGGGCTGATTGCGAAACATTGGAAGCGCCCCGTCACACACTGCGCAGGCAGACATTCCGTTGTTCCACATCTTTTCTTCATTAGGGACTCCCATTCGCTTAGCCGTCGCTCCCGTAGAGATAATGACTGAATGAGCTTTGATTTCACGGTTCTCGCTTTTAATGGTAAAAGGAGATTTACTTAAATCCGTTTCGACAACATCTTCCTGAACCATCTCGGTGCCAAACCGTTCAGATTGTTTTCTAAACAATTGCATCAACTCGGGACCTTCAACCCCTTCGGGAAATCCGGGATAATTTTCCACATCGGTGGTGGTGGTCAACTGCCCCCCCGCTGAGCCGCCCAGCATATACCCTTCAAACATAAAAGGTTTCAAGTTGGCTCGAGCCGCATATATGGCAGCAGTGTGTCCTGCCGGCCCTGACCCAATAATAACCACATTTTTCACGTCACTCATAACTGACCTTTCTATCTATTCGGCTTGACACAACGAAAACCAACACCGCTGTATCTTAAATCGGGGTCTTTTGCCACCCGATCAGATGTTCTTAGAAAATGGCTCTGGGAATCCCACGATCCACCCCTCACCACCTTACTTTTCCCTTTTGAGGGCCCCAAAGGGCTTACCTGCTTTCCAGTCGTTTTATAGGGACCATACCAATCCATGGTCCACTCATAAACATTGCCCATTACATCATAAAGTCCCCGGGAATTTGCTTCGAAACTTCCAACGGGAACGGGAGCACCCACTCCATAGGGTTGATCCCAATAGGCTCCCCCCGGCTTTTCAACCTTGGCAGCAAACTCCCACTCTGCTTCCGTTGGCAGGCGTCCTCCCCGCCATTTGCAATAAGCCAGGGCTTCTTTCCAGGTTGTAAATACCACGGGCTGATCTTTTTTATTGAAGTCCCCTGGCCGGTCTTCATGCAATACGGCCGGTTCGCAGGCTCCCGCCAAAAAACATTCACGGTATTTGGCATTGGTCACTTCATATTTGTCGATCCAAAAAGAATCCACCTGTACTTTATGAGGAACCTCATCGCTGCACCAATCGGAGTTATTTTGCTCTTCCTCACAATAGAACCCTCCCATTTCAAATTCTCCACCTTCAACCAAAACCTGGTCGCTGGCATACAAGGGAGAGGAAACAGTGAAACCAAGAAGGGCAATTAAAATAAAGCTGTTTATTTTATTCATACCTCAATGTTTTCCCGAATGGCGTTACGGACATCCTCATAATTTGCTGGAAGTTCAACCGGCTCGAATGCATATTCGGGCTTCACCCCAGGTATTTTTTCTGTATGGCATTTAAACAAAAAGTCTGTGAATTTCAAACCGTTTGCTGTTGAAACCACAACCACCTTATCTTGCTTTTTAATCACTCCATTACTTACCAGTTTTTCCAGCACGGCCAGTGCCACTCCGGTATGCGGGCAACACAACAAACCCGTACGGTTTGCCTTGCTGGCGGCATTTGCCAGCTCGCCTTCTGTTGCCTCTTCCACAATTCCATCAAAAGCTTTCAGAGCCCGAATCGCTTTCTTAACACTGACCGGGTCGCCAATCTGAATCGCACTGGCAAGGGTCTTTTGAGCTTGAACCGGCTCGAAGGTTTCAAAATTTTGTTTAAAACTTCGGTATAAAGGGTTGGCCCTTTCTGCCTGAGCACAAACCAGTCGCGGTAACCTGTCAATCAACCCAAGGTCATAAAACATTTGAAAACCCTTGCCGATGGCACTTACGTTTCCCAGATTCCCACCCGGCACTATAACGAAATCGGGAACCTCCCAGTTAAACTGCTGTACCAGTTCAAAACTGATGGTTTTTTGACCTTCAATGCGGAGAGAGTTCATGGAATTCGCCAAATAGATCTCATCACCCTGGCAAACTTCCCGCACCAGTTTCATGCAACCATCAAAATCAGTATCCAGGGAAAGGGTCAACACCCCATGGGTAATGGGCTGAATCAATTGCGTGAGGGAAACTTTATTTTTAGGGAGAAAGACAATGGCAGGAATTCCTGCAACGGCACAGTAGGCTGCCAGGGAAGCGGATGTATCTCCTGTTGAAGCACAGGCCACTGCTTTTATATTTTTCCCCTGCGACATCATCTGTTTGACCATGGAAACGAGGATGGTCATTCCCAGATCTTTAAACGAACCCGTGTGAGCCATTCCGCATTGTTTGACCCAAAAGTCTTCCAGTCCCAACTGCTGGCCCAATCGTTCAGCCCAGAAAAGGTTGGTACCCCCTTCGTAGGTAGAAACAATATTCTCATTATCAACATTTGGGCAAGCCAGTTCCTTTTTACCCCAAACAGAACTGCCGTAGGGCCAGTGATTTTCCCGATATCGATGCTCAAACAATTCCCGCCATTCCTTGGCGGACCTTTTCTTAAGCTGATCCAAGTCATGCATGACTTCGAGCAGTTCGTCACATTTGCGGCATCGATAAACAATATCCGTCAGTTCATAACTTTCGCCGCATTCCGGATTGATGCATTGAAACCAGGCTTTAAATTCCATTTCTATTTTTCTACACGTATGAGGTTAGACTTTCCACATACCACATCAAGTTGTTCTATTTCATTCAGGGCTTTTTGAATATTTCCCTCGCTGGACCGATGACACATCATAACCAGGGAAACCGCTTTCCCCTCTTCGCCACGGCCCTTTTGGATCATTGATTCTATACTGATGGAATGGTCTCCTAAAATACCTGAAATTTTGGAGAGCACTCCCGGTTTATCCAAGACATTAAAACGCAAGAAATATTCCGATTCGATGGCACTCATGTCCTTTAAGGGAATCGGTTTGATCTCTGTTTTTTGAAATGAGGAAGCAGGCACCCTGTCTTTCGCGTTGGAAAGGATATTGCGGGCAATTTCTACAATGTCTCCTACCACAGCGCTTCCCGTTGGCAATTCACCTGCACCGTGCCCAGCCAAGATATTTTCTTCCATCAGATCGTCACAGACACGTATGGCATTTAAAACACCATTCACATTTGCCATCGGGTGACTGCTTGGAATCATCGCCGGGTGGACACGCAGGTCAATAGCGTTTCCATCATACTTGGATATTGCAAGCAGTTTGATTCGATAGCCAAATTCTTTTGCGCATTCAATATCATCAGAAGTAATATGGGTTATTCCCGAAACCTTGATGTCTTCAAATTTTACCGGAGTACCGTAAGCAATCCGCGTCAGAACGGCTATCTTATGAGCGGAGTCGATCCCTTCAATATCAAATGTCGGATCTGCTTCGGCAAATCCTTTTTCCTGGGCCTCTTTCAAAGCAACGTCGAAATCACAGTTTTCATCGGACATTTTACTAAGGATATAATTAGCGGTGCCATTTACGATTCCTTCGAGAATATGAATCCGATTTGCCACGAATGATTCGCGGATGGACCGAATAATCGGAATGGCCCCTCCGATAGATGCTTCGAACCCTATCGCAAGCCCATTTTCTTCCACCCGTTCAAAAAGCTCATCGCCGTGCTTGGCCAATAATGCCTTGTTGGCCGTCACCACATGTTTTTTATTCTTGATCGCATTGAGCAAAAAAGTCCTGGCCGGTTCATAGCCGCCTATCAACTCAACAACGATATCAATTTCAGGGTTATCAACAATTTCTTCAACGGAAGTCGTCAACACGCCTTCTTCAATTTCAATTCCCCGATCGGTTGTTATATCGAGGTCGGCAATTTTTACCACGCTGACTGTAGCGCCCAGCCTTTTCTGGATAACCTCCTGGTTCTTTTTAAGAATTTTTACAACACCCGCCCCGATGGTGCCGAACCCTATCAGCCCAACTTTAATCTCTTTCATTTTTTTCCCATTTTAAAAACATTCGCATTACAAGACTTCACGGATTCCCCGGACAGCCTGGCGAATCCGATGCTCGTTTTCTACAAGGGAAAAGCGAACAAAATTATCGCCTCCCTCCCCGAAACCAATTCCCGGGGCGACAGCCACTTTGGCTTTTTCCAATAGCATTTTAGAAAACTCAAGCGAACCCATTTTTTTAAACTGGTCAGGAATTTCTGCCCATACCATCATGGTGGCCTTTGGAGGGGTAATATCCCAACCCATTCGGTTTAGCGATTCACACAAGACATTGCGTCGGCTACGATAGGTTTCTGCTATTTCCTCGACGCAATCTCTGGGGCCATTCAACGCAACCGTTGCCGCAATCTGGATGGGTTGGAACATACCATAGTCCTGATAACTTTTTATCCTCGCCAGGGCATGTATTATTTCTTTATTCCCAACCGCGAATCCCACACGCCAACCCGGCATATTATAACTTTTTGACAAAGTAAAAAACTCTATTCCCACATCTTTTGCCCCGGGAACCTGTAAAAAACTGGGGGCTTTGTAGCCGTCAAATACGATATCCCCATAAGCAAAGTCGTGAATAACAATTAAATCATGCTCTTTTGCAAACTCCACTACTTTTTCGAAAAACTGGATATCAACCACCTGTGTGGTGGGATTATGGGGGAAATTTATGACCATGGCTTTCGGTCGAGGCCAGTTTCGTTTAAAAGCATCCAGCAATCCTTCAAAAAAATCTGAATCAGGACCGAGGGGCACGTGGATGACATCCCCATTTGCCAGAATAAAGGCATAAGTGTGAATAGGGTATGTCGGAGTTGGAACCAAAACCGAATCGCCTGGGGTTGTGATTGCCAAAGCAAGATGAGCTATCCCTTCTTTTGAACCTATTGTTGCGATTGCTTCTGAGTTTGGATCCAGGTCCACATCAAAATTTCTTTTGTACCAGTCACATATAGCTAATCGAAGCTTATAAATTCCCTTAGAGAGTGAGTAGCGGTGGTTGGCCTCTTTTTCGGCGGACTCGATCAATTTTTCGACGATATGATTCGGGGTGGCCATGTCAGGATTTCCCAGCCCGAAATCGATAATGTCCTCCCCTCTTCTGCGAGCTTGGGACTTCAGGTCATTCACAATCCCAAGCACATAGGGGGGAAGTCTTTTTATGCGTGAAAATTCTCTCATTATAAAAAACTTTTTATCAACTAAGGATAGGCCAAACCGAAAGGACGTGACTCAGGCTTGTGCGGAGGCAACCTTCTAAATTCTTATGAAATCTGACAACTGCAGGCGTAAGATATCACAATTTAAATACCCCGGCAATTCCAAACCTCTTTACAAAATAATGCCTTCGGAGTTTCTTTTTCCTTGATTCAAGGCTTTAGCAAGGAGTAGTATTCACGGGTGGAAGGCCTGACTGATTTACGTCGGGCTTCATGAATTCTTCCCAGGTTCATTCAAAAAAAACAGAAGTAATTAATACGTCTGGCAAATCATTGACAAAGCCAATCAACTCCACCCCCTGAATCCCCTGGCTGCACCAAATCGTCTGCCTCCAACTTTGGATTCATTATAAAAATGGAACTGATTCAAATCATAATTCTAGGAATAATTCAGGGATTGACCGAGTTTTTACCTGTTTCCAGTTCCGGACACCTCATTCTCGCCCCTTTTTTACTTAATTTTAACGACCAGGGACTGGCCCTGGATGCCATTCTGCACCTGGGAACCTTGTTGGCAATTTTGATCTATTTTAAAAATGACCTGTTGGATATTTTATTAGGTTTGTTTGATAAAAATCGAGATACCCATAGAGTTGCCTGGTGCATTTTCTGGGCTTCCCTTCCTGCGGGAATAATAGGCCTTTTTACGGCGGATTGGATTGAGTCGAGTTTACGGAGCCCTGCATTTGTTGGCGTAAATCTATTGATCTGGTCTCTTGTTTTTTATTTTGCCGACCGCATTACAAAAAATCGGGAAAAGTCGCAATCGGAAATAAGCGAGTTGGGATTCCCTAAAATCTTTTTCATCGGCTGCGCCCAGGCCATTGCCCTTTTACCGGGAACATCCCGGTCCGGGATAACGATTGCGGCAGGACTTTTAAGCAACCTCAACCACGTTGCGGCAACCCGCTTTTCGTTTCTTCTTGGAGCACCCATCATTTTTGCTGCAGGTGCCCATAAGCTGATTTCTTTTCTTACCGAACCCGCCACTGTTCAAAGCTACACCCATCTGCACTTACTGGTTGGATTGACCACCAGTTTTCTGGTGGGGCTGCTGGCAATCAAATTACTTTTAAAAGTGGTGGAAAAGGTGGGGTTGATGCCCTTCATTGTGTATCGAGTCGTACTGGCCGCCGCAATTCTTTTTTATTATCACGGTTAAAAAACAAAAAAAAGCCGCCCTGATAAAAATCAGGACGGCTTGATAAAAGCTATTTAAATCTTAACCACAGGTAACTGAAACAGGAATGGTACCCGTGTTGTGAATACGAACTTCCCCACTGATGTCACCAATGGAATCACCACGGCTGAAAGCTTTTTGATGGGTGAAAGTAACAGACTTTTGACCCATGGAATGCTTGCTTGCCATTTGAACCTGCTTGTTACCTGCAGCTCCACCACCATTACCCGAGAAACTCTGATGATCGTTCGGTCCTAATGTGAATGGTACCGTTGTGAAATTAGATGATTTCCAGAGGTACCCATTGGCGCTTCCTCTATCTTCTGCATCTCCACTACCGGCAGTTTCGATTTTTATGGTACTTGCATTGTTACATTTAGCCATTCCGCCCGGAGCGACACTGCCTGCAAATGCAGAAGCTGCGAGGCAAAATGATGCAATGGTGACGAGTAAAACTATAGCGAGTTTTTTCATAGTAAATCCTCCCTTACCCTAGTTAACAAAAGTTCACCTACAAATATATTTTCAAGGTAATCGAATTACCCTCTCCCTTTAGTGAACATTTCAAAGAACCGCTTACCTCCCAGCGACTGAAGGTATTTTTTTCAAATAAGAACCCATTACACTAGGATTTTTCCTATACTAATTATAGGCCCTAATCTGTATATGCGCAAAGTATACTTAGGAATCAGCGCATGTCAATGTTTATTTGGGAAAATAACAGTAATAACTTATTTTATAAGCATATATATTGATTTTTAGATAAAAAAACAGGTTGGAAAGCGCATCAAATATCCATTTTTCCTATAATTTTATTAGGCATTTTTCCTATGCTTTAAAAGGCTTTTTTTCCGAACGCAAATAAAGCTGAGGGAATATTTGAGTTTTTCAGCATTCAATACGCTCGTCTTCTATCCGCTTTCCGTTTTCGATACTCAGTTTTTTATTAACAGCCTTTAAAGTAACCTCCCCTTTTAATGATGCAGAACCGGAAAAATAAACCTGGCCTGCCATTTCAAGCAGCTCTAACTCGAGCAAATCAGGTATGACAGAAAAACATTCCTTGAAGCGATCGACCTGATCCAGTGGGCTGCCAAATATTATTTCAGGAAGATGAGCCGCCTTTCTTTCCTTATTCCTCACAAGCCTGCCCCCCTCCAGGTTGAATAAATTCGATTGCACCAAAAGAAGGTCTTCGGTTTTTTTGACCGGCATAAACCTGTCTCTGGAAACACACAGTCCCACGGCTCCATCAAAACAATCCAATGCGGAACCAATAGCGGTTTCCAATTGCACGACGGGCGTTCCCTGAATCTTTTTTTCGTTAACGATCACATTCAAATTCAGCGGTCCTTCACTCATTTTCTTTTCAAGCGCTACCAGATTCATCCAAATATTATTTGTATTAAAAACCGAGAATTTTTCCTGGCTGCAAAACTCATCAATGTGTTCTTCCGGCACCTGGGCGATTTCAAGGAGCTTTAGTTTCCCGTTTTGTTCGTACAAGGTTCCCCCCTTAACATCAGCCGGGGTTTTTGGGGTCACTTCCATTAAAAAGGGGATCTCCTTTTCGATCATATAGTGGAGAATTTTTGAATCTGCCACAGCACCCAGATTGTCGGCATTGGATATGAAGAGAATATCTTTGCCTTTTTCAATCAAACTTCTCAATATTTCCTGTTCGGCAATGCAATTGTAAAAATCTCCATGACCAGGAGGATACCAGGCCTGGCCTCCCCACTCATCGAGGTTTAAAGGTAAAAGGGATTCCGCGCTCAAGCGGGGGAATTTGTTTTGCGTGAAGGAAATCAGGGGCAAGTCAATATTTTCAACAAACTTCCCGATTTCTTTTTCCGTGTAAAAACTGTTCATCAACAGCAAAGGAATTTGGGTATTCCACTTTGCATTCAATTCACGAACCTGTTCGACAATCAAGTCTAAAAAGGTTTTCTCACCTCTCACTTTTATAAGGGATTTGGGTCCGGCACAGCCCATGCTGGTACCGAGACCCCCATTGAGTTTCCCAATTACCAGCCTGGAAAAATTTTCAGGGCAAACTCCCGGGTCTTTCAGGGTTTGATAGTCAACCTGCATGGAAGCGTTTGGAGAGTGGATGGATGCCCAATCCAAAACTTTTTTGGTTCTGCTCCGTACCTGACCCAACATCCTTTCAAATTCTTCCCGTTGCGGACCCAACGGCAGGCCATCTAATATATCTTTCATTTCATTTTTAAATTGAAATATCCTTAGTTCCCATTAAAACTATAACGGCAAATTTTATTTCACCTGAACCATTAAAACATCCTGCAGAATAATTTTTTCATGCTGGTTTTTAAAAAAAATATTTACGAAACATCAGAATCCGTCCACCCTGAAAATACGGATAATCAGTCCTTCGATCCTTATAATTTTATTTTTCATTCTCTTTTGACAGACCGCGAAATATTTTTCGGCCTGAATCAATTACCCGAAAGTGAGTCGGAGGAAAGGGCGAAAACCTTGTTTCCACACGCCTCGTTGTTCGGAAGCGTTTCCCTGCTCAACAACTTGTCCCGTTATTTATTTGAAGGCCTGATCGACAGGAGCACCTGGCACACTTTAAATGCCTATCACCAAACCTATCTATTCGACAGCCTGCATGGAACCTTTGAGGATTACAGCTATTCCGAACCCCAGCAACGGATAGGGATTTTCCCCGAGTTAGAAGGTTCGGCCATAGACTTTGAACGGTTTCTTGAAAATTATTTTTTTGGAACTGCTTTCTTAATGGACCCTGACAGATTCAACAATATGAGTCCTGAAGAGAAAAAAAGATTAAACCTGACTGACCCCTGCTTATTCGGGGTAATTAACCGATTGACCCCGACCGAAGAGGAATCCCGGCTACAAACAACAATTGTAACTCCGTATATTACGAAATAAAAAAGTTACTTCCTATTTGCCCAGTTCTTCCTCCAGTCTTTTAATTAACAGGGGAGAATCGGGCTCAATTTCACTTGAATACCTCGCAACCGGAAACCCTTTCCTGTCGATTAAGAATTTATGAAAATTCCACCTCACGTCATTGGGTTTAGGGGGCACATCGCTTCGAAACTTTAGAATCAGACCCAAAATAAATTTCATCAAAAATGCGGTTATTCCTTTTTTTTCGACCGCGATCAAATCACTCCCCTGAAGATATTGATAGAGAGGGGATTGTTTCGGGCCAAGCACCCGGATCTTGCTGAATAAATGAAAAGAAACCCCAAACTTTCTTATACAAAATTTGTTAATTTCACCATCTTCCCCGGGTTCTTGGCCCCCGAAATCATTGCTTGGAAAAGCCAGGATACAAAAGCCTTGATCCTGATATCTTTCATAAAGCTTTTGCAAGGCTGCATATTGACCCGTAAAACCGCATTGGGAAGCCACATTCACAATGAGCAGAACTTTTCCATCATATCGCGACAGGGCTTGCTCTTCTCCTAAAATGGTTTTAACATTGATATTGTAAAGGGATTGTTCCAATAAAAATAATTCCTGATTAATTTTTAAGACGAATCATTGTAACTTTTTTTAAGGCCTTTTTAAATAAATCCATTTTGATTCATCCTGCAAAAGAGCCGACATGCTGGTTTTCAAAAATAATATTTACGAGCCATTCCTCTCAAGCAACACCAATGTTGTTTTAACACCAGACGAGGATTACAACCAGCGGTTCAACCCTCTCCATTTAATCGAGGTTGCCTTGCAGGAGGAAAAGGAAGTAATCGCTTTTATTGCAAGACAACCTTCACCCTTTTGGGGAGAGGACCTGCTACAGTTTTATCCCTATTCGGGAAAAACCAGGTCCCTGACTTACATAAAACAAATCTGCCATATATTAGAATCGGGGCTGGGAAATTTTACATTATGGCAGCATATGAACTCTTACCATTTTTCTTTTCTTTATGACGTTTTGATTCGGTTCATCTTCAATTACAACCATGACAGTGACAAAGAAAGAATCAGCCAACTTCCCGAATTAAAAGCACAGCCCATTTATTTGGAAAACTTTCTCAAAAATTATTTTTTTGATTGGAATTTCAAGACAAATGAAGATCACTTCAATTCTCTGACCCAAAAGCAGAAACGCGCCTTAGGGTTTGATTGTCCTTACCTTTTCGGTGTTATTAATGGCCTGATTCCTACTCGCGAAGAAATGTCCCTAACATATTCCCAGGATTTTCCTTATTCCATCTACGTTTAATCCAGATAACAAAGAAGTGGTAATATACCAATTTAAAAGTCTGTTTTTCCAGGGAGAAGATCGTTGCTGACCGTTTTAACCGCTGAACAAATGAGGGCCATGGACCAATGGGCCATTGAAGAAATGGGTATACCCGGAGTGGTCTTAATGGAAAACGCAGGCACCGCTATTGTCAGACGATTGCAGGAAATCTTCCCTGACCTGCCTGCAAAAAAGATCATTATTTTCTGCGGCAAAGGGAACAATGGCGGTGACGGTTTTGTAATCGCGCGTCACCTGAGTCAACTGGGGGCAAATGCAGCCGTATTGCTGGCAGGAACCCTTGTTGAATTGAAAGGAGATGCAAAAACAAATGCCCTTTCGGCGGAAAACCTGGAAATCCCCATACAGGAGTTGAATCCTGAAAATATAAATAAATTTGACCATAAACTGCGCCACGCAGACATTTTTGTGGATGCCCTTTTCGGAACGGGACTATCAAAACCCGTAACGGGATTTTTGGAAACGGTTATCAACAAAATCAACCAGCATGAAAAATATACCGTCTCCGTTGACATTAACTCGGGAATAGACTCAGATTCTGGAAAGCTGATCGGTCCTCATGTTCTTTCAGACATAACCTTTGCACTGGCTTCAATGAAGCAAAGTCATCTTTTACACCCCTCCGCCGGAGCCATGAAAAAAGTGGAGGTGCTGGACATAGGGATACCCGAACGCGATGATAAAAACGTCCAAATCCATCTTTTGGAAGAAGAAGATATCAAAAGTATTTTCCAACCGCGCCAACCCGATGCACATAAAGGCAGCTACGGTCATGTTTTGGTTTTGGCGGGGTCAAGAGGCAAAACAGGAGCAGCGGGGTTGACCGCGCTTGCAGCTTTAAGGTCAGGCTGTGGTTTATGTACCCTGGCTTTACCCGAAACCTGCCAAAAAGCCTTTGAACTGCATCCCATGGAAGTCATGACAGTGCCCCTCCCGGAAACCGCATCCGGTTCTCTTTCTATAAAAGCAAAAGAACCCATATTGAAATTGCTCGAGGGAAAGTCAATTGCAGCCATGGGTCCGGGCCTTACAACCGATCCTGAAACCGTGGAGTTAATAGGGGAAATACTGCCCTTAATCCAATGTCCCTTGGTTTTGGATGCCGATGCCCTCAACGCTTTGGAAAAGAATATAGATTGGCTGGACAATGTTAAATCCGCAGTTCTTACACCCCACCCCAAAGAGATGTCAAGATTGACGGGAATGTCTACTCAGGAAATTCAGGAAGATAGAATTGGCGTGACCACTCGATTCGCGCAAAAGCATTCCCTTGTTCTGCTCCTGAAAGGAGCCCCCAGTTTGATAGGAACCCCGGATGGGAACGTTTATATCAACCCAACGGGTAATCCAGGAATGGCTACAGGCGGTTCGGGAGATGTTTTAACAGGAATCATCGCCGGCCTGGCCGCGCAAAATATTTCACTCAAAAACGCTTCCCTGGCAGGAGCTTATATTCATGGATATACAGGTGATTTATTTGCAGAAAGTGAATCTCAAACCAACCTGATTGCAGGTGACCTTTTACGTAACCTGCCGGATGCCTTGAAAAGAGTTCTTCCATGATTCAAATTACTACTCGAAGCGCAGATGAAACACTTGAGCTGGGGGAAAAAATTGGAGCCAGGCTGATTGCAGGCGACCTGATTCTCCTTTTTGGTGATTTAGGTGCAGGCAAAACCTGCCTGACACAAGGCATTTGCCAGGGAGTCGGATTAGAAAAAGAGGCCTATATAAGGAGCCCCACTTTCACGCTGATTAATGAATACCATGCAAAAATTCCGATTTTTCATGTTGATCTCTACCGCCTTGAAGAAGAAGCCGAAATTATCAATTTGGGATTGGAGGAAATTATATATAGCCCGGCCGTTACCATCATTGAATGGTCCGAAAAACTAAAATCGGAAAAAAATTCCAATGAGTTCAAATATGGAATTCAAGACCGTCTTGAGATCCATATATCAAGCAAAAACGAAACTCTTCGGGAATTCACCCTTCTTCCCGTCAATTTAAGTCCCAGAGAGCCTTCCCTTTTCCCTTTACTTTGATGCCCCCCTATGGCATGATCAACTCATGGTATGCCATTTGCATACGTGCGTAATTCTTTTATAATTAATTAGTTAAATGATAAATGCAGTCAGAATTATTTTGCTGATTATCGCTTTGGGAGTGGTTGGCCTGGCCGGATTTTATTTTTATCAAGTTGAGGATAATAAGGTCGAGATGGGTAATGTAAAAGTCAAAATAATGGATGAGGGAGTGGATGTAGAAATAGAAAATTTCAAGGTCACACACGAAGTCGAGGGAAAAAAGGAATGGATTTTAAAAGCGGGGCTGGCACAAGTCAGCAATCATGAAGACGTAACGAGGTTAAAGGATGTTGAGATGATTCTCCCTAAAGAAAATACCCACCCGTATGTGATCACAGCGGAGTCAGGGACCTACCAAAACACCTCTAAGGATATTGATCTCGCTGGCCATGTGAAGATGACTGGAGATTCTAAATCTCTTGCTGGAAGGTTTCATGCAAAAAAAGAAGAACCCGCTAACTCCAGCCCTTCAAAACAAAAGAAATGACTAGAATCGGAAAAGGGATTCACATACTGGTGATGGCCCTGGCAATCAGTCTGGCCATGCCTGCTCTTCTTTTGAGCAAAGAAAAGGAAAAAAAAGATCCGGTAGAGATTACTTCCGACCGCATGCGCTCTGAAGATGGAGGATTAAAAATTATTTTTTCAGGGAATGTGGTGGGTTATTGGGGAGAACTGAAAATAACCTCGGATATCCTCGAGGTATATAACACCCAGGACAAAAAGGAAACGGAGGAGATAGTCGCTATTGGAAATGTTTTTATAACCCGCGGGACCAGGCGGGCAAAGGGAGACAAGGCCATTTACCTGGACAAGTTGCAAAAGATCATATTAACAGGAACGCCAAAAGCCACTGCGTGGGAAGAGAGCAATATGATAGAAGGCCGCGAAATGATTTTCCTTCTCGAAAAAGACCGGTTTGTCGCCAACAACCGGGTGCGAATGAAAATATACCCGAAGGATGAAGAAAAAAAAGATAAAGAAAAGAGCCCTGCAAATTAGAAAGAACCATGTCTAACCTTCCTTTAAAGAATATATGCTGTGGCTGGATTGAGAACCCAAAACCTTGTTAAAGCTTTCCGGTCCCGTAAGGTGGTTAACAGGGTAAGCCTGGAAGTTAAACAAGGAGAAATTGTAGGGTTGTTGGGCCCAAACGGAGCAGGCAAAACCACGACGTTTTATATGGTGGTTGGGCTTACCCGCCCCGATGACGGACAGGTATTGTTAAACGATGAAGATGTCACTCATTTTCCAATGCATAAAAGAGCAAAAAGAGGTGTGAGTTATTTACCCCAGGAGCCCTCTGTCTTCAGGAAGCTGACCGTCGAGGAAAATATTATTGCCGTGCTGGAATCACAAAAACTCTCCACTTTTGAACGAAAAAAAAAGGCGCGATCCTTACTCCGGGAATTGAACATTCTCCATATCAAGGATTCCATGGCCTACTCTCTTTCCGGCGGGGAAAGAAGGCGTGTTGAAATCAGCCGCGCTCTCGCCACCTCCCCGGTTTTTGTGTTGCTGGATGAGCCGTTTGCGGGAATTGATCCTATTGCCGTTTCGGATATTCAATCCATTATCTCGCAATTAAAGAAAAGGGGTATTGGAGTACTCATAACCGACCATAATGTTCGTGAAACTTTAAGCATTACCGACCGGGCATATATCATTAACGAGGGTGAAATTATTTCTTCAGGTTCACCTCACCAGGTTGCGCAGGACGAAAAGGTAAAACAAATTTACCTGGGCGACCAGTTTTCATTTTAGCCGGAGAAAAAGTCATGGCAATGGAAATGAAAATGAATGTGAACCTGAAAATGAGCCAGAAGCTGGTCATGACTCCCATGCTCCAGCAGGCCATCAAACTTTTGCCATTGGCAAGGCTGGAACTGGCCCAACTTGTCAGGCAGGAAATTATAGACAATCCTGTTTTAGAAGAAATTCTTGATGAAGATGAGTTTGACTCCCTGGATGAAAAAAAACGGGAGGACAGCGACGATGACTATGACTCTTTTTCCGAAACCTCGCAAGATTCCCAGGAACAGGAAATTGACTGGGAAAATTATTTTCAAAACAATGTCGACCAGGGAATGCCCATTGAAAGTCTCGCAGAAAAGCCTTCAATCGAAACCACGTATAAGAAAGAGACTTCATTAACCGATCATCTATTCTGGCAGTTAAACCTCACTGTCGACTCCGACTCTGACAAATTCATCGGCTCCTGCATTATTGGAAATATTCAAAAAGACGGCTACCTATGCGCAGAACTGTCGGAAATTGCAGAGATCAGCCAAACCGATGAAGCAAATGTAGAAAGAGTTTTAAAAATCATTCAAAAATTTGAACCTATAGGCGTAGGAGCTCGAACGCTTAGTGAATGCCTGATGATACAGGCACAGGAATTGCCCGAAAGAAATCCTTTGGTTGAAACATTGATTGAAAAATACCTGGATCGACTTGAAGACAGGTATTTGCCTAAAATTGCCGCTGAACTAAAAACAGACCTCGATGAGGTTGTTGATGCGCTCCGCACTATTAAAGAGTTTTGCCCTAAACCCGGAATTGCCTTCAACTCCGAGGCGGTTGACTACGTGGCACCTGACCTCGTGGTTATCAAAACCGATGAGGGTTATGATGTTTCGTTAAACGATGAGGGAGTACCCAATATAAAGATAAATTCGTTTTACCAGAATTTACTAAACACAACCAAAGAAGGAAAAACGAAAGAGTATTTGGAAGACAAATATCGCTCCGCCCTGTGGTTAATAAAAAGTATTGATCAACGCAGGCAAACGATTTACAAAGTTGGGAAAAGTATTGTCAAACTGCAAAAAAGCTTCCTGGATCATGGATTATCCTATTTGCAACCCATGGTCTTGAAAGATGTTGCAAAAGACATAGAAATGCATGAATCCACGGTCAGCCGAATCACAACCAACAAATATATTGATACCCCGCAGGGAATTTTCGAGCTAAAATTTTTCTTCCACAGCGGTATCAAATCCTATATGGGAAACAACCTGTCTTCCATAAGAGTAAAAAACATGATTAAAGAAGTCGTAGCCGAAGAAGATGCCAGCAGCCCCTATACAGACGATCAAATGGTCCAGGTTTTAATGCGAAAAAATGCTAAAATCGCCAGACGAACCATTACCAAGTACAGGAAAGAAATGAATATCCCGCCTGCCAGCAAGAGGAAAAAGTTTTTTTGACAAAATCACCCCGCTTTTAATTTACTCAGAATCATTTCAAGTTTAAAATGGCCTTATATTGCACTTTGAGGAGAAGCACATGAAAATAACTGTGACAGGAAGAAAAATTGAAATTACAGATGGTATCCGTGACCACCTAAACAAAAAAATGGAAAAAACCATTGCCGATTTAGGCGATGCAGCCGATGTCCACGTCGCCCTCTCTGTGGAAAAACACCGCCATTTTGCTGAAATCACTGTAAAAACAAAGGGTTTTACCGTACACAGTCATGAGGAAACCAATGATCTTTATGCGTCTATGGACAAAGCTCTTGAGAAAATTGAAAAACAACTTCGAAAACACAAGGATAAAGCAAAGGACTTGCGAATCAAACAAGGCTCAAATTCAAAAAATCAAATTCAGAATTAATCAGCGCATTATTCAAAATAGAACTTAAATATGAAGATCGATGAAATACTAAAAAAAGAATCTGTGATTGCCAATTTGGCCGGAAAAAACAAGTTGGACGTCATTAAAGAAATGACCGAATGCCTGAAGAAGAATAACATTATCAAGGATGATCAGGCCTTGTTTGAAACCCTAATGGAACGAGAAAAACTAGGCAGCACCGGAATAGGCGAAAATGTTGCCATCCCCCACGGAAAATCCGATGAGCTGACCCAAATCATTACCGTATTTGCTCGATCACTGAATGGGGTGGATTTTGAATCATTAGACCAAAAACCAGTCCATTTCGTATGCATGGTAATTGCTCCTGCGCACTCTACCGGGCAACACTTAAAGGCCCTTGCAAGAATTTCTCGTTTATTTAAAAACCAGGGATTACGCGAAGGAATTTTAAAATCCGAGGACGCCGACGCGATCTATTCCCTCCTTCTGGAAGAAGATTCCAA
This sequence comes from Nitrospinota bacterium, assembly GCA_009873655.1. Taxonomy (GTDB): domain Bacteria; phylum Nitrospinota; class Nitrospinia; order Nitrospinales; family VA-1; genus UBA8687. The sequence goes on along the minus strand of WAIB01000007.1, from coordinate 6,501 downwards.
ATTCATTTAATAAAGACTATATGAAGGGTATTTCTGTATCAAAAGGGGTTGCGATTGGAAAGGCATATTTGCTGGACCGCTCAAAATTCTGCATTCTCAAACAGAAACTGGAAGACAATGAAATAGAGAAGGAAGTCGAGCGATTTCGCGAGGCAATCGAAAAAACAAAATTGCAAATGACGGATATTAAAAATCGTGCAGAAAAAATTGCCGACAAATACGCCGTTATCCTGGACACTTACACCCTACTCCTTGATGATGACATCCTGGTAAATGACACCATAGACAACATCAGGAAACATGGCACCAACGCGGAATGGACTTTAAATCAAACCCTGCAAAATTTCCTAAACCTTTTTGACAATATCAACGATGACTATTTGAAAGGTAAAAAAGATGATCTTGACTTACTCGTCCAGGCAATTCTGAGGAATCTGGTTGGGCATTCCCAGGAAACATTGTCTGATATTCAGGAACCCGTCATCGTCGTGACTCACTCATTAAGCCCTTCCGATACCCTGACTATGCCCAGAAACTTCATAAAGGGACTGGCCACCGAAACGGGCGGAAAAACCTCTCATGTGGGAATATTTGCAGCAGCACTGGGAATTCCCGCAGTTACGGGAATAAAAAATCTCACCTCACAGATTAATTCAGGCGAAAAAATTATCGTTGACGGAATTGAGGGAGAAGTGATCCTCCACCCCACTGATGAAAAAAACCAGTACTTTCTCAAAAAACAGGAGAACTATCGAAGGTACGAGGAACGGCTTCTCGCCAACATCCATCAGTCAGCAGAAACATTAGATGGACACCAAATTCATTTATTGGCAAATATTGAATCCAGTCAGGAAGTGAGATCGTTGCACAAGTTTGGGGCTGAGGGGGTGGGTCTTTATCGAACCGAGTTTCTTTATCTGGCTGCAAACAGCCTGCCCGGCGAAAGGGAATTGTACGAAAATTTTAAAGAAGTGGCTCAGGAAATGGATGAAAAACCTGTTGTTATCCGAACCCTGGATATTGGAATGGATAAGCAGCTGGCAGGAATCCAGAAAATTGATGAGGATAACCCGGCACTGGGATTAAGAGGGATCCGCCTATCCCTGGCAAATCCTGACCCGTTTTTAAGCCAACTGAAGGGAATTTTAAGAGCCAGTTTATATGGAAACGTAAAAATCCTTTATCCAATGGTATCCAATGTTTCAGAAATTATTCAGGCAAATAATTTACTGGAAAAAGCAAAAGCTCTTTTAAAAGAAGAACAAATCCCATTCGATGAAAATATTAAGGTGGGCGCAATGGTTGAAACCCCGGCTGCCGCCATTTGTATTGATCATATCCTTCAAGAGGTAGATTTCATCAGCATCGGAACCAATGATTTAATCCAATATTTACTGGCCATTGATCGAGTCAACGAAAATGTAGCCCACCTTTATCAGCCCTTTCACCCTTCAGTTTTAAGGTCTTTGAAACAAATTTTTGTGGCGGCAGATAAAGTTAATAAAGAAGTTTCAATATGTGGCGAATTGGGCGGGGACCCGATGGCATCCATGCTTTTACTTGGGTTGGGGAAACTGTCCGACTTGAGCATGGAGCCTCATTCCATCCCCAAGGTTAAAAAAATAATTCGACTAATTCGCCTGGAAGAGGCTCGCCAAATGGCTGATCATGTGTTAAGTTTGAGCTCAGTGGAAGAAATATCCCGGTTTATTGCAACAGAAATGCGCACTCGATTCCCGGATGACTTTGATCGAGATCTTAGCTTCCAGGAAAAATTAAAACCTGCCTGATTTAATTCCCCCGATTTCAAAGAAAATAAATCTGGTCTAATTAAAAATAAATTATAAAAAAAAGGAAAGCTTTCATGAACCCAGGAAATTTTTTATTTACCTCAGAATCTGTATCCGAAGGTCACCCGGATAAAATGGCGGATCAAATATCAGATTCCATTCTTGATGCAATATTATCTCAGGACCGGACGGCTCGCGTGGCTTGTGAAACAATGATAACAACCGGGTTCGTAATCATTGCCGGAGAAATCTCGACAAACTGTTATGTCGATATGCCAAAAATCATTCGCAAAACAATAAAAAATATCGGGTATACCCAGTCTGACATGGGGTTTGATTACGAAACATGCGGTGTTCAAGTCGCATTGGATGAGCAATCGAAAGATATTGCAAGAGGTGTCGATGATGATAAGCACGAGCAGGGGGCAGGCGACCAGGGGATGATGTTTGGCTATGCAACCAAGGAAACCCCGGAACTGATGCCCATGCCTATTATGTATTCACATAAGCTGGTAAAAAAACTTGCGGATATCAGGAAAAAAGGAACCCTGCCCTATCTTCGCCCGGACAGCAAATCCCAGGTTTCCGTGCGCTACGAAAATAACAAGCCTGTGTGCATTGAAACCGTCGTCATTTCAACCCAGCATGACCCCGGTGTTTCCACCAAGCAAATAAAATCCGATGTCACTGAACTGGTCATCAATAAAGTCATCCCTAAAAAATTACAACATAAAAAAATGAAGATCCATGTCAACCCGACAGGGCGTTTTGTGGTAGGGGGACCACATGGAGACTGTGGATTAACCGGCAGAAAAATAATTGTCGATACCTATGGCGGATTTTCCCGGCACGGCGGTGGCGCATTCTCAGGAAAAGACCCCTCCAAGGTCGATCGCTCCGCAGCATATATGGCCCGCTACATTGCCAAAAACCTGGTCGCCGCAAATATTGCCGAACGTTGTGAAGTCCAGTTAGCCTATGCGATTGGAGTCGCGGACCCGGTATCCGTTTGTATCGAAACCTTCGGCACGCATAATGTAGACCCGGGGATCCTGGAAAACCTGGTTCGTTCCAATTTCAATCTCAAGCCAGCAGGAATAGTAAAAACCCTGGATCTGTTGAAACCCCGTTATCTCCCTTCAGCGGCTTATGGCCATTTTGGCAGGAAAGAACCTACATTTTCATGGGAAAAAACAGACAAAGCCAAAGCAATTAAGAAAGATGCGGGATTGTAAATCAGAGAAGGGAACGGAGGGGTGAATTTTAAAAAGGCGGGTTTCTTAAGCGCCGCCAAAGACAACTTCTTTAATCTTATCTCCTAAAGATTCAGGCTTAACGGGTTTTACAATATACTCTTTAATACCGGCTTTAACTGCTTCAATTACTTTTTCGCGCTCTTTTTCAGCCGTAATGAGTAAAAAGGGAATGTCCCGTAGTTTTTTGTCTTTATTCAGCTCCTTGAATAAATCCAGGCCATCCATATTTGGCATATGCCAATCGGATATGATCAGGTCAAAAGATTTCTTTTTCACCTCATTGAGCGCGGCCTCACCGTCTTCAGCAAGCACCACGTTGGAATAGCCCAGTTTTTTTAAAGTCCTTCGAAGAAACAATCGGGTCGTCAGGAGATCTTCAACGATTAAAATATTGATATCGAAATTCATTCAATTTAAAAAATTAGATTTATCAAAATATGGATATGGGTCTACGTTTAAAACTTTATCACAAACTATTTTTTCAGGCAAACACATTAAAATTCAAGGCCTTTCAATGTTATCTGATAACCCATATTTTAAATTGCTTTGATAATGGACATCCTTAAAATTGGAATCATTGGTGCTGGAGAAAATACCAAAAAGCTGCACCTTCCAAAACTGCAATCCCTTCCAGGCATTGAGATTCGGGAAGTGGCCAACCGAAGTTTAGAGTCTTCAAATTCTGTTGCAGAAAAATTCGGTATCCCTGTTGTCAGGAATTCATGGCAGGAAGTGGCCCAATCCCCTGAATTGGATGCAATCGTAATCGGAACGTGGCCTTATTTGCACTGCCCCGCGACTTGCATGACCCTGGAATCCGGCAAGCATGTTCTTTGTGAAGCGCGTATGGCCATGAACCAGTCAGAAGCCGAAAAAATGCTCAAAACTTCAGAGCGTTTTCCTGGTTTGACTGCACAATTGGTTCCCGCCCCCTTTTCACTCCACGCCGACTCACAAATAAAAGAAATGATAAACAATAAAGAAATGGGTGAAGTGCGGCATTTCCAGGTGAACTACCTTTCACCCGCCTCGCCGGGCAAAGAGCTCCACTGGAGGCGCAATAAGAAATACAGTGGGATGAATGTGATGACCCTTGGAATCATTTATGAATCCCTATTACGCTGGTTACCTCCTGCAAAATGGGTCAAAGCGGAGGCCCGCACCTTTAACTCCTCAGCCTTGGAAAACGGAGTCGCTGTGCCGGTGGAAATTCCTGATTACCTCTCAGTGCAAATGTCCCTTGAAAATAATATTCCAGGGGTATTTTTAATCAGCGAGGCGTCCAACTATAAGGAAACCCCTCAAGTGAAAATAAGTGGAGATAAAGCGACCTTGATTCTGGAACTGGTTCCGGATGGGAAATTGTGGCTGGTAAGAAACGGAAAAGAAAATCTGGTTTCCATCTCTGAAAAAAATAAAGGCCGTTGGAAAGTAGAAGAAGAGTTTATAAACTCGATTAGAGATAGAAAACCTTTCACCCACACCTCTTTTTCAACAGGATTGGAATATATGAAATTCACCGAAGCGGTCTATCGCAGTTATAAAAATAATGGAACCCGGGTTCCCGTTTCCTGATCAACTTGATTTATGCCCGCATAATAAATACGCACCCTCCGCATATACCGATTTCGAAGGCCCAATATTAAAACCCGCCTGTCGCAATTCCTCCTGGAAACCCTCAAGCGTATAGGCGATCCATTTCCCGGATTCCAGTTGCTTTTGAATGAAACTCAACCCCAGGTTTTTAGTAAGCGGATAAAAAATGAACCGTTTGATCATTGCATTCGAAATCCCTTTATTTACTCGAACCAATTCCAGGCTGTTTTTGATAATTTTGTCCGCATCATAATTTTTCGAAGGGCAAGTGGCAATCAGCATTCCTCCCGTTTTTAAAACTTGAAACATATTCTTAAGGGCCTGCAATCTTTTATCATCATCAAAAATGGTATAAAGAGAAAAATGGGCGATGATAATGTCCATGGAATTTTCATTAAAAGGGGGCGTACCAGACAGGTCGTTTTGAAAACAGGTTACCCGCTCTGATATTTCGAATTCGCGAGCACGAAGTTTTGCTTTTTCCAGTCCGGAAAACAAAAGGTCCGTTCCAAAGTAATTCATTCCTTCCTTTAAGGCGTTTTTCAAAAACACCAGTAACAGCCCGGATCCGCAACCGGCGTCCCAGATTTTTCCTTCTTTTTTTTCCGGAATCAATGCAACCGTCCGGCGCATGGATTCGAAATAAGCTTCAGGGGTTAAAAAGTCGTATAAACGCGACTTAAATCCTGTTTTCCAATAGTTTTTTTCATACCATCCGGGCATATTTTTTATCCCTTTAAATTTTCTGGCGCTTGTCTACCCGTATCGAAATGAATATAATCATCTTAATTTATATATTCCTTGGAGTTCTGCATGGCAAAAAAGCCGTTTATAAACAAACATGGATTTGTAGAATACCCCTTTCTTCATGATGACCGAAAGCAGAAAAACTGGTGGTTCTACAACCTGATGGAAGATTACCTCAAACGCAGGGCAAGACAAAACGTGGGACCCAATTACACGCGAGATGACTGTGAAGAAGATTTTAAAAAAATCCTCGCATCAACCAATTTAAAGTTTTATGTATTACTTCCCTCGGGAATGGGTATGGAATTTAAGTTGATTGGGAAATATGAAACTCCCGAACTTATAGAAATCGAAGATCCCGTTCCCTATATCACTGAAAAATACGGAGGGGGAAAATTCAAGGTGAATATCTATCATAATGGAACTTTTTGCGGCAGGAGACAAGCAAATTGCATTGTTTAATTACAAAGGTAAGTATTACGCAATTACCAATACCTGTCCCCACCGTGGCTCTCCTTTAGGAGAAGGAAGAATAGAAGAAGGTATAGTTATTTGTCCAAACCATGAATGGCGATTTCGGTTAGAAGATGGAGCTAATATGCAAAACCCCGAACTGTTTATACCTACTTATCCTGTAAAAACCAAAAACGAAAATATTTATATAGGTTTGGAAGGAGATGCAGGAAAGATTGCATACGGGAAAAAGGAATCCAAACTGCCGTCGAGTATCAAGTTCAGCATACCTACGATACAAAAACCGCGTAATCCTGACGAAGAGTTGGACTGATAACTTGATGATGAGTCTGGACAGAACCTAGTCCCGATAGGATAGATTGTACTCACCCGGTAGGATTGTCGTCTTCTATTTCGACCCATTTAGGATCACCGTGGGCTTTGTAGTTTTCCGTACCGCAAAACGTTCCGTTGTGATAGATGTTGACCTTGAATTTCCCCCCGCCATATTTTTCCGTGATGTAGGGAACAGGATCTTCGATTTCTATCAGTTCGGGTGTTTCATATTTCCCAATCAGTTTAAACTCCATTCCCATTCCTGAAGGAATAAGTGCATAAAATTTCAAGTTGGTGGACGCGAGGATTTTTTTGAAGTCATC
>WAIB01000006.1:3673-93935 GCA_009873655.1 Nitrospinota bacterium | reverse complement strand
AACGAGAAAAGCTGCTTTAACATCTATTCTTTCAAAAAAAATTGGCGATAAAGATTTAATTGTTATAGATGATTTGAATATTGATTCCCATAAAACTAAAGACTTCATTAAAATTTTAAAGGTTTTAAATATTGATTCCTCAGTTTTAATTGTTACAGATAAGGTCACAGATAACTTGATACTTAGCGTTAGAAATTTGCATTATTGTAATCTTATTGAGTCAACTTGGTTAAACCCTGTCTTAATTCTAAAGTATAAAAAAATGTTAATAACGTCAGAGTCTTTAAAGCGCCTAGAGGGAGGGTTAGGTGTCTAAAAGAAAATTTGTTAATTTTACCAAACTCTTGGCTCCATTAATAACTGAAAAGTCAGCAACTCAAGCTGACAAATTCAATCAATATTCATTCAAGGTCAAACCTAGCATGTCAAAAAAAGAAATATCCAAAGGGATATTGTAGGTACCTTCCCGTCTAATTTGTTTGTGGTGGTACCCGAATTTTTATCGATTAATGGAGCATACTATGAATGCTGGGAGCGATGATCTGGCAGGGATGAGAATCCTGCTAGTTGATGATGTACTTCAAAATATTGATGTTCTTTATCAAACCCTGAAATCAAAGAACTATGAATTAGCGGTTGTAAATAGTGGGATCAAGACTTTGGAAGTGGCTTCCAAATTTAAACCTGACTTGATTTTACTGGATATCATGATGCCTGGAATGGATGGAATAGAAACTTGTAAAAAACTAAAAGCCAATGAATCAACAAAGGACATTTCGATTATCTTTATTACTGCTAAAACGGAAACCGCTGATGTGGTAGAGGGATTTATGGCAGGTGGTCTGGATTATATTACCAAGCCTTTTTTTCTGGAAGAAGTGTTGGCACGGGTAACAACACATTTGAAGTTAAAAAAATTAATAAGAGATAAGGATAATTTGATATCTGAATTACAGGATACACAGGAAATCCTGATGAAATCGGCTAAAACAGATTTATTAACCGGTCTTCTTAGTCGATTCGGGATGGAAGAAGAGCTTGAGCGTTCCCGAAGTCAACAACCTGATAAATCATTCTCCATAATCCTGGCAGATATCGATCATATCGGAAAGATAAATGAAGGGTTCGGTAGAAAAACTGGGGACCAGGTAATCATTCGCACCGCAGATATCCTCAGAGAAAATGTTAGAGACGATGACCGGATAGGACGGTGGAGCAGTGAAGAGTTTTTTATTTTCCTTCCCAAAACTTCGATAGAAGATGCCAAAAATCTGGCGGAAAAAATCCGATTGTGTATTGAGCAGGAAAGATTGAATTTCAACCAAAAAGAAATTCCTTTAACCCTCAGCTTGGGTGTCAATACTTGTCTGCCCGAAACTGAATTTGACAGATGTTTTATCCAAGCTGAAGAGTGTCTGAATGAAGCCAAAAAACTGGGTCGAAACCGATTGGTTGTAGCAGAGAGCAGTTAGGAATTCCAGGGTTGATTATTAGGTTCCACTCACACTCCATTTGCCGAGGGTTAAAGACTTGTCTATAAGTACAGAAGACTTCAAAACAATACAGAAATTTTTTTTAGAGCATACGGGTAATTCGCTTGAAGAAGGAAAAGAATATCTGGTCGAAGGGCGATTGAAGTCTTTGGTTTACGATGAAAAATTTGAAGATTTGCAATCATTGGTTTCATCCCTGGTTAGAGATCCCAAGGGTGACCTGGGTAAAAAAGTTATTGATGCTTTAACTACCCATGAAACCTCCTTTTTTAGGGACAAGCACCCCTTTGAAACCTTAAAAACCGCAATTATTCCGGAATTACTCAAAAGCGACAGCAAAGAAATTCAGATATGGTCGGCTGCCTGTTCCAGCGGCCAGGAGCCTTATTCACTTGCAATGCTAATAGAAGAATCTTTTATGGATTCTCGTGATTGGGAGTTCAATATTGTGGCTACTGAAATATCTGAAAAAATGCTGGAAAAATGCCGGTCGGGACTGTTCAGCCAGTTTGAAATCAGCCGAGGGCTTCCGCCGCACTACCTCCCCTGGTTTTTTCAGAGGGTTGAATCCAAGTGGCAGATAAAACCTGAATTAAGGGAAAGAATAGATTTTCGCTACCTCAACCTTTGCACTCACTGGGGTGGTTTGCAACAAATGGACGTTATTTTAATGCGGAATGTGCTGATTTATTTTGAAGATGATATTAAAAAAAACATATTTGAAAAAATACTCAAGGTGTTAAAACCGGGAGGCCATTTGTTCCTGGGTTCCGGAGAAACTCCTGTAGGGTTTGAAGACCGTCTCCAGCAGACTGACTTTTCTACATCTGCATGTTTCAAACTGGTATCCGGCTAAAATCATCATCCAGAATCAGACTGGTTTTTTCAAGAGCTTGAACCGTGTAATATTTATTTTTTGGTTTTTTACAAAAATAAAACAAGTGAAGAGTTTAGAAGGATAAAGCTTCCTCGCGGCTGAACTTATTGAAACATTTTAAATTTGAAACGGGGCTGCAGTATTTAATTTTTCAATAATGAAAGATCAAGATCACCCAGGAAAGGGCCCGGGCATCTTTGGATAATCTAATTTTTTGAGTGGTTACCCGTTGCTTATGTTTTGGAAACCCAAAGTTTTCCCCAAAGCAATATGTGGGGGGAACCGGGTCTTTTTTAATTCAATTAGTTAAAAGCAAACCACTCACGGGTTGGGAGGGGCGTTTTTTGAAAAGGCGTTGAGCTTGTAGGCAATGCTGTCGATCAAAGCCTGCCAGCTTGCTTCGATGATGTTTTCAGAAACGCCTACGGTTCCCCATTTGTGGTGGTGGTCGCCTGACTCAATGAGCACACGGGTTTTCGCGCGGGTTCCCTTTTTTTCTTCAAGGATACGTACTTTGTAGTCGTACAGGTTCACTTCATCCAGTTCGGGATAAAACTTCACCAGGGCCTTTTTGATCGCTTTATCCAGAGCGTTGACAGGACCGGTTCCTTCGGCAGCACAAACTTCCTGCACTCCGTCCACTTTGAGCTTGACGGTGGCTTCTGAGATGGGTTCTTCATCTTCCTGCCTTTTTTCAACAATGACCCGAAAGCCGATGAACTCAAAAAAAACTTCTTTTTCTCCAAGAGCATCTCTCATCATTAACTCGAAAGAAGCTTCGGCTCCCTCATATTGGAATCCGAGGTTTTCGGATTCTTTCAAGGTTTCGAGGATTTTTTGAATTTTCGGATCCCCCGCATCTACGTCAATGCCGTACTCTTTTGCTTTATGAAGTACATTGCTTTTTCCTGAAAGATCAGAAATTAAAATTCGCTGGTTGTTACCAACGGCTTCCGGTTTGATATGCTCGTAGGTCCTGGAATTTTTCCTGACCGCGCTCACATGTACGCCTCCTTTATGCGCAAACGCACTTTTCCCCACGAAAGGCTGCTGGTTCCAATGGGCTTTGTTAGCCAGCTCATCTACAAATGCCGACACATCTTTTAATGTTTCAAGTTGCTCGTCGGAAATACAATTTTGCCCCATTTTAATTTTTAAATTGGGGATAATAGAGATCAAATTCGCATTGCCGCACCTTTCACCGATTCCATTGACGGTTCCTTGCACTTGTTGTGCGCCTGCTTCCACCGCGCGGAGTGAATTGGCCACCGCGACTTCCGAATCGTTGTGTGCGTGGATTCCCAATGGAGTTTTAACTAATTTTTTAACTTCGGAAAATATGGAATACACTTCATCGGGAAGCGAGCCGCCATTGGTGTCGCAGAGCACAACCCAGTCTGCTCCCGCGGACTCGGCCTCTTTGATGGTTTTGATTGCGTAATCCGGATTGTTTTTGAAGCCATCAAAAAAATGTTCGGCATCGAACAGAACTTCCGACCGATGTTTCTTTAAATAATTGATACTTTCAAAAATCATTCGCAGGTTTTCATCGAGGCTTGTTGATAAGGCCTCCTCCACATGCAAGTCCCAGGTTTTTCCGAAAAGGGTGACCACATCGGTTTCTGTTTTCAGGAGGGCCCGAATAATGATATCTTCTTCTACTTTTTTGTCAGGATAGCGGGTGCTGCCGAACGCAGTGATTTTAGTATTGGAAAAATTTGCCCGGCTTGCTTTAGTAAAGAAATCGATGTCACGTGGATTCGATCCCGGCCAACCACCCTCGACATAATGCACTCCCAACTCATCCAGTTTTTGAGCAATACGGATTTTGTCTTCTACCGTGAAGGAGATCCCCTCGGCTTGCGAACCGTCTCGGAGTGTCGTGTCATATATTTTTAAGGAACTCATTTTTTCTTTGTTTTTTTCTTTACCTTGTTTTCCTGTTTTTCAATGCTTTTTATTGCCGTGGGTTTCTTATCCAGATTGAAGGCTTTGTGAAGCGCATTTACAGCCGTTTTAGTATGCTTCTGGTCGATGATGCATGAGACCTTGATTTCGGAAGTGCTGATCATCAGGATATTAATTTTTTCTTTGGAAAGCGATTTAAAAATTCGAGCAGCGACTCCAGAGTGGCTCCTCATTCCTGCTCCCACTATGGAGATTTTGGCGATTTTTGAATCCGCATTCACGTTTACAGCATGGATTTTCCTAGCCACCTTTTCCATGATCTCCATCGCTTCATTAAGCTCTTCACGGCCAAGAGTAAAAGATAAATCGGTGTGTCCTTCAACACTGATATTCTGGACGATCATATCTACAGAAAGACCCGCGGCGGCAATGGGTTCAAAAATATTCGCGGCTATGCCCGGTTGATCGGGAACTTCTTTCAAGGTGATTTTCGCCTGATTTTTATCATACGTAATTCCGGAAACCACCGGCTGTTCCATATTTGTATCCTCCTCACAGATCAAGGTTCCTTTACCTCCTTCAACATAGGAGGATTTAACAACTAACGGCATTTGGAATTTATGGGCAAACTCAACACAACGTAATTGCAGAACTTTTGCACCCAGGCTGGCCATTTCCAGCATTTCATCATACGATACCACATCCAGTTTTCTTGCTTTCGGGACCATTCTCGGGTCCGCGGTGTAAACGCCGTCAACATCCGTATAAATTTCGCATTGGGACGCGCCAAGAGCCACGGCCAGCGCGACAGCAGAGGTGTCTGAGCCCCCCCGTCCCAGCGTGGTTACATCGCCCTGTTTGTTGATGCCCTGGAAACCAGCGACCACAATAACGTTATTATCCCTTAATGCCTGCCGCGCTCTTTTCGCATCGATTTGCTTGATTCGGGCACGGGTGTGGACACTGTCTGTTTGTAATCCAATTTGCCTTCCGGTCATAGAGATGGCAGAAACTCCCAGGGAATGAAGGGCCATGGTTAAAAGGGCGCTTGAAATTCTTTCGCCTGACGAAAGGAGAAGATCCATTTCTCTTTTTGCCGGATTTTCACATATGTCACCCGCCATTTTTACAAGCTTATCGGTTTCACCTGCCATGGCAGAAACAACCACCACCACCTGGGTTCCTGTCTTTCGAATCCGGGCAATTCTTTGTGCCACGTTTCGAATGCGGTCAAGGTTTCCAACGGATGTCCCGCCGTATTTTTGTATTACTAAAGGCTTATTCATAATTTATTATTAAGAAAGGACTCAATCAGTTCAGTCGCGGTATTAAAACTTTTTCCTGTTTCTAAAATCTTTTCGTCATATTTATCCAAACCAGAAGTTTTTTCCCCAGGTTTTGAAGAATAAACCAGATAGGGTACCGGCCCTCGGTCATACTTCATCAACGCTACGGAACTGATATGATTGACAACGATCAGTAGTTTGGTGGCCTCCTGGGTTTCAAGTGCCTGGGCAATAGGTTTAACCACTTCTGAATCGAAATCTTCTATTGCAAGAATTTTATCGTCAATACTTCCTTTTAGGGAAACCTCTTCACCCGCAGAAATATGTAAATAGACAACATCTTTCTTTTCCAACTCTTCCAGGGTTGCTTTTACCTTGCTGGAATAATCGGTATTATAAAAACCGGTTGCTCCTTTTATTTCCAAAGCCTCAATACCCGCTAGCCTGGCAATCCCTTTGATCATGGACGATGCAGTTATAACGGAGGCGGACTTTCCAAACTTCTCCTTAAAGGAAGGTAAGGTTGGTAGCTCTCCATTACCCCAAAGCCAAATGCTGTTGACCGCATCTTTTTGTTCCCGTGTTCTTTCTTTATTGTAGGGAAGATTGTGTAAAATTATTTGTGCCTGGTTCATCACGAAAACAAGGTCGCGCACTTCTTTTCCTTCCGGCATAAACTGGCGGATGCCTTCACCGATCAATTCGTTTGGCGGCATCAATCTTTCCTTTATGGGCGGATTTTTTATCAGGAGAAGATTGTGATATCCCTTCCCATGGCAGAATTTGACGGACGCGTCCGTTACCTGTTCGTTTAATGCGTCAATCAATAATTCTGAGTCTTCGGGGGATAGATTGCCTCCCGTATAGTCCTTCATTACCATGTCATCATGGGTGGCTTGAAGGGTTACCAGATCGCAACACAATGCAATTTCACCTTCTTCGGGTATGACTCCGAGTCCTGCTGCATCCAAAGCTGCGTGGCCCGCCTTAAATTTTTCCGGATCGTAGCTGAAAAGACCCAGGCCGGATATTTCGTTTCCGGGATGGAGATTGTCAGGAATGGTTTGGACAGGACCACATTGCCCTTTTTGCACCAGGGCATCCAAATTGGGGGTCTCTGCAAGTTGCAAAGGGGTCTTATTATCTTTTTCTGCAATGGGTCTGTCTGTCAAGCCAGCCACTACTACTACTAAATATTTCATTTAATTAGGGATATTATTGATCCGGTAAGCCGGGGATGATGGATTATAACTTAATTTCCCTCAATTCCCCAGTCCAATCGAAAAGGAGATGTTCTGGGGGATCGGATTCTGAATTAATGTAATCTGAGTCATTTTAATAAAAAGAACAAGAGCAAAAATCCCTGATATTTTGAGTTTTATTCCCACTCAAAATATATGGGCACGCCTATATTCCCATTGTTAAAAGATGATTTTATGCCTAAAAATCAAACTGTTATGGACGAGTATACCGCTTTTATGCTACCGTGTTCAAAAACATTTTTGATTAGGGTTGCAGTTGTAAGTAGATTATTATTTTAACTGTTCCAACCAAATATTTTCGGGGAGAAAACAAGGAGAAATGGATACATGTATGAGGTGAACGAGATTTGCAAGAATGGCTCCCCTCTACCTTTGACCACCGATGGACACCTTCGCGTTGTTTTTATTGGAACGGGCTCTGCTTTCGCAAAACGGCGGCGGCAATCCAATATGCTGGTGATTCAGGGCGATTATCACATATTAGTCGATTGCGGCACCCAGGGACCTTTGGCTTTAAATGACGTTGGGTTGAGCGTTTTAAAAGTACGTTGTTACCATCCTACACATAGCCATGCCGACCATATAGGAGGATTTGAAGAAGTTGCCTTAATGAATCGATATACACCTAACGCAGAAAAGCCGGATATGATTATTCTGCGTGATTATCAGGATTTACTTTGGAGTAAAAGTCTTGCAGGAGGGTGTGAGTCTTGTGAGGCGGACCAGGGCCGTCCTCTCCAGTTGAACGATTTTTTTAATATTTTACGTCCTCAGAATATTGAGATCGATGGTAGAAAATTCTGGTCTTACAAACACGGTCCTATCGAACTGGTGATAATGAGAACCCGCCATTTTCCAGACACCGCTATCAGCGTGGATGAATCGCAATGGTGCTCGGGAGTATTCATTAACAGGCGTGTCTGGATCTCCGGGGACACCATGTTTGATGCGGATTATCCCATCCGGTTCAGTAAAATGTCTGAAGTGATGTTTCATGATACCCAATTATTTTATGGCGGAGTGCATGCGTCCTATCAGGAATTAAACACGCTGCCCGATGAAGTAAAATCCAAAATGTATTTGTACCATTATGGGGACAATTGGGATCAACCCGAAACATGGGCAAAAGGAGCGACGGATTACACCGGGGATCCGGTAAAAGATGGCTTTCTGGGATGGGCAGAGCAGAACGTTGCTTACGATTTTAAGTAGATTTTTTTGCACGGTAAATTTTTAGCGTTCCGCAAAATTCAAGGCAATACAAAAATTCAGGGCGGTAAAGGAGGATGGCCCGAAAATGAGTAGTCAGATTACTTTAAACACATGGTCTGGTGAAAGTAAGAAAGAAGCTGCCGCGGAACTTTCAAAAGTTTTCCGGATGGATGTGGAAAAAGGCCTGGCGGTAGTAGAAAATTTATGTCAGGGGCTTCCCTGGCGCTTCGGTCATACTATTTCCAGTCATCAGGCAAACCAGGCTTTAAAATATTTACGGAACCTTGGTTTTTCTGTAGATATCCAGTCGGTCAACAACGGGGTGGTACCTCTTCCTGAACCCGAAACTCTCGAGAAGACCGAAACTGAAATTCCCTCATTGCCGGATAATGAGGCTTCCCACCGCATGGGTTTTAAAGGCGATGGTCGGACCCTATTTGGCATCACTTTCACCAACCTTATCAAAACTGTCTTAACTCTTGGGTTTTACCGGTTCTGGGCCAAGACGAATGTGCGCCAGTACCTCTGGTCGCAAACCCTGTTTGCCGGTGACCGATTTTCTTATCATGGAACCGCGAAGGAGTTGCTGCGGGGCGCGGTCCGCTTTGGGTTGGTCTTTATCTTCCTGATTACCGTCAACACTTATACCTATTTTCAATTGGGTGTGAAAGAAGGTGAACTGGTTGGAAATATATTTACCCTAATCATTTCGATGTGGATTCCCTTTCTCATGGTAGGGGCCTGGCGATACAGGCTTTCAAGAACATCCTGGCGGGGTATTCGATTTTCTTTCCGCGGTCAAGGGAGAGAGGCTTTGTCTATTTACTTTAAAGGATACCTGCTTGTCCCTCTTACCCTGGGTCTTTTTTGGCCTTTTTTTAAAATGGAAAGAGAAAATTTCTGGCGGGAAAACTCCTGGTTCGGAGATGTGCAAATGCGTTTTTCCGGGAAAGGAAAAGATATCCTTAGAAAATTTATTGTCGCCATGTTCCTTACGCCTTTAACCCTCGGGTTTTATCTTCTCTGGTTCAGTGCGGATATAAGCCGTTATATCTGGTCACATACCCATATTGGCGGAGCCACATTCCATTTCCCAATTAAAGGACGAGACTATTTCAATTTGAAAATTGGAAATTTTTTCCTAACCGTTTTAACACTTGGGCTGGGTTATTCCTGGGTGGTGGTGCGTAATCGTAAATTTATTGCCGACCATTTAACGCTTGCAGGAAACTTAGAACTCAACCGAGTGGTTCAGGAAATGAAAGAAAGTGGAGCATTTGGAGAAGAAGGAATGGATATGATGGATGTTCCCATTGATCTTGGCTGATTCTTCTTTAATTTGCAGGAGCGGGAATGGTAACCCGAAAGCTGCAGTTTAGCGGTGCTTTGTTTGATGGGCAAAGTGCCAATAAGCATCCCGTCCAAATCAAATTAACCCCCCGACATATTTCCCTCACGGTCCAAGGGGGGGCTGCTGTGAATTGGCCTTACTCAAACCTTCGCTGGACTGCCGAAACAATTCCTTTTCAAATCGAGCACGAGTCAGACACCCCGGCAGGGAAACGGTTGGAGACGCTTGTCGTGGAAGATCCGGACTTCTATGAGAATTGTAGCCAAATTGCACCGGAAGAATTTTCCAGAACCAAAAACAGGAACGCATTTAACTGGAAAATATTTTTTTCGGGAATTTTGATCCTGGTTATATTTTTATATGGCACGTTTAAAGTTTTTCCGGACTATTTGGTAAATCAATTCGTAGATGAAATTCCTGTAGAATGGGAAGAAGCACTGGGTAACGCAATTTTATCTGCTTTTCCAGTAGATAAGAATCCTGACGAGGAAATAATATCCTTGCTCCAGAATATTCTCCGCCTGTTAAAACATAATGCGCCGGAAGATACTCCTTATAATTTAAAAATACATATTCTGCCGACAAAACAAATTAATGCTTTGGCCCTTCCCGGTGGAAATATAATAATATTTGAGGGTTTACTGAGAGTTGCCGATTCTCCAGAAGAGTTGGCAGGGGTGCTTGCGCATGAAGCCCAGCATATTTTCCTAAAACATTCTACCCGGGGAATTCTTAGAAATTTTGCGTCAAAAATGTTGTTGGCTCTTGTTATGGGGGATGCCAATGTCGTTTTGGATGGCATGTTAAATATGACGGAACAATTAAATAGCCTGGGACTGAATAGAAAGATGGAGTTTGAAGCGGATGCCAAGGGTATGGACCTGATGCTCGATGCCAAAATAAATCCCCAGGGAATGCTGACTATTTTTAAAAAGCTGTTAAAAGAAGAATTAAAAGAACAGAAAATCAAAACAGGAAATTCTTCTTCCGAAAATTCAAATAAACTGTTTTCTTATTTGTCCACCCATCCCCTGGCAGAAAATCGCCTTGCAAAACTGGAAGAACAAATTAAAAATAATTCCGGGAGATTATGGATTCCTCTTTACCCCGATTCCCAATGGGAGCAAATTAAACCAAAAAGTTGAGGGTGGTTTAAAATTTTCTTTATTGCCCGGAACCCGGGCTTAAAGTTGAAAGGCCGCGCGGAAGCAAACCTGGAAAATTCAATTCGTTGGTGATTCTCAAAATGACTCAAAACAACCCTGGGTTGAAAAATCGGCTCCCCTTTTTTGATTCAAAAATATATTTTTTATTAGGTCTGGCAATTTGTTTCCGGTTGCCTGGAATTGATGCTGTGCTCGCAAGTGATGAGCTAGCTATGGTTTCTTTATGGAGTCAAATGCCTTATGAAAAAATATTCCAGAATTACCAATATCCAAACAACCATATTTTTCTGACAATTATTTTAAGCTTTTTATTAAAAAACTTCGGTTTATATGAATGGCTTCTTCGAGTTCCCACCTTGTTTTGTGGAATTCTAAGTGTTCTTCTGGGTTATCGGGCAGGGAAGGAGTTTGGAAAAGAAGCGGCTGTGATAACCGCTTTTTTTCTGGCCCTGAGTGAATGGCATATTTTTTTCTCAACCAATGCAAGAGGCTACCTCGTAATAATGCTGTTGGCCCAAATCTGTTTTTTAAAATTGGGGAACAGACTGGAAGCAGACCCAAATGCCACTCGATACGATTTCAGTTTCCCAAAGGCACTGCTGGGGTTTTCCGGCTGGATACTGATGTGGACCGTTGGAAGCTGGACCTTACCTACCTTTTTATTCTTTGAATTGTCGCTGGCCTTATATTTATCCGGGCTTTTTATTTTCCTGGGAGCAATAAACAAAACTGTGGATTTCCTTGTTCTCTTTTTATCCTTGCTGATGGGATTAGTTATTTTTTATTTGCAATATTATTTCTGGATTTCTCCAGAAATGCTGGAATCGGCAAAATTCAACGCTGCAAAAACCCCATTTGATTCTTTTTTTAAACAGGTAATGTTCCATTGGTTGGCTCCATTTGATTCAATAAAATTTATTTTTCTGCTTTCTTCTTTTGCGGGGGGGTGGGCATTGTGGAAACAAAGTCCCTTAAAACTGTTCCTCCTTTTATCCATACTTTTGGGCCCCATTTTAGCCGGGGTCTTTGGATTTATTTTGGAGCTGATACCGGGAATGCCTCATGCCAGGACTTATTTCTACCTGCAACCCTTTTTCATTATTTTGGTCGCAATCGGAATTTCTACCTGTACCGGGTTTCTTAAAAACCACCTTGAAGGAAAATTCGGTAAAACAAGGAACAAAATAATAACCGGATCAGCAGGAGGGATAACCGCATTTGTTTTTTTGGTTATTGCATCTTTAAATACTTATCAGGAAAATTATCTCCAGCGTTTAGACCGTATTCCGCTTAAAAAGGTTCTGCAATTCACGAATTCACTAAACTCAAACGATTTATTTATTGTTCCGGATGATTTGCATGTTGAGTTCTACCTTTATGGAGCGAATGAAATGCGCAGCCGGGCAGAGAATATTCTAAGAGAAGGAAAAATAGATAAGATTTATTTCCTGGAATATTATAGAGATAAGGTCTCGTCTTTCATAAGAAGCACGGATGGAAAGCATATCAATATGTCAGGTTATCCGGGTCTGGTCAACAATGCCGTAAACCGGTTTCCTGGGCTTCCTCAACAGGCCTTAATTGAAATTAACCGGTTCGGCCCCTTTGGAATTCATCAGGTTAAACCGGGATGGTTAAAAAAAAGAGGAACCTGGAAGGGCAACCCGGAAACGATAGGGGTTATTGGAGAAAAATTTTTTCAATGGGATACAGAGCCCAGAATAAAATTCGTCGATACGTTCCTGGTTGCTGTAAAGAAAAAGCAGCTTAATGCTTCGGATAGCCTGGTGTTGAATCTTATGAATATTTCAGGAAGTGATTTGGATTTTTCAGCTGAAGTTTTAGAAGGGAATATGCTTGATAAGCAAATAAAGTATAATCCTGCTTGGAGAATTAATGGGTGGACCATGGATCATCCTTATGGAACCAGCATTTTTAACCGGACCTGGAACCCGGCAATTTCATTGTCTTCAGGTTCAAGTGCTGTTTCGGTTCTGGATGTTCATTTTTTTAAAAAGAATAAGGCGGGTATGATAAAAGATTTTTTGAGTTATGAAATATCGATGCCTGAAGGTGCGGTGAACCCCGGAGAATCAAAAACATGATTGTGGTAACTGGCGGAGCAGGTTTTATTGGAAGTGCCCTGGTTCATGGATTGAATAAAAAGGGTGTAAAACAGATTTGGGTGGTTGATCAAATAGATCATCCTCAAAAGCAGGAGAATTTGAACCCGCTTTTATTCGATAAACTGATCGACAAAGATGATTTCCTCAATGATATTCTGGAAAATAACCTTCCCCATTGTGATGCGATCCTTCATATGGGGGCCTGCTCCTCGACAACGGAGACCAACGAAGCATTTTTAAATAAAAATAATTTCGAGTATACCCGGCATTTGGCAAGCTTCTGTCTTGATAGGGATATTCGATTTATCTATGCCTCCAGTGCGGCAACCTACGGTGCGGGGGAAAACGGTTACTCGGATGACGAATCCCGGTTGAAATTATTCCAGCCTCTGAATCTGTATGGAGACAGCAAACAAAAATTTGATTTGTGGGCGCAAGCCCAGGGGGTGTTGGACAAAATTGTAGGCTTGAAATATTTCAATGTTTACGGTCCCAATGAATATCATAAGCAGGAAATGCAAAGTATGGTCCGGAAAGGATTCATTCAGATTCGGGATACGGGAAAAATTCGGTTGTTTAAGTCCTATAAAGCCGAATATGAGGACGGCAATCAGGAAAGGGATTTTTTATACATCAAAGATGCGGTGGCTATGACGTTATTGTTTTTAGAGCAGCAGGGAATGGGGGGAATTTTTAATGTGGGTTCAGGAAAGGCAAGAAACTGGAATGATTTGGCAAGGGCCCTGTTTGCCGCGATGAATAAACAGGAAAATATTGAATATATTGATATGCCTGAAGAAATTAAGGATCAGTATCAATACCACACTTGTTCGGAGACGGAAAAAATTCAAAAAGCCGGTTTTACTGAAACGGTAATGTCTTTGGAAGAGGGTGTTGCAGACTATGTTGAGCAGTACCTTGTTCCTGGCAGGCATTTAGGTGCGGTTTAAAATAGGGAAAGATCCATCCATTCCCCTATTCTCCATTGCTTTCATCTGAAGAGCGATGGTTTGCAATAATTTTTTCAAGAGTCATGGTCGTAGAGTGGCCTTTTACTATCGGGATAAGCTCTACATGGGCTCCGTAGCCTTCAACGATTTCGCGTCCCACCACTTCATCAATTTTATAATCGTCCCCCTTGACGAGGATATCCGGCCTGATTTCCCGAATCAGCTTTTCAGGGGTGTCTTCATTGAAAAGTGTGATGTAATCAATAAACTTCAGCGCTGAAAGAATATTGGCGCGTTCTCTTTCTGTTTTAATGGGCCTTCCCTCGCCCTTTAAATTTCTTACCGATTGATCGGTGTTAAGCCCTACCACTAAAATATCCCCTAATGATTTGGCCTTCTGCAAAAATTCGATATGGCCTCCGTGTATGATGTCGAAACAGCCATTGGTAAACACAACCTTTTTTTCAGTGCTTTTTGCAAGACCCACGATCTTTTTCAATTCATCAAGTTCCAGAACCGTGTGAGAAGTCCGAAGCATTTCTTCCTGGAGAAATTCATTGATTTCATCAAGCGTGACCACAGCCGTTCCCACTTTTCCTACCACGATGCTTGCTGCCATATTGGAAAGCCATGCGGCTTCCTTGAAATCAAATCCAAAAAATACGGCCATACTAAACACACTTATCACGGTATCGCCTGCCCCGGTAACATCGTAAACTTCTTTTGCCACGGTTGGTATGGAAACAGGCTTCTCCTTGTTTTGGAAAAGCGTCATACCATCTTTTCCTTGAGTTATGAGAATGGCCTTTGAACGAGTAAGGTTTAAAAGGTATTCTGCGGCACGGTTGAGGCCTTCTTTGTCAGTTATTTTTATCGGGGCGGACCGGGCAACTTCTTTCAAATTTGGGGTAATGACAGTTGCATCTTTATAAAGTGAAAAGTCAGAACTTTTCGGATCAACAATGACAGACTTTTTAGCTTTCTTCGCCCGGTGCATAATTGCATGAATGACCTTTTCAGTAAGAATCCCTTTTTGATAATCAGAGCAGACAGCCCCATCCATTCCGGGCAGGGTCGCGTTAATATATTGAATGAGTTTTTTTTCGGTCTCTTCCGTAATGGGCCGGTTATCTTCCTTGTCGATTCTAAGAACCTGCTGGTTGTGCGCGATTATCCGAATTTTGGAAGTGGTGGGGCGATGTACAAAACGGAATATTCCCTCAGTCTGAATGGAACGGTTATGGATGGTCTGTAAAAGCTTGTCGCCTTTTTCATCCTGGCCGATGGCACCACACAAATGAACCTCGCATCCCAGTGCGACCAGATTGTTGGCGACATTTGCGGCGCCCCCCAGGGCAAGCGTTTCCGAACGGGTTTCAAGGATAGGAACAGGGGCCTCTGGAGATATCCGGTTGATTCCACCCCATATATATTCATCGAGAATAAGATCGCCGACAACCAGAATCTTGGGCCGTTCTTTTTGGTCAAAGAAAAATTTGAATCGTTCTTTCATTTAATAGTCTTCTTCTAAAATTTCACAGATGATATGGCCGATAGTAATATGAACTTCCTGAATTCGAGCCGTATCGTTTGATGGAATAACGACAGGGAGGTTTACCGCGTCTTTTAATTTTCCTCCATCGTTGCCAAGAAGTCCAATTGTAAAAGCGCCCATTGAATTGGCCTTATTGATTGCCCGAACTACATTTTCAGAGTTTCCGCTGGTGCTGATTCCAATGATCGCATCATTTTTGTCGGCAAGGGCTTCCACCTGTCTTTCAAAAATTGTTTCGAAGCCATAATCATTTCCAAGTGCGGTTAAGGAAGAGGTGTCCACCGTTAAGGCGAGCGCGGGCATGGCCTTTCTTTCTTTTTTAAAGCGGCCTATCAGTTCTGCGGCAATATGCTGGGCATCTCCTGCGCTACCTCCATTACCCATTAACAATAACTTGCCTCCTATCTCCAGGCGGTTTTTAATTTGCTGTGCCGCTTCAAAAATTTCTGCGGAAAGAGTTTCTGCGACCGTTTTTTTTAAATCAGCGCTTGTATTTAGGAAATTTTTTACACGTTCCATGTTATTTTTTTTGAGTCAAAATAGGTTAATATTCTTACAATAGTCCTTCGTCGGCAAAACTGAAAAAACTGTTTCCTCCGATGATAATATGGTCCACCATATTTATTCCAATTATTTTTCCTGCCTGGATGAGCCTGTGGGTGATTTCTAAATCCTTTTGGCTTGGAGTCGGGTCGCCACTGGGGTGATTGTGAATTAGAGCAAAAGACGCGGCCGATTCCTTTATGGCGGGAATCATGACCTCTCGGGGATGGACGATACTGGCATTCAAGCTACCTTCGGAAATGGTTATTTCTTTAATAAACTGGAGTTTGAGGTCAAGAAGCGCAATCTTTACGATTTCCTTTTTTAAATTTTTCAAGAATGGCGAAAAATATTCGAAAAAATCCCGACTGGATTTCATCTTAATTTTTTTTTCAGAAGTTTTTGCCGCCAATCTCTTTCCAACTTCGAGGGCTGCTTTTATTTGTGTCGCTTTTGCTGTGCCAATCCCCTTTACCTCACAAATCTCAGTGATTGAGGCCTGGTCTATATTTTCCAGGGTCCCGAATTTTTTTATCAGGTCCCGGCTCAAATCCACCGCATTTTTTTTGGCTCGGCGGTCACCGGACCCAATCAGTATGCCAAGCAATTGGGCATCGGACATGCTTCGACTTCCATATTTTATGAGCCGCTCCCGGGGGCGTTCATCTTCCGGCCAGTGTTTGATTGAAGCTGAGTTATTTCCTGACATGCCATTTCAGGAAGAACTGAGCTGTTCTTTAAAGTATTTAATTGTAGACTCCAACCCTTCATCCAGACTTACTTTAGGTTCCCAGTCGAGTATTTGTTTTGCAAGTGAAATATTGGGTTGACGGGTTTTGGGGTCATCCTCCGGTAGGGGAACCTTTACAATTTTACTCTTGCTCTGTGTTGCTTGCAAAATTTTATCTGCCATTTGTTGAATCGTCATTTCGTTTGGATTGCCAATGTTTACAGGTTCGTGTTTGTCTGACATCAGCAGGCGATAAATGCCTTCTATAAGATCCGAAACATAACAAAAGCTCCGTGTTTGTGTGCCATTGCCATATACGGTCAGGTCTTCGCCGGTTAACGCTTGTTTTAAAAAATTGGGTATCGCACGGCCATCCTTGATGCGCATTCTTGGGCCATAGGTGTTAAATATACGAACGATCTTGGTGTCAACTCCATGTGTCCGGTGGTAGGCCATGGTAATGGCTTCCGCGAATCTTTTTGCTTCATCATATACGCCTCGTGGACCAATCGGGTTCACGTTTCCCCAATAATCTTCGGGTTGGGGATGAACCAGGGGATCTCCATAAACTTCTGAAGTGGAGGCTAAAAGGAATACAGCATTTTTTGCTTTTGCAAGTCCCAATGCGTTATGGGTTCCCAATGCCCCTACCTTTAATGTCTGAATGGGTAACTCAAGATAATCGATAGGACTTGCCGGAGAAGCGAAATGGAGGATGTAGTCCAGGTCCCCATCCAGTTTAATAAACTCTGACACGTTATGGTTGATGAAATGAAAGTCACCGCTTTTTATATCAGAAATATTCTGCTTTGATCCTGTGATCAGGTTATCCATGCAGATTACTTCATGTCCTTTGTCCAGCAAGTATTCGCATAAATGCGATCCTAAAAATCCTGCTCCTCCTGTTACCAAAGTTCTTGGCATCTTCACCTCTTTAAATTACAAATGGTAAATTTTTATCCCAATTTGTCGCCACGATTTATTTTATAACCTGAAAGAAAACTTTTTACCGACATCGATTTTTTACCTTCAGGTTTGAGTTCTGTGATTTTTAATCGTTTCTCCCCTGTGCCAACTTCAATGCCTGAGTCGGTGATCCGCTCAACATAGCCGGGGCGATCGGCAGGGTCGCCTGAAAGGACTTCGCCCTTTAAGATACCGAGTCTTTTCCCGTTATACAAAGTATGTGTTCCCGGCCAGGGAGTCAGACCTCTGATTTTATTAAATATGCTTTTAGCATCCCGTTCCCAGTCAACAAGACTTTCTTCTTTTTTTAATTTTGGGGCATAACTGGCCAAATCGGAATTCTGAGGTACCGGCAAAAGATCATTTTTTTCCAGGCGCGAAAGGGTCTCCAGAACCAGTTCCGCACCTTGCTCCGCAAGTTTATCATGAAGGGATTTTGCATCATCATTTAATTCGACAGGAATTTCTTTGGTCAACAAAATGTCCCCTGTATCCATTCCTTTATCCATAATCATTGTAGTAACCCCGGAAACAGTATCTCCATTAAGAATGGCTCGGTTTATAGGGGCTGCTCCCCGGTACTTGGGTAACAGGGAAGAGTGTAAATTGATGCAAAACTGTTTGGGGATTTTTAGAAATGCTTCGCCAAGTATCTGCCCAAAAGCAACCACGATAATGAAATCGGGTCGGCTTTTTAAAAGGCAATCAATAAATTCTTCCGTGTTGACCGTTTCTGGTTGCAGCACGGGAATATTTTTTTCAACTGCAAAAATTTTAATGGGGGAGGCGACCTGTTTTTGTCCCCGGCCTTTGGGCCGGTCAGGCTGGGTTACCACGGATAATATTGAGTGGGAAGAGCTATGGATTTTTTTTAATGTAGCAAGGGCGAACTCGGGGGTTCCCATAAACACTATCTTCATTCATCCTGCTCTTTTAATTTCTTTTTAAATTTTCTTTTTAGAATGTCCCGCTTTATTTTCCCCAGGCTGTCCCAGAATAGAATGCCGTTTAAATGATCCATTTCATGCTGAAGGGCTCTGGCCAGAAAACCGCTGGCTTCATATCGAACATCTTTGCCATTCAGATCAACGGCTTTTATTTCAACCTGGGTCGCCCGTTTCACTTCCGCAACCACGTCTGGAATACTGAGGCAACCTTCTTCACCCAGTTCGCTGCCTTCCATTGCCGTGATTTCAGGATTGATCAGGGTGACTAAATTGTCCTTGTCTGTATCCACTCCCATATTGACGACAAAAATTCTTTTGGGGATCCCTATCTGGTTCGCAGCCAGGCCAACCCCCGGGGCCGCGAGTGTGGTTTCGATCATGTCATCGGACAGGGTGATCAATTCTCCGTCAATATTTTTAACGATCTCGCATTGTTTTCTTAAGACGGGATCGAAACAATTTTTTATAGGTCTTAGAGCCATGTTTTTACCGCGTTATTTTAAAAACGTTGATACAGATTCTACCAAGCTAAGTGGTATATTCCGCATTTATTTTTACATAATCGTAGGAAAGGTCGCAGGTAAAAACTTCCTCCCACTCTTTTCCGCATTTTAAATCAATCGTGATGTTAATTTCATGTTGTCGCATGGATTTTTCAAGTATTTTTTGCGACAGGTGGGTCGGATTCCCATTTTTTAAAAGCAGATTTTTATTTAATAAAATATCAACCTTGTCGGGATTCAGCGGAGCCCCGGCATTACCCACGGCACAAAAAATCCTTCCCCAGTTTGGATCTTCGCCAAACAGTGCGGTTTTAACCAGGGAGGAAGTGGCAACAGAATTTGCAATGAGATAGGCCTGTTTACGGGTTTTGCCACCCTGAACCCGAACCGTGACGAACTTGGTAGCTCCTTCTCCATCGAGAACAATTTTGGATGCCAGGCTTTTACTCAGTTTGGTCAAGGCATTTAAAAATTCCCGGTAACCGGGAGTGTTGGGTTTTATGGTTGGGTTTTTTGCTTTCCCATTGGCAATAATAGCTACGCAGTCGTTGGTGCTGTTATCCCCATCTACCGTGATACGGTTGAATGAACGGTCGATCGCTTCTTTCAAAGCCCTTTTAAGGGTTTTTGCGTCGATCACGGCATCGGTGAAAATAAAACCCAGCATGGTTGCCATGTTGGGATGGATCATTCCCGAACCTTTTGTGATTCCCCCAATTTCAATGCGCTGGTTCTTAAAGGTGTAGCTGATTTTATCTGACTTTGAAACCAGGTCTGTTGTCATAATGGCTTCAGAAGCCTCTGTCCAGTTTTTTGCCTGCTTACCCAGTTTCGAGATGAGTTTGGGTGTTGCCTTTATGATTTTTTCTAAGGGAAGGGGCACTCCGATGATTCCGGTAGATGCGATGAAAACTTCATTTTGTGGAATACCCAGCTCTTTCGCAACTTTTTGGGTGATGGTATCGCAATCTTTCAGACCTTTGGGACCGGTCACCGCATTGGCATTGCCACTGTTAACCACGACCGCGCGACAACTTCCAGATTTGGCCAGGGCCCGGCGGCTCCAGGTGACACCTGGGGAAACAACTCGATTTTTGGTGAACACCGCCGCAGCGGTTGCAGGAACCTCGGAAACAACGAGGGCAAGGTCTTTTATCTTTTTGTCTTTTATTCCGCAATGCAACCCGGCCGCTTTGAAGCCCGGCACTGCGGGATTTTTATTTTTTGTTTTTTTCATTTTTCTTTATGGGAAAATTGCCGGAGATTGAAGGCCTGTCTTCTCTTCCAATCCCAGCATGATATTCATATTTTGTATGGCCTGTCCTGAGGCCCCTTTTACCAGATTATCTAACGCACTCGTTACAATAAGCCTGTTGACCCTGGTATCCACTTTGACTCCAATATCACAGAAATTGGAACCGGAGACAAAATGGGTGTTGGCAAAAATATCTTTGCTCAGTGTTCGGACAAAAAACTCATCTTTAAAAAAGTTTTGATAATGCTCGATGAGGTCATCATCGCTGAGGTTCTTTTTTAAATTGATATAAATGGTGCTTAACATTCCCCGGCTCATTGGAATCAGGTGTGGGGAAAAACTGATATTAATCGGTTTCCCGGCCAGATTGGAAAGTTCCTGTTCCATTTCTGGGGTGTGGCGGTGTCCGGCTATTCCGTAGGGGTTGACACCTTCGTTTGCCTCACAGAAATGAGTGGTGATAGACGGTTTTCGTCCCGCACCCGAGACACCCGATTTGCTGTCAGAGATAATGCTGTTTAAATCGACCCAATCGGTTTTCATCAAAGGCGCAAGGCCCAGAATCACGCTGGTGGGGTAGCACCCGGGGTTGGCGACGACCTGCGCGCTTTTTATTTTTTCCCGGTGCAACTCCGGTAGGCCGTATACCACCTGCGGTAATAATTCCGGGTGCGTGTGTGTCAGTGAATACCATTCCGGGTAGGCGCCAGCATCTTTCAAGCGATAGTCCGCGCTCAGGTCCACAATTTTACAATCGGACTTTATTAATTCGGGCAACAGGTCCATTCCCGTGGTATGGGGCAGTGCAAGGAAAACCACATCACAGGATTTCAAAATTTCGCTATTGAGAGCCTGCAACTCAATGTCGACGATTCCGTTTAGAGATGGAAATACATCGGCAATGGATTTCCCCTGATATGTCTCGGAGGTCAAAACGGATAGCTCGGTTTCCGGGTGGCCTTCCAACAGGCGTATCAATTCGAGCCCGGTATATCCACTGGCTCCAGCAATGCCAATTTTAATCATGATAAAAATCTCCTATAGAGATAGGATTTTAATTTAATTTTTGTTGAGAAAAAAAGGTGTCTTTTTCCTGAAAAGCTTTGCAGCCTGGAAAAACTAAAACACTCAGAAGAAAGAAAACTGCCAGTTTATCTTTTTGAGAACTGGAATTTTTTACGCGCGCCAGGTTGCCCGTATTTCTTTCTTTCCACAGATCTGGAATCTCTAGTGAGGAATCCTGCTTTTTTGAGAGGGGCTCGTAGACTTGAGTTGGTAAGAATCAGCGCACGGGAAATTCCCAGACGAAGCGCCCCGGATTGCCCTGAAAGTCCGCCTCCGCTGACCGTTGCCTTTATATCCACCGACTCCAGAGTATCGGTCGCGATCAAAGGATGTTTGATTATGCATTCCAGGCTTTCGCGGCGAAAATATTCTTTAAGGGATTTATTGTTCACAGTGATATTTCCCTTACCCGCTTGAACCCATACCTTGGCGATGGATTCTTTCCGTTTTCCTGTTGCATAAAATCGTTCGATCATGACTCTTTATACTCTCCGTCTTTTTTACAGCAATTAAATGGCTACGTTTTCCGGCTTCTGGCTTCCGTGAGGATGCTCCGCCGTGTCGTAAATTCGAAAATTATTGTTCAAGGTGCGACCCAATCTGTTTTTTGGCAGCATTCCGCGAATGGCTTTTTTCAAAAGATCGGCAGGTTTTTTTTCCAAAACTTCTTTAGCGGTGATGGATTTAATTCCACCCGGCCAACCTGTATGATGGTAATAGATTTTGTCGTCCCATTTTTTACCGGTTAATTTTACCTTAGCGGCATTGATGATAATTACATTATCCCCAGTGTCTGTATGGGGTGTAAACGTGGGTTTGGTTTTTCCGCGAATTATCGAAGCGGCTTTGCTGGCAATTCGACCAACAGGTTTATCGGTTGCGTCAATGATCACCCATTTTTTCTCGACTTCACCAGGTTTTGCAAAATATGTTGTCTTCATTATTTCCGGTTTTTTTTGTAAAAATTTCAAATGTCGTAAACCGGCTATATTAAAAGAGAATAATGCTGTTGTCAAGGGAGATTGCATGGCGGGGAAGGGGTTTCGGGGGACCGCCCCCAGCTTGAGTTTTGCTTTATGCTAAAAAATGGGTTAATTTAGTCTTCCCGAATCATTTTTGTGAATTTCAGCTAACTATATGGAAAATATGGAAAAAGTTACGGAATTGGAAGAAACCTCCGCGGCAATGGGTCCTTCCTCCTCCATTGAGGAGGCTTTGACCCGTACCATAAAAAGGTCGCAGGATTATCTCCTGTCCTGCCAGTACGATGAAGGTTATTGGGTCGATGAACTGGAGTCCAATGTAACCATCACGGCCGAACTGATTTTCTTCATGCATTTTACAGATCGGCTGGACCTCGATCGGCAGGAAAAGATTGTCAATTACCTGTTCCATATGCAGCGGGAAGATGGCAGTTGGCCGCTTTTTCATGGTGGTTTGTGTGATATCAACTCTACGGTGGAGTCCTATATGGCCCTTAAAATGGCAGGGGTGCCGGCGGACCGCCCGGAAATGGTAAGGGCCAGGAATGCGATCCGCAAAAACGGGGGCATAAAAAAAACACGCGTATTCACAAAAATATTCCTCGCCATGTTCGGGCAGGTACCGTGGGATGTTTGTCCCGCCATCCCCATGGAAAGCGTGTTACTGCCCAACCGGTTCTATTTTAATATTTATGAAATTTCAAGTTGGTCGAGGGGAACCGTGGTACCGCTCTCGGTCGTGCGCTCTCTTGAACCCGTGCACACTTTACCGGAAGGCCGCGATGTTCGAGAGCTGTTTACGGAAAACGATCATGATCTTGATTTTACTCCTGTTGGTTTGCCGTTTTCGAGTTGGGGTAATACTTTCATTTACCTGGATAAAATCATCAAATTCGCAGGTAAATTTCCCTGGAAACCCTTTCGAAAAATGGCCATGCGGGAAGTTGAAAAATGGACCCTGGAGCATCAGGAGGATGAAGGCGATTGGGCAGGAATTCAACCGGCCATGTTCAATTCCCTTCTGGCGTTGCACTTGATGGGTTATTCGAAGGATCACCCTGTTTGTGTCAAAGGCATGGAAGCGGTCGACCGGTTTCTCCTGGAAAAAGAAGACCGGCTCTGGATGCAGGCCTGTGTTTCCCCGTTATGGGATACGGCGATCTGTTTAAACGCCCTGATGGATTCGGGCATTTCAACAGACCATCCGGCCCTGGTAAAAGCGGGAGAATGGATCCTTTCCAAGCAGGTGGTCAAGCGGGGGGACTGGCAGATTAAAAACCCGGAGGCGGAACCCGGCGGGTGGGCATTTGAGTTTTATAATGAGGGTTATCCCGATACAGACGATACCGCGGAAATTTTATTGGCCTTGAACCGGTTAGAAATTCCTGATGTTCGGAACAAGCTTGGAGAATGCCAGAGAGCGATGAGCTGGCTGCTCAGCATGCAAAGTAAAAATGGAGGATGGGGAGCTTTTGATACGGATAACGATAAGGAAGTTTTGAATGAAGTTCCTTTTGCTGACCATAAGGCTTTGCTGGATCCTCCGACGATCGATGTTTCGAGCCGGATTTTATGGATGCTTTCACAATGGGGATTCAAAAGGGAACATCCGCAAGTCGCCCGGGCTTTAAAGTTTGTTAAAGATAACCAGGAACTGGACGGCTGCTGGTTTGGCCGATGGGGCGTGAACTATATTTATGGAACGTTCCTGGCAATGAACGGATTGGCTGCAATGGGTGAAGATATGAATCAACCCTTCAGCCGCAAAGCAATACAATGGCTGGAGACTCATCAAAATGAAGATGGCGGTTGGGGTGAAACCTGCCAGAGCTATGAAGAACCCAGTCTGAGGGGGCGTGGCAACAGCACGGCTTCGCAAACAGCATGGGCGTTGCTGGGGTTGATCGCGGGTGGTGAAGCCAAAGGGAATGCGGCGAAACGCGGCGTTGAGTTTTTATTACGCACTCAAAATGAATTGGGGACCTGGTGGGAAGACGAATTTACCGGGACGGGGTTTCCAGTCCATTTCTTTATCAAATACCATATGTACCAGCATTTTTTCCCCTTGATGGCACTCGGTCGATACCAACAGGCAATAGAAAACCGTTAAGATTTTCTAATGATGCCGCAGCATTTCAACCGCGAATTTGGTGCGGGTCAATGGCTCTGATGCAGATGCGATGACCTCTCCACTCATGACATCGGTCAAAGTGAGATGGACGTCAAGGTTGGTTCCCAGGTCCGTTATCCTTCCTGTAATGACCGCCTGAGAATTAAGCGCTTTGCCTAAATGCCGTAACTCGTTCTTGTTGTAATGAAACGAAGGTTCCAGATTCAACTTTTCCAATACTGATTTAACCTCGCCTTTTTGCGCCACCCTGAATTGCTTATCTTTAAAGAAATATTTTTTGGTAATGGCTTCAACAATTCTTGTGGAAATATATTCCCCCAGTATCGGAGTTTTGTTTTCCTCATCCACAAGGTCGAAGACGGTTACTTTGTTGATTTCATATTCGGCAACATCATCGGTCAGGGTTTGCACCAGGTCCTCGGTTTTCCCCATATAATATTTGGAGTCGGTTTGAGTCCGAAACAATTTGTTCCAGAACTGGGAGGGACCCATTTTTACTTCGCATCCCGTGAATAAGAAGATGGCAATCAGCAAATAAAGTGATTTTTGGATTTTCATGGTATACAAACCTTTGATATTCTTAAATTTATAGATTCCTTAACGACAAAAGCCTCCTATCACTCAAGGGATTTTGCAATTCATGTGCCTAGAAGCGATATCAGGGAGAACTCGTCCAGGGGTTAAATTAAATGCTTTAAATGCAAGTAGTTATGAGGTTTTTTTCTTTGGTGGGCGGGGTTTTTCGGCAAATCCGGTTTTATGAAAACCGTCTAAATATTGTCGAATCCAACTATTTTGACGGTCATCCTAAAAGGAAATCCCGTTTTTCATTTTTATGCAATTATTAATAATTTAGTGTATAACAAAACATCCTTTTTTTACAAAATCTTGAGAGATGAGAATGTCTAAAATGAAGCGTTTACAGATTATTTTTAGTTTTATGGTAGCAGGGGTCCTGGTAATGAGTTGCAGCCCGGAGGCAGCTCAGGAGGAACCCATGCAAATGCCCTTTAAAGAAAACACCTGGGTACGAAAAGAAACATTAACCAAATCCAGAGATAATGGATTTTCAATGGGAGCCGCCCTTGCGCCTCTTCCTGTTGATGCCAAGTTGGCAAACAAACTCAAAACAGTATCGACTTCCAATGTGAGTAATGAAGAGAACTGCCTTGTAAAAGCCAGTGAAATTGACAAAAGGCGGACGGTGGTTCAAAAACGCGGCGGGGCATGGCACGCTTTTGAAAAGGTTGCTGAGGCCAAAAAATATTCTGATTATGGAATGCAAATTGACAGCCAGCTGAATCGACTGGTTTTTTCGCTGAAACATATTTGCCGAGGGGCTCAAGGGATGCCTTTGGACGGTTGGGGAAGGAAAAAAGTGGAAGAGCTGGAAAAATATGGAAAAGAAAAGATGAGACAAAACTATATTGAACTGGGCAACACTCCTGCGGATGTGGATATATGGATCAGTTATGCGGAGAGAGCCATCGAAAGTAGAAAACGTAATATCCCTTTCTCGGAAATTGGCGAGTCCATATCGCGTACCGAAAATCTGGTCGGTTTGTATGAGGATCTTTCGCTTCGAAAAGTGGATGAAGGTTCCCTGAATAGCTTTTTTTCGGATGCTTCCACCCTGTTGGATGTTATAAACCATAGCCTGCAATCGGATCCGCGCGTGGCCCTGGCCATTGAGGAAGATAACCTCTTGCCAATCGACGACAGTGGATTAGGAAACGAAATGTAGTTGGTTAGGGTGGTGGCCCATGAGCCGCCACCTGTTAAACCTTCGATAGATCTCTTTCCTTTTTGAAAATAAAACTCTCCCGGGTTACAGAATTATCTTATTATTCCTGGATATTTTTTGTACCATTTAGCTATGTTTGGAATGGGTTGCTACAGAAAATATTGATTCCTATATAAACACCCACCGACCATGAAATTAGCTATCATCAGCGGAACCACTGCACCCGGTGGTGGCCCCAGACATATTTACAGCCTTCTTGAAAATATAGACCGGAATCAATGGGACGTTGCGGTTTGTACCCGTAAAGATGGGTCCTACTGGGACAAGTTTGTTGCCCTGGGAATCACGCCTTATGATCTGGTTTTAAGGCGAATTTCAATTTCCACATTTTTTCAACTGTTAAAAATTTTACGGGAGGAAAAACCCGATCTAATTCATACGCATGGTAAAGGGCCCGGACTTTACGGGCGGTTGATTGGAAGGTTATTGGGGATTCCCGTTATTCATACCTTCCACGGTTTTCAATACAGGTTTTTGCCAATATTGAATAGAATTTTTTATCTGTTTGTGGAGAATTTTCTTACCTTATTGACACGGCATCATATTTTTGTCGGTCATGGAGAAAAAGGCAAGGCTGGAGCCCTGAAATTTTTAAATGATTCCAATTCCAGCGTGATCAATAACGGAATCGATCTGGATTCGATTGAAAATCTTGCGCCCGCGACGGAAGCCTTCGCTGCCTTGGGTTTGCGGGATTCTGAAGAGGTAAAAATCTTTGCCACACTCTCACGGCTTTCCCCGGAAAAGGGCCTGATGACCTTGTTGGAAGGGTTTTTCGAAGCGAGAAAAATAGTTCCAGCCATTCGACTGATCCTGATCGGCGATTGCCCCGATGAACATGAAAAATATATCAAAACCATCGAGCAATTTATCGAATTCAATGGATTAAATGAATGGGTAAAAATTTTAGGTCCCAGGGAAGATGCCCTGGAGTTATTGAAGTGTGTCGATTTTTATATCTCACCTTCGCAAAGTGAAGGCCTGCCTTATAATTTATTGGAAGCCCTGGGGGTAAGAAAACCCGTGATTGCAACCGATATCCCCGGGAATAACGATATCATTAGGAAATCTGTGGAAGGTATTTTAGTTCCTTCCAATTCGGCAAAATCTCTGGCCCACGGTATTTTGAACATGCTGGAGCTGGGTGCAGCGGAGCGACAGGCAATGGAGCAAAATGGAATAGCGAGATTACGGGATCAATTCTCGTTAGAAAGGATGACTGAGAAGACGTTTGCTCTTTACAAAAAGGTATTGGAGGAATCGAACGCCGGCTAATTGGTTTTGTCGCTGGATGCCACCAGGCTCTGGTTAAAAAAGTCGAATAGGGTTTCAATTTTTTCCAGAAATTCTTTTTCGTCCATGGTGTGTGTCCTGAAAGAAACGGCACCGGCATGACCCCCTCCGCCCATATAAAGGTCACCAAATAAATCTTTCAGTTTGTCTTCAGCGGTTCGCAGATCGATACCGGAAAATTTAACAGCTCTTCTGATTTTGATAAAAAAACACTCTTCACCGTCTGCGTTTTCTCCCTTGAAAACAACCATTCCAGCACAACCTGATTTTTCAGGAACTGAATTCAATAAAAAATTCTGGATATCTGCAAACCAGTCTGAGCCAAAAGGTTTGCAGGTATCTTTAACTTCTTCTTGCGTAGAAGGAAATAGATTTAGAAAGCCTATCTGGCCTTTCATTTCGGCCCGGTCATTCAGTAAATTGAAACAGGCTTCCTGTTCAGACGTCAGACGGTTCATGTAGTCCAGGATTTGTTTGGGGTCGCCAAATTTTGAATCTCTGCAGTCTAATACCCGTTCCTTATCTCCCCCTCTCCAGCGTGTAATATTCTTAAGCCTTTCCTGGAGCATGTCCATCCAGTAATTATAATCTTCTTTATAGGGAATGACTTTTCCGCCAACCGTATCCCCCAGCAGGCCGGTTATTAAACCAAGAATGATATTTCGCTGATCAAAAGGATTGGGACCTTCATGATATTTCTCATGATAGGTTAAAAGTAATTTGCCTATAATCTCAGTATTGGCGTTGGCTTTGCGAAACAGCTTGATTCCATAATCTGTTAGTTCTTCGCTGTCTGCCCCAAAATGATGATCGATCTCAATGATTTTGGGTTTCTGGGTCAAAATATTTTCTGCTATGAAAGAATAATGCGGGACCAGTTTCGTATTTGCGGTGTCACAAAAAACAACGGTTTCCACCTCATCTTTGACAGCTTCAATTTGTTCTTTGTTTCGTAATATTCGGATGGAGTTGTATTTGATGATTGCCTCGAAGAAGTCCAGGTTTTCGCCAATGAATTCGGGCAAAATCAAAAATACTTTTTTATCCAGCTGATTCAGGTAAAGCGAAAGGGACAACATGGATCCCACTGAGTCGGGGTCAATGTCTCCGCTGAACATAAAACTTTCACTGCTGTTGATTACATTCAGGGCTTCTCGCAGATTTTCTCTCCAGGCGTTGTCCTCAAGAGGTTTTTTTTCATTCATAGAATAAAAAGATGCACATTTATTTGGGAATATTTGACTTTATATTATATCTGATAGCGGTTTTTTGACAAATAAATTTAATAATATCAAGGAGAAAGGGAGGTTATGTTGAGAGATTAGGGGCGGTTTCCATGGCAGTTTTTCATCTTCCAAATCCGGGATCATCATCAAAAATATTGTTGTAATCGCCTTCCAGGGGATTGTCCGGATCGGATCGACACCAGTCAAAATCATCCTCCTCCGTATCCTCTTCAGCGATGTTGGAGACCTCAGCGGCTTGAAGATCGGCTAGGAAAGGACCGATTTCAAAACTGCTGAATTCGCTGCTGCCACATGGGCATTCCGATTCTCCTGACAGGAACTCGGTCTCATTTTTGAGAATGAAGGCCATACCGCAATCATCACAGGTATGACCTTTATGAGTATCCACCAGGCCCGGATCCAGCAGAGTTTCTCGACATTGATTGCATACCGCTGATCTTCCCGGAGTGAAATCGGAAAGAAGATTGTCTATACCGCAAGCCGGGCACTCAATCAAAAATGATTGTTCAGCAGCCATGAGAATCAGGAATCAGAGCTTTCCGGAAAAATTTTTGACATATCGCCCATTTTCGCCATCGCTTCCTCTTTGGACATCTTGGTGATATCAATTCCCATGTCAGCCAGAGCACCGGAGAATGGGCATTTGCTGGCCCCACTTTTGGGTTCTTCGGCTTGTTCAGCGGGTTTTTCTGTTTCTATTTTCCCGGCTTCCGCCATGATGATCCAATGCATGGATTCGATCGTTTGTTGCTTTTCAGTGGTTAGTTTTTGCAGGGTTTCTTGGGTTTCAGGATGCTTCACCATCGCGGCGGCTTCCTGGTACTTTTCCAAGGCTTTTTTTTCAAACTCGACAGCTTCTTTCAATGCAGCAGCAGAATTGGACATTATTGCTTCTCCTGACAATTTATGGGATCATAAAATCTTACTGGAAATAAAAAATATACCAAATTCCCGACCTAAATAGCAACAACTACTAGGTGCAAGCCCCTTTCTTTAAACCGATCAATCTGCTTGAGGGTTTTTCCTTAGTTCGATAGCCTTTGGTCCGCTTGATGATCGGGATAGGGAAATTGTAAATTTTATGAGTTTCCTGAGGGGGGGGGAGATTTCTTATTTTCGAGCCCAATGGAAACGAGTTGGCCGTTTGGTCAGAATAAATGGAGGGGCAAGGAATTGGTCAATCGATGTGCCTGGGTGGGTCATTTTTCAAAACCGACGGAATTGGATATCAAGTATCACGATGAAGAATGGGGTGTCCCGGTTCATGAGGACGCGTTGCTGTTCGAATTTCTTATATTGGAGGGTGCGCAGGCGGGACTTAGCTGGACAACCATTCTCAACAAACGCGCAAACTATCGCATGGCCTATAAAAATTTTGACCCCGAAAAAGTCGCGAAGTTTAATGATGCTAAGCAGCAACAGCTTTTAGAAAATAAAGGAATTGTGCGAAACCGGCTGAAAGTGGCTGCTTCGGTAACCAACGCGCGGGCATTTTTAAAGGTACAGGAAGAGTTTGGCAGCTTTGATAAATACATTTGGCAGTTTACAGGCGGCAAGCCCCTGAAAAACAAATGGAAATCATTGAAACAAGTACCCGCGACCACAAAAGAATCGGATGCCATGAGTAAAGATTTGAAAAAAAGAGGATTCAAATTTGCAGGGTCAACCATTTGTTATGCCTTCATGCAGGCCACGGGGATGGTGAATGACCACACAACAGATTGTTTTAGATATTCAAAGGTTTAATGGGGCCAAACTTTCTCCCTCTCGAGGAAGTGACTGCTCGCCGCAGGGGCAATAGGTCGATGCTCGTCAAACAAGCTGAACCAATTAGCTTTTAACCGGCCCGATTTTTCTCTCCCACTCACGGAGGTGAGTTTTATTTTAAATTTGGTTGGAAAAAGTGTAGACTTCGGCTTTCAATCGTTCCCCGATTCAGAATCGGAAAAAAAGGTAGGGTGTGTTATGAGTGATGTGGATAAAGAAAAAAAATCTTCCGATAGCCCGGAGCAAAAAGAAGAACCAGGGCTGATGGAATCCTATGGGTCGTTTCCTGTATGGTCCCTGAAATTAATTGATGCAATCACCCCGGAATTCCTGATTTCCAAGGAACCGGTTGAGAAGAAAAAACTTCCCCAGTAAAATTTTCATTTCTAAAAATAATGAAACCCATTCAAAGGGCATTAATCAGTGTTTCGGACAAGACCGGTGTCCTCGAATTCGCTAAAGAACTGCATAACTGCGGAATTGAAATCCTCTCCACGGGGGGGACCGCCGAACTTCTGCGTAAAGGGGGGGTGCCGGTAATCCAGGTTTCCGACTATACCGGTTTTCCTGAAATGATGGATGGCAGAATCAAAACCCTCCATCCTCGCGTTCATGGGGGAATTCTTGCTCGAAGGGATGTCCCTGACCATATGAAGGTTATGGAAGAGCATGGTATTCGCCCGATTGATCTTGTCGTCATTAACCTTTACCCATTTGAACAAACGGTCGCGAAAGAAGGCTGTACGTTGGAAGAAGCCATCGAGAACATAGATATCGGGGGTCCTGCCATGGTCAGGTCCGCGGCAAAAAACTGCAATGATGTTACTATCATTGTCGATCCCGGGAACTACGGATTGGTGCTGGAAGAAATGAAAGAGGGTTCGGTTTCTCTTGAAACCCGCAGGCGGTTGAGCCGCGACGCTTTCGCTCACACGGCGCGCTACGACTCGTTGATCTCAACTTTTTTATCCAGTCAATGGAAAGATGAACCCGGTTTTCCGC
Source organism: Nitrospinota bacterium (assembly GCA_009873655.1). Lineage (GTDB taxonomy): Bacteria > Nitrospinota > Nitrospinia > Nitrospinales > VA-1 > UBA8687. The sequence goes on along the minus strand of WAIB01000006.1, from coordinate 62,513 downwards.
CCTTTTTGAATCAACCCTACGCAAAAGTTCAGGATTTGCGTTATGGGGAAAACCCCCACCAGTCCGCGGCCTTATATAAGGAGAGCAGCCCGCGACCCGCAGATATTGTTTCGGCCCAACAGCTTCAGGGTAAGGAATTATCCTTTAACAATTACATTGATTTAAACGCAGCATGGGAACTGACGCGTGAGTTGGGTCCCGGGGCGGTGGTCATCATCAAGCATACGAACCCTTGTGGCGTGGCCGTGGGAGAGGATCAACTGAAAACATTCATAACAGCGAGAGAAGTAGACCCGGTTTCCGCGTTTGGGGGTATTTTAGGTTTCAACCAGCCGGTCACTGCCCCGGCTGCTGAAGAAATTCTTAAAAATTTTGTTGAGGCCGTGGTGGCTCCCGGATTCGATGAGGAAGCTGAAAAATTATTTTCTACCAAGAAGAATATTCGTCTCATGCTAATGCCCAGCGCGGATTTTGATGCAAAGGACACGCGCTTTGATTTGAAAAGGATCAGCGGTGGGTTGTTGGCTCAAAGCCCGGATTCCTTAAATTTTGTCGACGGCGGGCTCAAGGTCGTCAGCGAACGGCAACCGGATGAACGGGAAATGGAAGATATGAAGTTTGCCTGGCTGGTAGCAAAACATGTGAAGTCCAACGCCATCGTCTACGCAAAAGATAAAGAGATTTTAGGAATTGGAGCAGGCCAAATGAGCCGGGTGGATTCTGCCCGGGTGGCGGTTGAAAAAGCCCGAAAATCCCTTTCGGGGGCTGTCATGGCTTCCGATGCATTTTTCCCGTTCAGAGACTCGGTGGATGAAGCCGCAAAAAATGGAATTTCGGCTATTATTTCTCCGGGGGGTTCCATCCGCGACGAGGAAGTTCTGCAGGCCGCCAAAGAGCATAACATAGCCATGGTTTTTACAGGTACCCGCCACTTCAAACATTAAGGCACTGTCTCTTCCCTTCCATCCCCCTCCCTTTTCTGGCCTTCATCTGATTAATTTAATATTATATTTTTGTTTCCCTGATTTTTTTGCTTTCCAAAATTAAGCTGACGGTCAGCAGGGGGAGAAACCCGTTTAGGGGTAAATAGTTTGTTTTAAAAGCCGTTAAGATATATTAAAGGCCCGGGGTTTAAAAGCTTATTTCCGGTTTGAGACAAGTTGATTCTGTTGATATTTATTGAATGAAAAAATTCATTAAAAAAATTATAAGGCTTTCCATTTTTGGAGCGATGATCTATGGGGGTTACCTGGCGAACCAGGAATGGGAGGAATTCAAACCGGTTCTGGCGGAGCTTGAAGAAAAAGACCCGGAAAAATACAAAAAAATGGGGGAAGAAGCCAAAGCGTTTCATGTAAAAGAAACCATGAAACTTTACAAGGAACTTGATGAAATGACTTTTGAGGAAGTCATTGACCTTAGATACAGGAAATTTCTGGAAAAAAGAAAAGCTGATAAAAAATTCCGGGAAAAATCTTACGACGACGAACTTTTAACCAGGGAAGAAGAAAGAAAAGTAAAACTTGAAGAGGATCAATCCAAAATCCAGGAATTAAAAAACCTTCAGATTATCAAACCTGTAAAAGTAAGATTTGGAAAGTGGGAAAAAATCAAACCCTGGCAGAAAAGGCTTATATTGAGGGAAAAATGTATTAAGTATTTTAAAAAGGAAAAAGAGGAAAGGCTCTTTCAGGAAGATGGATTGAAAACTTCCAAACTAACCACACTGGTTTCGCGTGCAGGAAAAGAACCTTTGGAAGTGGAGTATCTTTGCGAAGATTTAGTTTCTAAAGGCACCACCCCCCAGGAAATCCGGAATTCTATTTTTCGTTTAAAAGATACGATGAACTTTTATTATTTCGCGCAGCTTTTGGAAGAGACAGGAATTCCCAGGGGTGTTGTTTTTCCATTTAATGAAGAGCTAAAGGGCTTGTCCCGGTATTATAACGATTCTTAAGCAGAGAAGAGGTTCAGGGGGAGGGGTTTTTTTCTTCCTGGTTTAACTTCTCTGTCAAAACGGTAATGGCGGTGGCCAACTGTTTTATTTCCGTATTGGATTTCATTTCCGGCAATTCTGTTTTGCCGTTTTCCTCGGCAAAACGCACCAGTTTTTTTAAAGGTCGAATTACCATGCTGATGGTGTAAAGCCCGCCAATGATACAAACAAGTGTTCCCACAACCGCCATCCCGATCATTTCGTTTTTCAACTGGCCCGCGCTGCGAACGATCCTGTCTTTCAATAATTCCAACTGGTCCGGTTTCAGTGTTTCGGTGTTCATGGTGGAAACAATTCGTTCGACTTGACCCAATTGGACATAAAGGAAGAATGCCGCGTAACCCAGGCAGGAAATGACAACGATATACCCGGTCATTAAGAGATTGATGATGCTTTTTTTTTCGCCGGGAAGTTCGTCCCGAAATATGGAATTTTTTGCCATTCGGTTCTACCTTTTCATAGCTACTTTAAATCTATTCCCCAGGATTGGGTAAAGGGAAGCTTTTTTATAACGGGATGATGATCTATTCAGGAGACGGTATCTCTCTCCAGAGGTTGGATGCGTGCTGCTGAAAATGGAGCCTTGATTTTTTTTGCTGGCACCCAGTTTCTGAATAAATCTGCCGAGGGCACCGGGGTAATATCCCGTTCGATAGGCAAATTCTCTTCCGTACTTGTCTGCTTCAAATTCCAGGTTTTTATCCAGGCCTTTTGTAAAGAGAACATTCGAAACTTCATCGATCAATTTATCGAATAATCCCGGGTCTTTGTCCATAACGGTCAGGGTGAGGGAACTGATACCCTGCAGACTACGGCTTCTTTCCAATGTCTGCAACGCGTGTTTGCGGGCGATATGGGCTACTTCGTGCGCCAATACCCCGGCAAGTTGGGCTTCATTATCGATCATTTTTAACAGGCCGATGCTGACAAAAACATAACCCCCGGGAGTGGCAAACGCGTTGGGATATTCCGTATTTAATATTGCGAAGTGATAATCGATATCCGGTCGGCTTGAAACATCGGCGACAGCCTGGCCCACCAGGTTGACATATTCAAGCAGATTCGGGTCATTGTAAGCGCCACCATAGCGATTGAAAACCTCTGCCGCCAATCGCCCTCCTATCGCTTTTTCTTCTTCATAACCGATGGGCTGCAAAGCTTTCAGCGTGTTCACGCCCTGGTTTAATAGTTTAGATGTTTTTTTATCAAAAATTCCCAGTGAATTGCCAAGGCCTATTAATCCTCCTCCCCCATTTTGGTTGGTCGTTTGTTGGGTTTGCTGCGGTTGCTGGGTTTTTTCGGGTTCCGGTTTGGGTTGGGATTTTTCAGGAGGTTTTGTCGATTTCTCAACTTCCTTTAATATATTTCCAAAGTTCAGGGAGTAGGAAGGCATTACCCAGATAAACGCGCCCAATAAAAATAAAATTATAAAAATAGATTTAGTTTTCATAATTAATCTCCATAGGCTCCCAGCCGGCCTTCTTCAAGAAACTTATCCAGGGCTTCATCGTTGACCTTATATCGCTCCATTTCCTTTACCGCTTCGATGCTGGCCGGGGATATTCCTTTGTTAAGGGCATGTTTTTCTGAGACTGGACTCAGACCGCGGATGCTCGAACCATAAGCCGACTCCCGCGCCGCGATTTGTTGTTGCCCTCCCAATGCGCCCAATACATCGCCATCACCGCCACCTCCCGAGGGAGCCTTTTTGGTTAGTTTAAATCTGAAAATCCATCCTTTTTCCCCCCCGGCGGAGACTTTGAAAAATTTTCCGGATTTTCCCAAAACATCAACAGGAGTTCCTTTATTAAGTTTGGCTAAAACTTTTGAGCGGGCTTTGGCTTGAGCTTGAAGCCTGGTCGCAGATTTTTTTACATACCAGGTTTCTGCCGCAACGGGTGAAGAGAATCCAATCCCTACCAGTAAAAACACAAGGCTGTAAACGAGTCGCTGCATTTCAGGGTCCCACAATGAAAATTGATTTAGATAAGCCCCAGCTTCCCCTAAACGGGGAAAAAGGTCAACCCAAAATTCCACGGGGATTCATGGTTTTGTCTTTTTAAAAGCCCGATGCAGTCGTCCCCAATTGAAAGCGGAACCGGGATCGTATTTGCACTCCAGCCCGGTGGAACCATTTTGAACATGGCAATGACCCAATACCCCGTGAAAGCGCGAATAGTTATTTAATCGATCCAAGGGGTGTCGGCCTGTTTTTTTATCGAAGGGAACTTTTAGTTTAATGCCAGGCAAAAGCTTGTTCAGTCCAATACAAAGTTTTTCAAGAGATTTATATTGTTCTTCAGTAAAGTCCCACATCCTCACCGTTTTTCCATTCACTTTTTTGCTGAAGTAGCCCCTCTTTCCAAATGTTCTGGCGGGTATGGCGTTGAAAGGCCTTTTCAAAATTTTGGTTTTGTATTCTTGAGGAAGAACCAGTTTCCAGCCTTTATCCGTTTTCTTATACTTATCCTGTTTTGAGGGGTAATATTCCGATTCCTTTGCCAATGCTTCCCAGGATAAATTGGAAATTTCAACATGAACGGCCCTTTCGTTGCCTTTTTTATCATCGGAAGGGGCTGTATTGGTTTTCCAGTATAAATCGCAGGTTTGGAAAAGAGTGCCGTCCAGGTCCAGATAAAAATGGCTTCCCTTAAATGGACTTTCCCGCATTAGTTGATGGCAGTGGGAGGAGGTGTAGCAGACATCGTAGTGCAAAACCAGCTGGTAAACGTTTTCGTTTAATTCCTGGTAGGCCGTTTTGGGGTTTTTGATTTTATAGTTTTTGAATTTTTGGCTGGGGGCATCGTTCAAAGAGGGATCGTGCTGACTGCAGCTGTTTCGCCCTCGCGGGTTTGGGCATTCAAATCCCTCTTGTTCAGACCATAAAACAACCCGTGTGCCAATATCCACCTTTTGTCCGCAGGCGATGATATCTCGTTTCATAGTCAATGGTTAAAAGGGTCAGGAAATTTTTTCTGTCGTTCCGCCCCAATGCAGTTTTTTTCTTAAAAGCTGGTAATAATCTTTTCCTGGAGCCTGAACAAGTATGACAGGAATATTCGCTTTTTTTGCTTCCAGAATATCTCCAGACTTCATGGAATATCCCGTTTGTCCGTCCAATGTGATTCTCACATCTTCTTCTTCATTTCTTGTTGTGAGTTGTACTCTAATGGTCGATGAGTCGGGAATGACTATCGGCCTGTTAGTCAGCGCAAATGGGCAAATGGGACTTAAAACCAGCGCTCCCATCCGGGGATGAATAATCGGTCCTCCCGCTGAAAGTGAGTAGGCCGTAGAACCTGTCGGAGAGGCAATGATGAGCCCATCCGCCCTGTAAGAAGTCATGTAATGATCATCGACAAAAACTTCCAGGTTGACGATTCTTGCCAGGGCCCCTTTATTGATCACGATATCGTTGAGTACATTAAAGTCAGCAATTTTTTTTCCATCTCTTAAGACACCCGCATTTAAAAGCATGCGGTTTTCGATTTCGCATTTTCCCTCCAACACCTGTTCAAGGGTCGGATAAAAATCTTCCATTGTCGTTTCTGTCAGGAATCCCAGGCTACCCAGGTTGACTCCCAAAATGGGTACTTTATGCGGATGAGCGATCCCGGCTACATTGAGTAAAGTCCCATCTCCTCCTAAAACAATTACAAGATCCGATTTGGAAGCGACTTCTTCTTTAGAGACGGAACTTTTTTTTCCGATGAGTACGGCGGTATCCGGTTCCAGATAGACGGTGCAGTTTCTGGCCTCTAACCATTTGGAAAGTTGGCTGACAATGGTTGGGTCGACATTGGGTTTTTGTTTGCAGAATATTCCGATCTTCTTCACAAAGGCACCCTGAAAATTAATTACTTCATGGGGTAATAATAATAAGGTTGGCCAAAAAAGCCAACGATGCAATTATAAAAAATGTTTGGGGAAAAATTGTCAGAAAGGCATGTAGACGCTTATAGCTTGCCAAAATCTTCCGGCTTTATTTTATTCAGCCAATCCTGCCATTGTTTTTCATCATCTGTGTTCGTTTTTTCCGGATCAGGGAGATCCAGGCTCTTGGCGGCCTCAATTACTTTTTCTTCTACATATATGGGGGACTTGGTTCTCAAGGCCAGAGCGATCGCATCGGAAGGCCGCGAGTCAATGGAAAGGGTGATGTCTCCACAGACCACAGATATAACCGCATAAAAAGTATTGTCCTTTAATTCATTGACCAGGATATGGTTCACCTCGGCTTTCATATTCAGAATCAGATTTTTCAACAGATCATGGGTCATGGGACGTGGCGTGGAAATGTTTTCAATTTCCAAGGCAATTGCGTTGGCCTCAAAATATCCCACCCAAATAGGCAATGCTTTTGCGCCTGTCGAATCTTTTAAAATAATGATGGGCATGTTCGTCAGTGGATCTAATGTCAGCCCCTCAACTTTCATTTCAACCATGTCCCTTAGCCTCAGGTAAATGTGCCATAAATGATAGGATACTTATATATTAACAGATATCATGAAGGCAAATTGGAATAAAATGCCCCTGAAAAAATTATAGCGGAAGCGGTAATAATTGTCTAATTACGGGTTAGTTGGATATGGGAGCGTGATAGGGACCCTGTTTTTAAACCCGCTTAAGGTCAATTGCTTTCTTTATGGTCTTTAAGAACCTTGAGCAGGGTATCTCTTATCGCTTCCGGAATTTCTACCTGATTCAGGGTTTCTCGGCAGATCTTGGTTGTCGATTGATAGGTGTTTAAAAATGAAATGCAGGGAGGACAATCCTCAAAATGTTCTTCAAGTGATTTTGTGGTTTCTGCGTCCAGATCCCCTTCAAGGTAATCATAAAGCAGGTCTAGGCATTCTTTACAACAAATCATTTTTCCGCTTTCCTTGAGGCAAACTCTTCAAAGTAATTTGAAAGTTTTTTTCTTAAAAACAATCTCGCTCGATGCAACCTCGATTTAACGGCCGGAACCGTCAAATCCAGAATCTCCCCGGTTTTTTCTGTGGAAAGACCTTCTACATCCCGCAATAAAAAAACCACTTTTTCCTTTTCTGGAAGAAGATCAACCGCTTTGTTAATAACGTCACGAGTTTCATTCGTAAACATTAAGGATTCGGTATTTTCTGACCAGTCCTGAATTTTTTCCTGTTGAAACCCCGCTCCATTGAACGAAGGCATCAATTCGTCTATGGATATATTCGGTTCTTTCTTTTTACTGCGCAGCTTCATGTAGCTGGCGTTTAATGTAATCCGGTAAACCCAACTTGAAAAAGCCGATTTACCCTGAAACATGTTGATCTTTCGGAATAGAGTCAGGAGCACTTCCTGAGTCACATCCTGCGCATCCATTTGATTGCGGGTTAAATTGAAACTGAGCCCGTAAATCTTTTTCTGGTATATATCCGCTATTTTGTCATAAGCCTCCAGGTTGCCCGCCTGGAACTCGCGCACAAGCGCTTCTTCAACTTCTTTATCTTCTTTTGGCTGGGAAAAAGACATTATAGCAATTCGGCTTTAAATTAATCGGAAGGGCGTGTGTCTCTTTATTCTCAGAAAACCGCCGAAATATGCTATTTCGCCCATCGTAATAAATAAGATGCGCAAAATAGCAAAGCGATTCAATTTGAAGGCTCTGCCTGAATATTTTCGTGTCAAGAAACCCGGATTCAGGCAAAAAACAGTAAGAAACGGTTTACTTTTGCTCGGGTTCTGTTGTTGAGGCAACAGGGTTTTCGGCAGGATTGGTACCTTCAGCAGGTTGTCCTTCAGCGTCACCCTCTGTTATAGCGTTTTCTGCATTCGAGCCTTCAGGTAATTCTTCATTTTCCTGTTCCGCATCCTTCATCGATTTTTTAAAGTTCCGGATGCTGTTTCCAAAAGCGCTGCCAATTTCAGGAAGCTTGCCTGCACCGAAGATAATCATAATAATGACCAAAATGATCATTAATTCTGGAAAACCAATTCCCATCATAGCGAAAATCCCTTTATTTATTTGAGAAAAGGCCGATTATAACATTAAACCTTGACCATGCAAACCCCAATAATTGCATGAAAATAGCAAACCATTATGTTACAATTTCGGCTTTGAAGTAGAAATGATTATTAAATTAGACTTTGGGAAACAACTAGTTATGAGATTTTTGCTTGGCGCTGTCACCGCTCTCTTCCTGACCTTTTCAACCTTTTCCAGTCCGGCTGATGCAGAGACCTTTTCTCAGCGGTTTGAAAAAGGGTCGCATGACTTTGGTGCTCAGGCGGGATGGGGTTATACCTTCGATTTGCCTCCGGGAAGGGACCGGATCAATATAGGAACCCTTTTTCTCTTCCCAAACTGGCAGCACAATATAACCGGTCTGATCGGTGAGTCCTGGTACCAGGGTGCCTTGTTCTACCATGCAGAAGCAGGGGTTGCCATCGCTGCGGACCGGGGGGGGAACACACAATGGGGTTTTTCACCTCTCATGGCTCAGTACAAGTTTCTCAGTCCGGAAAGAAAATGGGCACCCAATATTCTAGCCGGTGCCGGTTTCTCATACGGAGATTGGAATGATTTAGCTACCCGGGAAATCGCTACGAAATTCGAATTTTTGCTGCACATCGGTGCGGGGATCGAGTTTTATAATCAAGACAGTGCCTGGTCTTTAAACTACCGGTTGTGGCACGTTTCTAATTCAGGAATCGAATTTCCCAACATTGGCCTTAACGCCCACATTTTCAGTCTGGGCATGCGCTTCTAACCGGGCCACGCCCTGTGGGAAATGAAACCCGGCAATTCCTTTAATTCCAGCCGAAACCCGTTCCTGAAAGAAGCGCGGCGACTCCCCGGTTTTCCCATTCATGTCAAATCCCAATAGAGATAGACCTTCTTTGCTCAATAGACTTTTCTATTTGATTGAGCGTCTGGCTTTCAGGCACTCCCTCATCATCATTGCGTTTTCTTTAATTCTCGCGGCACTCTCAATCTGGGTCACCGGAGAAAAATTGACTTTTAAAACCGGGCGGGGAGACCTTGTTGCCAAAGGACTGCCCTACGTAAAACGCTACAAAGAGTACCGTAAACATTTTAAAGACCTGGAAGGCATGGTCATTGTTGCCGAAGGGGGAACCCCTTCGCGCCTGGCGCAGTTTTCGGAATCCCTGGCCGCAAAACTGAAAAACCATCCAGACCTGTTTTCACAGGTCATCTATAAATTCGATACCAGTTACTTCCGCTCGCGTTTCCTGCTTTACCTCGACCCCGATGATTTGAAAAGTCTTCAGGAAAAACTGGAGGAACATCAGGACTTCATCGAATCGATAAATTCTTCGCCGGGACTCAACCCCCTGCTCAACCAGATCAATACGGAAATCAGCTCCGGTATGGTGGATTCTTTGATGACGGACTTTCTTGGAGAGGGCGATGAGGAGGAAGAAGATAAAAACGATGAGAACGATCTGAATTTATTGATTCGTCTTCTTGAAGAGATGAACCGATCTCTGGAAAAAAATTATATTTACCAATCCCCCTGGCAATCCCTTTTCAATGACGGGGAGGAATCACTGAGAGATAAAGGATACCTCGTTTCAAAAAACGAGAAACTGCTTTTTATTCTCGCCGTTCCAAACGAAGACGAAACCAGTTTTACCGGGTATAAAGATTCGGTTTACTCTGCACGCGACCTGATCGCGGAAGTGAAAAAAGATTTTCCTGAAATCGAAGTGGGCCTCACCGGTGAAGATGTCATATCCACCGATGAAATGGTGACCACGCAAAAAGATGTGGAGCTGGCATCTAAAATCGCGCTCGCTGGTGTTGCCCTGTTGTTCATCATCGCGTTTAAGGGTATCGTAAAACCCCTGTTGGCCGTGTTCAGCCTGCTGATTGCCCTGGCATGGTCGTTGGGTTTCACATCCCTGACGGTGGGTCATCTCAATATTCTTTCGGTGGTTTTTACAACGATTCTTATTGGGCTTGGCATCGATTTTGGTATCCACATTCTCGAACGTTTTAAAGAAGAGCGACAATCCGGAAACGACATCCTTCCCGCGCTGCAAAAAACATTGCAGGGAACAGGACAGGGAAATTTTTCAGGGGCCATTACCACCGCGATGGCCTTCGGGGCCATGGTCCTCACAGATTTTATAGGAATTGTCGAGTTGGGTTGGATTGCCGGGTGGGGAATCCTCTTTTGCATGATAGCGATGATTTTGTTGCTCCCGGCACTGGTAACGGTTGAGGAAAAATGGCGCACACCTCATTATCCCAAATTTAAAGAAAAACCCGTCACCGCAAGGATCAGCAAACTCGATTCGTTTTTCGACCACTATAAACTCATTATTATTGTCTGTACCGTACTGGTGGGGGTCGCTTCGCTTTCTCTCCGGAAAAACTTTTTTGATTACAATTTGCTGAACCTGCAGGCCAAGGGAACCGAAGCGGTGCGATATGAAATGCGCATTCTGGAAAATGCCGGTCGCTCAGCCTGGTCCGCGGCCTTCCTCGCAGATTCGCTGGAAGAGGTGAGGGAAAAAGAAGCCAAACTGAAAACCCTGCCCACCGTGGAGAATGTAGAAAGCATCGCCGCAATGGTTCCTGAGAACCAGAAAGAAAATGCCGAGTATGTGAAAGAAAACCTGGCATCCATGCTGAACGAAATTTATGTAGAAGAAGAGGATGAGCCTTTCTCACTCAAGGCCCTGAAAAAAACCTTGAAACGCATCCGCTTCAAACTGCAGGGACGGGAAGGAAAGGAGGACAAGGTGGCCCAGGCGGCACGGGAAATAGACCAATTCTCAAAAGGTGTTGAAAGCTTGCAGCCGGACCTCGCCGCTGCCAGGCTGGAAAAATTTTCAGAAGAACTTTTTGTGGATTATCGCGGCCTGATGGAAGAACTCAAACAAAACGCCGATCCGCAGTTCGTTGAAATTTCAGGTCTCCCCAAAAGTTTGCGCGAGCGATTTATCTCCGAGCAGGGAAAATATCTCATTACTGTTTTCCCCAGTGTGGATATCTGGAACCTTGAGAAACGCCAGGCATACTTAAAAGACCTTCGCTCGGTCGATCCCCATGTCACAGGCAGCGCGGTGCATATGTTCAATTCCACCCGGTTGATGACAGAAGGCTACATCAACGGCGGCATCTATGCCATGACAGCGATCATCATTTATGTTTTTGCTGTCTTCAGAAACCTGCGGACCGTTATCTTCATTCTGCTTCCCGTATTCGTAGGTTCGATATGGACGTTGGGAATCATGGACGTTTTCAACCTCAAACTCAATATGGCAAACCTGGTTATCCTGCCATTGATTCTGGGAATCGGTGTGGTGAATGGAATTCATATCACGCACCGTTACCGTGAAGAAGAAGACAAGACCAAAGTGGTGCTGGGCAAAAGCACCGGACAGGCAGTAGTGCTGAGCTCACTCACCACGATCATCGGTTTTGGCAGCATGATGGTGGCCGACCATTACGGCGTGTTCAGCCTCGGACTGGTGCTTTCTCTGGGAGTGCTTTGCTGCCTGATTGCGAGCATTACTTTTTTACCCGCACTTCTAAAACTCAGCGCAGCCAGAAACTGGAAAGTCTAGTGAGGTGTAGCGCCCCGCGGGAATCATTGGCTGGAGGATTGAATGTTTCCCGATGAGGCATGAAAATATGAAATGTTTATTATAAGTGGGCTTCCCGGATTTCCCAATGCCTCCGGGATTTCGGTTTTTCTTCTTTCAGTGGAAGCTTCTTGGTTTTCTTTGCCGGTTTCTTGATGGATCACGATTGGATCAATTCTTTCAACTCGTCGGCATCCAACTCGTCGAAGGACAAGACCTTCTTTTTCGCATTCATTATTTTTTCCCCGAACAACAACTCTTTTTCTTCCATTTAATATCGCATATGAATATTTCAATTGCTCCTCAATTTTGTTTCAGTTGCATCACAAAATGTTGTTAAACCGTATTTTATCACGATCATGGTTGTCGGAACATCACTAATATTTTGAAATGAAAAGCCTTACGGTATGGGGTGTGGGGCGGTTGTTTGTCTGGAAAATTTCGAACCCGGCAATTTTTCGAAAACCTTCCAACCGTTCTTCCATATCCAGATATCTCCCCTCTTGAGACAATTGATTTCTAAAAGTTTTCACCTTTGAGTAGCGAAAACCGGAATCAGGGCCCATCTTTTATAAAGGTTTTTAATAAACCTCAATCACCTTCCCTTGAGAGGAGCTTTGTCTTCTTATGAAACATAAAACGCATCACTTCGCCAAACAGGAAAAGGTAGAAGAAACTATCGCTGAATACATGTCGTCCCCTGTGCAAAGCGTGACGCGCGATTCAACCATCCGCGAAGTTTCGCAAATGATGACCGAAAGAAACATCGGCTCGGTGCTGGTAAAAAACGGAGGGGAATACATCGGCATCGTCACCGAGAGAGACCTCACCCGCAAGGTCCTCGGCAAGGGGTTGGACGCGGAAACCACTGCGGTAAAAGAAGTCATGAGCAGTCCCCTGATCACTCTGGAAGGAACTCAACCGGTGACCGACGCCAACCAGTTCATGGCGAAAAATACAATCCGCCATCTGGCGATAACCATAGAAGGCAGAATCGAAGGGATCATCTCCGTTAAAGACCTCGTGGCTTTTTACGCCAACCCGCGCCTCCGCCATTAGAAGGTAAATAGCAGCAGGCAAGTGCGCGTGACAAAACTTTTTCATTTCAAGTGAGCTTCAAAGGGTCGAGGGAGGTAGGTCTGTTACAAACTCTCCAGTGCCGCTTGTTCGGTGGCGTAGATATTGAAGTAGGTTCCCAACTCGGTGATGTCGATCACCTCCTGGACCGCAGGTTGTATTTCGCAAAACAAAAGTTTCAGTTGGAAGGTTTCCAGCATTTGCGACAGGTGAACAAAGCTGGTCAGTCCACTGCTGTTGATATATTCCAGGTCTTTACAATTAATAACAAAAGGTGTGAAGTTCCCTTCCACGTAACCTTCCAGAATTTTGTTGAACTCACCGTAGGTTTCCGTATCGATCTGTCCCTGGATGGTCACGACAAAGGCGTTGTTTTTTAATTCTCCGGTTACCTGCATGGCATTCTCCACTTTTAACATCCCCATTATAGGGCAAAGAGGTGTGTAATAATGAAATATGATCGAATTTGTTCTCATCCTTCATTTTCTGGTTATCCTTTTTGTTATTTTCGGCTTCCCGGTGGGACTCTATTGCAACCTACACCGGTTCCGCATTTTTCATGCCTGTCTGCTGGCCTATATTTCTACACTGATGGTTCTGGGAAAGCCATGTCCCTTAACGATCCTCGAAGAACATTTAAGGGGCCGCGCGGTGTATGAAGGTTCTTTCATCGCCACCTGGCTGCGCCGGATCATTTATGTGGAAGGGATGGCTGCCGATTTTGTGGTTTATCTGTCCGTCGCGTTTCTGGTTCTGGTCGCCTCTTCCTTTTTCTGGAAACCGCTCTGGAGTGCCTCCCGTCGCAATGAAAACCAGGAACAATAATGGCCCATAAAGGGCCATGTTCACATTTCCCGATCCGGGGAAGGCTTTTAAAAACGGGCGCCTTCTCCCGGTTATATCTGCTCAAGAAATAAGTTAAAATATCCGCTAGGGATTAAAGGACTTTTCACAAGTGAACCCCCTATGAACGAAACCTCCACACTGGAAAAAACAGAAAAACAGGCTGAATTGCCTGAACCTGTCATTCCACCAAATATCCCGGATCCCATTCGTGAGAATCCCGTTAAGAAGTGGATCAAGAAAATCCCTTTCTTCCCGGCAATGGACTATTTTCGCCGCAGGGTTTACGACTCGCCTCTTTTCGACGGAGCGGTCCGGCCCCTTGCCAGAACCCTTGAGGAATGGCCGGGCGCCCTGTTGATCGATATCACCAACCGGTGCAACGCGAAATGTGTCTGGTGCCCGAATCCCGACCTGACCAACGTAGGCGCGATGGATATGGAGGTATACCGCAAGATCATCGACGATTTTGGAACCCGTGGCGGCGTGGTGACGTTCGGCACGTTTGGCGAACCGTTGATGGACAAGCATATGCAGGAGCGCATCGAGTACCTCAAGCGATATCCCGGAATTCATAAGGTCGAGGTTCTTACTAACGGATTTTTCCTCAACGAAAAAATTGTTCCCACACTTCTCAAACACGGGGTTGGAGTGGACATCAGTCTCGATGAGCTCGACAAGGAAACGTTCGAAGATGTCAAGAAAATGAGTTTCGATGTGGTCCGCGACAATATTGTTTATTTCCTTGAAGAGAATAAAAAGTCCGCTAAACCGGTTCCCGTCAACATCCGTATCAAGACTCTGAAAACGGTGGAAGAAACGATGCAGCAGGAGTTGTTTAAAATCATCGCTTCCCACGATTGTTCGGTGGTGTTGAATTCGATCGATGACAATATTATTTCCAACTGGGCGGGTAAACTGGATAAAGACGCATTCATCAAAGATTATGAAATTTCCACGGTCAATAAAACGCGTTACACGCACAAGCGGTTCAATCAAGCCAATGTCGCACCCTGCACGCAATTGTGGAAGTGGATGGTGGTTTACTGGGATGGCAGTGTGGTTCTTTGCTGCGCTGATATGTTTTCCCAGACCGTTGTTGGCGACTTGAAAACCCATTCCATCACCGAAGTCTGGAACGGTCCGAAGATGAAAAGCTACCGCAACCAGATGGTCGGCCGTAAACGGTTTGACGTCCCCATTTGCCAGGACTGCGATATCCATTTGAGTTGGCATAACCTGAAAGAGTATTACGACAGCAACGGAAACTTTTTGCCTGACAGAAAATTCATCATGGGCTAGCCACTCGGCGTGGGGCCAACAGGTCGGTGCCCATAAGGCGTTAATTGTCACCAGGCTTTTTATTTTAGTTTGTTTAGTTTAATCCCCTTTAAGGGGTGGCCTGAAGGCCACATTCAATAGGTCAGAACTAAATAAAGCGAAACTTTACCTTAACTGCTTCTAGACAAGGTTCCCCTCCGTAAACAAAAAAATGAACTCTCCTGTTTTTAAATTTTCCCAACCCGCCGAACTGGACATGACGATTATCATCGTCAGTTTCAATACCCGTGAAA
This sequence comes from Nitrospinota bacterium, assembly GCA_009873655.1. GTDB lineage: Bacteria > Nitrospinota > Nitrospinia > Nitrospinales > VA-1 > UBA8687. The sequence goes on along the minus strand of WAIB01000006.1, from coordinate 47,441 downwards.
TTCTATTGCGTTGTCTGGGATCGATCAAAAAACACACCCAGGATATTTCTTATGAAGTGATTGTTGTGGATAACGCTTCGGAGGATGGGACGGTGGATGCTGTGGTGGAGCTTTTCCCGGAAGTGGAAGTGATTGCCAATAAAGACAACCGCGGATTTTCAGCAGCGAATAACCAGGGGATCATCGCGTCGAAAGGCAGGAAGATCGCGTTGTTGAATCCGGACACGCTTTTAACTGAAAACAGTTTTAAAAAGATCAATGACTTTCTGGAAAAACATCCTGATTTCTCCATTCTTGGAGCGGGCATTGTCGATGAGAATAATCAGCCCTGTCCCATTCGCCTGTGGGAAGACCGTCCCCAGGACGCGGCATTAAAGATATTGGGAAAATACAATCCTGCAAACGAACTGAAGAGAATGGGGCCGAAGCTGGCGCGGGAAGCCAAGGTGATTTCCGGTTGTTGTTTTGTCATCACCCGCGATCTGGTGGAGACCATCGGCATGATGGATGAAAATTATTTTTTATACAACGAAGAAGACGACCTTTGTCGAAGAGCCAGGAAGAAAGGGAAAAGGATTTGTTTTTACCCGGAAACTTCGGTCCAGCATTTATTAGGACAAAGCACACACCAGGACCGTCACCGGAAAAAAGTAATCGTCGAAGCTTATCAGAGCAACTTGTATTTCTATTCCAAGTATTATTCCTGGGGATGGAATATTATTCTAAGGGTTCTCTATAAAGCGGTTTTTCTTGCGGGGCTGGTGACATCCGCCTTAAGGCATTTGCTGGGAACCGCCAGTGCGGACGACTCGCTGTCTTTAAAGGTAAGACTTCTTTTGATGCCCCGAAGAAAGGTGGGAACAAATTAAGAACGGAAAAACCACTTCGTTCTATTCCCCAGTTCAGGGTACACGTTGGTCAAAAGTTGTCGCTGTTCGTTATTGAATGGTTTCAGGACAATAAGCAGCGATACGAACGTTATTAAATAAATTAATAGGTTTGTTACTAAATGCCCCCAACCAAACGCGGACAGCAGAAGCGGGGGAACCGAGGCGAAAATGCAAAACAAAAAGCATTGCCCCACAACAGGAAAACCGGGTTTTATTTCTATCTCACCGCTGAGAACTTTGAGCTGTCGCAATACCATATAGACCATAGTAATTCCCGTGGCTGTAATAGCCCCCATCATACCGAATGTGGGAATCATAAAAAGATTCAATGCGATATTTAACAGGCTGCCTTCCACCGTGGATCGAAGTGCTATGTCGCGTTGATTAACGACAAACAGGGCGGAGACGGAAAAGTTGACTCCCAAAGCGGTTTGAATTCCCGCAAAGGCGGCGTAGGTGGTTAAGGCCGTTCTTCCTTCAGAAAATTCCAATCCATAAATAAATTCGATGACATAAACCGAGTTGATGGCGCAAAAGACGTATACGGGAATAGTCAGGTAAGAAGCGAATCCCACAATCTTGCAATAAAGATTTCCGAGCCCCTGCGCTCCTTCTTTTGCGTGGGTTTCAGAGAAAAGGGATAACGCCATCGGGGCGATGCCCGCTAGAAGGAAGGGCAGGGTTGCGCCCAGTCCGGCCGCCAGATGATACAAGCCCACATCGCCCCGGCTGATTTTAAAATAGTTCATCAAAAGGACATCGCTTTGGGTCATTACGCCAAAACCAAACAGTCCTATTCCATAAGCCACCCAGGCCAGGTGCCCCATATTGTTCCATTCGGGTTTGTGCGTTGAGTCAGGATACCTGATTTTTGCAAGCGCAAGGTAAACTATGCTCGTAAGGGTTGCCGCGATGATATAAGCGTAGAGAACCGCGTAAATTCCATAATCCAGACGAATGAACAAAATCAGTAAAACCAGGTTTGCCAAAGCCCCGGAAACTTCTGTTTTCGCCAAAGTCTTGAATCGAAGCTGGGCCATGTATAAGACGCTCAATATGGAATCTATGGTGATAACCGCGAAATAAAAAATCAATGTCCAGCGGAACTCAATGAGTTGGGGATTATGAATGAAATCGAGATAGTTCGGCAGAAACAGGTAGATCAGGATGCAGAATCCAATAGTGGTTAAAAACCGGAGGGCCATGATTCGGCTTACGAGGAAATGTCCCTGGGATCCGGAAGGATCCTTGACATTCAACTCCGGCAAAATTTTATTGATCAGCGTTTCCAGTCCAAAAGAATTCAACAGCCGGATGAATACGGGGATAACCAGAAGCGTAGCGTAGTCTCCCAGATTCTCCTTGCCAAGATAGCGTGTCAAAATAATGGAGACGGCGAACATAATAATCTGAACCCCGGTTTTTCCCAGGACCGTCCAACCCACATTAGCCAGGAATTTTTGAAATGGAGACAAGGTGAGAACCTCTATTTTTCCCCAACGAACAAAAGGTAATTGCAGGAAGACCAGGGGAAAAACCTGCGCATCAATGACGCAAGTCCTTCTGCGAGGCGGTTGGTTTTTCCATTGGTATCCTTGTGAAAACACTCGCACCCAAGATACAAATTGAAACTGTGGCTCATGGGCTGCTCATGAATGATTTTGAACTTGGATGTTTCCAGGATGACCCGCATTTCCTCTCGACTATGCAATTTAAAATAAGTGAGGTGGTCTTCTTTCGGGGGCAACGGGGGTTTGCCCATCAGTTTTCTAACAAGGCCGTTTCTTCTCAGTTTGTGGAGAAAATTGTTTTCGTCATAAACGAAATGGGTTACCGGGTTGGCGGCAGGAACCATCATGAAAATCAGTCCCCCTGGTTTTAATACCCGATGAGCTTCGATGATCGCCGGTTGCGGCCCCTGGGGGAAATGCTCAACAACACCATAAGAAAGGTAGGCACCGAATGTCGATTCAGGGAAAGGCAGTTCATGAACATCGGATTGAGCGAGAATCAGTTCACTATTAAAATTTTTTACCTGCTTGAGTGCGGGGAAGATGTAATCGATTCCCCAGATTTTATAATTTTTGTTGTCAAAATAAATGAGTTTGGGGCCGAGTCCACAGCCTGCTTCCAGAATCAAATCATCTTTGGGAAGAAACCTTTCCAGGCAGGCGAATTCTTCTTTGGTGCGCGGGTACTTATTGGTTTCTAAAAGAGCCTCAACAGAAGTTCCTGCCCATTCCTCCTCAAACTCGCGTTTAACTTCCCTGTTTACTGCTTCCAGATCCATTTATGTTTATTCGTTCTAAAAAACCGAAGATTTATTGTAGAATAACGGTTCCCGATGGAGGGCTCCGTGCGCAATGGGATGGGGCATCCAAAAAAATTTATTAAAAGCCAGGTTGTGCCGACGGGTAAAAACCGCCAGTTGCAAGATAACATGAAAAGATTCGATGTCATAGTAATAGGAGGAGGTCACGCGGGCTGTGAAGCCGCTTTGGCCTCTGCGCGAATGGGCTGCCAGACAGCGTTGGTCACCCTTGAAGCGGATAAAATTGCCCTGATGCCCTGCAATCCTGCCATCGGTGGGGTTGGCAAAGGACATATTGTTCGAGAGATCGATGCCCTCGGTGGCGAGATGGCAAAGGTAATCGATGAAACAGGAATTCAGTTTCGCTTATTGAATTCTTCTAAAGGACCCGCCGTCCACGGGTATCGTGCCCAGGCCGACAAGCACCAATACAAAAACGCCATGCGCCGGGTGCTCGAGAACACTGCCAACCTGGAACTCATCTATGATGAAGTCGATGAACTGGTTTTCGAAAAAAACGAAGTGAGAGGATTGCGGACCGCGGGCGGAACGGAAATACAATGCACCTCCATTGTCATCACCACCGGAACTTTTTTAAATGGCCGGATTCATGTAGGGCTTAACAGCCGGCCTGCGGGTAGAGTGGGGGAAAAACCCTCGACCCAATTATCGCAATCGTTTCTCGCGGCAGGGTTCGAGCTCGGACGTTTAAAGACAGGCACCCCGCCGCGATTGAAACGGGACAGCATCGATTTTTCCCAATGTGTCGTGCAGGATGGAGATGCCATTCCAAGACCTTTTTCATTTTCCACATCGCATATCGAACGGGAACAGGTGCCTTGCCATATTACCGCGACGAATGAAAAAACCGCCGAGGTGATCCGAAACAATATGGATCGCTCACCGTTGTACAGCGGGATTATAGAAGGGGTGGGACCTCGCTATTGCCCTTCCATCGAAGACAAGGTGGTTAAATTCCCTGACAAGAAATCGCATAATATTTTTCTGGAGCCTGAGGGTCTGGACACAGACTGGATTTATCCCAACGGAATCTCCACCAGCATGGATGAAGAAGTGCAGCATCAACTGGTCCGCACGATTCCGGGTCTGGAAGATGCCGAGATTGTTCTTCCCGGTTACGCGGTGGAGTACGATTTTGTTCCTCCGACACAGCTGACCCCTTCGCTGGAAACAAAAAGGGTGAGCGGATTGTTTCACGCGGGCCAGATCAATGGAACATCGGGTTACGAAGAAGCGGCGTGCCAGGGTTTGATGGCGGGAATCAATGCGGCACTCAAATCGCAAAAACGCAAACCCTTTTTGCTGACAAGAATGGACAGCTATATCGGGGTGCTTATTGACGACCTGGTTACCAAGGGAACGCAGGAACCCTATCGCATGTTCACTTCCCGTGCCGAATACAGATTGATCCTGAGGCAAGACAACGCCGACCAGAGATTGATGGCAAAAGGCCACGAACTGGGTCTGGTAAGCAGTGACCTTTATAACCATTGCATGGAAAAATACAATGCGGTAGACAAGGAGATCCAGAGACTCGAGGCTACCACGGTGGTGCCCAATCCGGAAAACTTAACGCGCCTGTCCAAACTGGGTATACATGAATTGCGAAATGCGACGACGCTGAATGTTTTATTGCGTAGGCCGGAAGTGAAACATGATGAATTGCTGCGTGCTTTCGAAGCAGAAGAAGTTCCGCAACTCGTCGGCGAGCAGGTAGAAATTCGCGTCAAGTATGAAGGGTTCATTGCCCGCCAGAACCAACTGGTGGAAAAGCAGAAAAAGCTCGAGCATTACCGCATTCCCGAAAACTTCAGGTACGAAGGTGTGCCCGGTCTTTCCCATGAAGTGGCGCAAAAGCTGGAAGCCATTCGTCCCGTCACATTGGGGCAGGCGTCGCGCATCTCCGGCATCACACCCTCAGCAATCAGTCTTATCATGTTGTTGCTGGAGAAAAACCGTGAGTATTCCTGAAACCGTATCACCTCACAACGACTCCATTCAATGGCAGGTAGAGGTAGATAAAAAAGACATTGCCTATATCGTAAGCATCTTCGAAGGTTACGATCACCTCGCGGTGGTGCGGACCATAGACCCGTCACGCGGTCTCATCGAGCTGATGATCTCTCCCGATTTCCTGGAAGATACCCAAAAACTCACAGACGCCCTTGCCAGGGAAATTCCATTTAACCGGGTCGGTTAAGAAAGATAGCTAGTAAGCCGATTGGCGTTTTTCGAACTTGTGGGAATGGAGAACTCTTCTTGCTTCCTTCGCCAGGAACTGGAGGCCTGCCAGATCCATTTCATCAAGACTTCCGGACCCCGCTTCTGTACTTTCTTTCAAGGCCAGTACCTTTTTCTGCCTCGCCAGATAAAGCAACCCCTGGTGGCGGATGGAGTTTTTTTCTTTGTTTGAGGATCGCCTGAAAATAAAGATCACATCTTCATTATATTGTTTGGCCAGTTCCCTGAGCCGGACCCGGGTCACAGGGCCGATGACCGGTTCCCCGGTCTTGGCAGGTACAATGCGGGCAGGATCGAGTTTCAAAAGTGTTTTTCGAATTCGTTTAGGATCGGAAAAACGGTCATCCGTATTCCCGCTTTGCCGGTTTTCAATCACCCTGAGTGATTTCGGAAACACAAGCATCTTTATGGCAGTGTCCGATTTATTTTCTTCAATCAGGTCTGCCCTTACCGGTTGAACCAGAAAAGAACAAAGAAGTAGAGCCAGTGTAAAAATTCCTAACGGGATTTTTGATGAGAAAGTTTTCATAACGGATAAAGTCAGGATAGGGGTCATTTTAAATACTGACAAGGAAAAAATGGAGGCCCCACCTGTTTTTTCCGGTAATGAAGGTAATAATCGCTTTCCCAGCCTTAATTTAATCCGTTCCCTTCCAGGCGTGGTCCGTTAGAAGTGGATGAGCGAATGGACGGGGACGTCTTTAATTTTTTCGCGTCCGTTGAGAAAATCCAGTTCAATGAGGAAGGCGACTTCTACGATTTCTACACTTTCAAAATTATTTCGAATCAGGTTCAAGGTAGCCGCCACGGTTCCCCCGGTAGCGAGGACATCGTCTATAAGGACAATACGCTCGCCCGGTTGAAATGCGTCTTGATGAATTTCTATGGTATCGGTTCCGTATTCGAGAGAATAAGTTTCCTGAAAAGTTTCATAAGGAAGCTTCCCCGGTTTGCGAACCATGGTGGTACCCGCTTCCAGGGCATAGGCCAAAGCCGAGGCGAAGATGAAGCCGCGTGCCTCCACACCCACCACCCGGTCGATCTGCTTGCCAGCGTATCTTTCTTTTAAAGTGTTGATGGTTTTCCCAAATGCGGATGCATCGGCAAGAAGCGGAGTGATGTCTTTAAAAATAATTCCTTCCTTTGGAAAGTCGGGAATATCTCGGATGATCTGTTTAACCGATTCCATGAATTTGCCTTTCTAAAACTGATCGATAAGTTGCCAGTCGTTTTTACCAAAAATAGGTCGCGTTGAAAACTTTATCTTCTCACAGGTAGATATTTTATTGGATTTTTGGGTTCGGTGTCGTTTCTTACCTCGAAATGCAAATGCGATCCGGTGGAGCGCCCCGTGCTTCCCATTAAACAAATTTTTTGACCTTGTTTTACTTGTATTCCTTTTTTTACCAGTATCTTTGAATTGTGCGCGTATACGGTGGTCAGGTGGTTTCGGTGTTTTATGATAACCATCTTTCCATAACCTGTCGGACCCCAGCCGCTGAAAACAACTTTTCCTGCTGCTGCCGCATAAATGGGTGTCCCTTTGGGTCCGGCAATATCAATGCCTTCATGTTTACGTCCATTTCTTTTTCCGAACCCTGACGTGAGAGTGCCTTTTGCTGGCCAGATGAGAATACCCTTTCGAGGTCGGACAGTCGGTTTCTTTTTCGCAGATCGGGTTGCCTTAGACGATGGAGGGCTCGTGGTTTTTGGAATCGAATGGACACGGCTTGCACCGGGAATCCATAACTGGGTTCCCGCTTTAATTTTGGATGCGTCTCGAATCTGGTTGGCCCGGCGCAGGACTTCTATATCGATTCCGTAAGCCTGCGCAATGGCGAATAGGGTTTGGCCTTTCTGGACGGTATGATGAACACCCAGGGGAGTCTCTGGCCAGGGGTCGTACTTAAATCCCTGGCAAGCACCCAGCAATAAAAAGGCGAAAAGAAAAAAGATTTTCGAATACTTATGGAAGGGCATTATTTCGAGGCGAAGTGAGATATAAACTATTGAAAAGTATATCATTTTTTCAAATTCGTTTACAAGTTGCCGGGCATCCTGTATAAACGAAAAATCGTTCTATATGTGAGTTTGGTTGAGGCATCGTGATGAAACTTAATAAGCCGATTTTATTAATCTTAACTGCATTGTTATTTTCCGGTTGCGGGCAGAGCCAGCCTTCACCCGATATCTTTGCTTTACCTGTCTCTTATATGGTTGGCAAAAAGCCGGAAGTGGTCCGGGCTCACGATATGAACAATGATGAGTTTCCCGATTTGATTGTTGTGAACTCTGCCGGAAATTCGCTGAGTTATTTCGAAGGCATGGGAGATGGAACCTTCAAAGAAGCACAGACCATTGAGACAGGCCGTGAACCTTTTGCTATCGAATTGGCAGACTTTAATGGCGACCGTATCGCTGACATCGCTTTATGCAACTATGGCGATGGCGAGGTTTCAATAATCCTCGGACAGAAAGATGGGTTATTCAGACTGAAGACCAGTGTGAAAGTGGGGCGTCTGCCCATTGCAATAGCATCCGGAGATTTTAACAACGATGAAATCAACGATCTGGCTGTAACCCTTCGGTTTAATAAATTGATCATTCTTTTAGGGGTTGGTGACGGTACTTTCAAGGTGGCCGAAGCCTACCAGGCCTCTCCCACCCCCGCCCATATGACCATCAGCGATTATAACGGCGATGGTAATAAGGATATCGCTATGGCCCTCAATGCGGTCAAGGTGCGCTACATAAAAATGTTTTACGGAAACGGCGATGGAACCTTTGCCCCACCCAGGTTGATTGAGGGGGGCAGTCAATCCTCTTTTCTCACGCATCATGATATGAATATGGATGGGAAGATGGATTTGATTGCCTCAAGCCCCATGAAAGACAGCATCAGTATTTTTATGGGAGACGGGAAAGGCGCTTTCACCAAGCTGAACGATTTTGCGGGAGAGAAAGGGCCGCATAATATTGTGGTAGGTGATTTCACCGGTGATAAAGTTCCCGACATTGTCGTTTGCAACCGGCGCAGTGCGTCTATATCGGTTATACCCGGAAACGGAGATGGAAGCTTTGTATACCCGCACTACAATTATGCGGTGGGGTCCCAACCCAGATCCATTGCAGGTGCTGATTTTAACCGGGACGGCATGATGGATATTGCGGTGGTTCTTTATCAGAAAAAGATACTCGAGGTCTTTTTAAGGAAGGCCGCTGCCCCGCCTGTCGATATCTAATTCCTTAAAAAAGTTTTCTTATTGCTCTGAATCGAAAAAAGGTTCGTCGCTTTCGATGACGTATTTCTCATCCAGCCAGGCACCCAGATCAATGGTGCGACAACGTTCCGAACAGAACGGAAGATAGGGGTTTTTTTCTCTGTCCGCCAAAGCGGGTTTTTTGCATATGGGGCATTTAAAAAATTTTCTTTCCTCTTCCATTTCACTGCCTGAGATTTTTCGGCAATCTTAGCACCGAAACCCAACTCCATTTTCAAAAAAAATAGCCCCGACTTCCTGAAAATATCCTCCCGATTCTCAATTTTTGCCGGGGATCTAATAACTAATTGTTTATTATGCAGTTATTGATTTTTTGTGAAAATAAGGATACAATTATTACAATTTGGAGAATCTATAACTATTTGAAAATAAAGTGTTAAAGATATTCTGGATGGTTTTCAGGGAGAACTTTTGCAAAAAAATACCAGAGATTAGTAATAGATTAAGTTTCAATAGCTTATAGTTCTGCAATGAATTTGTACTCAAATGGCAGGTTCTTGACTAACAAGACGGAAGAGAGCGCATGATTATTGAAGTTGAATCCCCGAATTTTTACAAATTGTTGGGCGTAAAGCCTGATGCCAGTCAAAAAGAGATCGATCGCGCATATCAGAAATTAATAAGCAAGTTCGATTCTTCAGACGGCAAAACCGAATCACCTGAAAAGCCTACTTTAAAAGAGCAAATCGAGATGGCGCAGGAGGCTTATGATACGCTCTCCAATAAAGAGAAGCGTGAGGCCTATGATGCCGTGGTGCGGGTGAAAAAGGGTCCTGAGCCTGTCTCGCCTGTTAAGCCCGGTCCTCTTCAATTCATAGGGAGTAAAGAACGCGCTAAGAATCCCAAACACCAGAATGTGTATCAGGACTTTTTTGGTTTTTCTGAAAAACCCTTCGACCTGACCCCCGACCCGAAATATCTTTATTTGAGTCCCAAGCATAAGGAGGTCCTGGCCCATCTGGTTTATGGTCTGCAGGAGAACAATGGTTTTCTAAAAATTGTGGGTGAAGTGGGCACCGGCAAGACGATGATCTGCCGAAGTTTCCTCAGGGAATTGAGAACCGATTTTAATATAGCTTACATATTTAATCCTGCCATCAACGAGCTGGAATTGCTGCAGACCATCAATAGTGAATTGGGTTTGCCGGGCAAAAGTAAAAGTAAAAAGAAGCTGATTGATTTGCTCAACACTTTTTTGCTTGAAGAAAGAGCCAAAGGCCATCGAGTAGTTGTTATCATTGATGAAGCCCAGGATTTACAGCCCAATGTGATGGAACAATTGAGATTGCTTTCCAACCTGGAAACCGATACCGAAAAACTCATTCAGATTGTTTTAATCGGTCAGCCCGAGCTGGACAAGGTTCTCGCTAAAGAAGATCTACGCCAGTTGAGGCAACGCATTACCATTCAATGGGAACTGTTGCCGCTCAACCTGGAAGAGACCCGGGGTTATATTCAGCACCGGTTGAATGTTGCTTTGGGAAAAGGAAAAGTACGTTTTTCCCGTCAGGCGGCCGAGACGGTTTACCGTTTTTCCCGCGGTATTCCGCGAATGATCAACGTCATCTGTGACCGGACCTTGCTGATCGCTTACACCGAGAGTACGAAAAAGATCGTCCCCGAAATTGTCAAAACAGCCGTGAAGGATATTGGCAATTTGGCGCCTCTTGAGTCCTGGTCCAGTAAGTTCTGGAAACTGGTGATTCCCTCTGCGGTGGCTGCCGGAATTGGTTTTTTTGCATTGAACTATTTTGCGCTGCCGGATTTGGAAAACAAAACCCGGGAAAAAGACATTGCCGCATTGATAAAGGAAAACCCAATCGACTTGTCGTCTCCTGGTGAGTTGATAAATTATTCAGCTTCATCGGCGACGGTCACTCCCAGCTTTCCTTTGGATGTTCCCGAATCGGTTCCCCAGCCGGCGGCTGTTGTTGAACCGGCCCCTGTCAAAGCGCAAACAAATGGGGCATTGAATATTTCGGATTCAGAAAAACTGGTGACCTATTTATCCAGTCTGACACTCATGGAAAGTAAACTGGAAGCGGTTAAATGGATTCTCGAAACCTGGAACATCACCCCTGAAGATTTGCATACCCGGGAGGATTTGGAAAAACTGACAATGGATAACCAGTTGCTCCAATATGAAATGAATGGAACAATGAAACGGCTGCAAAGCCTCAATTATCCAGCCTTACTGGAAATATCGCTTCCCAATGCCCAGGGAACGAAGTACCTGTCTTTGTCTTCTATCAAAGAAGATATGGGAGTGTTTGGATCGGTGGATAAAATTGAGATGCCACTTTCAATTATCAATTCCCTGTGGACACGAAAGGCAATCGTTTACTGGAAGGACTTTGAAAATCTGCCCGAATCCCTGGGTCTCGGTTTCGAGGGCAAGGAAGCTGTCTGGCTGCAGAAAAATCTTCGGCTTCTTGGTTATTTTCAGGGAAGGGAGGCTCCCTTATATGGGCCGAAAACCATCCGTGCTGTCAGGGAATTTCAGCGAAAGAACAATATTATAGATGACGGTCAATTTAAAACAGATAGTAAAATGCTTGTCTATAATCTACTGCAAATTTACTCAACCCCGGAACTGGTAGCCCGGTAGTTCTTCTTCAATTACAGGCGTAGCAATGAGCACGATTTTAAAAACGCTAAAAAAACTTGAAGAAGAAAAAAGCGTTTTAGAAAAGAAACTGGATTTAAAAGAACTGGTTCTTCAAGACGAAGATGGTTTTGGTGTTGATTCGAAAATCCCGCTTAAGTTTCTTTGGAAAAGCGTTTTGATTTTGGTGGGAACCGTGTTGGGGGTGGTTTGGTTATGGAAGGATAATCCCCCAGAACAACCCGTGGTCCAATTTGCCCGGGCTCAACCGGGATATCTGCAGCAAACCCCTCCGGTGAAAAAACAAACCGTCAGTTCCGTTCCCGGTATTCCCCTTTCAAATATTCCCGAGCAGGTAATATCCAAAACTCCTCAAGATACCAGTTCGGAAATCAGGGCCCCAAAGCCGGTAAAAGAAAGCTCTGGAATTGAGAGAAAAGCGGCTGAGCGCGCCAAGCCAATTGTTCCTGGTATGCGAGGTAATCTCTCACACGAGAAAGGTATTTTAGAAATTCAATCTTTGATTGCATCGGCAAAATCCCTTGCCGACGAGCCGGATGATATCCGCATTCCGCAAATCAACAGCCACCTTTCCATACCGGGATTAATAGTGAAGGGAATAATATTTTTTTCTCCGGACAGTTCATCCAACCATATTTTTGTTTCGAATGCGCAAACCAGCAATCATAAAATGCGCATTGGAGACACCATTGATTCGGCTACTCTTATGAAAATAGAATCTACGGGAGCCGTCTTTGCGTATCAAGGTGAATCTGTTTTCATGGGTATCGGCCAGTCTGGCGGCTGAGGCCTGATTATAAAGGCCCAATAAATTCTTCATAAATAAATTGCACACTGTCTATAAAGCCATTTCACCCGAAGAGATGCAGCGGGTGATTGATTATTGCAAGCAGCACACTCTTAAAACGGGCGGGCCCTTTGAAATCTATCCCGGGGAAAGGGATTCGCAGGTAATGGTGATTGTAAATTCACATCAGGGAAATGAGCCCCTGGAAAAATTCAAGCCGCTCGGTTCGTTCTATTGCAATTACATGGGGGAAGGGATCATTTCTGTTGATGAGGAGGAATCTGATTACGATGCCATGCCATCAGCAAAAGAACATATAAAAGCGATCAAACAAGTCATCGATATTCTTATTGAAAAAGCCTACCCCGGAGCCAAACTGAAGTTTCCTTCCCTCTAGATTTGTTTGCCTTTTAAAAGCATGGGCAAAAGGCTTGTGGGTTTTCTTGGCTTGGCGGGTATGGAGCTGTTGCCTGTGGCGGTTCGCCACCCTCTAGATTTGTTTGCCTTTTAAAAGCATGGGTAAAAGGCTTGTGGATTTTCTTGGCTTGGCGGGTATGGAGCTGTTGCCTGCGGAGGTTCTCCGCGGGGTTGACTTTATTGGTTGAACTCTGTTAAACCCTATCGGTTATGTATTTTCAAGATATCATTTTAAACCTGCAAAACTATTGGGCAACCCGTGAGTGTGCTGTCCATCAGCCCTATGATATAGAGGTGGGTGCCGGCACGTTCAATCCCGTCACCTTTTTTAGAGTATTGGGGCCTGAACCGTACAACGCGGCCTATGTTGAACCTTCCCGTCGTCCCACGGATGGCAGGTATGGAGAAAACCCGAACCGGCTTCAACATTATTACCAGTTCCAGACCATTCTCAAACCTTCCCCCCAGGATGTGCAGGATCAATATTTAAACAGTCTCACTGTTTTAGGGGTGGACCCATTGAAACACGACATTCGTTTTGTGGAAGACGATTGGGAATCCCCCACTTTGGGAGCCTGGGGGTTGGGTTGGGAGGTTTGGCTGGATGGAATGGAGATCACCCAGTTTACTTATTTCCAACAGGTGGGCGGCATCGATTTAAAACCGGTTACGGCAGAATTGACTTATGGGTTGGAACGAATTGCCATGTACCTGCAGAATGTAGAAAACGTTTATGACTTGAAGTGGAATGAAAATCTTTTGTATGGCGATGTTCACCTCGAAACGGAAAAACAGTTTTCCCGTTACAATTTTGAGGCTTCAAGCAAGGAAAGATTGTTTCAATGGTTTGATATGTATGAGGCGGAAACCAGGGAATTGCTGGAGAAGGAGCTGGTTCTTCCCGCTTACGATTACACGTTGAAATGTTCGCATGCTTTTAACCTGTTGGATGCAAGAGGGGCTATTAGTGTTACCGAGCGAACAGGCTTTATCGGCAGGGTCAGAAACCTGGCTCGTTTGTGTGCTGAAGGTTATGTGGCACAGAGAGAAGCCATGCAATTTCCTTTATTAAAAAAATAATCTTATTCTGCAGGAGGCTGGCCTCCCCCGCTCGACCATTTTCTAATTTGTGTCCGCACCGTCATGATATCCGGGTGTTGGATCTCCTCATAAATTTTCAAAGCTTCATTGGCCCGCTCGGTTGCTTCGATCAATCTTTCTTCATTTCCCAGGCCGATACTAATTTTCCAAAGCGCGTCAGCTTCTAACTCTTTGTTTCCCGATTTTTTGGAAAGTTCCAATGCGTCTTCAAAATAAATAGCGGCTTGATCGATATCGTTGTTTTCCCGATGAGTGTTTCCAAGTTCAATCAGAATTTTGCCCTCTCCCTTTGAGTCATTATTTTTCTTTGCTGAAATCAATCCATTCTCCAGGTAAGAGAGGGCTTTCTGAATATCCCCGGATTGAGTTGCCAGTTCGCTCAGCATTTTGGTAATTTCAGTTTCAAAAGGTTGTCCCTTGGTTCTTTGTGCCAGATCAAGCGCATTTTCAAAATAGTCGATCGCTTTTTCAGTTTCCTGCAGTTCCTGGCTTATTTCCCCCAGCATTTTCAAAAGGTTGACTTGCTTTAATTTGTCACCCGCATTTTTGGACATTTCAAAAGCTTGTTCTCCGTATTTGACCGCTTTTTGAAGGTCGCCGATATTGTGAGTCGCTTCCCCCAGTTTTTCCAGGAGATCCATTTCATCTTTTATTTCACCGGCTGCTTGTGTGAATTTCAAATCCTGTTCTAAATATTCCACTGCTTGTTTATAATTTTTCAGGGCCATGCAGGCAACGCCCAAATGCCTTATCGCTATTTTTTCCCCCTGCGAGTCCCCTTCTTTTCCGCACAGGTTGAGTGCTCTCTCCATAAACTCAAGGGCTTTTTGCGGCTGGTTTTTCCTGTTGTATTCCGGGCCGAGATTCAGGAGATGCATCCGCTCGGCTTCTTTATCGCCAAGTTGCTGAGCGGCTGACAAAGCGGCTTCAAACCATCGGATGGTATCGTCGGGTTGCAGTCTTTTAACAATTATTTCCGCTCCATTTTCCGTGTAAGCACTGCAGACTTTGGCGGCGTCTTTGTCTCGGGAACAGTTTTTCTGGCTCCATTCCTGTCCTGCTTTAATGTTATCCAGCTCCTGATCGAAATACATCATGCCTTTTATTGCAGCTTTTCCCCCTTTTGCAGTCAGCTTTGCCACGGTTTCCAGGGCATTCATAAACTCTGTGGCAAGCCGCCGTTCCGCCATTGCCAGTTCACCGGCAGAAGCAAGGGGTTTTAAATACTTTCTTACCAGATCATGCAGGGTAAAACGGTCTGTATTTTCATTGACTTCAACCAGGCCATATTGGACAAGGCCAATCAGCGATAAATTATCGGTATCTTCGCAAACAAAGGACTCTGCTTTTGCACTGAAGGATCCTGGAAAAGCGGTAAGCTTCCTTAACACTACTGAGGCTTTATCCGGTAAAAGAGTGTAGCTGTATTTCAAAGAGGATTCGATACCTGTAGCCGGGGTTTCATTGTCGCCATGCCCGAGGGTCTTTTTTATATCGCGAAATTTATTGGCAAAATATTCCGGGTCCATGGTGGAGTTGATGGCGAAAAGTTTTCCGATCAATTCCAGGGCGATAGGCACATCTTTACAGATTTTCGAAATATCTTTAATCGCGTGGCTGAGCTTTGGGCAAAGCCGTGTGAGCATATTGTGTGAATCCAGATATTCCAGGGGCTCCAGGTGGATGGAAATAAAACCGGGTAAATTTATCGGTTTTACTGATGTGGTTATTAAAAGCCAGGAAGGGGGCGGAATCAGGGGTTTGATTTGCTTGGGCCCCGAAGCATTGTCGAGAATGAGGATCCCTTTTTGCTTTTTTATTATGGTTCGATACAGTTTTGTCAGGGATTTTAAATCTGTAGGTAAGGGTTGATTGGGTTTAAAGCGGGTGATTATCCTGCTCATTATTTCCATTGGGGAAGGGGCCTTGGGGTCGCTTCCACGCATGTCCATAAAAACCTGGTCCCCCGGAAATTGTGAGTTAAACCTTTTGATCATCATGATCGCCATAGTGGTTTTCCCTAACCCCTGGGGACCACTGAAACTGATCATTACAGGAGGTTTTCCGGTGCGGGCAACAATATCTTTAAATATTTCCTTCCTCCCTATGAATAACTCGGGTTCCTTTGGTGGAAGATATAGTTTGATATCTCCCACTCCCATTTCCGTGGACATCTTTATGGCCTTTTCCACTACCGCTTTGGCTTTTTTTGTCTGGTTGGGATCCCGTAATTTGGGACGGCCCGAAGTTTCATCAGAATCGCTTTCGGAAAAAGAGCTTTTTTTCGGTGGGGGGTCTTTTTTTACAAACTTAGAAACCACTCCGGCAGCAATGGCCAAGGCTATTATGACTAGAATAATGGTTGTCATTCCCAGTTCCGCATTATGATTCGATTAAAACCATACAGAATAGACATTAAACTTCGCATAAGTTAGTGAATATATCATAATATAATGCACGGAATTGAGCTTCGTTGAACAATTCTGAAGGTTGACTTTGAAGTTTTTTACTCGATAATACTGATTTTTGCCTTTATTGCCCTCATTTTCAGGAAATTTTGAAAGTTTCGAAATTTTAAGATATGGCTGAATTTTTTA
Source organism: Nitrospinota bacterium (assembly GCA_009873655.1). Classification (GTDB taxonomy): domain Bacteria; phylum Nitrospinota; class Nitrospinia; order Nitrospinales; family VA-1; genus UBA8687. Next base: position 31,169 of record WAIB01000006.1, on the reverse strand, counting down.
TGGAAATTGGATCTGAAGAGATCCCATCCGGTTACGTGGAACCTGCTTTAAGGTATATGGAAAAAGAGTTATCCTCCTTTTTCACGAGGAACCGGATTGATGCAGAAACTCCAAAAACAATGGGTACCCCCAGACGGTTGATCGTATCGGTAAAGGGGGTCATGGAAATGCAGGAAGATTCTGTCGACGAGTTTTTAGGGCCGGGGGTTTCGGTGGCTTACGATGATCAGGGTCATCCCACCAAGGCCGCAATCGGTTTTGCCCGCGGTAAGGGGGTTGATGTAGCCGATCTTATTCGTAAACAGACCCCCAAAGGGGAAGTCGTTTGTGCCCAGGTTGAAAACAAAGGTAGGGCAACGCCATCTTTGTTGAATGATTATCTGCCCCAGTTGATAAATGAAATTCCTTTTAAGAAAAAAATGCGCTGGGAAAATAAAACCCGTCCTTTTGCCAGGCCCCTGCATTGGTTGGCAGCCCTGTTTGACGGGAAGGCTCTGGAATTTGAGTTCGACGGCATTAAAAACGGTGCGGTTTCAAGAGGGCACCGTTTTTTAAAACCCGAGAAGTTTAATATTGAAAATCTCGAGTCTTATTTGGATGAATGTGATAAACATTCGCTAATAGTGGATCCGGAGAGAAGAAAAAATTCCATTCTGGAACAAATCAGGCGCTTGGCCGAACAGGCCGGGGGACAGGTTAAAAAAGATGAAGACTTGCTGAACCTGGTTAATTTTCTGGTGGAATACCCGGTAGCGATAAAAGGAGATTTTGATCCGGAGTTTCTGAAGTTGCCGAAAGAGCTTCTGGTCATAACGATGAAATCTCATCAGAAGTATTTTCCTGTATGGGATAAAGAGGAAAAGCTTCTACCCTGCTTTATTACCGTCAGCAATATGCCGGGCAGTGAAGGTGATGAAATCCGAAAAGGAAATGAACGGGTGTTGCGCGCCCGACTTGAAGACGCCCGCTTTTTTTACGATGAAGACCGAAAGAAAAACCTTGAAGAATTTGTGGATCTTCTGAAAGGGGTGGTCTTTCAAAAAAAACTGGGAACCATTTACGAAAAAGTAGGCCGTGTTACGGACCTTGCAGGAATTGTTTCGAACCAGGTTTGTCAGCAAAAGGAAGAGCAGGTAAGAAGGGCGGCCTATTTGAGTAAAGCGGATCTGGTCAGTCAAATGGTATTCGAGTTTCCGGAACTGCAGGGCATTATGGGTGGGTATTATGCGGCCCACTCCGGTGAAAGTGCAGAGGTGGCACAGGCCATCAAGGAACATTATCGTCCCACCTTTGCGGGCGATGATTTACCGTCTGATGATATCGGGGCTGCTGTGGCTGTGGCAGACAAGCTGGATACGATTACGGGTTGCATAGCTGTGGGGCTTATTCCCTCCGGTTCCGAAGATCCTTACGGATTGAGAAGGCATGCCCTGGGTGTGCTGCAAATCATACTGGACCGGGGCTGGCAGGTTTCTTTTCGGAATATCGTCAACGACAGCATCAATTTAATCGCGGACAAAGCCAAGCTGGAAAAAGAGGAAATAAAAAAACATGTGGAAGATTTGTTTTTTCAGAGATATAAAACCTTGTTAAATGGAGAGGGTTTTCCATATGACGCTATTGATTGCGTGCTGTCAACAGGGTTGGACTCTATTGTTGATGTAAAAGCAAAAGTGGCGGCCTTTTCCGATTTGAAGAAGCAGCCTTATTTTGAACCTTTAGCAATTGCTTTCAGACGGGTGGCCAGTATTTTAGATAAAAAGGTGGATGGAGAAATCGATCCCGGAATATTGAATGAACCCGCGGAAAAGCAATTATATGAAGCATTTTTGAAAGTTCGTAACCCGGTTTTGGACCATATAAAGAAGAAAGAATTCTCAAGCGCATTGGAGAAAATGGGCGAAATAAAACCCTCCGTCGATAATTTCTTTGATAACGTGATGGTCATGGTAGATGACCTGTCATTGCGTTCCAACAGGCTTTGCCTGCTTCGGGATATATCCAGCCTGTTTTCAGACCTGGCGGATTTTTCAAAAATTGTTTTGAAAAAAGATTGATGGTTGGAGGTACTCGTTGATTAAGAGTTTTACTTCCTGTCTTTAACCCTATTTTAACAGGCATCCGCCGCTAATATTTTTATGAGCAAACAATTTGTTTATGCATTTGCCGGGGAAAAAACCCATGGCAAGGCAGATATGAGAAATGACCTGGGAGGCAAAGGTGCCAACCTGGCTGAAATGGCTTTGTTGGGCATAAATGTTCCACCCGGCTTCACCATTTCCACGAAAGCCTGCGTTTACTTTTTTAAAAATAAAAAGAAACTGCCGCCAAAATTATGGGATGAGGTTTTAGAGCATTTGCAATCCCTTGAAAAATCTGTCGGCAAAAAATTTGGCTGCTCCGATAACCCCCTTCTTGTATCCGTCCGTTCGGGAGCACGGGTTTCCATGCCGGGCATGATGGACACCGTTTTGAATCTGGGTTTGAACGAGGACACCCTGCGCGGCCTGGCCCAGAAAACAGAGAACGAATGGTTCGCCCTGGATACGTATCGCCGTTTTATTTCCATGTTCAGTAATGTGGTGCTGGGTATTGACGGGACCCGTTTTGAGCACATTCTCGAAAAAGAAAAATCAAGACGCGGCATCAAAGTCGATACGGAACTATCGGTCAGGGACTTAAAGTCCGTCATTAAAAAATTCAAAACCCTTGTGGCCCGTGAAACCCGTAAAAACTTTCCGGATGATCCGATGAAGCAGTTGCGAATGGCTGTGGAAGCGGTGTTCAACTCCTGGAATACCGAACGCGCCGTGGTCTACAGGAAAATGAAAGGGTATTCGCATGATTGGGGTACCGCGGTGACCGTGCAGTCCATGGTTTTCGGGAACATGGGGACCACCTCGGCCACCGGTGTTGCATTTACCCGCAACCCGGCTACCGGAGAGAAAAATTTCTTCGGTGAATATATGATCAACGCCCAGGGTGAAGATGTGGTTGCGGGAATTCGCACTCCCAATTCGATTGACCAGCTCGAAAAAGATATGCCGGAAATTTATAAAGGGTTGGTGCAGGTCTATAAAAAGCTGGAAAACCATTACAAAGATATGCAGGACATGGAGTTCACCATTGAAAATGAAAAATTATACCTGTTACAGACCCGGGCCGGCAAAAGAACGGCCGCATCGGCGGTCAAAATAGCGGTCGATATGGTGGATGAAGGCCTGATAAACAAGAGAGAAGCCTTAATGAGGGTTCCCGCTGATCAACTCGATCAGATTTTTCACCCCACGATAGACCCCAAGTTAAAAACCAAAATATTAGGTGAAGGGTTGGGAGCGTCACCGGGTGCGGCGACCGGTAAAATAGTTTTTTCATCGGAAAGGGCGCTGGAACTTGCGAAAAAAAAGGAGAAGGTGATTCTTGTTCGAACGGAAACTTCTCCCGAAGATATTCATGGAATGAGTGTTGCCGAAGGCATCATTACCGCAAAGGGGGGAATGACCTCCCATGCGGCGGTGGTAGCCAGGGCCATGGGAAAACCCTGTGTCTCCGGGGTTGAAGAACTGGCCATCAACGGGAAAAGGAAAAACTGCCTGCTGGGTGCCATCAAACTCAAAGAGCTGGCTCCCATCACCCTGGACGGGACCACGGGACAGGTTATAGAGGGCAAGGTCAATTTGATTAAATCTCATTTAACCGCGTCTTTTACGCGCATGGTGAGCTGGGCCGGGAAAATTCGCAGGTTAAAAATCAGGGCGAACGCGGATACCCCGCAGGAAGCTTTGCTGGCAAGGGATTTTGGGGCGCAGGGTATAGGACTTTGCAGAACCGAACATATGTTTTTCGATGAGAAACGCATTTTTCTGGTCCGCAAAATGATCCTTGCAAAAAATGACAAGGTTCGCACCGAAGTGTTGAAGAAGCTGCTCCCGATTCAGCGGAAGGATTTCACCGGGATCTTTAAGGCGATGGACGGCCTCCCGGTAACGATCCGGTTGCTCGATCCTCCCCTCCATGAATTTTTGCCCCGTTCGACGAAAGAGATTAACAGCCTTGCGCGGGAAATGAAAGTGGGAGCCCTGGGCAAAAAAATCGAAAGTATGAGTGAGATGAATCCCATGCTGGGTCACCGGGGTTGTCGGCTCGGAATCACCTTTCCAGACATTTACAAAATGCAGGTTCGCGCCATATTGGAAGCGGGATGCCGAATGGCCAAAAAAGACGTTAAAGTATATCCGGAAATCATGGTTCCTCTGGTGTTGCACGTCAATGAATTTAAAATTGTCCGTGAATTTATATTAGAAGTTGCTTCGGAAGTGCTAAAGAAGGAAGGTGTCGACCTTAAATTTAAAATCGGGACCATGATTGAGCTTCCCCGCGCGGCCCTTACCGCAGATGAGATTGCCCGTGAGGCTGATTTCTTTTCCTTTGGAACCAACGATCTCACGCAAACCGGACTTGGGCTCAGCCGCGATGACTCGGGAAATTTTCTCAGGCAATACGTCGATCAGGGGTTGCTGAATCATGACCCGTTTGTGTCACTCGATCAGGACGGTCTCGGACAACTTGTGCAATTGGCCGTTGAAAAAGGCCGAGGGGTTAAACCGGGAATCCACATGGGGATTTGCGGAGAACATGGGGGGGACCCAGTATCCATTGATTTTTTTAACCGATTGAATCTTGACTATGTGAGCTGTTCTCCCTATCGAGTGCCCACGGCCATTCTTGCTGCGGCCCAGGCGGTTATAAAGGAAGAGCCCTGAAAAAAATATTTTCAGGTCCCGAATTCTGTCGGCAAGGACTCTTGTTCAGACAAAATCCTTGAAAAAAGTTGACATCATTTTTTCGGGTAATCATAATAAAAAATTCTGCGTGGCAGCTTTAATTTATAAAAATCAATCCGAAAGGATTTGGAGGAACAAATGAATATTGCACTCACCGGTATAACAGGAATGGTGGGATCCCATTTTATTAAAAAGCTTTTGGAAAATGATTCTGAAAGTTCCGAATACAACATCAAAGCTTTGATTCGCGAAAATAGTGTTGTTGAGCATTTAAAAACCTTCGAGGATATTGACTATATTATTGGTGCACTCGAAGATAAAGAGTCGCTCGCCAAACTGGTCCAGGATGCGGATATTCTGATACATCTTGCTCACTTTCCGGGGCCCGTCCAAACCGTCGAAGAATTGATAAAAGTTAATATAGATGGCACTTTTGACCTTCTTGAAGAAGCACGGAAAGCCAAAGTCAAACAAGTCATTTTTTTGAGCTCCTGTACTATTTTTGGAGAAGTGCTGCCCACCGTTAATAAAGAAAATCCCATGGATGAGAATCACCCGGTAAGGCCGGGCAGTTTATATGGTTCTATAAAAAACTCCATAGAGGGCTTTTGTTTTCAATTCCAAAAAAGCCGGGCGTTCGACATCACTATTTTGCGCCCGGTAACCATTTATGGCGTGCGCCCGCAAATTGACAAGTCAGAATGGTTTCAGACAATTGACTATCTGGCCACAAACTACAATGTGGATTTGAAGGGAAGCACCAAATACGTTTCTGTCGATTCCGTAGTTCAAGGCATCCAATGCGTTTTGGGCAATTCCGAGGCAGCGGGGAAAATTTATCATCTCATAGATGGTCATATTCATAATTTGAATTTAGGAAAAATGATCGCCGAAACCATCGATTCCTTTGGTGAATGTGAAGGGGTTATGGGTGAAGAGGGAGTTCCCATGTCCAATCAGGCTGCTAAAGATATTGGTGTGGAGTTCAGGGGTGAGGAAGCAATCAAAGAATATATAAAACTCATCCACAAACTTCAGGGCCAGTATGGAGGCGAACGAAACATCCAAAACTGGTAAAAAATATGCCTTCCCTCACATCCCAATCATTTATTAAGCGACTGATCCAGGAGGATTATAAATTTTTCACCGGGGTTCCCTGTTCGTTATTGTCCGGGTTGATTTATGAATTGGAAGACCAGCAGGAGGCCCGGTATATTCCCGCCGTACGTGAAGATGCGGCAGTGGGGTTATGCACCGGAGCTTACCTTGCGGGGGCCAGGCCTGTCATGCTCATGCAGAATTCCGGATTGGGGTACAGTCTCAATGCCTTCACCTCGCTCAATTTGATTTATCACATTCCCATGCTGGTGATTATGAGTTGGCGAGGGAAAGACGGGAAAGATGCTCCCGAACATATCATTATGGGTGACATAGATAAGCAACTTCTTCAAACAGCGGGGATGGAGTATTCCCTGCTCAATGAAGGTAATTGCGATTCCGTTCTACAAAAGGCCAAAAAGAAAATTGGGGAAGAGAAATTGCCATATACATTGATTGTTGAGAAAGGGTTATTTGATGAAAGGCACTGAAGCATTTCAGGAATTGCTTCCTCTAATAAAGGATGATGAACCCGTGGTTCACGCAAACGGGTTCATCTGCCGTGAATCGTTTGCCCTTAAGGATCGTAAAGCCAATTTTTATATGATTGGATCGATGGGGTTAGCCTCTTCCATTGGTTTGGGCGTGGCATTATGCAAGCCGGAAAAAAAAGTAATCATAATTGATGGCGATGGAAATGTGCTGATGGCTTTGGGAACCCTGGCCATGATTGCCGCGGAAGCTCCGGAAAACCTGTTCCATGTTGTGATTGATAATGAGGTCTATGAATCAACAGGGAGCCAGAGATCTCTATCCGGCAAGGTCCAATTGGAAGAAATTGCGAAAAGCTCGGGGTATAAGAACGTTTTTCGAGTTGAGAAAAAAGAAGATGTAAAACCGCAATTTTTAAGACTGAAAGAATTACCCGGACCCAATTTTTTGCTCATTAAGGTTGAGCCCTGTTTTGACCACTCTACAGGACGGGTAACCCATACCCCTGAAGAAATCACCGAACGGTTCATGGAAGCAGTAGGCTGATCGGGCCACCCTCGAAGAAACGGGTCAGAACTTGGATCCGCATCCCTTTCCGGATTGGTTTCTGGAAATAAACGACTCCGCCGAAATTGAAAAATAAAAAAACCGTTGCCCTTAAAAAGGACAACGGTTTTATGGAAAATAAAGTTTTATTTGCCTGTCCAAATAGGGGCTCAGGCCAGGACGTCTACCTGCCCGCCTGATTCGGACTCGGTTGCAGACCCTTGAGTATTTGCTGAACCCGAATTATCCTGAGTCACAACGCTTCCCTCCTCACCGCCTAAATCACTCGGTGCCTGCACCGGGGGAACGGTGCTGGTCTGGGCTTCTTGAGAAACCTGGCCCTGTGTCTCATTGGATGCTGTTTGATTTGTTTCTGTGGTATCAGTACTGGTTTCCGCAGTTGGTCTTGGTGCGGTCGATAAACTTCCTATACTTTGAACGTCCATGGTTGTGTGCCCCTTTTTTTATTTCTAAAAAAATTAAAGAAAAACCTAAGTATTATCCAATTCGTTGCGAATGGCGTCTCTTAATTGAAGTTCCTCTTCTGAAGGAACAGACTTAACGACTTCCCGTGTTTGTGGGTCAATGACCTTAAGCACGACATCGTTATTTTCTGTCACCGAGAATTTTCTTTGCTCACCGCCAAAAGAGGAGTTGGAGCTGGGTTCAACTACTTTCCGAGCCAGATCCTTCCCCTCTGAGGACAAGCTGACGGTATCTTCCGTTGGCGGAGGAGCCGAGCTTGTTCTCGAAGACGAAATGGTTGCCACCGGTTTCGGTTTTTGTGCTGTCTGAGTGCCCACATTATTGACTGCCTGGGTATCCATTATTTTTACTTTTACCTCAAAATATTGAATTTAAAGCATTTAATGTGTTGAAGCCCTGACTGGATTTATTTTTTAGCCAGTGCTTGCATTCTTCTTAACGGTGACTTTAGTGGAAACTTTAGAAATTTTTTTAAAAAAAATCCCTGAAATTTGGCGGGGAAAACCTTGCGATAAGGTTTGAATTGGACCTTTCAAGGGGTTATGATGTCTGCTCAAAATTATTGAAATTATTATCATTTTAGGGGTTTTTGCCAGATTTCACCGAAGCGGGCCAAGCCGACCCCCCTGAGAAAATAGATGGCTTTTTATGAATGAATTTCGAAAAATATTGAAGCATGCCAGGCCCTATACCAAAAGTCTGGTTTTTGCATTCATTTGTTTGACCCTCACTTCCTTGGTCAACCTGATTTTGCCTTTGATTGTTCGCAATATGATCAATGCGGTGGTGGTTTTGAAGGATAGCCAGATACTGGATGGGCTTGCATGGGATTTGATTTTTATAATTTTTTTACAGGTGGTCTTTGCAGTAACCCATAATTATATTTTCGGGTTTGTTGGCCACAGAATGACCACCGATTTTCGAATTGATTTTTTTTCCCATGTCCAATCCTTGTCTTTAAGGTTTTTTCAAAATCGTCGTGTAGGTGAAATTCTTTCAAGAATGAATAATGACATCTCTATCATACAAAATGCCTTGGTGACCATACCGGTCGCATTGTTACGGCAGAGCATCACTTTGATCGGAGCAATGGCGATCATTTTATATTTGAATTGGAAACTCACCGGTCTCATATTGTTGATCCTTCCGCCCTTGATGATTTTTGCAAGGATTTTTGGAAAGCGTTTAAGACTTTTTGCTGAAAAATTACAAGATCAGGTTGCCCGGGCCGTGGTAGTCCTGGAAGAAGTTGCTTCCTCCATAAAAATTGTTAAATCGTTTACCCGGGAAGCGTATGAGAAAGAGCGGTTTGCGAAAGAAATTGAAACCGCTTTTGAAAGAGCGCTGGACAAACTTAAAATTTCATCTTTCTTTGGTCCATTCATCCTGGGACTCACTTTTCTGGTCTCCGCCGTATTAATCTGGTATGGAGGTTATCAAGTCATGTCCGGGGCTACGACACCGGGAGAATTGGCTGCGTTCTTTCTTTATGCGCTTATTGTTGCAGGACCGATAGGAACGTTTGTCCGGCTCTATACGCAGATCCAGGAAGCATCCGGTGCAATCCGAAGGGTTTATGAGATTTTGGATACGGCCCCCGCAATCGATAATCCGGAAAACCCGGTTTTTCTGAAAAATATAACGGGCCGAATTCAATTTGAAAATATTTCATTCGGTTATCGCGAAGAGTCAGAAGTTCTTCACAATATCAACTTCGATATTCAACCGGGTCAAACTGTCGCTTTGGTGGGACCCAGCGGTGCGGGAAAATCGACGGTCATAAAATTGTTGCATCGATTTTTCGATCCAAGCCAGGGTAGCATTCGGTTGGATGGACATGACATTCGAGATTTAGATCGAGAGAGCTTTCTCAGTCAAATCGCACTGGTTCCACAGGAGACGTTATTGTTTGGCGGTACGGTTAAGGAAAATATCCTTTATGGAAAATTGGATGCGACGGATGAAGAACTGGAAGATGCTGCCAAAAAAGCCAATGCTCATGATTTTATTATGAATCTTGAAAAGGGGTATGAAACGACAGTAGGTGAAAAGGGAACCAAGCTCTCAGGCGGGGAGAGGCAAAGAATCGCCATTGCCCGGGCTATCTTAAAAGACCCGAAAATTCTGGTGCTGGATGAAGCTACCTCTTCTTTGGACAATCGTTCCGAAGCTTTAATTCAGGAGGCAGTTGAAAAGCTGATGGAAAACCGCACCACGTTTATTGTGGCACACCGCCTGAGCACCATTCATAAAGCCGATCAAATCATTGTTCTGGAAAATGGAAAAATTGTTGAAACAGGTCAACACGAAGAATTAATGAACAATAAAAACCTTTATTACAATTTGTATAAATTAAAAATGCGGGACCCTGTAGCTTTAGGCGATTAGTAAATAAATTATTCTCCGGGGTCGGCACCAATCAGGAACCCGATCAAGTGCGCTTTCTTTTCTGCGTCCCCTCGATAATAAGTTCGGATCAGCCTTTGGATTAATTCTGTCAGATTTGGATCTTCCCCGTAAGCTTCCAATTCTTCATTGACGTCAGGTTCTTCTCCGGGGGCATTTTGGGTTTTTCTGATGGGACCTTTACCTGTAAGCAACCAGATAATGTTCAGGTTTGTATGTTGGTACAATTTGGCGATGGTATCGGCAGACGGAAGTGATTTGCAGTTCTCAATATCTGACAGAGAACCCTGTGAGATCTTAATAAGTTTGGCAAGTTGGTAGGATTTTAAGGGAAGTGATTTTCTCCACTGCCGAAGTCTGACTCCCAAAAATTTGGCTGTACCTGATTTTGTTTCTTGCATGTTCTCTACTCTTTCCAATCGAAAATTAATAAAATCCAAGGGTGGTGCGACGGGACTCCGAAAAAATTTCCAAACGCCTTCTTTCTGATAAATACAAATCGCGGATTAAGAAGAAATATATTTTTTCAAGGCAACCGCTAACCAGTAAAAAGCCTTGTTTTCAGGCCTGTTTCTAGCCTATTTGGCAGGTTTGTGGGGGCAGCGAGCACACGATTCCTGTTTCAATTATTCCCAACCTGATGAAATCATAATTCCCGAAAAAAAGTCGATCGTCAATCCCTTATTTTCAGAAAAAAACCCTTAAAAAAGATAAAATTGTCTTTTATTATTTAGGAAGGAGAATCTGGAAAAGTCCGATCATTTCCTTGAAACCATAATGATCCACAAGGAATTGATAAAGATGGGGAGCGTAGTTTTTAAGCCTTCTTTCATCTTTACCATCAATGGCAATGTCCACATACACCACTACTTTGGGAAGGTTTTCCCTGAGAGTTTCAACCATTTTTAATTCATCTTTCTCGCTCAGCATACCCGGTAAAACCCATTCGTAAGGGGTTGGGTTCACGCGATCCGTCAAAAAATAAAAAAGTGGATTGAGGGGAAGTGCAAGAATGGGGTCCCCTTTTTTTGAATATAAGTCGATCTGTTTAACCACCTCGTTTATCCACTTGGCTTCATTAGGGCTTGTCCATACATCTAATTTTTCCAGTTTAATCCGGGTGGTTTCTGGATGCATGGCTTTTACTTTTTGATTAATAACCCAATCTTTTGCTCCTATGCTTCCTGCATAAAATCCATGGTGGGTATTCATTTCAATATAAAAAAGGAACGGGAGGAATACGATCAACAGGCTTAAGGGGATGCGGGTGATCCTTGCGTGGATTGAATTTTCCGAGGTCCCCTGAAATAAAAGAACCTTTTGCCAAACCTGGTAGAGTAAATAGCAGAATAAAATATAAAAAGGAGGGAGCGTTCTTAAAAGGTTGTCGAAACCGGCTCTCCATATTACCAGCCCGAAAGCGCAGATTCCAAAACCGGCTATTGCGATCAGATACAAATTAGCAATAGTGATTTTGCGCTGGTCAGAAAAGAACCGTACCGGAATTATTACCGCTACCAATGCATAAACCCAAATGGGAAGATAAAACAGGACTCTTTCGAAAATCTGGTGATATCCCAACTCGTTATAGAGTTCGAAAAAGGGGAACAGCGCTGGGAAAGGATTTCCCCACACCTCATGCGCGCTTACAACTATTTTGAAAACTTGTGAAAAATACCCGTCTTTTCCCAGGTAAAAAAGAAACAGGCCGCCAAGAATTAACCCGCCTGCAGAAAGGAAAGTAATTTGTTTTGAAGAAAGGTTTGGAATGGTCGAAAATCGAAAACCGGCACCTTCAGAATTTTTGAAAAATAATATGCCCAGGACAACCAGGCAGATCAAAATGGAAAACAGAGTGACCTCAATTTTAAAAAAGGAGCTCAGAAAAATTGAAAGGATAAGTCCAATAATAGAAACAAGATTTCTTTTTTGAATGGTATTGGTAAGGAAGTAAAGTACGAGAACCACGAAAAAAGGATAAAAGCGGTTATAGTACATTGAGGGAGCTGAAAGCATAAACAAGGCTGCCAAAAAAGCAAACCCGGCGGGCATTATTTTTCGGCTGATGGAATAAACCATTAAAACCATGCATGGCGTAAATAGTGCCACCCCGATTCTAAGGCTTTGGATTTCGACACCGAATAGTTTAAAAAAGAGCAACCCATACCAATAACGGCCGGGGAGATATCCATTGGGATTAAAATCGATAAGGGCCTTATCGCCGTTAAGAGTCCTTAGGGTTCCGTTGGCGTACCCCCCCTCGTCCCAGATATTCAATCCATACCGGGAGAAAGACAGGAAATAACCCGCCAGTGCGACATACAGGAGAAGGGTCAACCCCCAGTTTTTTGCAAAGTATTCCCCCTTTTCGATTAATTTATTCATTGAGTCAGGTGAGCACTCATTTCATCGGCGAGTTTTTTATTTTCTTCCAGAACCTGGTTGAGATCAATTTCTTCATGTGCCTGGCCAGTAAGATTCTGCTTGGCCTTCAAAATTTTTTCAAACGAACGCTCAACCGCTTCAGCGGGAATTTTTCCCGATTCAACTCCCGCAATCAAAGCATTTTGAATTCGGGTTACTTTAGAAAGATCGTGGCAGATAAGAAATAAATCGACACCCGCATTCACCGCCAGAGCAGGTATCTCTTCAGGATCCTGGGTGACCGCCTGCATTTCCAAATCATCTGACATTACCAGCCCGTCAAAGCCCATTTTATCCCGGAGCAAATCTTTTAGAATAGGGGAGGAAAAGGTGGCGGCGGAAGATTTATCCCATGCCGGGTATACGACATGGGCGGTCATTATTATTTCCAGTCCCTCCCGGAAAGCCATTTTAAATGGAGCCAGCTCGACCTGCTCTAGGGATTCATTCTTTCGCTCCACCCGCGGCAGGGTCAAATGGGAATCCTGAGAAGTGTCGCCATGACCGGGAAAATGTTTGCCAACGGGGTAGACTCCGGCATCTTTGAATCCTTTAATTATCTTGCACCCCAGTCGAGCCACCACTTCAGGGTCGGAACTTATAGCCCGTTTCCCAATAATGGGATTCTCAGGATTGGAATGGACATCCAGTACAGGCGCGTAATCCATATTTATTCCGACGGCCCGCATTTCATTTCCCATGGCCAGCCCGAAACGGTAAGCTAAATCTTCCGAGTTTGCCTGCCCCAGGCAGCACATGGGAGGAAATTGTGTGAAGGGTTCTTTCAATCGTGCTACACGTCCGCCTTCCTGGTCTACGGATATAAATAACGGGGGAGAATTTGTAGCAGTAACGGCTTGCAAATCCTCAATCAATTTTTTCAACTGCCGGGGATCTTCGAAATTGCGTTCGAATAGAATCAATCCCCCTATTCCTTGCTCGGCAACCAGTTTTTCCGTTTGGGAATTGAGGCAAGTACCCTCAAACCCTGAAACGATCATTTGCCCTGTTTTGTGTTTTAGTGAAAGCAAGTTGGCAGATAGCTTGACGGCGAACGGCCGCAGGTGTGATATTCTTCTACAAGGCGTAGCCTTGTTCGTCCTGGTTCTGCTATGTTAACATAACTTATTAATTCAAGTTCAATTAGAAAGCTGATTCAATAATATGTTTCGGAGAGTTGTAGTAACCGGTTTAGGTGCGGTCAGCCCAAATGGGATTGGGAAGAAAGAATTCTGGGAGAATACCTGCAAAGGAATAAGTGGAATCGACCGTATTAAAAGCTTTGACCCGGCAGGACTGGCCTGCCAAATTGCAGGTGAAGTGACCGATTTTGACCCTTCTCTTTATTATTCTTCATCAGATTTAAAAAAGATGCCGCGTTCGGTGCCGCTTGCGGTTGCCGCAACACAGGAAGCCCTGAAAAATGCGGGGATCGATCTCAGTTCCTTTTCGGATGAAGATTTTGAATCACTCGGTGTTCTGATCGGGAGCGGCGGTTCCGGATTCGATTTTTCCGAAAAACAGTTTGAAATATATTTTTCAAAGCAAAAGAACAAAATCAGTCCTTACGCAATATCCAATTCCCTGGTTGGAATGCTTTCAAGTGAAATTTCGATGCGTTTCGGTTTTCAGGGTAGAAGTCATGTGGTTTCCAACGGTTGTACCAGTTCCACCGATGCCCTGGGTTATGCTTTCAATGCCATCCGTTATGGTCAGGAAGATTGGTTTATAAGCGGAGGGGTGGAGTCTTGTGTTACTCCCGCAATGATGCAGGGGTTCGAAAGGATGAAAGTAAATCCCATGAATTACAATGATGACCCTTCTCGCGGGTCGCGTCCGTTTAATCGAGACCGGGAAGGATTTGTCCTGGCAGAAGGTTGCTGGATGATTATTCTTGAAGAATTGGAACACGCTAAGAAAAGAGGGGCAGACATTGTTGCCGAATTGGTGGGGTATGGAACTACCTGTGATGCCTACCATCGAGTCGCTATCATGCCGGATGGAAAACAATCTTCCCGGGCCTTAAAACTTGCGATGAAAGACGGCAGAATAAACGAGGATGAGGTGGACTACATCAATTTCCATGGAACCTCCACCCTGATCAACGATAAAGTCGAGACCATGGCGGTTAAAAACACGTTTAACGGAAAAGCATTAAAAATCCCTTCCAGTTCAACTAAATCCATGGTGGGTCATCCACAAGGCGCTTCAGGAGCCCTTGGGGTAACCGTTTCTGCTCTTTCATTGAAAAATGGATTTATGACCCCAACGATAAATATGGAAAACCCGGACCCGGAATGCGATATGGATTATGTTTCAAATGTCGGCCGGGAAAAAAGAATCGATGTAGCTATAAGCAACTGCATTTCTTTTGGTTCAAAAAATTCTGCCATCGTTTTAAAAAGGTTCGAATAATTCATAATAATGAGATTTTTTAATATAAAAGGATTGGGATCAATTGTTTTCTCCTTTTGTCTCATGGGTTGCGCAGAAAAGCTGGTGGATGTCAATGTAACTATCGTGGACCAGAAAACGGCACTTGAAAATCAGATCCTGGGAAGTTACGAAGAGCTGGAAAATGATGTGTTGCTGCTGGCTTCTGTCAGGTCTGTCGATGAAGAGGGAAAACTAAAACCGGTTATTGAAGTTCCTAAAGGAAAAAGAGAGGCCCTCAGGGCCATGCAACGGCAGGAGTTCAACCATGATGATATTCAGGAATTCAAAAGAACTCTTTGCGCCGGCGAAGGAAACGACGGGCTTCTCAAATTCTTTGAAAATGAGCGGACCGAAACAGATTCCAGGTACAAAGAGTTTGTTGTGACTATTTTAAAAGAAGAAAATGAAGACCGGTTGACGATCCTCAGGCGCATTGTCGCAACAAATGAGAACTTCGCTGAAAATGATTTGCCCAAAGTCCAGAAAATATCGGGCAGCCTGAACCGCGATAACGCCCTTGCGGGAGAAAAGATTCAATCGGAAGATGGGGCGTGGTCCTTGAAGGCGGGAAGAAAGTAATTTGCCCTAACGATAAGGCATGGTGTTCCCTTCGAGTTGCCTGACGATATCTGCTTCAACCGTATTTTCCTTGTGCACAAACTCTTCAAACTCCTTGGGACTTTTAAATTCAAAAAGCTTGGGCTCCTTTTGTCCGCAGATTTCCTCATCCTGCTCCACGGTCAACAGGTTTTTTTCTATAGAACGTATAACAAACTTCTTGCGGGTTTTTAATTTGGAAAAAATGCCCTGATATATGGGTTCCAGATTTAAGGCCATATGAAATCTCCAGCTTTAAAAATAGTTTGCGATTGGATTTGAGTACAATATTAGCCCCAAGGTTTTTCAAAATCAAATTTTTTGGTTTTTCTGCAAAGGTCAATTCCCCTACTTAACATGGGAATATATTTATGTTAAGCTGGCCTCGCCTTTTTTGATAAAGGTTCCCTTCTTCCCATAGGGTCCTATTTCCTGCAACTTTCAACCCATCCTGTAAATGACAAAAAAATTCACTCTCAATAAACTGGCCGAAGAAATGATTCGTGAATCAAAACGCCCTTTCACGATTAATGATTTCGCGAAAAACCTTGAAACAAGATGGCAAAAACAAATTTCGGATTCATCCCTGAAAAAGGTGAGGCAGATTTTGCTCAATCACCATAGTTTGATAGGGATTAAAGAAAATGATTTTGTACCCTGCCGGGCAGTGATTGAAAAAATCAATCATGTTTCCCTCGCAGTCCCGTTAGGAACCTGGGAATTGAAGCAGGGTATGCTGATCCCCGGGCACCGCCTTATGCCCTTTCTTTTAGCGGATAGAAAAGAAGAAGACCTGACGTTTGTGGATGCTGACGGGAACGAAATTAAAAAATTAAAGCAGACTTTTTTTATTCAGGATGTGGCTTCCTTTTACCAATACTGTGGTAATTTCCCTGAAGAGATAAAGATAAATGAAAAAGTCCCTGGAAAAAGCTGCATGACCGTTACCGCTTGGGATATGGGCCCTTATTATAAAAAGTTTGGCACAAAACCAGGGGACGCCCTTTTGGTTGATCTTGTTGATTATGAAAAGGGAGTTTTTCAGGTCCGGCCCTATTCCGCAAGTGAAATGCGATCGGGCCGATTACGCAAACGTTCATTTTATCTTGCGCTGGCTACCCAGATGGACCCTCTAAGCCAGGACGAAAAATTCTGTTCTGAAGCACTCGACAAACAATTGTTGAGAGTTCTCTTCTCGCTGGAGGCAGAAACCCTGAAAAATATCGAGGTTTTCTCCGTGATTGATTTTCTTGAATCTCTGAAGGAATGGACCGTGGTGGGGAGAGAAAAGGGGGGCGTTCAATTGATTCCCGTTTGGAAATCCGAGCCCGGACCTTTTGTGAAGAGCAGTCAGCGCCGCACGATAAAAGGTGAAATGGGAACACTCAATGAAATTTTTCAGGATTTGGAACTTTCATTTGATGCGCAGGAATTTAAATCCATTCTTTATACCGTTATGTCCTCGGATAAATATAAATTGGAAACGGTTTTTTTCCTTTTGTTCGGAGGCCAGGGAGAGTTATTCAAGGATAAGAAGCAGCACGAAGTGTTTTATGGAAATTTGCGGGAAATGTTGTTTAAAATTTGTGAAGATTTGAAAACCAAAGAATCGATTCTAATATCAGGCCTGCGGGAGCAATGTGTTGATATTAAAATGAGCCTGGTTGGAATAATGAGGTTCCTTGAGGATCAGGAGGTGGGACTCGAAGATTTGCCAGCGGATATACTCAACCAGATCATCGAGCTCGACCAATTTTGTAATGATTCATTGCGTAGGTTTTCCATGCGTGAAGAACCCCCTGAACTTATTTTCATTCGTGATTTAAGAGTGGCTTTAAAAGTCGTTGTCCCTCAGCTCGCCTTGCTTGAGGAGGAAATATATTCCCAGATCGCCATTTATTGAATGACCCCGCTCAGGCCGTGACCTGATGCCTGATCGATGTGGACTTCCACCATATCCCCGGCGTGGTAACGGCTCCCGTCGCCTTTGGCGTTTACTCTCCAGTATTGTGGATTCCGTCCTTTAAAGGAATAGTCGGGCCGGGAGGAATTACCCTCGATAAGCATTTCCACTGTCTTTCCAACAAAATCTTTTCCCTGTTCTTCGGTCAGTCGGTTTTGCAGTTGAATGGTTTCCTGGAGACGTTGCCTCTTAACCTCTTCTGGAACGGAGTCTTGCATTTCATTGGCAGGAGTTCCAGGTCTTGGGCTATAGGAAAACATAAAGCTGCTGCTATAGCCAACCCGTTCCATCACATTTAAAGTATCTTTAAACTGCGCATCCGTCTCCCCTGGAAATCCCACAATGATGTCTGTCGTAAGAGATACATCTGGAACTTCGGCCTTTAATTCATCGATCAATTCCAGATACCCTTCCACAGTGTGGTCCCGACGCATGGATTTTAGAATTTCGTTATTTCCACTTTGAATGGGTAGATGCAGATGGTTTACCAATACGTCCAGGTCCCGGTAGGCACGGATCGTTTCTTTTGTAAAATCGTTTGGGTGACTGGTCGTAAACCTTAACCTTTGCAATCCGGGAATTTCCGCTACCTTATATAGAAGTTCGTGAAAGGGCATGGGATTGGTCAGGCCGCGTTTTCCATAAGAATTCACATTTTGGCCAAGAAGGATGATTTCTTTTGCGCCGTGAAGAATCAGGTGACGGATTTCCTGATACAACTCATCCGGTTCCCTCGATTTTTCTCTCCCCCGTGTGAAAGGAACAATGCAAAAAGTGCAAAACTTGTCGCAGCCTTTAATAATGTTAACAAAGGCGCTGGGTCCCGGTTTTTTTGGGAGGTCACCCGGTATTTCGGGTATGGAATATTTTTTTTCTGAATCGAACCCGGTCCAGACAAACGATTTTTCTGATTCCCGCGCGAGATCAACCGCCCTTCCAATACCCTCTACCTGATCCGGTCCCAATACAAAATCCAGAAAAGGCATCCGTTTCAGCATGTTTTCCCCATCCTGCTGACCCATGCAACCCGTCAAGCCGAGAATGAGATCGGGATTGGTGGTTTTCAAAGGTTTGAGCCCGCCAAACAGTGAAAAAGTCTTTTGTTCGGCTTTTTCGCGTATGGAACAGGTGTTGACCAGAATCAGGTCGGCGTCTTCCTTTTCCTGGGTCCGGCGATATCCCGAATGGAACAGGATAAGCTCCATCCGGTCTGTATCCGCCACGTTCATCTGGCATCCAAAAGTTTCCAAAAATACTTGTTTCATAAGGGAAGACTGTAAGGGAATTGGCCTTTGTTTTCAACCGAACTTTCATTGAGACCCGGATTAATCAGGGGTTTAAATTTGTTAAAATTTAATCAAATTTTAAGGTATTAATAAAATTTTGTTGACAAATTGGTGGATTTAAAATAAGGTCTTAACATTCCATAAAAGTAATTAAACAAGCAAAACCTTATGCGCTAGAACCATTTGAAGGGGGGTAATACTGTGGCTAAGTCCAATAGCGTTCGGCAGATCCGTGAATCCAAGATGATGAGCAAGGCAGAACTCGCGCGAAAAGCCGATGTCACCGTTCAGACCATTGACCGTATTGAAAAGGGGAATGAATGTCGGCTCGATACCAAACGTAAAATAATTTTAGCTCTGGGATACAAATTGGCAGATCGAACACGAATCTTTGAGGAGGACAATGGAAATCCTCCGGCAGTTCCAAAAAAACCAGTAAAGAAAAAAGGCTGAGAAAAAAAGGAGTTTTGGGTTCCGGTTCCATTCCCGGGAAAAAAAATAGGTTGAGAAATCGGTCCCGGATGAACCCGGTCTTCTCGATTATCGGAACTAATTTTGAATACTTTAACGAGAAAAGCAAAATTAAAGGTTCAGTTATGATTTTTCTTAAACAGGTAAGCACAAATTCATACGCTTTTATGAATTTGAAAAATTCTTTTAATAACAATATCTGCTTTTAGAGCTTATTTTTACAGTTTTGATGAGTTGGTATAAGGATTGCTTTTTATTTTAGGCTTGATTCAAAACCCTTTAAGAAATTTTCAAATGTTTTTATCTAAGAAAACACCTTTGGTTGCAATCGATATGGGATCTCATTCCATAAAAATGGTTCAACTTGCGGAAATTAAGGGTGGAAATTTTGAGCTGGTCAACTTAGGAATGATGCCTCTGGAAGAAGGAAGTATCGTTGAAGGATCGATTAAAAAACCGGATCAAGTTTCAGAAGCCCTTTCCCGCCTTATAAAAGCAGAAAAAATCAAATCCAATTTTGTGGTTGCCTCCGTATCCGGGGAAGCGGTTTTCATAAAAAAAATTAAAGTAGCTCAAATGACAGAAGAGGAGCTATCGGAGAAAATCACCGAAGAAGCGGAACAATATATTCCTTTCGATATTAACGATGTGGCGTTGGATTTCCAGATTTTAGGCCCGGCCAATGGGAACAACAGTCAGGAAAAAGTAGATGAAAAAACCGATCCTGATGAAAAAAAACCGGAAAATGAAACCGAAACCTCGGATGAGCCGATGGTAGAAGCCCTCCTGGTAGCGGTGCAGAGAGACGTCATCGATGAGAGAACCGATGTCCTTCTGGAAGCGGGATTGAAACCAGCCATCATTGATCTTGATGTGTTTGCATTGATGAATGCTGCCAGCTTGAGCAATGACCTTTCCGCCATGGGCTCCATTGCTCTGATTGACCTGGGCGACTCCTTCACCCACGTAAACATATTACAAAATGGTTCCATAGGCTATACAAGAGATATCCCGGTTGGGGGTGGATATTGCTCAACCATGATTATGTCAAAATACCAGGTTCCTTTTAAACAAACCCATAGAATAAAAGGGGGCTACCTTCCGGATGGGATCGAGAAGGAAGAAATTCTTGACCTGATCGTACGGGGATATAGAAAAATCCTGGAAGAGATTCAGAAATCATTTGAATATTTTTCCACCATTTCCAATTGCAAGGTGGAACGCGTTCTTTTATCGGGAGGCGGTTGCCTGATTCAGGGAATGGACGGCTTTATGGAGGATTATTTGAAAGTCCCCGCTGAAATGCTGAACCCCATGCAGGCAGTGAAAATCAATCCGAAAAATTTCGACCAGGGGTTGATTACGGATTTAGCCGGTTTATCGACGGTTGCAATGGGTCTTGCTACAAGGAGGTTCGACCACACATGATTCATATAAACCTCCATGACTATCGCGAAGAATTAAAAAAGGTAGAAATTCAAAAACGTGTCGTAAAGGCGATTTCCATTATTGGCGTCATCATTTTTCTGGCTCTGGCCAATTGGGCGGTTTCGCAGGTTCAGCTCGACAAGGTCAGAGCCGAAACACAAAAGTTGGAAATGGCTGTAAAAAAACTGGATCCCCAGGTAAAAGCAATTCAAAAAATGCAATCCTCCCAAAAACGAAAGGAGCAGATTGTAGGGGGGATCGACAGTTTGCGCGGAAAGCAGTTGCCCGTCAGCAAAATAATAAACGACCTGAATATGGCTGTCCCTTCAGGAGTTTGGTTGGATAGTGTTTCCCAGATGACAGCCAAAAAACTGGAAGATAAAAAAGTTCCGGTCATACTTTTCGGAACCCCGACTGCGAAAAAGAAAAAAAGAAAAAGAAGGAAAAAAGGCAAGAAAAAGGAGAAGCCGGCATACGAATTTATAGAAATCAACGGCAAAGCTTTGGGAGAACAATTAATAGCGGAATACATAAAAAATCTCCAGGCAATTCCCTATTACAAAATGACGTTCCTTCAAAGGTCAACACAAACCATTATGGGGGGGTATCCCGTTTATTCTTTTACGGCTTACAGCTATATGCCGGAAGATAAAAAGAAGAAAAAGAAATAAAATTTTATGGACAAATTTTTCGACAAACTTCCATACGATACGCTTGAAGATATCAAGTTTATGCACCTGATTGCGGGCGCTGCGGGTGTGGGCCTTGTTATCATTGTGGCTTATTACTTTACCTTGTTCAGCGCTACCAGCACCGAATTGGCGGAACTTGAGAAGAAAAAGAAAAATGCAGAGCAAACATTAAAGCGCCATAAGGCCATCGTAAAAAAGGGAGATTTGGCTGCAAAGGGTTTAGCAAGGGTGTCCGGACAGCTTGATGCATATAAAAACCAAATGCCGGTTGTCGATGAACTGCCTGATTTGTTGAATAAGGTGTCGAGATTCGGAGAGAACCGAAGAATAGAATTGTTAAATTTCGAACTAACCGAGGGCACAATAAACGATTTTTATAAAGAGATTCCTCTTCAAATAAGGTTGCGGGGTGATTTGTGGAGCACTCTTGACTTTTTTGAGTACATGCAAAACCTTTTACAGCTCGTCAGTTTCGAAAACCTGACTCTGGAAACTTTAGAGGTTCCCATCATTGGACCAAATGGCCCGACGGGACAGAGCGCTCATCTTTTGCAAACTGCGATGACCGCGAAAGCATACTCTTTTATAGAAGGTTCGGATAACAGGCCCGTAGCGGGTAAAAAGCCAGCTGCGAAAAAGAAAAAGAAGAAGAAAAAAAAGGCCGGGCACTAAGCCTGGTTTGTTGATTTAGTGAGTCATGGAAAATGAGGATAGATAAAAAAGTAAACATACTTATTATATTTTTCTTTGGCGCCATATGGGTATTGGCTTTGAGCGCAGAAGTCCAGGCCAAGATGGAGGCAATGCCTCGTGAGAACAAACTCCAGATTAAAACCATTGAAAAGTTACTGAGGACAAGCGGATTAAGCACTCGCTATCAAGAAGTGGAATCTATTCTTGAAGAATATAAAAATATTGATCGAAAGTCACTAAAGCCGAGCCAGACGGGGTTTGCCAAAAATCTTATGCGGCATGAAAAGGGGCCGCGCAGGGTCCTGGCAAATTTAAGGAAAACTTTTCTTGCAGGGTTCGATCGGGGACATGCAGAGACCTCTATAGCATGGTTTAAAGGCCGAACAGGACAAAATATTTTAAGGGCAAAAATAGAGGGCAATTCTTCGGACAATAAAAATGAACGGGAAAAATTCAAAAAGCAAATCACGGTGACACCTCCAAATGAGTCCCGTTTGTTGGTGATGGAAAGGATCCTGTCTGAGGAAGCGATGGTGGAGAATATCCAGACCCTTTTTCTTGCCTATGTTGAAACCATGTTTCCCTTTAACGACAACTTGCAGGGAAAAAGGCTTGTCAAAGTGATGAAAATGCTAAAAAACGAAAAGGCAGAGTACATCCGGGAACAGGTCAGGCTCCAGAGATTATTTGATTTTAGAGATATTAAGGAAGCGGATTTAAAATCTTATGCCCGTTACCTGGAATCCCCCGCAGGTCGATGGTTTAGTTTTTCAGCGATAAATGGTTTTGCAAAAGGAACCAAAAGTACATTAGCCGAAGTCCATAAAATACAAAAAAAGTTATTGCTTGAAATCGAGGAGGGGGGACCCGAATTTCCATTAATGAGGCAACTTGCCCCGGCAGGGCAAAGGTATCTTTTGGTCCGGCTTCGTGATCCCTTCAAGCCGCTTTTTACGGATCAAGGCCCGGTGCAAACGCAAGAAACTGAAATTGTTTCCATGGCTCGACAATTTGGAGGTGAACTGGAAAATATACCTCCCATCTCTCTTTATGTGATGAGTAAAATCGAAAAGAAACAACCCGAATTGTTCAGAAAATTAAAATACTATGAGCGTTTATTCAATAACCGGGAAGACTTAATGGCAATGAACGATGATGAATATGCTGATTCCGTTGAGGCATATCGGACGGTTCTCGAACAAGCCAGTGAGACCAAGGTTTCCAAAACCCCTTTGCAGGCCGAATATGAAACCTTAAAGTTAACAGGCACCATTTCAAAAAACACTGAAATCTTAGCTTTGATTGAAACTCCGGACCAAAAGGGCCATGTAGTGGATCAGGGAGACCTGATTGGTCCCCGGTTTGGCTTTGTTGAAGAGGTCCAGCCTGAAAGAATTATTGTAATTGAAAAATCTCGTGACTATCTGGGAAATATTTTAACTCGACAGAGAACCATCGAGTTTGCGGAAAATATATAAATAAGAGAAAGTATGCGTTTATTCAAAAAATCTTTTTTAATACTTTTTCTGATTGTCTGTGCCGGTGTCAGCGTTTGGATCCCCTCCAATCTGGTCCAGGCCCAGGCATCGAAAGGCAGTATCGTCGCGCTGAAAACGGATTCTTCGGGAAGTGATGGTGCGGTTATTTCGATTGAATCCACCCAGCCGATCCAGTACACCGCGTTTAAATTGCTGAACCCCCTTCGTCTGGTGCTGGACTTTCCGGATATGGAAAAAGGAAATCTCCCGGGGATCACCCTGGTGAAAAAAGGAGCGGTGGAATCGATTCGCTCGTTGGAATTTGAAGAAGCGGGGGTATTACGTCTTGAAGTCGTCCTCAATCAGTCGGTGAATTATGAAATTCTCAAGCCGACCGCCAATACCTTGTCTGTCCAATTGCAATCCGAGGCTTTGGAATTGGCCCGGGCCGAAAGTGCATCCTCTGAAAAATCAAAACCAGAAGAAACGAAAGACGTTAAAAAGGCGGAATTGGAAGACATCAAAGATGCGGCAACCATCATAAGTGAAGGCGAGAACTCTTCTGATGATACCTGTTATCCCATGTTGTATGGAGAAAAAGAAAACATTTCATTTGAATTCCAGGGAGCAGATGTTCGTAGTTTGATCCGGATTTTCGCTGAGGTAAGCGGGTTCAATATTATTCTTTCATCCGATCTGTCCGGCACCGTGAATATGCGAATGAACGATGTTCCATGGAACGAAGCCATGGAGGTGTTTCTTTCGAACAATGATTTGGGCAGGGAATGTCTGGAAAACAACATCGTTCGAGTCGCGACTAAGGCAACTCTTGCTGCGGAAGAAGCGGCCCGCACTGCCGAGAAAGCCCAAAAAGCGGCGGACCTGGCGTATCAAAGAAACGCGCAAGAGCTGGTTACCGAAGTAGTGAGAATCAACAATGCCGATATCACTGAACTTTCCGCCGCGCTGGGCGCGTTGAGGAGCACACGGATAGATGCGCGTGTTACGGTTGATGCCCGCACCAATACCATAATTTTGAATGACCTCCGCAAGCACGTGGATGATATGCTGGAGACCATCCGGGTTCTTGATGTCGCAACACCGCAGGTATTGATAGAATCGAAAATAGTGGAGCTAACAAAAACTGTCAGTCAGGAGTTGGGAGTACAATGGGGGTTTACCGGTTCACTGGCTCAAACCAATAATCCAAATGCTGCCATATTGGCGCAGTCCACTAACGCAACCGCAAACTCAAACTTTCTGGTTGACCTGGGACAATCAACAAATATTGAATCAGGAAGCGTGTCAGGTTTTGACCTGACCCTGGGCAGCATTGCGAGAGGGATTGCAGTCGATATTCAATTGGAAGCTCTGGAAGAGGAAGGTAAGGCCCGGATAATTTCCAGCCCGAAAGTAACCACGGCGGACAATAAGGAGGCAAGGATTACAAGTGGCCGCCAGGTTCCTTATCAAACGGTTGGAGTAAATGGAAGTGCCATCCAGTTTATCGATGCAAACCTCAGTATGACTGTTGTGCCGCACGTAACTTTTGACCGGCAGGTTTATATGACGATTGACACAACCAACGAC
This sequence comes from Nitrospinota bacterium, assembly GCA_009873655.1. GTDB lineage: Bacteria > Nitrospinota > Nitrospinia > Nitrospinales > VA-1 > UBA8687. The sequence goes on along the minus strand of WAIB01000006.1, from coordinate 6,299 downwards.
GATGTTGATTTCTCTCAACAGGTGCAAAATGTTCCCACAGTTACCACTAAGACAACCCATTCAGAAGTTTTGGTGGAAAACGGCGACACAACGGTACTCGGGGGAATCTATACCAGCAACGTAGCTGAAAATAAAAAGGCAGTCCCATTTTTTTCCAAAATTCCGTTTCTGGGGGTTTTATTTAAATCATTCAATGAATCCGATACTCTTAGTGAACTGCTGATATTTGTGACTCCGACGATTGTTGACAATGGCTACAATTAAGGGAAAATAGGAATTTAAAAAATTATAATCTTTACTAAGAAATTGATTTCCCTTTTATGCAACGCTTAAAAATTGACCTGGGTGAAAGAAGCTACGATATTCTCCTTGGTCCTGAACTCCTTGCAAAAGTGGGAGAGTCCCTTTCCCAGACTCTTCAGCCCAGCCGAATTGTATTAATCACTCATCCGTTCCTTTGCCAACTTTATGGCGACAAGCTTTCATCTGGATTTAAAGATCAAGGCTGGGCAACCGATGTCATTGAAGTTCCCGAAGGAGAAACTTCAAAAACCCTGAAGCAGGCGGAAAAAATTTATGACCGGCTTCTGGAATTAAAATGCGATCGAAAGTCTGTTCTGGTTGCTTTGGGAGGTGGGGTCATAGGAGACTTGGTGGGGTTCGTTGCAGCCACTTACCAAAGGGGGATTCCCTTTGTCCAGGTGCCCACTACTTTGCTTTCCCAGGTAGACAGCAGTGTGGGAGGCAAGACGGCAGTCAACCATCCCAGGGGGAAAAATATGATTGGTGCATTTTACCAGCCTCGCCTGGTTATTGCCGATTTGGATACTCTGCAATCTCTCCCCAAAAACGAATTCCGTGCCGGGCTTGCGGAAGTCATTAAATATGGGGTCATTTATGATGCCGACCTTTTTGACTATCTGGAAAAGAACGTGGAAAAAATTTTGAAACTGGATAAAGAGTGCCTGGCTCATATTATTAAAACTTCCTGTGCGATCAAAGCCGATGTGGTTGAAAAAGATGAACGGGAAAGCCATTACCGTATGATTTTAAATTTTGGCCACACCCTGGGGCATGCAATCGAAGCTTTGACACATTATTCGCAGTTTATCCATGGGGAAGCCGTAGCCATTGGAATGGTATGTGCGGCAAAACTTTCGCACCAACTGGGAAAATGCTCGGAAGAAGTTCCAATTCGAATAAAAGAATTGGTAAAAAAATGTGGCTTGCCCGCAGACCTTCCCGATTTGGATTCACAGTCCATCATTGAATCTCTTTATCACGACAAAAAGACGATGAATAATAAAATAAAATTTATCCTGGTTAAGGAAATTGGAAAAATAGAGATTGTTGATGATATGCCCGAGGCAGATATTTTTAAATTGCTCCAATCAGAAATTTAAATTCAACTCATGAGCCGAGTGATTCAAAAATTAATTTTGCTGGTAGTTACAGTCCATTTTCTGATCCTGTTTTGTGCAGGGTCTGAGGCGGCAATATATAAATGGAGAGATGAAAACGGAAAAATTCATTTCACGGACAATCCCAGCCGCGTCCCCGAAGAGTTTCGCGAGGAAAAAATGAGGCTAAGAGCCTTGCCCAGAATAAAAGCAACGAAGGTAAAGCCTGAACCGGAAACAAAAGAAGAGGAAAAGCAAATTCCTCCTCTTCCCGGAGAAACCAAAGGGGAACCCGGGGAAAAAAAATCGAATCCTCTGACAGGAACTGACAAAAGCGCCCTGGAATCAGTCGTTGCGTTTTTTGAAGAAGACATGCCTCGTTACGACGCAATCTATCAACGACCCCTGAGTGCCGGAAATGCAATGAAAACAAAATGGAGAATATTGAGGAGTGCTGTTTTAGAAACCATTCCCCAAAAGGAAGGGTTGCTGGAACAGGTTTCGACCTCCATGCTTCCCTTGTTAAAAGAAATTGCATCTTTTTTGAAAAAGATGATTCAGGAAGATGAGAAACTCAAAGAGGTCAAGGCCCTCCTAAGTGATAATACGCGTCCGCAAATCAATAACCTTTCCAACCGGCTCAAAAGCCAGGCATCCAGCGAGAATGAGTACCTCAAGAAAATTGAAGAAGCCCTCCAAACCCCCGAAGAAAAACAAAAGAAATAAATAACCCACCCTCTCATTTAGCGTTTTTCAAAAAGTTATGGGCGAAAAACGTAAAAAATGTATAAAATAAGATAAAACCATTCCCTTAAAACTAAATAATTTGCATCCCTTATATTAGGGGGGTAAAAAAAATTTCCTTTTAACCAATTGTATTTAAAGGGTTAAATTATTCCCCTCATATTGGTGGGTAATTTTGGTCTCTATTTTGCTTTAAAAGTATTGAGAATAACAAAGAGAAATCAAATGTCCCCAAAAATAGGGTTGAGAAGGTTGGAGCGTTTTCAAGCGGGCCCACAGGGTTTTACCTTAATCGAATTGGTGGTCACTATGGCAATTCTCGGGGTGGTCGCAGCATTCGCAATACCCAATTTCTCTAAATGGAAAGAGAAGCATCAAATCAATGCACAGGCACAAAAAATCTATTTTGACCTGATGCTCGCCAGAACCACTGCGGTAAAGAGCAATAATAATGTTCGAGTTATTTTCAACACCACCGCTCA
>WAIB01000006.1:0-3663 GCA_009873655.1 Nitrospinota bacterium | reverse complement strand
GACGGCGATGGCACTATTGACACAGGGGAAAATGTTAAAAATGGCGCCCTGGAAAATAACGTTCAGTTTGCCTACAACACAGGAATTACGGATACAGATGGCAATGATGTCACTTCTGCCGTGACCTTTGGAGGGACATTGGTATTCGACTCCAAGGGACAGGCCAGTTCCAGCGGTTCCGTTTTATTGTTGCACGAGAATGACATTGGTGAAACGGATGAAAGAGCGCGTTTGATTTCTATTTTACAGGCTACGGGTGCGGTGGATTATTGGGAATACAGTGCTTCGAAGTCACCGCCATGGAAATGAAAATGAAAAATTTTATTCATAAAGAAGATAATCCATTTTCTCAACAGGTTCGTAACCAGCAGGGGATCACTTTGGTCGAGGTTTTGGTCAGCATGGTGGTTCTAACGGCAGGAATTTTTGGTCTTATTAGAGCAGCTGATTCAGTAATTTTTTATCAGAATAATTCACGCCTGGTTACGGAAGCGACCTTGAAAACCACCAATAAAATTGAAGAGGTAAAAAGATTTTCTGCGAACGAGCCCACAGGGGGTGTGTTTGGGTTCGACTACCTTGTAACGGATTACTTAACGGATGAGGGATTAACAAAAGATGATGACTACACCTACTCCAAAACTGAAACGGATGGGGATTTCAGCATCAAATGGCAATTGCAGGTTTACCCATCGGGAGGGGATGCAACGTTCGACGACCCCACATCCATCCGAATGTTGGAGGTTTTAGTCACCACAGATTGGACTGACAGCCGCGGTCAATCCAGAAATATAGAGATGGCCTCGGTTCTTCACAGGAGGCAATTCATAGAATGAAAACTTTATTCCACAACAATCATATAGAGCATGCCCTTAGGGAACGGGGAAGCACGATGTTGGTTTATTTGTTTGTTATGGCCGCAACTGCAGCGGTTGCCTTTGGTGCTATGCAGACAATAGCCTTAAATTTGGAATCTGCGGAAGCTCATAAAAAAGGTAAGAACGCTTTTTATTCTGCAGAAGTCGGGCTCGACCTGGCAGTCAACGACATCATCAATGAGTTTGAAGATTTGATCCCTTATACAGAATCCTCCGATTATGGCGGGGATAGTGAGGGCTATATCAATGTTGCAGATTACCGCAACTACGCCGTCAAATATAAAATCGAAAATCCACTGGAGCCGTTCCTTTACCAGACTGTGGTTGGAAATACCATTATCTATCACTATGCTTACTCTTATGACATAGAAGCCGAATCCAACTCGCTCAAAGATTCTTCCAGGGAATCGGTGAATGAATCCATTCGAATTCTTGAAACCCCGCTGGTTCAATACTTCGTGTTTTATGGCCAAAGTGGCAACTCGGCCGACCTGGAACTGTTTCCCGGTCCGGATATGAACAGCTGGGGCCGCATTCATTCTAATGCGGACATTTATATTGGCTCTTCCAGTTATAACAATATCAATTTGCGCAATTACGATGACGACGACAATATGTCGCCGCATTCCATGACAGCCGTGGGTGATATCCACACCTACAAAAAAAATAACGGTTCCGATTATTCGGGCACCGTACGCATAAAAACATCGGTTACGGGACTTACTTTTACCTCTTCGGAGTATGAAACCCTGACGACAAGTATTACTTCGGATAATGAAGCGTCCGAAGAAGCCCGTTTCAACAATTATGTGCTTGTCAATGAAGAGCCCTATACAACCCCTTCCAAGGACTTGTTTAAACGTGGGGATTTTTACGAGCAGCGGGCTGAAAATCCTCAAAAGGACACCGTCGATGGCATGACCATCATCGGTACCGGTGGATTAGGGAAGGATCAAATAGAAGTTCATGTTTCCCGCCCTTCCTATACCGATGTGACGGATCTGGTTCTGGCAGGTGAATCATCCACCGGAAATCCGATAGTGGGGTTGCCGATGCCGATCATCCGCGAGGTCACCTCGGCCTTTGAAGACTGCCGGGAAGACGAACGCGCTGTGGATACCACCGACATTGACCTTTATGCACTGGGTCTCTGGTATGAAGCCTATCTTGAAGATCAGGGACTCTCTCTCGCGGGGGATGGAATGTTGATATACACTTCGCGTTCCCCGGATTCCGGTTTTACAAACCAAAGCGGAAATTTGCAGGCGATTCGTTTGATCACGATCAATTCAACTTCCAGCCCGCAATTATCAGATGAAACCACATTGGCTTCAGATAACCCGGTGTATATCCATGGCGATTTCAATACGGTCAATACTCGCGGGGTTGCACTGGTGGGCGATGCCATGAATGTTTTATCCAACGCATTCAGTACGAAGACCTGCAATATTACCCAGAGCCAACTTTATAACAATTACCGTGGATCAGAGACCACGGTGTATGCCGCTCTTTTTGCCGGTCATCTTCCCACTAATGAAAACGGTTCCAATTACAGCGGCGGTGTGCATTCCTATCCCCGCCTTCATGAATGGTGGACAGGAGCGGCCCTTAATTTTCGTGGATCGTTCGTAAACCTGTGGGACAGCGAACAGGCTGATGGCCTCTGGTGCCTGGGAGGAAATTGTTATTCAGGTCCGACCCGGAACTGGGGGTGGGATGTGAGATTTCAAAATCCGGATTTCTGGCCGCCTTTTATCCCTTCCATATTCAGTGTGGAACGGGTGGGCTTTCTGGAATAGTTTAAAAAATGAGGGATAAAAAATGAAAAAGCTGCCGAATAAATTTGAAATGAATGAAAGCGGTTTTACCATGACGGAACTTTTGGTTGGAACTGCGGTCTCTTTAATACTTCTCGGTTTCGTCGCGGGCGTCATTCAGAACCAGACCAAAACTTTTCAGCGTCAGAGCCAGCTGGGCCAGATGCAGACCAATGGAAGGGCCGCCGTGGATTTTATCACTCGCAGTGTGCAAAACGCGGGTTACAACGTTAGCCGCGGAAAAAGATTTCTAGCAGCCTCAGACCATTATGTGACCATGGTTTTTGATGAGAACGATGACGGAGCTATTCAAAATGATGAGGTCATGACTTATGCGGTTTCCAATCCGGATGCCACGGAAAATGAAACCTTCACCATTTCGGCCTATTTCGATCAGGATGGCGATGGAACCGTGGATAGCACGGAAACTCGCGACTACAATATCTCCCTGGCATTATCCGATCCACCCTTCCATTTTTACCGGATCATTCCCAATGAAGGCGATAGCGGGGTTGTAAAAAGTAAAGTGGCAAGGGATGTGGACAATATAATCATGCGTTTTTGGGATAAAGATGGCGACCCCCTTCCAAGTGGAGTGACGGTTGACAGTGACGGAAACCCCGTACCCCCTTACGTTGTTCCTGACGAAGAGTTAAATGACATTAGAAAAGTGGACATGTATATCGTCACCCGATCAAGAGACGAAGACCCCAACGAAAATTATTTTAATAGCGGAACTTATTACTCCGGCAGCGTGGCTACTTCAGGGGGATCATCCGGATACAGCGACCGATACCATCGGGAAACTTATTCCGCAGTTTCCTCACCACGAAACCTGGTCACCGCTCCCTGGGGAAAAATCACCATGACGGCTGCTTCTTCCCCAGTCACCTGCCCTGATAGCTCGACAACCGTGACAGCCAGTGTTCTGGATGGGGATGGAGAAGGTGTTGGCTCAGGGACAACGG
>WAIB01000005.1 GCA_009873655.1 Nitrospinota bacterium | reverse complement strand
GGATATTTTGAAAGCTACTTTAGTATTTTTGGGGGTATTGAGAGTATTTAGGAGGGGAAATTAAGGGGTAATTATGAGGAGTTTTGACTGGTTTTGATCTTTAGTTAAACTTGAGGCCTTCTAAAACCTCGCATTTCGGGGATGGTGCCATCAAAGGTGTCTTCTCTGGATGGCGGGTCGGCTTTCTTTTCTTCCTCACCTCTTTTTTGTACCAGGTAAACGACGAGGTCGGGGTTGACCTGGTTTTCGGGACACATTTTCAAATGCTGGCGGAAGAACGGCATATTGTAAACCGGGTCGTTATAAATTGCATCGAGCTTGTAATGATCAAACAGTCCCTGCAACTGTCTGGGTGCTATCAGGAACATGAACCCGCCCGGCTGTAATGCTTCTGATAGAGCCAGCAACATACTTTCACAGGCTTCGCGATCCTGATGGTACATGAAAGGAATCCATTTGAAGATCAGGTCGTATTTCTGGCTGTAGGCATCCTGAATATGTTCTTTTTCTTCGAGGAACGAAACCCTCTCCAGATTGCTCAGCTGATCGCGCGAGGCGGCGTAGTTCCATAAGAGTTGTGCGTTTTTTTGCGCGAACTCAGGGTCACTGAAAAGCACGGTGTAAATCCGGTCTTTCGAGCTGTCGATGCAGCCCGCGAGGACGGTGTCAAAAGTGTGGATGAGTACCGATTCCATTTTTTCCAGCTTGGCCGGCATTCCCGGTGCCATTTCCATGTAATGAAATATTTGATCCAGCACCATGGGTTGCATGGAAGACTCGTCTATGTCCGCCTGGCCTTCTGGATAGAAGGGAACGGTGTAAAGGGATTTTACCGGATCAACTCTTGGAGGTTCGCCGTTAAAAAACCATTTCCAGGTAAAAGGGTGTTTGTCTTGCAGTTTTGTGGAATAGGTTTGCGGCCTCAGGTTCCAACTGGGTTCGAATAGAATTTCTTTTCCCTGTTCCCCTTCCAGAAGGGTCAACGTCTGGTTTCCCACCCGGACCTCTCTCTGGATGGGGGGCTTTCTCACTCCAACGCAGTTGGTGAACGGAAAGGTAATGGGGTCGTCAAACACCGTGACTTTGTAAAGGTAACCGTCCTGGGCGGTGATGGCGACTTGTTGTTGCTCGCTGAAATAACGAACCGGCGGGTGTTTTTGCGGAGTCCAGGTGATTTCATGCGAGGTTTGTGGGTCCATAAAAACCGTTTTGATATTTTTTCCTTCAGGTCCTTTCGGTTCAAAGAATGCTGAGAAAATATTAAAGGCTTCCTTGGATGGGTAGGTCGGCAGACCGCGATACCTCAGGGGTGGTAGCTCTTCTTCCCGCGATTGGTCGTTGTAAATTCCCCAGATGAACTCAAAGACGGCTCCACCGGTTCCCGGCAGGGTTGATTGAAACAGTTCCACGACAGGGATTAAGTCGAGTTTGGCCCAGTTGACCTGGAACATGAAACTGATGAATATGGATTTGTCGAACGTGCCTTCGTGCAGGGCATAAAGTCCGTCCTTGGTGAGGCGGATATCGTATTTGCCTTCGCCTTGATGAACCATATGTTCGTCATCATAAAAATACTTTACTTCTGATGCGGGTACCCTCCAGGCTTCGGCGGCTTTTTCGCGAAGGTCGTCGAGAGACATGTTTTCCCAGCCTTCGTGGGGGCTGATATCGATTTGGGTTGAGAAGGTTTTGGCCCGGGGTTTTATACCGACCCATTGTTTGCAGTCCAACTGCATGCGGGCGAGGGACAGTTGCGTTTCCCCGGTATTTTCATCTTCGGTCCATAACGCCTCGTGAAGCGGAATGCCGTCTGGATCCGTGCAGAGAAATCGCCGTCCTTCCTCATTGTAGAAAACGATATGCCCCGTCGGAAAAATTTTGACCCGGGTATTGGCGACGGTGGGGGCATCATTTTCATACCAGAATTCACAATCGTCTTTTTCTTCCTTTTTTAATTCGGGAATCTTTTTTTCAAGCTCTTCTGCATAGGACAGATTTTGTGCGAATATCAATGACCCTTCCCGGGTCAATGCCTCTATGATTTTTTCAACTTTGGCCACTATGGATCCTTTCGTGGTGTTGCTTTGCTTGTGAGAATGAAGAGGTGATTATAGTGAGCCTTCTTCCAGTCTGTCAACCAATGTCCTTTCTGTTTGAAAAATAAGGTATTATTACGTCAGGTGGAATGATTGACAGAGGCCCCTGAGAATTCTATAATTTGAACCACACAAATATTATCAAAATAACTCATTTAGCTTGAAATACTTATGTTGATGGCAGGGCTTTTTATCGGTCTCTTGCCGTCTTTCTATTTCAGAACAATATAATAATTTGAAAATCAAAATTTTAAAGAAGGTGGTGCCCGGTTATGAGTGAAGTGAGTGAAGGAAGAAAGCTGGAAAATCTCGGTTACGAGAATTTGCAGAAGAACAACATCCAGGAAGCAGAGACCAATTTCCTTGCCGCCTTGAAGGAGATGGAAAAGGAAGGCGACGATGCGGGGCAGGCTTATGTTTTGGGTAACCTGGGCAATATCAGTTTTCAGAGCAAGCAATTTGACAAGGCGGAAGAGTTTTATTCCCGTTCACTCACTTTCATGGAAAAGTTGAAAGATGCAAAGGGAATAGAAAGCTCCCTGGGCAATCTGGGTAACGTTTATTTTTACCAGGGAAGCTTCGACAAAGCGGAAGAAAATTACCAGAAGGCCATGCAGATTATGGTTGAGGCCAACGACCCTTTGGGGCAGGGCATCTACAGTGAATACCTGGGCAATATCTTTTTGAAAAAAGAGGAAGCCGAAAAGGCGATTGAGTATTACGAAAAAGCCAAAGAGTTCATGGCTGCTGCAAAGCAGGATGAAAGAAAAATAAAGCAGCTCGAAGATCGCATTGATTCGATTAAAAAATCCCCCCTGTTTTTAAAGAAAAACGAAGAAGCCCTTGCCGCGGACGTGGAGTCACTTATCTCCACGGGACAAAAAACCAAAGCCATCTCCAAACTGCAGGAACTCGAAGAAATCTATTTCCAGTGGAACCGCATGGACAAGGTGATCGAGACCATCCAAAAAACCATGACCCTTTTGGAGGAGTTGGGCGACAAAGCTTCTGCCGGTATTTGCTATGCGAATCTAGCGGGTATTTATTTGCAAATGTCCACGGAGGGCCAGCCTGAAAAAGTGGATGAGGCGGAAACGTATTTCAAAAAAGCCCTGGAGGTCATTGGGGACTCCGACAAACGCAGGAACTCTTACCTTCTCGGCAGCCTGGGAAACATTTACCTCAACCAGAACAAACTCGAACTGGCCTGGGAAAATTTTGAGAAATCCCTCAAAACCATGCAGGAGCTGGGTGACGCGCTGGGTGAGGCGCGCAGTTATGCCAACCTGGGTAATGTCCGCGGCCTGCAGAAAAACTGGGATGCCGCAGAAGAGCAGTATCTGCGGTCTTTGGAGTTGATGGAAAAAAATGAAAACCGGCCCGGGATCGCCCAGCAATGTGAATCACTGGGTGACATCTTTCTAAAAAAAGAAGAGTTCGATAAGGCGGAAGACCATTTCATGCGTGCCAGTGATCTTTATGAAGAAATGAAAGAGCAGGCAAGGGTTCAGGGAGTCCAGGATAAATTGATGTTCATCTTCTCGCAGCCAAAATACCTGGAGAATCGCAAACAGGCCATTCGCGAGGGACTGAAAAAACCAGAAGCGGAAAAGGATCCCAAGCTCAAGCTGATGTTGTTGAACGATCTGGGCAACGTTTTGTTCATGTCCAGCAACTGGGATGAAGCGGAAGAAGTGGCAAAGGAAACGATTGCCTTGCATGAAAAATCCGGAGATAAACAAGCGCTGGGTGGAGCCTACGGAAACCTGGGAAGCATCTTGATGCAGAAGGAGGATTTTAAGGGGGCGGAGGAAAACTACAGTAACGCCATCAAGCTTAAAGAGGAATTGAAGGACCAGACAGGCCTTAAAGAACTGTATGCGAATTATCTCAATGTTTTGATTCTGGCAGGAAAGATGGAAAAGGCCGAAAAACTGGTGAATAAATCCTTGAAGATAAACAAGGCTGCCAACAATGCGAAGGGCCTGGTGGCAGATTATCGAAACCTCGGAAATATTTGTCTGCAGAAAAAAGACTGGTCCGGTGCCGAGAGAAATTATCTTGAGGCGCTGGCATTGAATACCAGTGCGGATAATAAACGTGAAATTGCCGAAGACAATCGAAACCAGTACAACCTCTATCTGCAAAAGGAAGACTGGGAGAATGCGGAGAAATACGCCTTAAAAGCATTTGAAATTGCCGAAGAAATCAACGACGCCCGTAATGTTCTCGCAGACAGCCGGGTGCTGGCAAAAATTTATGTTGAGAAAAAAGAACGGGCCAGCCAGGAGAAGTTTTATGGAAAAGCTCTGGAAACTTCTGAAAACCTCAACGAACCCAAGGAAATCTGCGCGGACCTCAGGAACCTGGGAAAATTTAATATGGAAAGAGGGTACCGCGAAAAAGCCAACAACGATTTCAACCGGGCATTTGAGATATCCCGGAAATTGAATGACAAAACCGAAATCGCCGAAGACTATCGCAATCTTGGAAACCTCGCATTCAGTAATGGGAAGCGAAAAGAGGCTGAAGAGCTGTATTTGAAAGCATTGGAACTCACTCAGGCGGTGGATGACAAGAGGGGAGCCGGTCAGGATTTAACGTATCTGGGGAATCTGAAGTTCAAGGATTTAAAATACGATGACGCGGAAAAATATTTTGGACAGGCTGCGGAATGTTTTCGTGAAACAAAAAACTGGTCGAATTTGATCCAGTTTAACTTGACGGTGGCAAGAATGCAGTTGCTCGTGGGTCGGTTTGATGAGTTCGATAGTTATTTGAAGGATGCGCGTGAAATTGCCCGTGACCTCGGGGATCCTGAACCGATCATGGAAGCCATCCAGGCCATGGAAAAAATGAGAGATGAGATCGATAAGAAATAATGGGAATTGTTTCAAGAATTTTTCGATCGATGTCATATTATTTGAATTCGTGAATCTTATTGATTTTTGAAGGTAGGAATAATCTGGTGTTGAGCCTTCAAAAAGTATAAAATAAGGATTAATAAGCAAAGTTTCTGGAGGCAATTTCGATCCTTCATGAAATTGCAGCCGAGAGTTGTTTGATGCGTAACTCCTAAAAAATAAAGGCCTTTTGTCTTGACATAAGCCTTTAAAAGGAGCTAAATTACCTTTAACCAAAAGAAATAAAACGAGGGAATTAAGGCCTTTTTTTGCGGTAAGCGCATCAATTTTCAGGCTTTAACAGTTATCTGGATTTATGAAAGTTAGTTACAGTGCTCAGTTAATGGAAGAGTCGGTATTCCGGCATTTGAACCATCTGGAACGGTCGGGTTACCGCTCTGATTATGACGAATTTCATTCCCTGGCCGATCCCATTTATGAACTTCCTGAAGATGATCGGGAAGTCGCCTTCGAAAAAGTAAACCGCCTGTTTTTCCTGGAAAAACTCAAGCTGGGCGATCATGTTTTAAGAGCCCTGGAAGCGGTAGGCCTTATCCCAAAGAGAAAACGAACCTCCAAAAAATCCGCTTTACTCAAGTCCAACGAGGAAGCAGAACCTGCTGCAGAGCAGGGGGAAATACCCTCTGAAACAGCGGAAGAGGAACAAAACGAGAATGAGTTGGTAGCCGTAGCGGAAGAGGAGTCCGGCCCTGAAGAAAGTCCCGAACCCGAAGAAAATAATGATGAGATCGCTTACGATCTGGCACGCGAATTTGAAGAGCGCATCAAAGAAGTCGTCGTAAAAAGAGCGATCAACAAAGTGGATGAAGGCTCCAATGTTCTCAACCGGGTTTCAGGCAACCCGATTATTGAAATGAGAGTGCTCGCGAGCCGGTTCAGCAACCCGGAAGAAGCAATGGATCTGGATGCCTTTCTGATACAGGAGTTCATGCATGCCAAGGATATGGTCGATCCCGAGTTTGACTATGAGGACGCATTCATTCCCGGCAACCCATCCGTAAAGAATCTAATTACCTCGCGTTTCAGACTTCTGTGGAATATGTATGTCGATGCCCGGCTGGCTCGAATGGGTGTTGTATCTGTCCTGCCCAAGGAAGCCCGGTTTCGTGAGTTTGATAATTTCTACCGAAAAATTCCGGATAAGCAAAGAAGGGGAATTTTTGAAGGAATCTGGATAACAGAAAAGTTTACACATGAAGAACTTCTCTCGATGGCCACCGATCTTGATACTTTAATGAGTAAATATGTTGACCCGGGAGAAATTTCAGAAGAAGAGCGGGATTTCATCCATCTTCAAGGTTCGCCTTGCCCATTATGCAAATTCCCAACTTATAACTGGGTGGATGATCCTGAAAGTATTTGTGATGAAATGGTCATTGAAGCAATCCAGATTGATTTTCCGGACTGGGAAAGTAAAGATGGCGCATGTGACCGATGTGTTGAGGTGTATGAATTACGGGCCGGTGTTGGTTAACCTGTGCGGCGTGAATCAATTCAGATTTCGGGTGCCTCCAATGGGCCGGAATTTCTGAAACAATATGGAGATTAAGAAAAATGGGAGATGTTACTCAAGCTAAAGCAAGTGACCCGATGCTCGCGGTTCTTGGTCAGACCGGTTCTCTGGAGGAGTTGAAAGAAGAGCGAATTTCTCTGCAGCTGGCAAGAGGCCGTTGTTACGATATACTTTCCAGCGCGTTCAGTTATCCTTGGAATCGAAAGTTTTTCCGGCCCAAGTCGTTGCTTGAGCCATTGGATATTGCTCTGGTGGATGAAGAAGACTGGAATCACGTTAAGTCAATTATAGAAGGCTTTGACAAATATCTGCCTAAAATGACCGTCAAACAGGTACAGCAGGAATATGTTCGTGTTTTCGGCCATGCGGTATCAATGGAATGTCCTCCCTATGAAATGCAATACGGTACGGAAGGGGGTATCCAATCCCAAACCGATGTATTGATTCAATTAGGAGGGTTCTATGAAACCTTTGGGTTTGAGCAGCCGCGAAACAGAACCAAGGAAAGAGTGGATCATCTCTCCATCGAGTTGGCTTTCATGTTCTTCATGTGTTTTAGAACCGCCTATGGGGTGCAGAATGGGCATGATGAACGAAACATTAATGTCTTGACCAGCAGCATGAAGAAATTCATGAGGAACCATCTGGGCCGGTGGGGCCCTCTGTTCTGTATTTTTACTTCCCGGAAAGCCGAGCGAGGACTCTACAAAGATATCGTAGATATCCTGGCCATTTTTCTGCGAAATGAAAACCTTCTGCTGGATATCAAGCCGGTTAAGGTAGAAGAGCCTGAATATCGGTCGTTATCCTACAGTATGGAGAACGACCTGATTGCAAACGCACCTTCGGAGTGTGAACCCAGGTAAAAAAAGGTTCATTCTGCATAGTTTGATCTATCCTGAATGGGGCGCTGTGGCGCCCCTTGCCCAGGAGTAAGCACAATTTGGCTTACTTTCCGGGTTTTTTTTTGCCGAATTATTTTCCTGTCCCAATACGCAAACAATACGTAAAAATTCCTGTTAATTAAAAATCTTCTCCCTTTCCGAAAGCATCTAAATAGAAAGTTCTAGAAATACACAGAACATCCCAGGAAGCCCGCTAGCTGCAAAAAACAGCAGGAGTTGGGCTGCAAATATTAGTAGATCTCCTTCGCCCCAAAGCTTCTATCAATGCTGGGTTGGTTTCCTGTTAAATCCTCTGGTGAAATGAAGGTGGCGGGGGTTATTTAAAGACTTTCTTTAAAAATCCCTATGGGATTCAAATTTTTTATGTTTATTTATGATTCCATGACACAAGGGCTGGAACTCCTTGCCAAGCGGGAATTGCAAGGGGCCGAAAGCCTGTTTCTAAATGTCATCAATGATCCCCATTCCCAGCCTGAAGAAACGAAAAGGGCCCGGACTTTTTTAAATGATATCCGTGCTTGTCAAACGGGCAATAAAAACCTCGATTTTGACCTTTATAAAAAACTGGTCAAAAAAGTGGTGGCCTCTCTCGATTACGTGGATGACCTGCTCTCAGAGGTCTATTTTTCAGATGCCGGTTCCTATGAAGAATTTGACCTGCAATTTTCCGAAAAAATCCCCTCATTGATCGGTCGGCTGAAACAAATAAAGATCAGCGATATATCAGGAAGAGATAAGCTGTTCGAAAAAATGGAAAAAAACGGCTTGCAGCGGGTTAAAAAGACGTTGAAAGAGCAAAAGAAGTTGACGGAGTCCGTTCAGGAATTTGATCCCTTTCGCTGGAAAACGATTTTTCGGAAGTTCATTGAGCAGATAAACCCAATTCTCCTGGAACGGCATTTGGATTTGCTCGATTATATTCTCGCCACGGGTGAAATCAAACTTCTGGATGACCCCAAGCTTCCCGTTTTAACTCCAAAATACATTTGGATTATTGAGTCCACTCTCGAAAGCGAGTGGTATTTGTTGCGAAGTTATTTTTTTAAAGCAAGATCTGAAATTCAATCGCAGTTTAAGAAAAAGGAAGGTACGCGCAAATACTGGGAAGAAATCAAATACAAAAAAATTAAAATTTTCGAGGCCTGCAACTTCAGTGAGGCCAATATTCAAAAATTTCTATTCATTGACAAGTTGAATTATAAAACGCTTGAAGAGATTTATGAGTTTTCTCAAGAACTGGGATTGGACTTAATGCCCAGAGATGTGAGCCTTGCCCTAAGAGGAGTGGATAAAGCGAAAGACCATATTAAAGAGCGGGGCGGGTTTTTGATGGGCAACCGCAAGGTTTTTCAAAACGAGTTGTTGGACCTTGGGTTTTTAAAAGACAATGCTTACATGATCGCCAAGCAGGCGAAACGGTCCAACAACCATCAAATCAGCGAAGCCTTTCAGCAATCCTTGCAGGTGGCCAGTGATGAAATCGTCTGGTATCGCATTCCTCCGAATGGACAAAGAATCAGAGCTGATATTGAAGCTCAATGCACCAAGCATCTGAGCACGGTCCGTATCCATTTATTTGAGCGGGGCCGACTCAATAAGCTTTTGCTGAAGGCTGGAAAACCTTTGATTCGAAAATACCTTGAAAAAGTTTATGGCGATCAGGTTTCTGAACTTCACTGTTATTTTCGTTTGGAAACCATTCACCAATATTACAAGCTGAAGTTTTTCGAATATCACGATAACCAAATACCCAGTGTTTCAGAGTTGATCAAGATCAGTAGAAAACAGTTTCAATCTATATTGTTGGAAGGATATAAAAGCTTCATCCAGAAAAAGAGGCTCGATATTCCTGCCTCTCTTTATAACGCCATCGCATCCCACAAGTCCACCACCCAATGGGAAGACGCGTACACCACACCAGAAGAAAAACTGCTTTTACGATTCTGGTTTCTAATGGATCACGGTGTGATCATAAATCAGAAAATCATCAAGTCTGGAATTTTGAATCCGGGTGAGGATATTTGGAAATTTGTGAAAGGTCAGGGCGAAGAGTGTAATAGCTGATTCATTCTGTTCTGCATGTCTTTGAGAGGCATGAGGTCGCCTTTTTTTGAGGCCGCGGCAATCCCTTTTTTATAGACGTCAATGGCTTTTTCGTTTTCTGATAATTTCTCCAGGGTCTTTCCCAGTAACAGGTAGGCGGCTGAATAGTCTTTGAATTTTTCGACAACGGTGGTCAGGGGGCCAATGCCCTCTTCGTAACGCCCTGTCTCAAGATATATGGACCCTAATCCGAAATTGGCCACCTGGTCTACAGGATCGATTTCCAAAACCTTTTTGAACATTTCGATCTTTTCTTCCATTTCTTTTTTCTTTTGCTCTTCCGCTTTTTTCTTTAATTTTTTTGCCATGTTTTTTTCTACCGCCTGCTCGAACTGCAGCGCGGTTGCTTCTGCCTTCTCATTTTCAGCGTCTTCAATCCGGCCTTGTTTCATGTAATAAACCGACAAATTGGTGTGCGCCATGATTTCCTGGGGATTGATTTCCGCCAGGCGTTTCATGAGGGCAATCGCCTCATCCAGCTTGTCCTGTTTCGAGAGAAAAACCCCCAGCGCTTCATAAGCTTCTGCATGTTTCGGGTAGATATCTATCGCTTCCCTCAAAATGGCTATGGGTTTGTCGAGGTCTTCCTGCTCTTTGTAAATTTGAAGGGCTTCATTCAAGAGCCTCTTTGAATGTTCCATTCTTGTAGAGGCCTGGTAGAAGGGGAGCAGGCAGGTTTTGATTTTAAAAGGACGCTGATCAATAGAAACCTCCATTTCCACATCCGGACTGCGGTGGTCTTTGTGGAGGTACGCCAGGGCGATGACCTTGTCAAGAGAAGCAGAGCGGATGGAGCTTTTGACGATTCCAATTTTTTTATCTTCAAGAAAAATATTTCCATTCATTGGAGGTGAGATGGGTCCTTCAAATGCCAGGCCCATTAAAGCAAAATTGGGGGCTCCATAGGTTTTAATTCGCGCAATGACTTCCTGGCCGATATAGCAACCCTTGTTATAGCTGACGGAGCTGTGTTCCAGACCGGTTTCCGGAAGGATGTTCTTCCCATCCATATCTTTTCCGAAGACGGGGATCCCCGCTTCGATTCTAAGAACTTCCCGTGCCTGTTCACCGATTTTTATCGGAGGATTATCTTTATTGGTGTTTAAAAGTTTTTCCAGGAACTTTTCCTTTAACTCCTGGGGCATTGCTATTACGAAACCCTCTTCCCCCGTTACCGATTTCTTTATGAGACCAAAGGGTTTTCCCTCGAATTCCTGTCGCAGTATTGAATTGGGTTTTTCGGGAAGAGAGGAAAAAATTTTTTCAAGGAGCAGGGGGCTTTTGGGTCCCTGAAGAGTCAAGAGAGTTTGTTCCATTTTCTTGAAAGCCACGTCTTCCCGGAAATGATAGGATTCCAGATGGTCGTGCAGGGTTTGCCAGTCTTCTGTCAAAAGCCAGCCTTCATTTTCGGCAATGCGGTGGAGGGAAAAGTTGGCGATCAAACGTGCCTGTCGGTCGGTTATGGCACTGGCCTGACCCTGGCCCACCTCCAGTTGCAAAGCGTCGTTGGTGGTTTGGGTTTGCAGAAAAGAAAAAGTTTCTTTGCCGCTGGCGGTGAGGATGCTCCAACCATCCATAAAGAAATAACCGCAATTCTGTCTTACCTGGTTTATTTCTTCAAGCGTTTCGGGTTGCATAGGTCAAAAAAAAAACGCATCCGCAAGGGATGCGCACCGTGTTGGCGAAGGCCCTGGAATTCGGTTTATAGAGGAAATCAGGTAATAGAGAATGATTCTCCGCAACCACAGGTCGAAGTGGCATTCGGGTTGACGAATACAAACCCTTTCCCTTGCAGTCCATCCTGATAATCCAATTGCATTCCTTTCAGGTAGATCATGCTCTTGGCATCCATAAAGACGTTGAACTCGTCATGCTGGATTACCGTATCGCCTTCTTCTTTGGGAGTGAACGACAGGTCGTAAGATAAACCCGAGCATCCGCCTCCCTTCACGGCGAGTCTCAGCCCAATTTCCGGGTTATTTTCTGCTTTTACCAGTTTGGTGACTTCCTCACTGGCTTTTGGAGTTATTTTTACAAAATCGGATGTTACGGTCATGAAAATCTCCCTTGATTAACTCTTTATACTTCTATTAGATAGCGTAAAAAGGCTCAACGATTCTTAAATTATACTTAAATTAACCGCAATTCGTCAATTCTTGAAAATCCGGTGGGGAATCCAATCCCCTAAATGCGTTAAGCCCTTGTTTATAAGGTTTTATGCCTTTCTCCTGCAGCGGAATTTATTGTATTATATTGAAAAAACAAAGGCAAAACGTTAAATCCTTTTGATAGAATTAGAATCAAATAGTTACAGTTAACTGGTTTAACCATTATTTTTTAAAGGGAAATAGATGATTAGTATTCCAGATTTGATTGATTTAGTTAAAACCGCCGTTCCGGATGCAGAGGTAAATGTTTTGGATAAAACCGGAATGAGTGACCATTTTATAATTCACGTCACCTCAGCTGCATTTGAAGAACTGGGAATAATGGATCGACACCGCAAAGTTCAGGATGCTCTCAACCCCGCCATGCAGGATGGGAGAATTCATGCTGCTGAAATAAAAACGGCAACCCCCTAGTTTTGGGTTGTTTTAAACATCATTTTTAAATTTAAATTTTTTCTAAGGAGTTGGTAATGTCAGAATTGGAAGATCAAATAAAAGAAGAAATCGCAGCACATAAAATTATTATTTATGGGAAAGGCACTAAAGAAGCACCGCAATGTGGTTTTACTGTCGAAACAATTCAATTTTTCAATAAATATGGGTACCCATTTGAAGTCGTCAATGCGCTCTCAGATCCAACCAAACGTGAGGCTCTTACAAAAATGACCAATTGGCCAACCTTGCCAAAAGTTTTTATTGATGGAAAATTTTATGGTGATACAGATATTCTTGATGAAATGGAAGCAAAAGGTGAAGTGGAGCCACTACTCAAAGCGGCGTTCGGTGATTAATATATCTTAAAAGATTTATAGATCCGGTAATTTAAATGCAAGCAACGCCTTTATATTAGATAACAGGAAGTATCGCATAATTCATTGTAAAGTGTTGCTTATCAAAAAAAGGATATTTTCCATGCCAGATGAACTGGAGGTAGGGGATCGTGCGCCTAATTTTGAACTGCCGGCCTGTTATGGGTACAAGGCAGGTGCGTCCAGCCCCTCTGCTGAAGAAAAAGTAAAGGTAAGCCTGAAGGATTTTGAAGACAAAAAGTGGGTGGTTCTCGCTTTTTACCGTCAGGACAGCAGTCCTGAAGACACCCGCCTGATGGTCGGGTTCAACGAGTGGAACCGGAAATTCAAGACCCGTGAGGTTGAGGTCCTGGGTTGCAGCTGGAACGGGGTGAATTCGCACCAGCAGTTCATCGAGGTGTTTCAGTTCGGGTTCACCCTTCTTGCCGATGAACACAAAAAAGTGACAGAGCTTTACGGGGTCATTAAAGAAGAAGAGGACCTCGGGCAAATGGTCAAATACATCGAGCGCACGACTTTTGTGATAGACAAAACAGGAATGATCCGCGCCATCTGGCGAAACCCCGAAGACCTGCGCGACCATCCCGCTGACATCTGGGAATTCATCCAGAAAGAAAAAAAGTAGCCTTAGAAGATATACAGATGCAGTAACCAGCCGGTGGCAGGCTGGTTATTGATTTTGGATTTAACATTCCTTGCCGGCGGCGGCAAGCCGCTGGTTTTCCAGGATGGTTTCGCGAATGGAGTTCAGTATTTCGCCATCGTCTTTTTTTTCAAGATGGGTTGTGACGGTGGGCGAAAGGATGATTTGAACTTTGCCGGGGTGGATGATGGCACTTCCTTTCTTAATAATATCGCCACTTCCAATAATGGTTACGGGTATCATGGGACTGTTGGAACGGCTGGCAATCAGGTTGCTTCCCTTTTTAAACGGCCCTATGGTTCCGTCTTCTGACCGGGTTCCTTCCGGAAAAATAATGATGGAGTTTCCTTCCTTTATTTTCTCCACGGTTTGAATGAATGCCTGGTACGATTTTTTACGGTCTCCCCTTTCAACAGGGATGTAGCCCGCGGCGGTCATCGCCCATCCCATAAAAGGGATTTTAAATAGGCTGGATTTCGCAACCCATCTGATTTGAACCGGCAAATACCCGGACAGGGCGAAAATATCGAAATAACCCTGGTGGTTGGAAACGAAAATCTGCGGCCGGTCGGTCAATAGATTCTCAATTCCCTTTATTTCCACCTTCACTCCATTTAACTGGCAGAGCAGCCGGCACCAGAGCCGTGCGATATTGTGGGAACTGTTTCCGGAACCATCGAACAGGCGGGCAATGACAGAGGCGGTGCCCAGTAAAATGGAAAGTGAAATAATGAGTGTCCAGAATTTAACGGTGTGGTAAAAAGACTTCAGTTGGCTCACCTGTATGAAATGGGATGGAAAATGTTAAGAAGAAAAACCCCGGCTTCTTTTTTTATCGGAACGGTTCTGGTTGCCGTTTTTCTTTTTGCAAACCCTGTGTTTTCCTGGGGGCCACAGGGACACAAGGTGATCGCGCATATTGCCGAGCTTAACCTTTCCCCTGAAACAAAAAAACATATCGTCAGAGAGTTTAACATAAACAATCTTGCCGATGTGGCAATCTGGGCGGACATCACCCGGAAAAAAAGGGCATACGAAAAGCCCTGGCATTATACGAATATTAAAGAAGGCGAATGGACTTATGTCCGGGAAAGGGATTGTCCGGAGAGCAATTGCGTCGTCGAAAAGATAAAAACTTTTTCAAAAAGGGTTGCCGATATTCACGCTTCATTCGGTGAGAGGAGAGACGCGTTAAAATTTCTGGTGCATTTTGTAGGAGATGTGCACCAGCCATTGCACCTGGGAAACCTTAAAGACCGGGGTGGAGGGAGAATTCGACTTTTTTATTCAGGTAAAAATGTGAGTCTGCATTATTTATGGGATGGCGGCCTCATCAATTGGAATAAAGAAAGTCTGGTAGAATATGCTGCCCGTCTGAACTTGCGGGTGGTGGATACCGAAAAGTCGGAATGGCAGTCTGCGAAAATCAATCAATGGGCGAATGAATCCCGGTCTTTGGCTTTAAAATATGCTTATCCTTTAGACGATGGCAATTTATCCAAAGAGTATATTGAAAGAGGGAGAGAAGTCCTCAACCAGCGTATGGTACAGGCGGGGATTCGACTGGCAGGCCTGTTAAATCAATTATTCAATTCTGAAAAATAAAAGGGGGATTTCTTGTCAGATACAAACTCAATTTATTTTAAACAATTGCTGTCGGGAATTGATATGGGGGTGAGCGATCCCTCTGCCCGATCCATGGCAAACTTTGTCTACCTGATTGGCGACACTCAAACCCGTGAATGTGTGGTGGTGGACCCGGCATGGGATATCGACGGTATTCTTAAAGTCGTCGAAGATGATGATATGAAACTGACGGGGGCACTGGTCACTCATTATCACCCCGATCATGTCGGTGGAGAAATTTTTGGAATGGAAATTATGGGACTTGCGGAAATGATGGAAAAACACCCGGTGCCGGTTTATGTGAACAAGCATGAAGCAGATGGACTCAAACAGATCACCGAGATTTCCATGTCGGACATGAAGCAAATGGATGGAGAGGACATTGTTAAAGTAGGTTCCATCGATATTAAATGCCTTCATACTCCCGGGCATACTCCCGGTTCCCAATGTTTTCGTGTTGCGGACAGCCTGGTTGCAGGTGATACCTTGTTCCTGCAGGGATGTGGCAGGGTGGATTTGCCGGGAGGAAACAGCGAAGACTTATTCCATACATTAACGAGGCGGTTATCCAAAATTGAGGACCATATTATTTTGTATCCCGGTCATAACTACGGCGGGAGTCCTTCGGGAGAGATGGGAGAGGTTCGCCGATCCAATTCTTATTTGCAAATCCACCGTCTGGAGGACTGGTTTGCCATCATGGGGAGGTAAAATATTTTTTTTCAAGACCGGGTGAACGCAAATCCCCCCTATATAACTCTTTGTTAAATATGAGTTATTTTGCGCCTTGAATTTTGCTGGTAATTCTTTCGAATTTGCTACCGATCCAACTTGCAATTTGGGGTTAAATAGAATAACTTCAGCCTGCTTGCAAATTTTTCATTTGAGGTGTCCATGAGATCCATTCTATCCATGTTTTCAAAATCCCCTTTCAAACCTTTGGGGTCCCATATGGATAAAGTGCGTGCGTGTGTGGATCAGATTGACCCCATGTTCAAGGCCCTTCATAGAGGTGATTATGATGAGGTCGGAAAAATTTCTGAATTGATCATGAAGATGGAACATGAAGCGGACATGATCAAGGATGATATCCGCACTCACATGAAACAAACGGTTTTCCTTCCTGTTGATAAGAAGGATTTCATGCACCTGTTATCCGCTCAGGATGATATTGCCGATGCGGTAGAAGATCTTGCAGTTCTTTTAAGGATTAAAAACCTCAGTGCGCCGGAATCGATTCATGACTCTCTCCAGGAACTGGTAGAGCATGTGATAAAGACAGCCTATGCGGGTTGTGATTTGATTTTGGAACTGGAGGCGTTATTAGAGTCCTCCTTTGGAGGAGCCGAAGCAGAAAAAGTAGAAAAGGCCACCCAGGTCTTAGGAACCTTGGAATGGGAGGCTGACCGCAAACAGTTTCAACTGGCACAAAAACTTTTTTCGTTGGGAAACCAGATAGATGCCGCTGATTTACTTCTCTGGAACGAAGTGATCAAAAAGCTGGGCGCCGTTGCAGATAAAACAGAGCAAATTGGTAAAACCTTAAGGATATTCCTTTCTCAATAATTTAATTCCCCGTTTTTTCCCAGGCTAAGGAGCCCGGTTTGGATTTAGACACCTTCCTTTTCTTTTTCGCAGTCATAGCGTGTGTTTACATGGCCTGTAATATTGGTGCCAATGATGTTGCCAATGCAATGGGCACCAGCGTGGGTTCTAAAAGCCTGACTTTTAAGCAGGCTATTTTAATCGCTGCCGTGGCCGAGTTTGTGGGTGCTTTTTTTGTTGGCGGTCACGTTTCCGACACCATTCGAAAGGGGATGCTGGACACCACCTTTTTTGCGGATGCTCCCTATGAACTGGTGTATGGAATGATTTCTGCCCTGTTGGCGGCTGCTATATGGCTGCATATTGCCAGTTTCCTGGGCTGGCCCGTTTCCACGACCCACTCTATTATTGGAGGGGTTTTGGGTTTTGGACTGATTGCAGGCGGATTGGATGTCGTCAATTGGGGAAAGATGGGTAACGTGGTATTGAGTTGGGTGGTTTCTCCCGTGATGGGGGGATTGTTTGCCTACCTTGTATTTCAATTTATAAACAAGGCCATTTTCAGCACCAGGAAACCTTTAGCCCATGCCAAAGAGTTGCTGCCTTTTATGGTTTCGGTCGTATTCTTTATTCTTTCCATTGCAATTTTTTATAAGGGCTTAAAAAATTTACATTTGGATCTGGGATTCCCAAGAATACTGATGGTTGCTTTCCTGGCGGGGCTCTTCGGATTTTTCTTATCCAAGTTCCTGGTTCGTTATATTCCTGATGATGATTCAAAAGATTTAGCGCACCAGTTCAGTACCACAGAGAACCTGTTTAAATATCTCCAGACATTGACTGCCTTTTATATTGCTTTCGCCCATGGATCCAATGATGTTGCAAATGCAGTCGGCCCTTTGGCGGCGGTGGTGTCGATTTTGGAACATGGTGCCGTAGAAATGAAAGTGGCCATGCCCACCTGGATACTGGGGCTTGGGGGGGGATTCATTGTTTTTGGTTTGATGGTTTGGGGTTATCGTGTGATGGCCACGGTGGGTGAGAATATAACGGATATCACTCCCTCCAGAGGATTTTGTGCTACGTTTGGAGCCGCTTCCGTTGTTTTAATATGTTCCAAAATGGGACTTCCTATTTCTACAACACATACCCTGGTGGGTTCTGTAATTGGGGTGGGGCTGGCTCGCGGTCTGCCCACATTAAATCTGGGCATTGTTAAAATGATAATTATTTCCTGGGTAACAACGATTCCATTTACTGCGGTGATCTCAATGCTGTTTTTTGAATTGTTTTTGTATTTTGTTCCTTAGGGTGGAATAGCCTGGAAATCAAAAATAAATTGAAAATACAAAAGCCCCGACTAAAAAGTCGGGGCTTTTGTATTTAAGGGGAAATGAAACTCCCTGTTTTGTTTAATTAATTGTAATTCTGTTTTTGCAAATACTCTGGAAGGGTCCATTCCAACTGGTCGATGTCGGGATTATAATGGCCCAGCGCTCCACAGAATGAACAATATTCAATACCTACTTCGTAATCAAGAGTTACAGTATTTGCTCTGTGCTCACAAAACTTTTTCTTAATTATCGTCGGTTCATCATCCTTATCTTGAAACCAGCCTTTAGATATTGTTAGGTCTTCCATTAAGTATCTCCCTGTTTCTTGCGAGTTCAAAGATCACTGTTTCCCTTAACTGCAATAGTGTCGCCTAAGTTTATCAACTTTTCAAGTCTTAAAATTCCGGGAAAAATTGTGCAAATTAAAAAAATACTTGACTCAGTCAAATTAAGCTGAATGCACGTTATAAAGGTATATAAGACCTGTTTTTGGAAGGTCAAGGTGTGTTAAAAAAAAACAGTTTGTGCGGATAATTTAAAGGATTACGTGGTTTGCAAAAATATCTGGGAAACCTCGTCGAGCTGGAGAAATACTTTTTCTTTTATTGTGGATTTATGAGTACTTTCTTTTAAACCCAGTTTTTTCCATATGTCAGGATCTACCCCCGGGCGAGGAGAATTTTCACCAGGTTCATCCATTATCTCGTGGCTGATATGGTCGGCAAGGTAGATGACCGTGGCATCATAGGAATATTTTTTTGACGCGGAAGGTCTGTGGTGATGGGCAACACTTTCCTGCAGCCTTTTTGGTAAGTCCCATGCTCTCAACAAGGCACCACCCACTCCGCCATGATCAAAACCAAAATACTTGGCTTCCGCTTTATGCCAGCGGTCGCCGCTTTTTTGGGCAAATTCCATCGCGATACGAAATTGGTTCGGTACCTTTAAACACATTACGAGACGGCCAATATCATGAAGAAGACCCGATACGAAAAACCTTTCTCCATCTCCCCTTTCATTGGTTTCTTTAATTGTTCTGGCAGCTAACCCGCAAGCCACACTGTGTTTCCAGAAATACTCCATGTTAATCAAATTCGAAGGAATGCCCTTGAACTGACCGACGACCGAAGTGGCAAGTACCAACTGCATCAATTGTTCCGTACCTACAACCCCTAAAGCGTGAGAAACAGTTTCTATTTGGTTGCGAAAACCGTAAAATGCGCTATTTACAATTTTGAGGAGTCTCACAGTTAAAGAAGGGTCAAGACTGATTATGTTCCCGATCTGTGCGAAATCGGAATCAGGATCGTCAACTGCTTCCTGCAAGAGATAATAGGTGTTGGGCAACGAAGCTAAGGGTTCGTTTTCTGTTATGAGATCTAGAATTTCCATAACTAAAAATCCAGAAGCCTTGTTAAAAATATAAAAATCGGATATCCGATATATTTGTCTCGGTCTACTTTGAGCCTATGCTACACTTAATTTAAACTATTTTTCAACGGGCTAATGTCGCAATCATGTTACAAATAAAGGCCTAACTAAATTGAAGAAACAGGGGGTTTCACAATTCATTGAATTTATTTGTCCTATGTTTGAGTTTGAAAAATGGGGGCAGATCGACAATCAATGGGGTATGCCAAAATTGGGTCCTATTTAAAAAAGGTCCCTTTAAAAGTAAGTTTTTGAATTTATTTACATTTTTGAAATCGGGCTGGTTTTTAATGATTTTCCTGGGGGTGAAAATCGGAAATGACAGATTATGGAATTAAAATACTGGTCCGAATTTTTTTCTATCTTTTACTGTTTCTTTTCAGTTTTCTGATTTTTGATTCTAATACAGTGGTGATGACAGTCCTTTTTGCTGTTTTTGCGTTAGAATATTTTTTGAAAAAATCTGAGAAAAGAAAGGATCTTTGATTTACCTTAACAGGGCTCCCGCAAATGAAACTCTCCGGACAAGTTCGCAAAATGAATGTGGAATCGGAAACTCCTATCCAATATTTCCTGAATATAGATAAAGAATCCCATCCTTTAAATTCGCATATTGGAGGTAAATTGAAAATTAAATGGGATGGAGTTATCACCTGTATCGAGTGCGGGAGAAAAACCAAAAAGTCTTATGACCAGGGTTATTGTTTCGTATGCTCTCGCGATTTACCTGAAAACGAAATGTGCTCCGTTCGTCCGGAATTGTGTGATCATAAAAACGGGAATGAAGCCGCGAAAGAGTTTTGGAGAACCCATTGCAACATAGATCATTATGTTTATTTGTCATTGACCAGTGGAGTTAAGGTAGGGGTTACCCGGCATTACAATATTCCTGATCGCTGGATAGACCAGGGAGCGGTAAAGGGATTGATTATTGCAAAGGTGCCCGAGCGGATTCTTTCCGGGCAAATTGAGGTGGCTGTTGCAAAGAATTTTGCAGATAAAACGAATTGGAGAAAAATGCTTAAAGGGGAGTTTGAAAATTTAGACTTGCTGGAATTTCGTAAAAAGGCCCACCAGTTGTTCCCCGAAGACTTGAAAGATTATGCCCTCGAAAACGAAAAAGTGCAAAACCTGGTTTACCCGGTGGAATCGGTTCCTGAAAAAATCACCAGCCACAATCTGGATAAATTACCTGAATTCGAAGACAGGCTGACAGGAGTAAAAGGTCAGTACCTTATTTTCGAATCTCGAGTCATCAATCTAAGAAAATACTCCGGTTACCATCTTGAATTCAACTTCTCCTAGCGGGGAGATCCCCCGCAGGATAAAAGTTGGATAACCTTTTTCATTGAGCCAAAAAAATCTTCAGCCCTCTTTGGAGCATTAAACCGTCTGGGTTACAATTTTCCCGATGAACGCAGGTTCCGTGCTTTCACTTTCATTGTGGGCCGGGTTGGGGTGTAATTTTGTGACCTTGATATCCTTGGCCAGTCCGAGTTTTTCAAGCAGGCAGATAACCCACCACGTCATGTCTATTTCCCAGGGGCGAAGACCGTGACGGGCAGACTTTGGGAATGCATGGTGGTTATTGTGCCAACCTTCTCCCCAGGCCAGAAGTCCCACCCACCAGCAATTGGTAGAAAGATCATCTTTAAGCGGAAAGGTGACATAACCAAAAGTGTGAGCCGCACTGTTTACAAACCATGTGGAATGGTATGCAATTACCAGACGAACAAAAATTCCCCATACCACCCAGGGAAACCCGCCAATTGCATAAAGGGTCAGACCAAAAACAATTTGGATTATAATGAAGTAATTATCTAAAAACTGATAAAATTTATCATTGCTGAAGTCTTTGGTGTAATCGCTTAAAACTTTTTTATCATCGAACTTGGAATGAGTGAATAACATCCAGGTAAAATGGGACCACAAAAATCCTTTTTCCGCGCTATGGGGATCTTCTGCGGTATCCGAACCCGCATGATGGATTCGGTGTTGCCCCACCCATTTGATAGGACCGTTTTGACAGGCAAGGGTTCCACAAAAAACCACGAAATATGCCAACCATTTTGGGAGGGTAAAACCCCGATGAGTAAGAAAACGGTGATAGCCCAGGCAAATTCCGATGGATGCTGTCAGCCAGTACATGAATAACATCAAGGCAACCGCACTCCAGGAAAACGCAAAGGGAAAGAAGGCAAACAAAGCCATGCCGTGAATCACAATAAAGTGAGTTAAAGCAATTGGATTGAACTTGAGCTGATAATCAGGAACCGATTTAGTTGTCATTTAGAAACCTCTATAGTTCAAATATTTATACGGCTATATGTTATCCTTGTTTAAGGATATTCCTGTGTAAAACTTATGTAATATTGCCAAGGGCGGTAAGGATAAAATGAACGGATACTAAGACGGCTCTTTTGGTTAAATTATTAAAAAAAAGGGGGAATATGGTAACTCATTCGCTCAGATCCAAGGGAATAACCGGTGAATAAGTTAAGGGCATTGTTCCATCCCATCATGGTTTTTATTGGGGTGCAGATTGCCTGGATCGTTCTCATGGCGGTCTGGATAAACTGGTACCTTGAAAACAACCTTTCCATACAAAAATTTGCCCAAAAACTACGTCCCGATTTATTTACGGCAGAAGTAGAATGGTTGATTTTGTTTGAGGGTTGTTTTTTGATGCTTCTTATTCTTTCGGGAGTTTATGTGATTTTTGTCTATTGGAATAAACAAAACCGATTGAACCAGATGCAAAGTAATTTTGTCTCCAGTGTGTCGCATGAATTAAAATCGCCCCTTGCATCCATCCAGCTTTATCTTGAGACTTTGAAGTATCAGGATGTTTCAAAAGAGGAGACAAAAGATTTTATCGAGATCATGCTGTCAGATACGGCTCGTCTTTCCGGATTGATTGAAAATATTTTGCAATCCAGTAAAACCGATCCGAAGAGTATGGAATTGCAGACCCAGAAAGTCGATCTGGGACAATTCCTGTCTGAAGTGGTAAAAGACCATAAACGGCAGTTTGAAGAAAAAAAATGCGAAGTGAAATTGCAGTTGGAAGCATCCCCGATTGTTACCGTGGATAAAAAGGCCCTGCAGATAGTTTTTAATAACCTTATAGGAAATGCCTTGCGCTATTCTCCTTCGGGTTCTTCATTGAAAATCCATTTGCATAGAATGGGAAGGTTCTGGGATGTTGACTTTGCCGATAAGGGATTCGGGTTTGATAAAAAAGATTTGAACCGGGTTTTTAAAAAGTTTTACAGGGTGCAAAATGAAGATACCCAGAATATCGAAGGCGCCGGGTTAGGGTTGTTCATCTCACGGGAAATTGTGAAAAATCATAAAGGCAGACTCCGGGTCATGAGTTCAGGGCGTGGACAAGGGTCTGTTTTTACCGTGTCTCTTCCTGTCAGCCGTGGTTTGACCGTTTGACTTCGACCTGGTGGAAATGAATTTTATATGAGCGATTCCAAAAAAATTCTGGTTGTGGAGGACGAATCTCACCTCGCAAAAGGGCTCCAGTTTAACCTGGAACGCGAGGGCTATACCGTTTCGGTGGTGGATAATGGACAATCGGCTATTGAGTTGCTTGGTGAGCAGGCATTCGATTTAATGATCCTGGATATCATGTTGCCCAAACTGAATGGCATCGAAGTGGCGAGGCGGGTCCGAAATACCGACTTGCGGTTTCCTATTTTGATGTTGTCAGCGAAATCATCGGACGAGGACAGGGAGTTGGGACTGGAAGCCGGGGCTGACGATTATTTAACCAAACCTTTTCATTTACCCGAACTGCTTCTCAGGGTCAAAGGGATCCTTCGAAGATGGGAATGGTATAAGGAACCGGTTCACGACCAGGAAGTATTCCATTTTGGAGATATGTGGATCAATTTTGTCAACGGCAGAGCCAAAGGGGAGTCAGGTGAATTTTATTTGACCACTAAAGAAGCGCTGCTGATGCGTTTGCTGGTTTCAAAAAAAAATAAAATTGTCAGCCGGGATGAACTATTAGAAAAAGTTTGGGGGTATGATCCGCAGACAGAAACACGCACGGTCGACAATTTTGTGGCGCGGCTCAGGAAATATTTTGAAAAGAAACCCCAATCCCCTCGATATATCATCACGCACAGGGAAAAAGGCTACGAGTTTAAACCCTGATCAGGTGGCCCGCTTTTAAAAAAAGTTTCCATTCTTAAATGCCTGTTGAATTTGCGGCAAATTTTCCTGGATTCCCTCTAAAGAAATGTCTTCAAGGTAGGGGCAGGTTCCGAGAATGGGAATGCCGGACAATTCCTCAATCAATTTTCCCTGTTGTTTTTCGACATCGCTTAATTCCTCACTCTCCTGTTGATTCAATATAATTCCCTTTATAATTATTCCTTTTTGTTTTGCTGCTTGGACTGTCAGCAAGGTGTGGTTCAAAGTTCCGATTCGAAAACGGCTGACAATGATAAGGGGCAGTCCTGTTTCAAGGGCCAGGTCAGAAACGTCGTAGTTGCGGGTTATCGGAACTAACAGGCCCCCTACGCCCTCAACCAGCATCCCTTCGTGGCGCGATTGCAATACCTTAAACTTATCTATAAGAGTGGATGGCTGTATTTTTGTGCCGGCCATTTGGGCCGCCTGGTAGGGGGAGGCCGGGATTTTTAGTCTGCAGGGACAAACCTCTTCTTCCTGATCGGTGTTGCCGGTAACTTCCATCAAAAACTTTGCGTCAGAATTGGCGGCGGAACTGCATTCCGGGTCCACTCCTGTCTCAATGGGTTTCATAACACCGACATCCTTTCCCTGGTTTTTAAATAATGTCGCCAGGCAGGCGGTCACTACGGTTTTGCCTACATCGGTATCGGTGCCTGTAATAAAATATCCGCTCACGGTTTTACGATGTTTTTAAGTAAAATAAAAAATCTGATATAATTATTAACAGCTTCTGCGAAGGAGGCAAGTTATTAATCCGCCAGGTCGGGAAGGTTATGGGATCCAAAAAACTGGAAGTAATTTGTCCGTGTTGCGAAACTAAGCTTCAGGTCGATAAAAAGACCGGTGAAGTGATTTGGGAAGAGAAAAAAGAGAAGCCGATGCCTTCATTGGCTGATATGGTGAATGACCTGGGAAGCCAGCAAAAAGAAAAAGAAAGCCTCTTTAAAAAGCACAGCGAAACCCAAAAAGAACGCAGCCGCCTCCTAGATGAGAAGCTGAAAGAGTCACTAAAGCATGTCGACCGTTCCTCCGACAAACCCCTACGCGATTTCGATTTCGACTAGCTGAGTACCTCCGGGGGTAATTTGCAATATTTTTTTTCCCCGCTCAACTCTCCCTCGGCTTAACCAGATCTATTTATTTGCATTCTTCCAGGGGGGGGGCGAATGGCCCCCTGTTTTTTTGCTATTAAATTTCTCAATCTAATACAATTGAATTTCCTTCTTCCCCTTAAAGGTGTGGGGTTTTTCTTTTAAGGAGAATCATTGCCCCATTTAATGGAGATCACTGAAGCCTCAAACAGAGGCGAGGCATTATAAAAAGCCTCGAATGCTCCTGACTTGTCAGTAGCTTCTGAAGAGTGCCATTGTCCTGCGGGAAAGGCGGTCAAATCCCACAACCAGAGCTTTTGGTCGTCTTTTTTCTTGATGGTTAAAAACCCATTTCCTTTTTTGAAATTGTCTCTTCCAAAAAAAGTGACGGTGGTTCCTGGGGGGCCGGTAAGAGTCAGGCTGTATTTGCCATCTGTCCAGCCACATTGTTCCTTTCGCATATCCGGGACATCCCGACCTACATCAATGAAAATTAGCTGGAAGCAGGCGGTATCACCCGTATGGCCGTTTATTTGCCACCACATGAGCTCTTTTTCCATCACCAGTTCATCTTTGGCGAAACCCAGACTTGGAAAGCAAATAAGAAAACTTATAAAGATAATGAAAGCTTTAATTTTCATCGGACACTACCCCCAATTTGATTTAGGGTTAATGAGGTTTCTTCTTCATATATTTATTTTAGATCAACCCTGTCGGGTACCTCAACCTGTACATAAATAAAATTTAGGGTGGGTTATATGGAATGCAACACTTTATTTTACTTGTCCTTTAAAAAACGGATTGTGCTCTTTCTCCTGCCCCACGGTGGTAGAGGGTCCATGACCGGGGTGAATGCCCGTTTTATCAGGCAAAAGCAGTACTTTTTTTGTGATGGAATTAAACAGGTCGTTCCATGAGGAATTGGCGCGTCCCATTGATCCGGCAAAAATTACATCTCCCGATAACAGGGTCTGGTTGATGAGATAAGAGACACCTCCTACGGTGTGCCCCGGAGTTTCAATGCATTTGATTCGTAAATTGCCGAGCGGTATTTCATCGCCGTCTTTTACAACTTTAAAATTGCTGCTTCCTCCGGGTTTGGGTTCTTTGTGGTCGATGCAGGTTGGGCACTCAAAGGCCTGGCTCAGTTGCCCCAGTCCCCCGGCATGATCGGGGTGGGCGTGGGTTAGTAAAACCATTTTGGGGTGAACCCCCATTTCGCGGGCTTTGGCAATGATGGTTTTCGGATTGGCACCGGTATCTACCACTGCGGTTTCACCTGTCGCCTTGCAACGAACCAGATAACAGTTTACCGGGTACTCTCCCATAAACACATTCAGGCAAACCAGATCGAAATCCGGGTCATTAGAGGGGGGAGTCGGTTCCCATCTTTCCTGCGCAATATCTACCAGAGCGGGACCATCCAAATCCAGTGCCCTAGCGAGTTTCAATACATCGGAATCTTCCGGGGTCCATTGATAACTTTCAATTTTCTGGAGATCTTCATTTGAAAAGTTTGTTGCCTTTACCAGGTCGTTCCTCGACCAGGCTTTCCCGTCTCTTGCCTTTTGTAAAATATCTCCCAGTTCATCTTCAAGCGGCATTATTACTTCTCCTTTATATCATTCTTCCTTTGAATACCAGTTCCGCGATGCCCGATTTGTCCAGTTCACCTTTCCCGGCACTAACCAGTCTTCTGTATTGGTCGAAGGTGGCTTTCGCAATCGGCAAGTCCAATCCGGAAGACTGGGCGAGGTTGAGAGCGATTCCGGAATCCTTTGCGGCATGGACGGCAGAGAAATAACACTCATGATCCCTATTCTGCATATCTTCCCCATCCGTTTCAAGAACGCGCGATGCCGCTCCCGTTTGGCTGAAGACTTCGCGTAACATTGTGAGGTCGAGTCCCAATGCGTCTCCGAGTCCTAATCCTTCGGCCAGTGCCGCGGTGTTGCAATTCATAACCATATTGACCAGTGCCTTCACCTTGGCCGCGTCTCCTGCAGGGCCTACGTACCGGAGTTTGGAACTCAGTGCTTCCAGTAATGTTCGGGCTTTTTTGAAAACGGGTTCTTTTCCCCCACACATAAGATAGAGTGTTCCCTCTCTTGCCTGAGTGATGCTGCTGGCCATGAGTGCTTCGAGATTGGTTCCACCGTTATTTGCGACGCGGGTTTCCGCCATGATGTGCGACTCCGGGGTGACCGTGGCAAAATTGATAAACAATTTACCTTGGGCATGTTTTAGCAGACTGGAAGGATCTGTTTCTGAAAAGATTTCAGCCATTGATGTGTCATCGGTAACCACCGTGAGTATGACATCGCTGATTTCAGCGACGCGACCCGGGGTGGGTGCCGCTTCACAACCCAGTTCCTTCGCCAAAGATTCCGCTATTTTGGAATTACGATCCTGAACGGATGTTATTTCATAACCTTTATCCTTGAGTCGCCGGGCCATATTGCCACCCATGCGGCCCACACCTATAAAACCAATTCGACTTTCCATCATTTGAATTCCCTTTTACCTGGTTGAACAGATACCCCTATTTATACCAGACTGCGGATTTAAGCATAGGATTTATATATGCTGAGAATTTCGGTTTGATTTAAAAACGATAACGTGCGCTGAATTGCAACCGGTCCTGTTGCCCATCCAGACCGTTTTCCAGTTCGCTCATGGCGTGGAGATACTCGGCGCTGAAAATGGTGCGGAGCAAGGGCAACCAGGACAGGCGAAGATGATAAGACTGTGCGTTTTTTATACTGCTCGCGGGAACCCGACCGAGATCATTGTCCGTTTGCACGTGGCTGGCGGTTGCGGCGATACGCCAATTCTGAGGTTCCGCCCTTATTGCCGGGTCATTTCCAGGTATGTCAGGTCAAATCCTTTTTCCCGGATTTTTTCTTTCAAAGTTTCCAGGGTTTGATCATCCATGTCGGGGGTTCGGCTCAAAATCCACAAATATTGCCGGTCGGGTTCGCTGACGATGGAATATTGATAGTCTTCATCCAAATCGATGATCCAGTAATCTCCCTTGAAAGGCCAGAAAAACTGGACTTTTAATTTGGCGTTGGTTCGGGGGTCGTCAAGGGTGGCGGTTCCAATGGCTTCGTTTAATTTTCCATCTGCGCTGTGCATTCGACATTGGTTGGTCACCTTTATTTTTCCGTCTTCCAGCTTTTCATAGAATGCGGTGGAACGAAAACAGCCTTCTTCAAACCAGTTGGGATAAAGGGCTATTTCATACCATTTGCCCAGGTAGCGATCCAAATCCACACGAGGCACCACCTTTAATTCGGGAAAGGGTTTCGCGGGGATGGTGGCACAACCGTTTGCTCCCAAAATAATAAAGAGCAAAAAAAGGAAATAATTTTTTGAAAGAGTTTTCAATTTTAATTTTGAAGTGATGAGATTTATTTTGACTCCAGTTCCCAGATTCCTTCCCAGTTTTCCCCATTGGAATTGTTTTTCATATGTTCGCATCTGTCTATGAATACCTGGCAGGCTTTATCGTTTGGATTCAATTTCAAGGCTTCATTAAACGCTTCTATTGAATGATCCCAGCTTCCATTTCTGTATTCCTGGCTGCCGTTGCTGAACAGCTCAAGAACCTTGTCCCGGTTTGGAAAAGAGTTGTCGGTATGAAAATCGAGCAACTCATAAATGCGCCGGGGTTTTGTTTTTCCTTTCAGGGTAATCCGGTCTAATTCCCTTATCTGGTAATCTCCTTTTAAATCCTGAAAGGTGTATTCGCTGATGAGAATTTGTGCTCCATAAAACTTGGTGGCTCTTGCGAAATAGTTTTAAGCCTTTGCCAACTTAATTTATGGAGTATGCCATTCGGATCTATAACTTTCAATATAAACATAGTTTAGATATTTCCATAAATTGAACCCACCAGGAAGGCAGTGGGCAGAAAATTCAGTTTTATCTGTTCCGGGATATACAGGGAACGCTGAACCCATAAAAACATAGATAATATTCGTCAGGGGATAAAATTGATTTGAAATCGACGTGTTTCCCTTGATCGGAAAATAAATTCTCCTGTCTTATATTAACGAAATTAAAAGTGCAGTTTCATCCCGTCGATGGCGAGTTCCACCCGGTCGGGCAAGTCTTTTGATATTTTTTCGAAATCGAATTGATGGTTGATGTGGGTCAGGATGGTGCGTTCGGCCTGGATGCCTTCCGCCGCTTCCAATGCCTGGCTGAGGTTGAAATGCGTTGCGTGGTCTTTGAATCCCAACGCGTTCAGGATGAGCACCTTCAATCCTTTCAGTTTTTCCATCGTGTGTTCGGGGATGCGGCTGCAATCGGTAATATAGGCACAGTCCCGGAAGCGGAATCCATTGATCATCAGTTTTCCATGTTGAATATCCAGGGGGGTTACTTCGATGTCTCCAAAGTGATACGTTTTGTCTTCCAGGGTTTGAGGAAGCAGTTGGGGAATGCCCCCGCCAATTTGTTCGGCGACACCAAATATATAACTGAAGTTCTTTTTTAAATTATCCAGCGTTTGCTTGTTGCCATAACAGGGGATGACCATTTTGTTAAAAAAATTGAAACTCCTTAATTCGTCGATGCCGTGCACATGGTCGGCGTGATGATGTGTGTATAAAACCGTATCGATATTTTGAATGTTGTATCGCAGGCATTGCTGCCGGAGGTCGGTGGAAGTATCGACCAGAATGGCATGACCGTTTTGCCTTACGAGGATGGAGGAACGCAAACGCTTGTTTCTCTCATCCTCCGACAGGCAGACTTCACAGGTGCAACAAAGGGAAGGGACCCCGGTGGAAGTTCCCGTGCCCAAAAACAAAATTTCCATAACAGTCCAGGTTTAAAAAAAACAATGATGTAGCACTTGGTTCATTGTAAGAACCGGGGTTGGGAGTGTCAAGAAAGGGCTTTGTTTTTCCTCGTTTATGGCAATTGAATGCACCGTGAAAATTATGGTAGAGTAGGCCACCTATTATTACTGATTCTATATTGAGGAGTTAAACATGTCTGCATTAGTTGCCAAACCTGCACCAGACTTTACAGCGCAAGCGGTAATGCCTGATGGCAGTTTCAAAGAAATCAAACTCTCTGACTACAAGGGAAAGTATGTCATTTTATTTTTCTATCCTTTGGACTTCACGTTCGTCTGCCCGACGGAGATCATTGCTTTCAGCACGAAAATGGATGAGTTCAAGAAAAGAAATACAGAAGTTCTCGGGGTTTCCATCGACAGCCATTTCTCGCATCTGGCCTGGAGGAACACCGACCGCAAGCAGGGCGGACTTGGCGATATCCAGTATCCTCTCGTTGCGGATGTGAATAAAAAAATCACCTACGATTATGGTGTCATGCACGAAGCGGGGATCGCTTTCCGCGGCCTGTTCCTGATCGATAAAGAAGGCGTCGTTCAACACCAGTTGATCAACAACCTGCCTTTAGGACGCAATATTGATGAAGCCTTGCGCATGGTTGACGCGCTTCAGTTCCACGAGAAAAACGGTGAGGTTTGCCCTGCCAACTGGAATGAAGGCTCGGATGGAATGAAGGCGGATCCTTCCGGATCAAAAGAGTATTTCGAAAAGCATAACTAAATCCGGTTTAACGGCTGGATGTAATAAATTGTAAAGTGGGGTGTTACCGACCGTGACGCCCCATTTTTTTTACCGGTGGGGGTCACCGGAGATACGGGTTACGTGAATGATTCTTCTTTGTAATGACGATGGGTTCAATGCAGAAGGTTTGCGGGTACTCCGCAAAGAGCTGCTGGAACTGGACGATGTAATAATCGTTGCTCCCGAATCCGAGCAGAGCGCGATGGGTCACGCCATTACCCTGACCCAGCCTCTCAAGGTAAGAAAAGTAGAAGAGGAAGGAGAGTTCATAGGTTATGCCGTAGATGGAACTCCTGCGGATTGTGTCAAGCTCGCCATCACCGTTTTGCTGGAAGAACCTCCAAAACTCGTGGTATCGGGAATAAATCTGGGAGGGAACCTGGGTATATGCGCTCTCTACTCAGGCACCGTTTCCGCGGCCACCGAATCCATGATCATGGGTGTGCCGAGTATTGCTGTTTCTCTGGACACGTATGAGAATGCCGATTTTAAACCCGCGGCGAGTTTCATTCGTAAATTCATTCCCCAATTACTTAAAAAAGGTTTACCCGATGGAGTTATCTTGAACATCAATGTGCCCCCGGTACCCGAGTCTGAATTCGCGGGAGTGGCCATAACCCGGCAGGGAAAATCGCGCGTGATCGAAGAGTTCGATTGCAGGAAAGATCCTCGTGGTAAAACCTATTACTGGTTAGCGGGAGAAATGCTTTTTGAAGAAACGGAAGAAGGCGCGGATTGCGTCATGGTTGCGAAAAAATATATTTCGGTGGCCCCCATTCATTTCGATCTCACCCACTATCCCTCTCTGGATAATTTAAAAGACTGGAAGATTGAACTTTAATACTCGGAAATTTTAGAGCGGCGCCTGTTTTGTATGGAAGTCGGTGGTTTGCTGGAATTTGTGACCGACCGCGATCAGGTTGGATTCATCAAAATGTTTGCCCATTAGCTGCAACCCCACGGGAAGATTTTCTTCTCCCACAAAACCGCATGGAATGGACATTGCCGGGATGCCCGCGAGGTTGGCAGAAATGGTGTAGATGTCCGCCAGATACATTTGCAGGGGATCGTCCAGTTTTTCTCCCTGTTTAAAGGCGGGGTAGGGGGTGACCGGTGCCGCCAGGACATCGCATTTTTCAAGGGCATTTTCGAAATCCTGTTTGATCAGCGTTCTCACCTGCTGGCCTTTTAAATAATAGGCATCGTAATAGCCGGAACTGAGTACGAAGGTTCCAAGAATGATCCGGCGTTTGACTTCTTCCCCAAAGCCTTCTTCCCGCGTGTTTTCGTACATATTGACGAGGTTATCGGACTTTGAGGACCGATAACCGTATTTGACCCCGTCATAACGGGACAGGTTGGTGCTGGCTTCAGCGCAGGCAATGATGTAATAAGTTGCGACCGCATAATCAAGATGCGGCAAAGAAACTTCCACCGTTTCCATACCCAAAGACTTCAGAGTGCGGATGCCTTCCTGCACCGCTTTTTCAACTTCGGGTTGAATGCCGCTGGTGAAATATTCTTTCGGGATGCCCAGCTTCATTCCCTTGACATCCTGGTGCAAAGCTTTCGTGAAGTCCGGCAGGGTTACATCGGCAGAGGTGGAGTCCTGGGGGTCTTTTCCGCCGATCACATTCATCAAAGTGGCGGCATCCGCAACGGATTTGGTAATGGGTCCGATCTGATCCAATGAAGATGCGAAAGCTACCAGCCCGAACCGGGAAACACGCCCGTAAGTGGGTTTGAGTCCTGTCACACCGCAAAACCCTGCGGGTTGCCGAATGGAACCGCCTGTATCACTGCCCAGCGCGGCAATGCATTCATGAGCGGCAACCGCCGCTGCCGAGCCTCCACTGGATCCCCCTGGGACCCGGTCCAGCGCCCATGGATTATTGGCGGGTTGATGGGAGGAGTTTTCGTTGGAAGACCCCATCGCAAATTCATCCATATTGGTTTTTCCGACAATCACAGCCCCCGCGGCATTGAGCCGGTTGACGACCGTCGCGTTGTAGGGGGCGACAAACTGGTCGAGAATTTTTGAGGCGCACGTGGTGCGGCTGCCCTGGGTGCAAATCAAATCCTTTAAGGCGATGGGAACACCCAGCAGGGGGTGTTCCTCCCCTTTGGCGATTCTTTCATCCGCAGCTCTGGCCTGTTCCATGGCTTTTTCGCGCATCAAGTGAGCGAAAGCATTTACCTTGTCTTCAACAGCATCGATGCGGGCAAAAACCGCTTCGGTCAATTGGACGGAAGATAATTTTTTTGAATGGAGGAGTTCTCGCGCCTGCGTGATGGTCGTGCGGTGCATGAGCTTAAATTATTTTAGGCACTTCATAATGCCCTTTACTGTGTGCCGGGGAATCTTTAATGGGGTCCTGATCCGTTAGAGGCTGAGTTGCTGCGTCTTCACGGAAGACGTTGTTCAGCCCCAGCACATGCGCGGTGGGTTCTACGTTTTTGGTATCGAGTTCGTTTAGTTTTTCAATATACTCGATGATGGTTCCCATCTGTTTTGAGAACTTTTCCTTTTCAGCATCGGTCAGTTTAAGCCGAGCCAGTTTGGCTACATGTTCGATATCCATATTTTTATTTTTGCGGGGAAGGCCCCACAGCCCATTGGTCTGTTCGTTTTTGCAATGAGAGGATATGGTTTATCTTCAGGTTGTTTTCTGTTTCTGCGGTACGCTACTCAGAGGAAGATTCTTTGCGATCCTTTTTCTTTTTCTTTTTCAGCTCGGCCATTTTTTCAGTAGCTGTAATTTTGGAAGCTTTACGCGCTAGCCGTTTGGTCTTTTTTTTCAGTTTCCTGATTTCGGCAGCATCGCTGTTTTTTTTAGCCGCTTCTTCGAGATTCGACTGAGCTTTTTTCAAATGTTCCTGCAGTTTTTCAACAGTTGCCATGTGACTTTTTCCAGAGTTTAGGGTTCAGGTAAGCAGGCTTTATACCATATTGGGGCTCTTTTAATCAAGGAACGTTTGATTCAGGACTCGACCTGGAGGATGACAAGGGTGAAATCATCGGTGAATTCGTGTCCGTTCAAATAAGCCTGCACATGATTTTTAAGCGCCTGCCCCAGTGTTTTGGCGTTCAACGACCGGCCCATTTCCAGGGAATTTTGTTTCAATCTTTCCAGGCCATACATTTCCTGGTCCCTTCCCCGGGCTTCCGTGAACCCGTCGGTGTAGCAGATCAATTTGCTGTTTAAGGGCAGCACCACTTCTTTTTCCTCTATCTCATTTTTAGGATGGATCATCAAAGGGAACCCTTTTTCGGTCCTGAGTTCCAGGGTGTTCCCCGAGTCGTAATCAATGAGAAGAGGCGGGTTGTGGCCTGCCGAGGCAAATTTCATTTTCCGGGTGGGCAGATGAATGACCCCGTAAAACGCAGTAATAAAATGCCCGGCCTTTTGATTATCACAAAGACTTTCGTTGATTTTTTCCAACACTTCTTTTGGGGAATGGATGGTGGAAAGAAAGGATCGAAGGATGACACGCATCATCGCCATGATGACCGCGGCCGGCGACCCATGACCGGAAACATCGGCAACCAAGACTCCGAGATGGTTTTCATCTATGCGGGTAAAATCGTAATAGTCACCACTTGCCTTGGAGGAAGGCTGGTAGTCTGCAAAAAACTGGAACCCGGGAATTTTTGGAAGGTCCTTACAAAGCAGGCTTTGCTGAATGGATGCGACAATGTCCTGCTCGCGTTCGATAATAGCGTAGGCATTCATCAATTCATTATAAAGTTTCTTTGTTCTCAACACCGCTTGTACACGGGCCAACAGTTCTTCAGGCTCAAAAGGTTTTGCCAGGTAATCCTGCCCGCCACTTTCCAGCCCGATTTTCATGCTTTTAAGATCGCCTTTTCCGGTGATGAAAATAATGGGAGTGAAACCGTTGTTTTCTGAGTCCAGTGCCTTGATTTTTTTGCAGGCTTCGAAACCATTCATTTCCGGCATTTCGACATCCATCAGGATGAGATCGGGTTTTTCTTTTTTAAAAGATTCGACCGCCTTCAATCCATTTTCAGCGGAACAGGTCTCGTAATCTTTTTTAAGGATATTGTTGATAACCGTAACGATGGTTTTAGAATCGTCAACAATAAGGATTTTGTGTCGGGGTTCTGAGGCTGGATTCATGTTGGTTTAGGGGGTTTTAATTCGACAGCCGTTTTAAATATAAAGGCAGGTAAAAAAAAGTCAATGAAAGAAATGGCTTGAAATTTTACAGCGTATCATGGGTTCGGACGGAATAGGTTTGGCCGTTTGAGATAATTTGAACCGCGCCGTTTAAATCTGTTCGGTAAATACGGGTGCCTGCCTTTTTATAGCGGTTCAATGTTTCGAGGTGAGGGTGTTTCATGCGGTTGAGGTATCCGCTGGAGAATACGACTGCCTCGGGTTTGGTTGCCCGGATAAATGAGTCTGAATTGGAAAACCGACTGCCATGATGCGGTCCTTTCAATACATTCACCTGCAGTTCAGGGTAGGTTTTGACCAGTTTTTCCTCAACTTTTTCGCCGATATCTCCGGTGAAAAGCATGCTGAAGTTTTTATATTTCAGCCTTGCAACCAGTGAAAGGTCGTTGCCCACCCTTCGGTTGCCTTCAATGACGGGTTCACCAGTCGGGCTCGGGTGTAATTTTGTTAACGTGGCTTCACCAATCTCATAAGGTTCGTTGGTGTTAAATGAAACAAGCTCAGCTTGTTTTTCCTTTGCCTTTTTGTATAGTCGCTTCAGACGGTAACCCGCAATGTTTTCACCAAAGGTAAGAAATGTTTTGACCGGAAAAAGCTCCAGCACTGAATCCAGCCCTCGAATATGGTCGTTGTCCGAATGGGTCGCGACCACATAGTCGATGTGGTCAATTCCTTTTTTCCATAAGAAGGGTGCGATCACCACTTTACCCACATCCAGGCTGTTTTTGTAAAACCCTCCCCCATCCATGAGCAAAGTTTTACCATTCGGGAACTCCATGAAAATAGATTCTCCCTGCCCGATATCCAGGACGTTTATGACTAATTTGTTTTGCTGGAGATGAAATACGCGTGGCCAAATAAGCATGGCGAGGACGAGGGTAGTTGCTGTAATCCAACCCGACTTGAAAACGAAAGGAATTTCTTTTTTCTGGATGGTTTTCAGCAGGGCATAACCGCCACTGACCAGGACCGCATAATAAAGCAAAACCCAAACCGGCGGCGGAGTCGCGAGATATAAAGAGGAATAGGGGATACTGGCGGCAAATTCCGGGATTATTAAAAACAATTTCGTCAGATAGAATAAGGGCATTGCTGGCAGAAAGGCCAGGCTTTGCGAAACCATTCCCATGCAAGTGACCATGAGGACTCCGGGAATAAGGATCGCTGCAAGGGGTACAAGGAATAAGTTCAAGAATAATCCCAACAGGCTGATTCGATTGAAATGGAAAAGTAAAACAGGAAGGGTGGCTAAGGTTACGGTGACAGAGATGAGCGCGCTGCTTAAAAAAAATCTTTTCATTTTTGATCGTAGAGACTGAGATGAATCCACTGAATCCGGTTCTTTGCCTGGAACGTTCTGATGCCAGGGAGGCTCCCCCAGCTTTGATAACGGGTTTTTTCCCAATTCATAAAGTAAATTTATTACCCATAAAATTCCGGCTACCGCAAGGAATGACAACTGGAACCCGGGATCGATCAGCGACTCTGGTTTCCAAAGTAAAATGAAAAAGGCGGCCAGAAGGAAAGCATTGAACAGACTGTTTTTTCGGTTTATCAGAATAGCGATCAAAAATGCGCTGATCATAATCCCCGAACGAAGTGAGGAAACCTTTGCTCCTACAACAACCATGTATAGAAGAACGGGAATAAGGCAAAAGAGGGCGGCCCATTTCCTGCTGTGTCCAGCGCGGGCGCTGTCGGGTTTGAATCGGTAGAGCAGGTAAAACAACATGGGAAGGAGCAAA
Organism: Nitrospinota bacterium; assembly: GCA_009873655.1. Taxonomy (GTDB): domain Bacteria; phylum Nitrospinota; class Nitrospinia; order Nitrospinales; family VA-1; genus UBA8687. The sequence continues at coordinate 83,086 of WAIB01000005.1, read as the reverse complement.
AAGTAAAAAGCGCCTGCAACAAAACCGATATGCAATCCCGACACTGCCATCAAATGCGCCAGTCCTGTTTTCAAATAGGCTTCTTTTAGATTTAAAGGGAGGGGATCTTTTATTCCAAACACCATGGCTTGCAGCAATTTCCCCTCATTCCCAGGAAAAAGAGGTAAATCAAAATGCCCAAGACGGACAATGGTTTCAGGCTGGGAAACATTGCCAATCAAATCGATATTTTTGGCTTTTAAAAAAGAACGATAGTCGAATCTGCCGGGATTCTTAAAATTCCTGGGAAATTTCAGCCTGATTTTCTCGAAGCGTATTATTTCCCCGCTTTGCAATAATTTGTGTCGTTTATAAACCGCTATTCGTACTTTTCCTGAAACATTTCGGGTGTCGGTTTTGGTGGAAATCGATTCAACATCCAGAAAGTAAAATGTTCTATCCTCAAGAACCCGCGGGGGAGTAAACAGTCTGCCTTGCAATGAAACCGTTTTTCCTTCTTCTATGTAATGAACAATGTTTCCGGGTTTTGCGGGTTCCTTTCCCGGGTAAAACAACCCCAGGGTAAACAGCGCTACAATTGCGGAGGCTTTTTTGCAGGAAAAGTTTTTAGTTGACCTGTTTAAGAAAAAAAAGCTCAGGCACAAAGTAATTCCACTTGCGAAATAAGGGGCGATAAACCATTTCTCCTGTTTTCCCAGAAGACCCGCAGTGAATGCCAGGAGGAAAGGTAAAATGAGTGGAATGCGCGCGCGCTCGTGAGTGCTGACGTTTTCAGAAAAAAACCATTCTTTCAGATGCCGGGGGACAAAGGGCTTCATGCCTCTCCCGTTACCAGTAATTCGATTTGTCGTTTGGAAAGCTCAACGTCTTTTACCCGTACTTTTACCCGGTCTCCAATTTGGAATACGCGATGGCGTTTTTGTCCTGTCAATTTATGCTCGGGTTCTATGTAGAGATAATAATCATCCATGATGCTGGAAATCTTTACCAACCCCTCAACAAAAATATTTTCAAGCTCGACAAAAAAGCCAAAGCCGGTAACCCCGGTTATGGTTCCGTAAAACGTATTTCCAATCTTATCCACCATGAATTGGGCCTGTCGAAGGCTGATGATCTCCCTTTCAATAGACATGGCCTTGATTTCCATTTGCGTCGACTGTTCGGATATTTCATGTAATGCAGATAGTAAAGCCTTCTTTTCTTTTTTGGTGCATTTGTGTTTCAGATATTTTTTGACAATTCTGTGAACGATTAAATCCGGATACCTTCGAATCGGGGAGGTGAAATGCACATAGTGGGGGAACCCAAGGCAATAATGACCGGGATCGGAAGGGGAGTAACGGGCTTTTTTCATGGTTCTTAAAAGCAATGTGTTGACAACTCTTTCTTCCGGGCTGTTTTGAATTTTTTTTAGCAGGTTGTTTAAGTCCTTGGAGCGGATTTTTTCCGGGGACGAAAGCCGTAAGCCGAAAGAAGAAATGAATTCTTTGAACTCAAAAAGTTTCATCGGGTCAGGAGCTTCATGAATCCGGTGGATACAGGGAATGTCTTTTTCGTGAAGGCTGAGTGCAACAGCCTGGTTGGCTGCAAGCATGAACTCTTCAATCAGCTGGTGTGCGGGGTTATGTTGAATCACTCCAATATTTTTAACTTTTCCCTCCTCATCCATTTGTATGTCAGGTTCGGGAACATGAAAATCCACGCTTCCATTTTTGAATCTGCGTTTCCTGAGTGTCTGGCTCAGGAAATGCATATCTGAAAGGGTTTGCATGAACGGAGAATCACTTCCCTTTTCAAGCAGGCTTGCGACCTCGGTGTAGGTGAATCGCCTTCGGCTTTTGATGAAGGATTTTTGAATTTGTGTTTTTAAGGGATTTCCCTGACGGTCGAAATCGATAAAAACGCTTAGGGTCAGTCGTACCTCTTCCGGTTTCAAGCTGCACGCTTCGTTGGATAAAACTTCCGGAAGCATGGGAATCACCCCGTCTGCATAGTAGATGCTGGTTCCCCTTTCAAATGCCTCCTCATCCAAGCAGGAATTTTCCGTGACAAAATGGCTTACATCGGCAATATGCACTCCCAGTCTAAATCCATCACCCATCCGTTCCAGGGAAACCGCGTCGTCAAAATCTTTTGCCCTTTCCCCGTCAATCGTAAAAGTAAGGAGACCGGTTAAGTCTTTCCGGTCAACCGGCTGGTTTTTTTTTGCAACCGTTCTTGCTTCTTTGAGAGTTTTTGGGGTGAAACCCTGCCGAACTCCATATTTTCTTAGAATGGACTGCACCTCGACTTCAGGGTCATTGGATTTGCCGATAATTTCCATGACCTTTCCGACTGGAGGTTGATGCCGGGTAGGGTAGGTCTCGATTTTCACATCGACAATTTGACCATTCTTCGCGTCTTTTCTATTTTTTCCAGGTATGAACACATCGTGAAAATGTTTGGCTTCCGTGGGGATGACCCAGCCATCCCGTCCAAAGGTTTCATAGACGCCGACCAGGTTTGGAGTATTACGCTGCAGGATTCTTATGATGCGGCCTTCAGGGCGACCGGGTTCTTTTTCCGATTCAATTCGTACGACAACGTGGTCTTGATGCATGGCCTCGTTCATGCTTTTGCGGTGAACGAATACATCCTGGGTGTCGTGGTGTTTGTCCGGAATGACAAAGCCAAACCCGTTCGGATGTCCCTGCAGCCTTCCTGTTATCAGGTTCATTTCATCAGGAAGACCGTAGCGACCGCCGCGGATCTTTATTAGGGATCCCTGCGCGGCCATTTCCTTTATTCGGTTGCGAAACTCACGGCGATCCCCCTCCGTTATTCCCAGATGTTTGGAAAGCTCGGAGATTTTCATGGGGCGGCTGATTTTTTTCTTCAGCAGAGATAAAATTCGCGCTTCGGTGAGTTTCATAGGGCCACGTCGAATTAAAGATGCCAAACCCTTGATATCCTATTACAAAAGGAAAAGCAATCCGTGATAGCGTGGATTTTTGTATACGCTTCACTTATAATCCCCAAGGCTGCTTCTTGAAGCAGATTTAGCGGACCCCAGGTTTATGGGAAGATAAGATTAAATTGCCCCTGATGATTGCGGGGGAAGGAGATAAATGAAGGTACAGGTAAATTGGCTGAAGAAATATTTAGAGATTGACGCCCCCGCTGAAGAGCTGGGCCATGTGCTGACCATGGCCGGTTTGGAAATTGAGAGTCACGAAAGACCGGATGATGAAAAAGGCGATGTTTTGGAACTGAACGTGACCCCCAACAGGGGTTACTGTTTGTCGCATTTAGGCGTCGCGCGGGAACTTTCGGCATTGATGGGTGGAACGTTCAATCCCCCGGATTCGTTGGGATTGTTGGAGAAGAACTGGGGAAAGACACCCGTTGAAGAAAAGTTGAGGGTAGAAAATCAGGAAGAGAAATTATGCCCCCGTTATTCCGGTTTGGTCATTGAAAATGTAAAACCCGGTCCTTCTCCAAAATGGTTGTGTGACCATTTGCTGGCAATTGGGTTGCGTCCCATTAATAATATTGTCGATATTACCAATTTTGTAATGATGGAGTACGGCCAACCCCTTCATGCTTTTGACCGGGAATTGCTTTCCGGGAATCAAATCATTATTCGAAGCGCAAAAAAAGGAGAACTGTTCACCAGCCTGGACGGCAGTGAGTTGAAGCTGGAACCCGATGCTTTGGTCATTGCCGACGCTGAAAAACCCGTTGCTTTGGCTGGGGTTATGGGCGGGACCAACAGTCAGGTTACCGAAGAGACTCAAAATGTAGTCCTCGAAAGTGCCTGTTTCGATTCTGCAACCATTCGAAAAGCCTCAAAAAAATATGGCCTGCGTTCAGACTCTTCCTATCGATTTGAAAGAGGTGTGGATATGGAAGGCGTCATTACCGCTCAGGCTCGTGCCGCTTGCCTGATTAAAGAACTGGCAGGGGGAGATATCTGCAAAGGGAGGATTGATGTTTACCCAGAACCCAGGAAGAACATTGAGATGCCGTTACGGGTATCGCGTGTCAACCAGGTGCTGGGGTCGGGTTTCAGCGCGGAGAAAATTGGGGAAATCATTACCCGATTGGGATTAAAAGTCGAAGGAGGGACCCAAAACGAAACGTTGCAGGTGGAAGTGCCCGGTTTTCGCCCTGACCTGTTACGAGAAATAGATGTTGTAGAAGAAATTGCCCGAATCGATGGTTTCGATAAGGTTGCCACCGTTTTTCCGGTTGCTTCGGTTCGCCCGGTGCGGATCGCACCCGGGCAATTATTGCTGCGAAAAGTCAGGGATGTTCTTTGCAATACAGGTTTTTCGGAAACGGTTCATTTCAGTTTTATTGAACGCGGACAGGCCGAGGGATATTTGTCCTCTTTTGCAACGACTGAAGATAACGTGATCCCGCTGAAAAATCCCTTGAGTTCTGAAAACGATACCATGCGAACCAGCTTGATCCCCGGACTGCTGAAGACCATCTCTAGCAATTTGAGCAAGGGGCAAAAACCTTTAAAACTTTTTGAGATCGGCAGCGTTTATTATTCCGATTCGAAAGGCAATCGAATTGAGAAAAAGGTTTTAACCACGCTGGTGTTAGGTCCCTACGAGCTCACGCCGTGGAAACCCCGAGGCAAAGAATATGACTTTTATGATTTGAAAGGGGCTTTGGAAAAATTATGCGGTCAATGCGGATTGGATGTGGATTTTTCAATCCGCACCCAGAAACCCTTTTTGCTTCCGGAAAAATCAATTAACTTGAGATCCGGCGAGAGGATCCTCGGTTATCTGGGAGAACTATTGCCGGAAAAGACAGGGATCTCTGAAAAGGTTTTCCTATGGGAGGTTGATTTGCAGGAGATGGAAGAGGCCCTTCCTCCTCGTCCCCGTTTCCAGAGCATTGCTAAATTCCCCGAGACTTATCGGGATATATCCATTCTGGTAGATCGAAAGATCACTTCTCAGCAAGCTTCGGATTTGATATTAAAAGCGGGCCGTCCCCTTTTAAGCAGGGTGGAGTTGTACGACCATTTTGAAGGAAAAAAAATCCAATCAGACAAAAAAAGTCTCACCTTTGCACTTTCTTTCCAGTCCAAAGATCGGACCCTTTCCGATGATGAAGTCAATCCTGTTTTTGAAGCTATTATTCAGACACTGAGGGCCGAACTGGCTGCATCTCTCAGGGATTGAGGGTTCGTTGGAGCCCATTGACACCCTAATTAGGGGGTGCTAGGATTCGGCCATGTCCAAGCCCAGTATGGAACAATTAGAACAAGGAGTTTCGACCTTAATTGAGGCATTCCGCCGGCTTAAAGACGAGAATGGAAAGTTGGCGGTGCAGGTACAGGGTTTCAAGCGCGAATGTGAGTCTCTGGAGAAGGAAAAAGAATTTATTAAGGAGAAGCTGGAGCGGCTCTCCGAACTGGAAATAGAAAGCAGAAATAACGAAAATGACCGGAAACAAATCCGTCAAAAGGTGGCGGATTTGTTAAACAGGCTGGAAAAATTCGAACTGACCTGATAAGACGATGGCTAAAATAGAAATTTATGGAAAAACCTATAACCTTAAAAGCTCTTCGGGTGAAATCAGTGTGGAAGAAGCCGCGGCTTATGTCGATGCGAAAATGCATGAGTTAGCCGAGGCGAGAAAAAAAACCCCTTCCATGGATCTTGCGGTTCTTGCAGCGCTAAATATAGCTCAGGAATTATTGGAACTGCAGAAAGAGGCAGGGGCCCATAACCAGGACCAAGAGGAAAAAATTGGACGGTTGATAGACACGCTGGAAAATGAGCTGCAAGGCATTGATTATTAAACTTCTTTCTGGTCTATATAGGTCTTGAGGGTGTTTTTCCTTTGTGTTAGGATGTGGTGAAATTTGAATTTGTGTCTCCCTGTTGTGTTCGAGTAAAAATTTCATTTCTTGAGCCAACAGTTCGTAAAAGGGATTGATGAATCGGCTGTGGTGTGCAGGCCTTCCCCATGGAAGGAAGCCTAAAGCAGTTTACGGATATCCCACCTGTCCTTGACAGGTTCAAAAAATAGTTTTTGCACGGCATGCACGGGGAGACTTCCTTTATTGAGTTAAGAGCTTCAGGGCAAAAGCCCGGGTGAGCCTGTTTATATAGGGTCCAGACTTCAATTCTATTGAATGATGACCTATTTGCGGAGTGAATTTTATGAACGGAGCATGTGATTTAGTTTCGTTTTTAGATATATCTATTCAAAATAGCCATAAGGTTGTTTTGCCTTATCTTATCTCTCCTCTCAGGCCTGATGGAATCCGGCTGACTCCCTGATACAGCGACTCTCACCTCAAGCTTCTTGACTCTGCCTGGTAAAAATTAGGGCTGCTCATTATTAACAGCAAGATCGGTTCAAATTATGGCTTGTACGGCTCCTAAACTGGATAAGGCAGCCATCCGGAAAATGATGATCCGGCGCAGGAATGACCTGACTGCGGAAGAAGTGACTGAGTTAAGCAGGAGGATAGAAGAAAACCTGTTTTCCTGCGATGAATTTTTGAGTCGGGAACGAATTTTATATCACCTCTCATTTGAAAAAGAGGTGAATACAGATAGCATGATTGAGCGCTCATTAAAGCTGCAGAAAAAGGTTTATGTTCCGCGCATTAATAAAAGCGCGAAAAAAATGGAAATTTGCCAGATCAAAAGCCTGGACGCGGATATGAAACTGAATGATTTTGGAATCAGAGAACCGGTCCATGCCGCTGTCGAATCGCCCGGAAAGATAGATGCCGTTGTTACGCCAGGGTTGGCCTTTGATCGTTCCGGTGGGCGGGTTGGTTTTGGTGGCGGTTATTATGACAAATTATTTGCAGAGCTTCCGCAAAGCTCTCTTTTAATAGGGATTGCCTACGGTTTTCAAATAATGGATTCCTTGAGTCAGGACTCTTGGGACCGAAAAGTTCAAAAAGTGGTGACCGAAAAAGACACATTAAGCAGTTGAGGTATCCGGAAACCTTCAGCCGTTTGATTTTTAATAAAGAGGTGTTTAAATGCATATTTTTACTACGATAAAATTTAATTTCATCACCCTGATACTGGGAATGGGTCTCGCTTTGGTAATCGGTTATGCGATTGGGTATTTTCTGCGGAAATTATTTACGGAATATCAAATCAAGGAAGCGGAAACACGTCGCAATAAAATTTTAGAAGAAGCGGAAAAAGAAGTGGAAAACCGTTTGAAAGCGGCTGAGATAGAAGCAAAAGAAAAATCTCTGGTTGTTAAAAGCGAATTAGAAAAGGAAATGAAAAGCAAACGCGATAGTTTGCGTGATCTGGAAAAAGATCTGGAGCAAAAAGACAGGGAATTAAGAACGGAATTTGGAAAGTTTCAGGCGCGTGAACAGGATATCAAGTCCCAATATGCAAAACTGGGTGAAAAGAATAAAGAAGTCGATGAGAAAAAGAGTGAATACGAACGGCTGGTCGAGGAAGAATTGCGAAACCTCGAAGTAATAGGTTCTTATACAGCAGAAAAGGCGCGCGAAGAGGTAAAAAATAAAATCATCGACGAAGCCAAGATGGATGCCGCGCGGGAAGTGAAGAAAATTGAGGAAAAGGTAAAGACTCAAGCGGATGAAGAAGCGCGAAAACTCATCACTATGGCGGTGCAGAGGCTGGCCTCCGATCATGTTGCCGAAACGACGGTTGCGGTGGTTGAATTGCCCAGTGATGATATCAAGGGCCGTATTATTGGACGTGAAGGGCGAAATATACGGGCCCTTGAGCAGGCAACCGGAATCGATTTGATCATCGATGATACCCCCGGGGCGGTTGTGCTGTCAGGGTTTGATCCGATTCGCAGAGAAGTGGCCCGGAGGGCTCTTGAATATCTGACCCTCGATGGCAGAATTCATCCCGGACGAATTGAAGATATAGTCGCAAAATGTAAAAAAGAGGTGACCGAAGAGATCCAAAAAGCCGGAGAACAGGCCATCCTTAACGTGGGAATAGACAATGTTCATCCTGAAATGGTCAAGTTGCTTGGCAGACTGAAATACCGCACCAGCTATACTCAAAATGTTTTAGAGCACGTCCAGGAAGTTGCCTTTGTTTGCGGGGCGATTGCTGTAGAACTGGGTCTGAACGAAAACATGGCCAAGCGTTCAGGGCTCTTGCATGATATTGGTAAAGCCATTGATCATCAAACCGATGGCACTCATACTTCCCTGGGAGTGGATATTGCCAAGCGTTATGGAGAACACCCTTTCGTTATAAATGCCATCGCTGCGCACCATGAGGATTGCGAGGCGGAATCTCCTTATGCCGTTCTCGTTGCCGCCGGGGATACGATTTCTGCATCGAGACCGGGGGCAAGGCGCGAAATGCTGGAAACCTACGTTAAACGGATGACGCAGCTGGAAGAAATTGGCGATTCATTTAAAGGGGTACAAAAAACTTTTGCCATACAATCCGGTCGCGAAGTGCGAATTATCGTTGCCCCAACCGGAACCGACGATGAAAGCGCGCATATCCTCGCACGCGATGTTGCAAAGAGAATTGAAAAAGAGGTGACCTATCCTGGTGAAATCAAAGTGACTGTAGTTCGTGAGTCTCGATTCACTGAGTTTGCAAGATAATCAAGCTGTATTTCTCAAAAATCCGCGTGGATAAAAACTTTATTTTAAATTCATTTCCTCAATACCATTCGATAGACAATTAAATCACTCATGGAAGAATTAGGACATCTGATCAAGCTCAGGCACGAAAAACTTGAAGATCTGAGAGAAAAGGGTGTTGCACCCTACATCAACCGGTTCAAAGTGGATACCGTCATTCAATCCCTGGTGGACGAATTCGCAGAAGGAACCAAAGAAGAACTGGATGAAAAAGACCATAAATGTGTTGCGGCGGGCCGCATTATGACTCGACGAAAACATGGTAAAACCACTTTTGTAAATATCCAGGACTCTACAGGGCAGATTCAGGTCTTTATAAATAAAAACGCCCTGGGTGAAGAGGCTTATGAATTATTTGGAAAGTTTGATATAGGAGATATTATCGGGATCGAGGGAAGGGTATCTAAAACAAAAACAGGAGAGTTAACCCTGTTCGCAAGCAAGGCGACTCTTTTGTCCAAATCTTTGCTGCCTCTTCCCGAAAAATGGCATGGATTGAAAGATGTTGAATTGCGATACCGACAGCGGTATGTGGATTTAATCGTCAACCCGGATGTTAAAGAAGTTTTTATTCTTCGAAGCAAGATCATCTCCGCGCTTCGTGAATATTTAAACGATCGCGATTATCTGGAAGTTGAAACCCCCATGATGCAATCCATTCCCGGAGGGGCAACGGCTCGACCCTTCAAGACCCATCATAATGCGCTGGATATGGACCTTTATCTCCGGGTTGCGCCGGAGCTTTTCCTTAAGCGCCTGGTTGTGGGGGGAATTGAGAGAGTCTACGAAATAAACCGAAACTTTAGAAACGAGGGAATCTCTACCGAGCATAACCCTGAATTTACCATGGTAGAGTTTTATACTGCCTATGCCGATTACAATGACTTGATGGATTTGACGGAAGACCTGTTTCGCTTTATTTGCGAGAAAGTTTTTCCTGAAAACAATTTCAAGTTCCCGTATTCCAGTATTGTGGATGGGGAATCGGTGACGGAGACCATTGATTTCTCTCAACCCTTTCGCCGTTGCACCTTCCGGCAATCTTTAATAGATATCGGTGGTATTGCGGAAGATAATCTAGACGACCCCCAAAAGACGGCATCCTTTGCCTTGGAAAATAAAGTTGCGCTGGAGAAAAAAGACAGCCATGAAAAAATCCTGGCCAAACTGTTTGATCATTTTGTGGAACCGAAGCTTTCCCAGCCCACATTTATTACAGACTACCCCCTGGCATTGTCCCCTCTTTCCAAGAAAAAGGAAGATGATCCCGGTCTGGTCGAGAGATTTGAACTTTTCATTGGCCGTAAAGAAATCGCCAATGCCTATACGGAGTTGAATGATCCCATTGATCAGAAAAATAGATTTGAAGGGCAGGTAGCGGAACGTCAGGCAGGTGATGATGAGGCTCACTGGATGGACCATGATTTCATCCGCGCCCTTGAATATGGAATGCCGCCCACGGCTGGAGAAGGTATTGGAATTGACCGTTTGGTTATGTTGTTTACCAATAGCCCTTCCATCCGGGATGTGATCCTTTTCCCTCAATTGAAAAAGGAATCAGGGATCAGTCCCTGATCCACCCCTTATATGTCTTTTGAACTTTTTGTCAGCCTGCGTCATCTCAAAGCCAAGCGTGCGCAAAAGTTTATTTCCCTGAATACCTGGATATCTATTGGTGGCGTAGCACTGGGGGTGATGGCATTGATCGTTGTTATTGCCGTGATGTCCGGTTTTGGAAAAGACCTTCGGGATAAAATCCTTGGAACAAACAGCCACATAGTCGTGACAAATATTACCCGGGCAGGAATGGAGGGTTATGAATCTATTTTGAAGAAGGTAATGCAGGCCGACGGTGTAAAGGCGGCCGCTCCTTTTATTTTAAATCAAGTGATGCTGACATTCGGTGGAAACTCTACAGGGGTTGTGGTCCGCGGTGTGGACCCCAACCGCGAGGGGATGGTCTCGGACCTCGAGAAGAATATGATCCGAGGCGAAATCGGGATGTTGAATAGAAGTAAAAATATCACCTCAGGCCCCCGTCGCGACAATATTATTCTGGGGAAAGAACTGGCGCATAAGCTGGGTGTCCAGATGGGAGATGCCGTTTCAATGGTTTCCCCTGCAACCCGATTGACACCCATGGGGCTGGTTCCGAAGATCAAGCTTTTTAAAGTAGTCGGTATGTTTGAATCTGGAATGTTCGAATATGACTCAAGCCTGTCTTTTATCTCCATTCAATCAGCGCAAAAGTTCTTTGCAATGAAAGAAAAGGTGAGCGGAATTGAAATTCGAGTGGATGATATTGATAACGCAGGAATAATTGCAGAAACTCTCCAGGAAAATCTTGGTTTCCCTTACTACGTGAGAGACTGGATGCGGATGAATAAAAATCTTTTTTCTGCCCTGCGGCTTGAAAAAATTGTCATGTTCATTATTTTAATTTTAATTATTCTGGTTGCGGCTTTTAATATTGTGAGTACCCTGTTTATGGTGGTTATGGAAAAAACAAAAGAAATAGCCATTCTAAAATCCATGGGTGCGTCAAGAACCAGTATCATGAAAATTTTCAGCTTCCAGGGATTGATCATTGGCATAACAGGAACATTGGTCGGTTGTATTGGTGGATTCACGGTGGTTCCAAATCTCAATGAAATAGTGGGCTTCATTGAATATTTATTTGGAATTACGGCTTTCCCAAGTGATGTTTATTATCTCGACAAACTGCCTTCGGAAATTCAATATCTGGACTCATTTCTCATTGAGGTTTTCTCCATTGCAATATGTTTTTTAGCCTCTCTTTATCCGGCGTGGCGAGCTTCCCGAATGGACCCCGTGGATGGCCTTCGTTATGAATGATGCTGAAAGCTCGAACCAGAAAATCCTTGTCGAAGCGAAAGGTGTCAATAAAAGCTATAAGACCAAACGCGAGACCATCCATGTGCTTAATGAGACTGACCTGAAAGTGTTTTCAGGGGAGGTCCTTGGAATCGTAGGGGCATCAGGTGTAGGAAAAAGCACCTTGCTGCATGTTCTGGGAGGACTGGATAAACCGGAAAATGGGGAAGTGTTCTTTAAGGGAGAAAATATTTACCGCCGGGGAAATTCCTTTTTAGATAAGTTTCGCAATATCCATATCGGGTTTGTTTTTCAGTTTTTTAATTTGTTGCCTGATTTCACTGCCTTGGAAAACGCCATGTTTCCGGCTTTAATTCAAAATGTAAATAAACCTGCCGCAAAAGAAAGAGCGGAGTATCTTTTGGATGAGGTCGGCCTTAAGAATAGAATGTCTCACAAGCCGGGAGAGTTGTCAGGAGGAGAAAGTCAACGGGTTGCATTGGCAAGGGGTTTAATGAATCAACCGGATATGTTATTAGCCGATGAACCTACCGGAAACCTGGATGCGCATGCCAGTGACCAGTTGATCGAATTGATTCGCAAGTTAAATAAAGAACTCAACCAGACATTTGTTCTCGTAACCCACAGCCAGAGAGTTGCCGGCCAGTTGGACAGGGTGTTGGAATTGGTTGATGGGAAGGTCAACCCCATTAACCAGAGCCTTTTAATTTAAATTGCATAAATATTTGTTTAGAACTGTTTTGAAAACTTGGAAGGGGGAAGCATGAACCTGGAACAGGTTGCTTCACTAGTATCCGGAACCCTGGAGGGAGAGGGTTCCATTGAGGTGAAAGGGGTCAGGGGAGTCAATGAAGCAAAAGAAGGGGATGTCACCTTTCTTTCGCAAAACAAATACCTTGATGCATTAAGAGAGTCCAAAGCGTCCGCGGTTTTTGTGAAGGAGCCCATCGAGGTTTCTATTCCACAGATCGTTGTCGCCAGCCCTGAACTCGCATTTGCCCGGCTGGTTAAAGAAATTCATCCCGAACCCAGATTGGAACCGGGAGTGCATCCAAGTGCCATTATAGGTAAGAACGTATCCCTGGGTGAGAGGGTTACTCTTTCCGCAGGAGTCCATATAGGGGATAATGTGGTCATAGGAAATGATGTGGTTTTATATCCCAATGTGGTGATCGGCGACGACTGTAAAATGGGGGGTCATTGTACCCTTCATCCCAATGTGACTCTTTACCGCAAAACCGAAATGGGCAATCATGTTATCGTGCATGCTGGTGCGGTTATAGGTGCCGATGGTTTTGGGTACACATTGGATGAAAAGGGCTGCCATTTTAAAATTAACCAGTTTGGCCGGGTGGTGATTGAAGATTTTGTGGAAATAGGAGCTAACAGTTGTATCGATCGGGCGGCAATGGATACCACTCTGATTAAGACGGGAACCAAGATAGATAACCTGGTCCAGGTTGCACACAATTGTACGGTTGGGGACCATTCGATTCTTGTGGCGCAAGTAGGTCTCGCAGGCAGTTGTAAATTAGGCCATCATGTGGTTTTAGCCGGCCAGGTGGGTTTGGCAGACCATGTTAACCTTGGAAATCAGGTGACTGTGACAGCGAAATCAGGGACTTTCCGCGATCTTGAAGATAAAGCCGTCGTGAGTGGTTGGCCGGCTGTCCCAACAGGCACATGGAAAAGATATATGGCTACCCTGCCCAAACTTCCCGATCTGGCCCGGAAAGTAAAAGAATTAGAATCCCGGTTAAGAGAAATTGAAAACGAATCTAAGGACAGGTAAGATATCTGGAAACGAGTTCTTAAATATATTTTCCGTAAATTAAATTTTTGCAAGATGAAACTTCCTTTATATAAGTTAAAAATAACACTCTGCTTTCTTTGTTTCTTCGCTCTGGGCTCGGCCTCGCCCAAAATGACGGGGGAAGAAATTGAAAGGTATGTGCAAAAAAAGCTGAAGAGAAACGATACCGTTTTGCGAATCAATGGTAAAAACCTCGGTGATGAAGGGGTTGCCCACCTGGCGGAGTCTCCTTTATTAAAAACAGTTTCCACTCTTATTTTGTATAAGGGAAACTTTGGCGATGAAGGTGTTCGAGCACTGGCTGGTTCGAAAAACCTGGGTAATCTCACTGCTCTTTTTTTAGAAAACAATAATATTACAGACCAGGGTGTCGGGTATATTTCCAATTCGGATGTGTTTTCCAATTTGAAAATACTGAACCTGTATCACAATCTCATATCGGATAAGGGGGCGGGCTTGATCGCCAGGTCAGATAAACTGTCCCAACTGGAGGAACTGAATCTGAACTACAATCAAATTCACGGGCCGGGTGCCATTGAACTCACTCACTCAACAAAGTTGAATAATTTAAAAAAGATTCAATTGACCTATAATCCAATTGAAAAATCAGCGAAGGATGCCTGGAAACGATTTCAATTAATGGAATGGTTCAAAGACCTGAATCGTACCAACAGGTTGAATGAAGTGGGTGAGGGGTTGATCGGAGACCTGGGGGTGGATGTGCTGTTGAAATCTCCGTTTGCAAGTAAGCTGGAAAAATTGGATTTAAAAAATAATGATTTGTCTGATAAGGCGGTGATCGCCCTGTCTAAATCCGAAAAATTAAAGCAGCTGCTATCACTGAATCTTTCTAAAAATAATATAACCGATGCGGGAGCAAAGGCCCTGGCTCTTTCCAGCCATCTGGGTAAATTAAAAAAACTGGATTTGAACTTCAACCGAATAGGTGATGAAGGTGCCTTGGCCATAGCCAAGTCCACCAGTTTATCAAACCTGGAGTCGCTGAAACTGGGACAGAATAAAATTGGAACTGCGGGGGCGAAGGCCTTAAATAAATCAAAAAACCTGCAGAATTTGGTGCATCCTATTTTCGGGTTTTATTAAAATTCATTTCAGCATTTCCAATCCATAGAGTCGCTTTGGGCTTTATGTTAAGATGCACAAAAAACTTAAACCTTGTAAATAATTATGGTCCAGATACTCGAATTTGAAAGAGAAATTTTTGCATTGGAAACTCAGATACATGACCTGGTATCTCTTTCCAATATGTATGACAGTGTTGGGGATATAACGGATGAGATCACGAAGCTTAAAAAGAAGCTTCGGAGGATGAAACATGATGTTTATTCCAATTTAAAAGGGTGGGACAAAACCCTGGTGGCCAGGCATCCCGACAGGCCTCATATGCTGGATTATATTAAAAATATTTTTTCTGACTTTTATGAGTTGCATGGAGACCGCCATGGAGGCTATGGACCCTCCATTGTTGCCGGTCTTGCCAAGTTTGGGGATCAGTCTGTGATGGTGGTTGGGCACCAAAAAGGTAGAGAGATGGAAGAGAAAATTGCCAGAAACTTTGGTATGTCACAACCATCGGGATACCGCAAGGCGCTTAGATTGATGCGGATGGCAGAAAAATTCAGCATGCCGGTAATTACTTTTATTGATACTCCAGGTGCTTACCCCGGAGTGGATGCAGAAGAAAAAGGCCAGTCCGAGGCAATTGCCACCAACATGTTCAGCATGATCCAAATGCGCGTTCCTATCATTTGTGTGGTGATTGGAGAAGGAGGCTCAGGGGGTGCTTTGGCAATAGGGGTTGGAGACCGTATTTTAATGTTGGAACATTCGGTCTATTCGGTAATCTCACCGGAAGGGTGTGCTTCAATACTCTGGGAGGACAAGAATAAAACCGGGCAGGCCGCGGATGCCCTGTGCCTGACCGCAAACCATTTGCTGAAATTTGAAGTCATTGACCAGATTGTTCGTGAACCCCTGGGCGGAGCTCACAGGAACCATAAACAGGCGGCCATTCGATTAAAAAAAGCACTTCGAACCAACCTCGCGGAATTAAGGGAAATCAGGCCGGATGAACTGGTCCGGTTACGTGAAGAAAAGTTTCGCAAAATGGGTGAGGTTGTAGAAGCTAGCGCCTGACTGGAAGATTTCTTGATCCCGGTTTTATAAATGGACCTGATGCTGAAACAGGTTTGCGTATTCCGAGTCGACCCCGATCAGAGTTTCATGTGACCCCGTTTCCACCAGCTCCCCTTCCCGCATAACCAGGATCCTGTCCGCCCCTTCAAGGGTAGAAAGCCGATGGGCGATGGATAAAGTCGTCCGCCCCGCCATCAACCGGTTCAAGGCTTCTTTGATATGGTGTTCTGTTTTCGTGTCGACACTTGAAGTGGCTTCATCCAGTACAATGATGGGTGGATTTTTTAAGAAGGTCCGGGCAATGGCGATTCGGTGTTTTTCTCCCCCTGAAAGTTTTACCCCCCGTTCTCCGACCTGGGTGTCGTAACCATTCGGAAGATCCCTGATGAAGGGGTCTGCGTGAGATGCGATTGCGGCTTCAATAATCTGCTCCCTGCTGGCTTCAATATTTCCATACATAATATTTTCTGAGACGGTTCCATTGAACAAAAAAGGATCCTGGGAGACCAAACCGATTTGTTCTCTTAAATAGGAAAGCTTCAGGTCCTTTATGGGATGACCATCCAGGCTGATTCGGCCCGAATCCACATCGTAAAAACGCATGAGTAGTTTTACGATGGTAGATTTTCCGCTTCCAGTATGGCCCACCAAAGCAATTTTCTCTCCGGCACCAATATTTAAATCAATCCCCTTGATCGCCGGTTTCCCTTCAATGTAGGAAAAATTTACCTGTTCAAATTGGATTTCTCCCCGGACATTGGTGGAAGGGAGGATTGCGTCGGGACTCTCCTTGACATCCGGTACGGTATCAATGATTTCAAACAACCTGTCTCCGGAAGCCAGAGCATGTTGAAGCATATGGTTGACGGAATGCAACTGATTGATCGGCGTATAAAAAAGCGCCAGGTACCCGACAAAAGCAACAAGAGAACCTACGGTAATTTCATTGGTCTGTACCAGCCCGGCACCGAAAAGAAGAATTAAAACCGTTCCCAAAGAACCCAGAAACATCATTGTAGGAGAGTAGATAGCCCATAAACGCATAACCTCCAAAGTGCCGTCACAATAATCCCGACTTCTGCTTTCGAACTGTTTGACCTCGTGAATCTGGCGATTAAAAGAGAGGGTTTCACGAATACCGGAAATAGAGTCCTGCAGTTTGGAATTCATTGCGGCTGCCCGTTTCCTTACCACATGATATTGACTGTGTGCCTTTTCGGTGTATATCCATGCCCCATAAATCAGGAAAGGAATGGGAAGCAAAGCAGCCAGGGCTAATTTCCAATGCATATAAAAAAGAATTACCGAAATTCCAATAAGAGTAAGGGTTGCCGTTACTACCTGTTCAACGCCATCGATGAATATCCTTTCAACATAATTGACATCGTCATTGGCACGCGACATAAGTTCGCCGGTTGAGCGGTTTTCAAAATAATTTAACGATAACTTTTGAAGTGAACGGTAAACCTCTGAGCGCAAATCGAACACCACATTTTGTTCAACTTTGTTATTGATTATGATCCGTTTATGGTTGGTAAAATTTCGGGCGAAATATACCAGGGCAAGTCCGGCGATGACCCAGTAAATCAAAGTCAATTCTTGGCTTTCTACCAGATTGTCAACAATCACTTTAGTCAACCAGGGGGGCACCAGGTCTAAAAGAGTAGTGGATATGGCCAGAAAAAGTGTCAGGAAAACTTTTCCCCGGTAAGGTTTTAAATAGCTTAAGACTCTTAGAAGAGAATTCATGGTTTCAGCAATTAAATTTTAGAAGCAGCCAGGTTAAGATTATAATATTAACCTCTAAAAGTAGAAAAGGATATTAATGAATAAAATAAAGCGGGTTATTTATGGAATATAGAAAATTAGGCGGTTTGGAAGTTTCGGTTATAGGTTATGGGGCCTGGGGTATCGGTGGAGCTCCCTTCTGGAACAATGAGGGTGATCAGAAATCCCTCGAATCCATTAAATCATCTTTTGATCAGGGAATTAATTTTTTTGATACGGCTCCTGTTTATGGGTTTGGGCACTCAGAAAAATTAATTGGTAAGGCTCTCAAATCCGTTCGGGATAAGGTGATTCTGGCAACCAAATGCGGTCTTCGATGGGATAAAGAATCATTAGGCTCGCTTCGAAAAGACGCAAGTCGAAAATCGATTCTTGAAGAAATCGACCAGAGCTTAAAACGCCTGGGAACGGATTGGATTGACCTTTACCAAGTGCATTGGCCGGATGCAGAAACCTCACAGCAGGAAACCATGGAGACCCTTCTTGAAATCCAGGAGCAGGGTAAGATTCGATTTATTGGTGTCAGTAACTATTCGGCAGAGCAGATAAAGGAGTGCCTTCAGTATGCGAAGGTTGTTTCGCTGCAACCTGAGTTCAGTTTGCTGGCCCGTGAAATTGAAAAGGAAACAATCCCTCTCTGCATTGAAAACAATATTGGAATAGTTGCCTACAGCCCGCTTGCTTCAGGTGTATTAACAGGAAAATATGACAAAGATACCAAATTCACCGATTGGCGCAGTAAGGGTATTATCGGTACTTTTACGGGTGATGGATTTGTGGAAAATATTAAAAAGGTGGATCAGTTAAAAGCCATAGCTCTTGAGGAAGGAAAAACCTGCGGCCAGGTGGCGATTAACTGGGTGCTGAGGCAGCCCGGTCTGGCAACCGCTCTGGTAGGTGTAAAAAACTCAGAGCAGATGGGAGAAAACCTGAAGGCAACCGGCTGGCAGCCTTCCAAAGAAAACTGTGAAAAGATAGAAGCTGTTTTTGCTTGAAAGGTTAAATAAAAGACTCAGGGGACGGCTTCAGGCGCAAAGTCTCTTTGTTCGCTTCGAACCAGTTTGATTAACTCTTCCGAGTCCCTTTTTACTTTCTTGACCAGTTTATCGATTCCCTTGGTTTCAGGGGGTAACCGGTCGAGGGCGTGGTTCATGCTTTGAATCGATTTGTTGAGCCTCTGATGGGGTTCCTCACCTTTGTTTTCCAGGATTTCCTGGTGCAGTTTTCTTTCCAGAATCAGCAGGTTTTGAGTTGCCCTGGTTTGAAGGGCATCGATGTTTGCTTTCAGATTATTATGTTGAGCACGTTGCAGGGTTTGATTGGTGTAAATAAACCCGAAAAGCAGCATGGCAAGCGCCGTATAAAAAAGAATTTTTAGTGTGGTGGTCTCGCTTTTTCTTTTTTCAACGCTGGTTTTAATAGCATTCAGTTCGCTGGATATTTGATTATAATTTTCCTGTAACTTCTTTAATTCATCCGAAGATTCCAGCGGTGAGTCTTGGTTCGTTTGATCCTGATCCATATTGGGCTTCCTGTGTTTAGTGCGATATTTTCCAGTTAAACTAATTTGTTAGACTGTCTAAATACAATTTTAGCAAAAGATTTCCATAAAACAATGTGATCAAAGTGGCGACGGCTAAAAAAGGACCAAAAGGAATAAGGCTTTTCCGGGATTTTTTCTGGACGACTATTTGAAATAATCCAACAAAAGATCCAAGAAAAGCGCCAATAAATATGATCAGCAATACCTTCTGCCAACCAACGAGGGCCCCTGCGGCGGCAATATATTTTATATCTCCTCCCCCCATCCCCCCATTACTTAAAACTGCCAGAAGGTAGAATAGCCCACCCCCCACCAAAAACCCCATGAAGGAGTTGAAATAACCTATCGAATAACTTCCCGCTGCAAGGCCAAAAATAATTCCAGGAAGCGTTATAACGTCAGGGATGATCTGATGCTCAATGTCGATCGCAGTGATAATGACCAATGCCGGCGCTACCACGAGGTATACTAAAAAATCAAAAGAAAGACCGAATTTAAAATATCCCGCTAAAAGAAGCAGGCCGGTGATAACCTCTACGGAAGGATAAATTGCGGAAATACGGTTTTTGCAATCCCTGCATTTTCCTCCAAGAATCAAATAACTCAATACAGGAAGATTATCCAAAGGGCGGACGGGAGCCGAGCAGGCCGGGCAATGCGATTTTGGAAATACAATAGATTCCTTTTTTGGTAATCGATAGATGCAAACGTTGGCGAAGCTGCCTATTGCAAGCCCGAGAAAAAAAAGGGTGGTTGCCATCAAAGGAAATGGAAGTGAATTGATGATTTCCATTCTCTGTTAATCCTGGTCATGGGCGGAAGGGAGCTGCGTAAAGTAGTTTTCGCTATCAACGGATTCAGTTAATGTCTTTAGAGACTGGTAAATAATATCCGAGGAGAAACCTCTTCTTTGCATGAATTGAACGAGTCGCTGTTTTTTCTTTTCTTTTTCCACCCCTTTTAAAGAAACCCATTTTTTACGTGCACATTGTGCCGCGATGTCCTTTTCCGGGTTATCTTCATAAATGGTGTTTAAAGTTTTTTCAATGAGGGCTTTATCTATTCCTTTGCCGGACAGCTCAAAATACAATCGGCTTCTGCCAATTTTTTTTTTGTTGATTTGGAATTGGCTCCATTGCAGGGCGAACCGCTGGTCATTAATGTAATTTAGCTCCGCAAGATAATCGAGGGTTTGCTGAATCACGGGGTGGGAATATTCCTTTTTCTTGAGATATTGAGCGAGTTCCCAATTGCTGCGGTCCCTATAAGAGAGAAACCGAATTGCGTGAGCTTTAGCTTTTTTGAAGGATTCAGGGTCAGGCATATTGCCGATTAACTGCTTTTACCGGCTTTTTTACCTTTGGTACCGGTCGCTTCATCAGCAGGTTCATTTTGGTCGTCGGCCTGAATTGTTTCTGCCTTGGAAAGGCCTAGTTTTTGCCTCAATTGATTTTCGATTTCGCCGGCAATGTCCGGGTTTTCTGCAAGAAAGCGTTTGGAATTCTCTCTTCCTTGCCCTATACGATTTTCCTTGTATGAAAACCACGTTCCACTTTTTGCTATGATTTCGTTGGCGACACCCAGGTCGAGAAGGTCTCCCGTTTTGGAAATACCCTGGCCATAGATAATATCGAATTCACAATTACGAAAAGGCGGAGCGACTTTATTTTTTACCACTTTTGCACGGGTTCGGTTACCAATCACTTCTTCCCCGTCTTTAAGAGCCGCTATCCGGCGGATATCAATCCGTACGGACGAATAAAATTTGAGGGCATTTCCACCCGTAGTTGTCTCCGGGTTTCCAAACATGACCCCGATTTTCATTCGGATCTGATTGATGAATATGAGGCACGCGTTCGATTTATTGATCACACCTGCCAGTTTGCGCATGGCCTGGGACATGAGCCGGGCCTGAAGCCCCATATGGGAATCACCCATATCTCCATCCAGTTCCGCTTTTGGAACGAGAGCTGCCACGGAATCCACCACGATGACGTCTACGGCACCGCTTCGGATAAGCACTTCGGCGATTTCCAGAGTTTGTTCTCCCGTATCTGGCTGGGAAAGAAGAAGATCATCCAGGTTGACACCCAGGTTTCTGGCATATTCAGGATCAAGTGCATGCTCTGCATCAATGAAGGCCGCAACACCTCCTGCTTTTTGGGCTTCTGCAATGATATGTAAAGTCAGACTGGTTTTTCCTGAAGCCTCCGGACCGTATATTTCCACAATCCGGCCTCTGGGTACACCGCCTACTCCCAGGCAACTATCAAGAGAAATAGAGCCGGTAGAAATGACATCCACTCCTTTTTGACTTTCGGCTTGCCCCAATTTCATGATGGAACCTTTGCCGAATTGTTTTTCGATTTGTGTGAGTGCCAGTTCCAGCGCTTTATCCTTGTCGCCCATCATTCCTCCTTGCTAGTTATTTCCGCAGATCCTTAAAATTTTTTCTCACGCGATTATACCTTGGATGGTGTGAACCACAAAACTCAATCCGAAAAGGTGAAAAAATAAGCTGGATGAAATTGGAATCTATGGATTGGGAGGTGCAGAGGGCAGGGACAAATTTAGGTTTTTGCTGTTAATTTGGATTCCAGGGAACGTCCAAATCCGAGAATGCTTGCTCGAAAGCTCCGGTTTTGAATGCGATCAAATTTTTGCAAAATCAATCTTTTCATTACTTCCTTGCATTCTTCCTGGGAGATTTCTCCCAACTCCAGCTTTCTTTTGAGAAACTGGACCTTTTGTGGTTCCAAAAGGGATCGCAAACCCGTTTTCATGAAAATGCCTTTCTTGCAAACAAACAAATTGATTGGATTAGAGAAGGATAGCAGTTTCTGGGTATTTTGTAAAGTATTGATTTTAATGTTATTAGGCTTTTTTCGGGCAAGGTTTTTGCCCAGTTCAGGCTTGAATTTGCTATCCTTCAAGAAGTTAGGGTGATCTGACGATGATAAATTATGGATTCTTTTTACCGAAAACCCCTATTTTTTGCAGCGGTTCTGTTTTTGTCTTTGTCCCTGGGTTGTGGGGAAAGCGAGGATGAGGTGGTACAGATTCCCGATTCCCCGCCCCAGATAACCATTACATTGCGTTCCGACCTCACCATCGTGCAACCGCTGGACCCGGACCCTCAATACGAAAAATCCGCAGCATTGAAACCGGAACAGGAAAAAAAGAAAAAAGTGAAATTTGCCCGAAGAGCTCCGCCATTGCCGGCATTCAAGGCAGATGAGGGTTATCAATCCCTTAACCGATTTGAAAATTCGGTTCCTGAGACTTTTAAAATCGAATTTGAGAAGAAACCCGAAATAAAAGATAAACGCGTCAGGGAAACGGTAAAGCTGCAGGATAAGCCTTTGGTTTTCGGTGCCCGTGGATTCAATATAGAGGTCTTCGGTCATGAAAGAATGCCAGCAGTTGAAGTAGACTATTCTTCTCACTTGAGAGAACCCCCTCCGTTACTTAAACAGATTGGTGCGGCTGACCACCTGGATCCAAATGCGGAATATTCAAAGGATACAAAAGATTTGATTTACGGAGAGACCCGTGTCGCCTTTGGTAAAATGCCTCCGCCTCTCGTTGAACCGGAGCCGATTAAACCCGCAACGGAGTCAAAGAAACCGATAGAAAAACACCCGGATTCGGTCCTTGTTTTTCCTCCAGGCGAAGACAGCATTGCCGTGGTTTCCAGAGATGAAGAATCATTGGATTTACTGGCGGGGAACGAAAACCTCAACAAAAAACGTTTTCGGTCTGAATAAGTCGGTTAAATTCTACTATTCCTGAACAGGGTGAATGATTGGTCAGGGTTCCCGAAACCAGTAGAAGAAAATCCAAAACCCAAGTATAAAAATCCCAATTAAAATTTTGCGGGTAAGGCTGATTTCCGGTCCCGGATCGCGCTCGGGGGCGGGCGGCATTTGGGGTCTGGGTTTTTGCTCTTTTTCCGGTGTTTCCATTTAATGCTCCTGGGACTTTCTTCCCATTTTATGATGTTTTATCTTATAGGAGCAAGATTCACTCCACATCTTTAGCGCACCGAAATCCGAAACTGTTGTTTTTTACCTCCGGAGTGAAAAAACTCCTGTTGAATGTGGGAGCACTCAGGCCACAGCCGTATGAAAGGCAATCAAACCAGGACCCTCCTTTAAGGACCCTTTTGTCTTTGCCATATTCTGCCCGGGTCACCGGATTTCCAGGGTGGGGAAGGTAGTAACTGTCTACCCATTCCCATACATTCCCGGACATGTCATTCAAACCATACGGGCTCTTTCCTTCCGGGTAGGATGCGATAGGCTCGGTTCCCGTAGAATGTTTATAAGGATTGTTTGATTTATCCAGTGACCATTCATTTCCCCAGGGATAGATCAGCCCGTCTAAACCCCTCGCAGCCTTTTCCCATTCCTGCTCTGTGGGCAGCCTTTTTCCTGCCCACTTGCAATAATTGTTTGCGTCGAACCAGTTCACATAAACCACCGGATGCTGTTCCTTCCCTTTCGGAATGTTTCCCTCAGGCCAGTGGTAGGGGGCTTCCTGCTTTTCGGCGTCTACATACTTTTTATAGTCCGAATTGGTTACCTCATTGGTGTCCATGTAAAAAGCTTTTGTAAAAGAGATGTGCTCCGGAGCTTCATCATCCCATCGTTCATTGGAACCCATAACGAATTCGCCTTCGGGGATGAGGGCCATCTCCTTGACAGGACCTCTTTTTGGAGTGGAAATTTTATTTTTTGCGGGTACGGTCTGTATCAGCGATTTTAAAAGCAGTCCCTTTCCCGCCGGAAAAATCGATTTCTGGGCTGAAGAAAAAGGAGATGTTGGACCCACTCCAAGATGGCAGGTTTTGCATTCAGGCCTGGATAATTTGTCCTGCCGGGATTGTTTAATATGTTCCGCTTGATGGCAGGTGGACCGACATTGATTGTTTA
This sequence comes from Nitrospinota bacterium, assembly GCA_009873655.1. Lineage (GTDB taxonomy): Bacteria > Nitrospinota > Nitrospinia > Nitrospinales > VA-1 > UBA8687. The sequence continues at coordinate 59,360 of WAIB01000005.1, read as the reverse complement.
ATACGCCAAATTTTTCAAAGGCAAATGAAAAATTCCCGAATGCGAGCAAAAGGAAGGAACTCAAGGTAAAAATGAATTTTTGTTTTTGCTGGATATTATTTAACATACCTATTATGTATAGAATGATGGCAATTGAGTCAAAATATTTTTTTGTTGAACGGAAAAACTCGATATGGATCCCAATAACTGGAGGATAATCCAAGACCCTTTAGGGGATGGAGAATTCAACATGGCAAAAGACCGTGCCATTCTCATTGCCTGCAATGAAGGGGCCGCCCCCGCAACATTGCGCCTTTACGGGTGGCAGAGGCCCACACTTTCGATTGGTTATTCCCAGGATGTGACTAAAAACATTGACCTGGAATCCTGTGAGAAAAACAGGATTCCAGTGGTTCGGCGATTTACGGGAGGAAGGGCCCTGCTGCACCAATACGAATTGACTTATAGTGTGGTTGCTCCCATACCGCACAAAGCTTTTCCGGGTAGTTTGAGAGGTGCTTTTGGAAAGATATCCCAGGCCATTTTGGAATCTCTTAAGGTAGGGAAAATTGAAAATGCCGAAATTGCCGGAAAAAAAGATAGAAAGTCAGGTTTTGAGTCCGGGAGATCCCCAGCCTGTTTTTCAGCGGCCAACCACTGCGAAATAATCGTGGATGGGAAAAAACTCATTGGAAGTGCGCAACGTCGCCTCCGGTCCGCATTTTTACAGCATGGTTCCCTTATTTTGGATATGAACCCCCAATTAACCCATGCCTTATTGAGGTATCCTTCCGAAATTGAGAGGCAGGCCGTATTGGAGTCCCTGATTTCAAAAACGACAACTCTAAAACAGATTTTTAAAAAAAATCTGGAATATAATGAAGTAACTCAATGGTTTTTGAAAGGTTTCCAAAAGTCTTTTTCAGGCAATTGGAGTGAGGGGCAGTTAAGTGCAAGGGAATCGGATTTGCTGGTATCCTTTTTAACAAAAGAGGAAACGGTTGTTACCTAAATGAGGATTGTTTATAATGCGCCCTAAAATTTTTCCTTAGAAACCGGTTTTTAATCCAGTATGTCTTGTTTTTTTCAGACACCATATTCAAGGATTTTATCGTGTTTATAAAATTTTGGGGGGTTCGTGGCAGTGTCCCTTCTGGAAACCCCGAAACAGCCAGGGTTGGGGGAAACACGACCTGCGTGGAAATCCGGTGTGAAGAGGAGTTGATTATAATAGACACAGGCACCGGTTTTCGAAATTTGGGAGCAGCCTTAATGAAAGAACTGCCGGTGAAAGGGACTATTTTATTCAGCCACGTTCACTGGGACCATATTCAGGGGTTTCCATTCTTTACCCCGTTTTTCATTCCCGGAAACGAGTTTAGGGTGTTTGGAGGTACCAGCCTCCCCATGCCCATAGAGGAGGTGCTGAGTAAGCAGATGACTCCGCCCTGTTTTCCTGTGAAAACAGATTTGTTTGGTTCTAAAATTTCTTATCAAGATGTGAAGCCCGATGAAGTTATAGAAGGTAAGAATTATAAGATCACACTCGCTCCCCTTTATCATCCCAACGGATGTTATGCTTACAGGATTGACCATGAAGACCAGTCTCTTGTTTTTGCAACCGATTGCGAGCATTATGAGGATAAACCAAATAAAAATTTGATTGATCTTTCCCGCGATGCCGATGTTCTCGTCTACGATTCTCAATACACGGAAGATGAGTATTATGGATTAAATGGCGAATTTTCCAGAAAGGGCTGGGGGCACAGCACGATGCGGGAAGGTCTCAAGGTTGCGGAAGCCGCAAATGTTGAAAAATTTGTTTTGTTTCACCATGATCCCACTCACAATGATGACTCTATTGGAAAAATTGAAGCCGAAGCACGCCAACTTTTTTCCAAAAGTATAGCCGCTTATGAAGGCCTGCAAATCGACCTGTCAGAAAAAGAGCTGCCTCCTTCCCTTTTTGATTAATCCTCTGGTTTCAGGACTGCTGTTTATTCTCTTCCTTTCCGCTTGTGGCGGACCGAAGCCCCATGTCGCAGATAATCCGGCAAGCCAGAGGTTTCGTGATGCGACCCGCCTTTTCCCAATTGAAAAAATATCCGTTGCTCAGGCCAGTTTTCTAAGGGCGAACCAGGACTCCAGATATGATCTTGCGATATTAAGCCAATCCCAACAGGAATTTTTTATACTTTTGAACCAGGGGAAAAAGGGATTCCTGAAAAATCCGGCAGGTCAATGGACCCGGAACAATAAAGAGAAAATAAACTTTTTTGCCGCCGCAGATTTGAACAGGGATGGTGGAGATGACTTGATTTTAATCCTGGGTGGCAGTGAAAATCCAAAAACTCGAATTCTTATTAATAACAAAAAAGGTTATTTTTATCCCAAAGAAAAAGAGGGGGTCTATGATCTCCGTTCTGGAATCCAAAATGTGGTCCCCGTGGACCTGGATGGTGATGGTGACAAGGATTTGTTTTATTTTGGAAATAATTTAAAATCACCCGCTAAAAATAAATACCAAACCATGCTGTTGATCAATAAGGGGAAGGGGAATTTTGAGAATTTAACCTCTTTGTTAATGCCCGAACTTCCTCCCGGAATTCGAGATGCTTCGTTTGCAGATTACGATGGTGATGGGGTCGTGGATGTTTTCCTGGTTTACAGCAAAGGGCAAAACCGGCTATTAATTAATAATGGTGTGGGAAAATTTTCTGACCGGACCTCATCAAACATACCCCGTATCCTGGATGATAGCATGCATGCCGATTGGGCTGACTTCGACCAGGATGGAGATAATGATCTTTTAGTGGTTAACCGCTCCATCCATAAAATATATCGAGGGCATAACAAGGAAACAAATTATTTTCTTGAAAATACGGGGGGAGGAAATTTTAGAAAGCGGTCTCATAAAACCCTTCCACGCGTCCCTTCAAAAAAAGTTTATCTTCTTGATGGAAATGGGAATACCCGTCCTGATGCCTTGATCTTAACAGCCGAAGGGGTTTATTATCTGCAGGGACGAGGGAAGTGGCAATTTTCCGATGAAACCATGCGCCGTTTACCGCGTTTTAAAATGTTTGACCAAATGACGTTCGGTGATATCAACCGGGACCGGTTTCTTGACCTCTTTGCATGGTCTCGAAAATCTTCCCGGTTATGGCTGAACCGGTTAGATTAGAAATCTTCAGAGATATTCCGTAGTTTTTCAAATTTTCAATTCATCCTTTAGGGAATTCAAATGTCGAGATTTAAAAAATTAACTTTTCTCAAGGTTTTGACAACGGTTGCTTGGGCGGATGGCGAAGTGACCCAGTCTGAACTTAATATTCTGAAATCTTTTTACAGAAAATTCGATCTTTCCAGGCATGAGCTCGATGAGTTGAAACCTTATCTCCATGCACCCATTTCAAAAAAAGAAAAAGATTCATTGTATCGCCAGATGATTTCTGAGCTCTCTACACCTTCCGAAAAAAAAGAAATTGTTGCGGCCCTGGAAAATATGGTCAAGGTCCATAAAAGGATGAAAGGGGATGAGCGGAAACTGGTGGATCAGTTTTCAGAATGGCTTGGTAAATCTTCTTTCACCAAAAGATCGTTGGGACGAATCCGAAACCTGTTTCAAAAAACCATATTCGAACACGCCCGGGATCCGAACCCTGATATGGAGAAATATTTTAAAAGGCGGGTTCTAAAGAAAATAGAATTGAAAAGTTCGCATTCAGGAGTTGCCTCCCGACTACCTGAAGATAAACTTTATTTTCTCTGCCTGGTGGGGACATTGCTGGCTTCTATTGCCCATGTGGATAATCATCTGGACCCATCTGAAAAGAAGGCCCTGAAAGCATGCCTTGCGAAGCAATTTGAACTCAAGGGAAATGAGTTGGCTATGCTTTTTGAGGTGGTGGAAGAACAGGGAAGAAAGGGCTTTGATTTTCACGAGGTGGTAACTGAAATCAACCGGTTGACTTCCTACAATGATAGGCTGCAATTAATGGATTGTCTTTTTGCAATAGCCGCTGCCGATGGCGAAATGGCACATGAGGAAACTGAAGAAATCAGACGAATCACCAAAGCGCTGCGAATTCCGCATAATATATTTATACAGGCCAAGGTGCGGGCCAGAAAAGGTTTGAAGAATTAACAGGCCGTTTAATCTTAAAGGCTAATGGAAAAAAACAAGAAATTTTTAGGGATCATGTTCGAGTGCTGTAATGTTTATCGCCGGATCTATATTAATAAGGGCGGTAATGCATATGAAGGCCGATGCCCCAAATGTTTTGGGGAGATAAAAGTCACCATTGGTCCCGATGGTACAGACAAACGGATTTTCCGTGCCCGTTAAACCCCATTTATATTTCCGTTCAATAAATGAAAATCGTTTTACAAAGAGTGGCACAAGCCTCGGTAAGGGTAGGAGGAAAAGATGTTGCGGCCATTTGCAGGGGACTGCTCGTCCTTTTTGGTGCTGAAAAAAACGATACCGAGGAAAAAGTTATATTCCTTGCGGAAAAAATCCTTAACTTGAGGATTTTCTCTGATGAAAAAGGAAAGATGAACCTTTCGTGTTTGGATATTTCCGGCGAAGTACTGGTTGTTTCGCAATTTACGCTGGCGGGAGATTGCAGTAAAGGCCGTCGACCCGGATTTGACAATGCGGCCCCTCCCGATGAGGCCAGGAGTTTATATCAAAACTTTATCCATCAAGTTTCTCGATCGGGGCTTAAGGTGGCATCAGGAGAATTTGGTGCCGATATGCAAGTGGAATTAATCAATGACGGGCCGGTCACTTTTACCCTTGAGCGCTGACCGGGTTCTTACTTATTTTTCCTTGGAAGTGCGGATTCTCCTGGCCTTCTTATGCAGGTCGTACCCTTTTAAAGTGTCAGGAAGCTGCAGCTCGGTAAAGTCTTTTCGGGAAAGCTGGTATTTTTCGAATAAAGCAACCATGCTTGTTCCCATTTTTTTAAACAGGTCCATTTTCTTTTTTTTGTGATAGATAATTTCTGCAATGAGGAAATTGGAAATCGCCTCAATGCCTTCATTGAGATTGTCATGAACAACTCCCAATCTATAATAGGCATCCCCAAACTCCGGTTCCAGATTAATCGATTTTTTCAGGGATTCAACGGCTTCTTCAAATTGACCTAAATCCGATTGAATTCTGCCGGCGGCATAATGTGATTCGTAATTGAAGGGTTCAAGCTTGATTGATTTTAATATTTCGTCAAGTGCGAGTTCTTTCTTTCCTGATTTTTCGTAAGCCCAGCCCAGGCTCATTAGCGTTTTGTCGTCTTTTGGGTCCAGTTTGCGCGCGTTCTCCCAGGACTCGATGGCTTTTTTAATGTCATTATTCTTTGCATGAATCACCCCAAGGTTGTAATGAACCATGGGGAAGTTATTATCCTGCGCCAAAGCTTTTTGGTAAGATGCCATGGCCTTTTTATTTTTTCCCATCCTTTCATAAACCACCCCCATATTGATAAACACTTCGGTCATCAAGGGGTGGTGTTCCAGGGCTTTTTTCCAGTAACTGATTGCTTGTTTGTTTTGACCGATTTTTGCATGGGCCGCTCCCATATTATTGAATACGACATGCATGTTGCTGTTACGGGTTTGCGCTATTTTTAAAAACCGCATGGATTTCTTAACGTTTCCTGTTGCGATGAAAATGGAACCTAAATCGGTCGCAATATTTGCATCGGTTGGGTTCAGCTCAAAGGATTTGTTGAGAGCTTTTTCAGCGTCAAAATATTTTTTTAAATAAAACAGTGCGATCCCTTTCTCACGATAAGCTTCGCCATAATCCTTTTTCAGTTCAATGGCTTCTACCAATGACTTCAATGCGGAATGGTATTTCTTTTCCTCAATGTAGGCTCTCCCCAGTTCATAGTGTAAGGTTGGATCTTTCGGATTATCTTTTATTTGGCTGAGAAGCTCGTTGACCTTTTGTTCGGTAGAATCGGTTGAAGGTCCGCAGGCTGCAAGAATAAAACACAAAAGGGTTGTGAGAATCAACCGCATACAATTTCCGGTTAGATAAAAGTCTGATTCCTTAAACTATTCTATTATAACGGGATAAAAGCAGGGGAAGTTTAATTTTGCGGCTAAAAACAGGAAGCTTAGAAGGGAATTGCCCCGCGGGCGATTTCCATAAGAGAGGATGGGAAAAGCCCAATGGCCAGTACGGCAATGGAGCTAACCGTAACCAGAGCCTGCATTCCCGCATGTCTGGCGGGTTGTGGCGCCGACTCATCATCATGGAAATACATCATAACGATGACGCGCAGGTAAAAATAAACCGAAATAATACTGGCTACCACAGCCAAAACGGTAATCAGGATATAACCTTTTTTGATCGCAGCATAAAATAAAAACAGCTTTCCGAAAAAGCCCGCGGTGGGTGGAAACCCGGCCAGAGAAACCATAAACAGACTCATGGCAGCTGCAAGGTACGGGCTTCTCTTGGCCAATCCTTTAAACCTATGGATTGAATTGCCTTCCTGGCCTTCTCCTTCCATCATAAACACCACGGCAAAAGCGCCTATGTTCATGAACAAATAGACGGCAAGATAAAAAAGTATGCTGGCCATGCCTTCCTGGGTATTTGTAACAATTCCAATCAAAAGGTAGCCCGCATGTGCCACCCCCGAGTAAGCCAACATTCGCTTGAGGTCGTCCTGAAAAATAGCCGCTGTATTTCCAACCAGCATGGTCAATACTGATGCGCCGAATAAAATGGGCATCCAGATTTTGTCGAGATCCGGGAATGAGGTGAAGAAAATTCTCGCGATCACCGCAAAGACAGCCGCTTTCGTCGCAACGGACATGAAACCCGTGATCGGTGTTGGGGCTCCCTGATAGACATCCGGGGTCCATGAATGAAAGGGAACAAGGGAAACCTTGAAGGCGAGACCGCAGAACATCAATCCCATTCCAATATAAACAAGTGTGTTTTTTGTGTAGGGATTATCTACCGTCAACTGGCCTATGAGTCTTATCTCGGTGGTTCCGCTTCCTGCATAAATCAAGGCCATGCCGTACACCAGAACAGCGGAAGCAAATGCTCCGGTCAGCATATATTTTACCGCTGATTCCTGTGAGGACACGGTGGTCCAGCTCAGTTCAGGCGCCGTGCTGGGCCCTTCTTTTCCTGTACCGTGCTTGGCTGAAAATCCACAAAGGATATACAGGGAAATTGAGAACAGTTCCAAAGATAAGAATACGGTGATCAAATTTCCGGATTTTGCCAGGAACATCATTCCGGCAATGGCCATTAGCAGTAATGTAAAATACTCCGCTTTGTTTTCGTGATCGTTTTGAGGATAACGAACGGACCCGAAAATCGGGAAAAGTGCCATTCCTAAAATAATCAGATTAAATGTCAGGGAGAACCGGTCATTAATGAGGGCATTGCTGAACATTTCCGGATTGTTGCCGTTTGCCGCCGTGGGGGCATCTACCCAGAGAATCAGAGTGAGAACCGCTGCTGAGCCCACTCCTGCAAAGGTGAACATCGACAGGAAGTTATTGCGATTCAAGTCCTTTTTCAGTCCTGCAAGAAGGAGGAAAAAAGCGGTGCCCAGGATAATAAACTCGGGTCCGATAGCTACCCAGTTCATATCATCGAAATTTACAGCAAATTCCATTCTTAAATCTCTGCCATATCCATTTTTGAGAAAGCTAAAACCAGCTTAATTTATGGGGTGTTGTATAGCATTTCCGGCTTTTTTGCAACCCCTCACTATTTGCATAAATCCGGGACAGGTTTTTCCTTGTTAAGCAGGCGATTTCCGGTCAAAATAGGGGGTTTTTTATACCCGATCTGATATTTGGAGGCTTTTGTGGATTCCAGCGAGGCGCGTTCGCATCTGAATTATCTCTTAACACTGGGACTACGCCGGGAAGCGGCATTCGGCCCCATGGCGCTCAATTTCATCAAGGAAGAGGCATTTGACAGCTCCGGTCTTTTACCCGAGGAGCAGTTCAGTCTCATAATGGCGACCGTTCAGGCTTTGGCGGAAGAGCCAAAACGCTACAACTTGAAACTCGAAATGTTGAAAAGAGCCTCGGATCTTCTGGATAAAACATCATTCAATGATCCCCAGCTTGCGCGTCAGCTCAATCAAGACATAAAAAAGACCGAAGCGGAACTGGAAATTTATAATGAAGCGATGCGTCCCGCCAGAAGTGGAGGGCAGGAAAAACAAAAGTTGATTGTGCAATGCGATTCCCCGGAGTATTTTCTTGATATTGCCCAGAAGCGGGCGACCACCTACTATCAGGAAAAATTTGGTTTGAGCAAAGAGTCTAAAACCGCACAACATTTTGGCGGTGCCCCTAGAAAATTTGATCCAGACAATAAAGATTTGCAAAAAGAGCTTCCGGGAGCTTGCGGGCCCTTTATGAATTCCCGCACCAATGCGTTTCATCTAATGATGCCTTTCGATATAAAAATCAGCAGGACTCCTGAAAATCCCCTGGATGCAGGGATGCGCGCGTACTATGCGAAAATGGGTTATTCTTTTCCGCTCGGATTTGAGATGGGAAAGATTTGCAGTTATGAAGATGGAGAGATATTGGATATTGCGTTGGACGACCCCAATCTTTTGTTTTTATCCGTTTCCAGAATTAAGGAAAAGGAATTTCGTGCGCCAGATTACCCGGGAACACCTGAAGTCCCCTTCGAATACGCTTACCCCAGAGCCGTATTGGAGCGAACAGGAACCCTGGGACCCTATGTGCAGCTGGTAGCAAATTTCAAAATCTGGTTTGATGCCTCTCAGGTTTCGATCCTGATTCAAGGGGCTCCGGATCTTTATGAGTATGGTTTGCAAGGGGGGTCTGGCATGATGGTCCGCAGCCACGCATCGGATAAAGTTCCTGCCTATGCTGAAAACACATCCCAACCCTGGCAGGAAGGTTTGAGTTTTAACTTTGCCAACATCCACTTGCTGTTGAACCCCGGAATCGAGTCCGCAATGGTCCCCTATAACACCCCGCTTTTCACGGTTTACCCGGTTCTTCCAATACAAAATTTCAAATGGACAGGCGTGGCAGATGTTTAAGGAGTCATCCTTTTCATTTCTACCCAGCATTTCCTTTTCTGATTAAGTTATACTGGTAAAGTCCAATTTAAATTAATTTTCCATGACACTCGCCACCTGCTCAAAACTCAGGACATGGCTCGGGATTGCAACATTTTTACTTTTTGTGGTGAATCCGGCCATGGCATTTCAACCTGTCCAGGTTACCTCCAATCCAGGTGAAGATTTTGCGCCTTCTGTTTCTCCGGACGGGCGTTTTATGGTTTACGTTTCCGACACTTCGGGAAACCTCGACCTTTGGATGAAATATCTGGGGGCGGGAATCCAGCCACCGGATCGGCGTTTAACTTTTCATACCTCTGAAGATAAAAGTCCCGCAATCAGTCCGGATGGGAAATACGTCGCATTTGTTTCGCATCGGGGAGATCCGCGGGGAGACATCTATATTCTCAACCTTGAGGAAAAAAGCGATCCCATACCCGTCTTTCAGGGAAAAGGGGAAGACCTGGACCCGGCCTGGTCTGCCGATCAAAAACTCATCTATTTCGCTTCACGATCTAACGGGGTTTCTATTTTTAAAATCGACTGGACAAACGGGCAGAAATCCCTGCTGTTAAAAGAAGGGGGAATAAACCTTTCAACTTCTACTGATGGCAACCATCTCGCTTTTGTTACAGGAAATACTCAAAGTAATTTGAAGGTTTTGAACCTGAAAACAAACTCTGTAATAGAGGTGAGCGGGGGGCCGGAAATAGACGTGTCTCCCAGTTGGTCCAATAATACCCTGTTTTTTGCCCGGTATTCTGATGACACCAATGGAGACGGACAACTTGCCATTGACGATAATCCCAACATCTGGAGACTGGATGTTATCAATAACCGTGCTGAAAACCTGCGCCAGCTGACAGATAGTTCCACCTACGATTTTTTTCCTTACCCGGGTCCCCAAAATACAGTTTTATATTCCTCGCATCAAAAAGGGTCGGTGGATATCTGGCAGCTTCCTCAATCGGGACGAATTCCACTGGAAAATAATTTTGGGGATTCCTTGAAGCATATAGAAATCATTTGCGAAGAGGTTTCTTATTTATGCGCCATGGCCCTTTCAAATCAAATCCGCCAGTTTCCAAATGCGAAGGGTCTTGCGGAAATCCGCTTTCGCCTTGCGGTATTAAATCGAAAATTGAATCACCCGGAAACAGCCCGCAAAATTTTCGGGCAAATTCTGGAATCGCATGGGGACAATCAAAAAATCAGCGGTCTGTCAGAAATAGAAATCCTTTTGCTGGACATTAAAAAAGAAACCGCCCCTTCTTCGATGGAAATTAAAAAAGCGGTAAGCAGGGTGGATTCGATCATGACTGAATTCTCCGGAATCACGCGAATTCAGGCCCGCGGACTTCTGGAGAAAGGAAAACTTTTTCTCATGGAGGAAGCCCCCGACAAAGCCTTGAAGTATTTCCAGGAGGTGATTGGGAAATATTCCAAGGCAAGGGATTTGGCAGCGGAAGCGGCATTTTTACAAAGCCGTATTTACAAGCTGGTAGGCAACCAGGAAAAGCTGGTGCAATCTTTTGTTCAAGTAGTGAGGGATTTCCCTGATGTCCTGGACTGGAAACAAAAAGCCGTTGAAGAAATTCTTAATTTGCATGAAAAGCAGCCTTCTTTAGAAAAAAAGGTTTCACGACTGCAGGTACTGACAGAAACTTATAAGGATATTCCTTCCCTGGCAGCGGCAATACAAAATAGAATTGGTTCCCTGTATTATGAAGCAACAGAAAATCTGCTCGCAAAAGAAGCTTATAAAAATACCATAAAGTCTTTCCAGAAGGCACAGGATCAGTCCTTTAAGGCTCGCTTCGAATTGGCAAAGATATATGCAGAAGAGGAGAACTTTGATGAAAGCCTGATTATCTATGAAAAAATATCTAAAGAAACCAGTACCCTTGAGACCTATCGTGCCAGGGCTGTTGACGGGCAGATTAAAAAAGCTTTAGAAAAAGGAAACTGGGAGCTACGTGTCGGTGAAATAAAGCTGGCCGCTAAAACATTTCTCAGGCTTATAGAGTTCAGCCCGGAAACCGTGGAGGCCCATCGCGGTTACCTGCAAGCGACATCGGCATTAAAGAAAAATGAACCCGCTGTAAAACTCTATCAGGAGAGGGTGAAAAAGAATCCCGACTCAGCCGTGGAACTTTATTCATTGGGTCTGGCTTATACCTATCTGGATCCCCCCGCGCTGGAAGAGGCAGAAGCAGAGATTAGCAGAGCCCTTTCAAAAAATTCACAACAGGTTTTCTTTCACCAGACACTCGGTTGGATATATGAACAAAAAGAGCGGCAGCAAACGGGTTTTCTTGAAAAGGCCCTGCATGAATATCAGATTGCGCTGGCCCTGAATGATGAAAATACAAACCTGCGAAACGAAGCGGACCTGCTTCTCAATCTGGGGAATGGGCACTATTCACTAAACAATCCCCTTTCTGCCCGTCACTATTATAGAAAACGCGATGAAACAGGATTGGAATTTTTAAATTCTGACCGTGAAGCCTTATACAGGCAGCGCTACGGAGAAGCTTCTTTTAAGGCGGGCGATTCGGGCAATTCTATTAAGCAGTTCAAAAAAGCCTTGAAGATCATAAGGAAGACCAAGAACCTTTCGAGAATGGCCGAGTTGCATGACCGCATTGCCCTGGCTTACCAGGAAAAAGAGGATTTTGATCTTGCGGTCAAACATTTTTCTCAAAGCCTTGAATTGAACCGGCAGGCTGGAAACCAGCCTTCGCTATCGCGGGCTCTTAGAAACATTGCCAATAATATTTATTCGCAAAATCGATTGCAGCCTGATTCAGAAAAAATGAGCCAGGCTCTCGGTTATTATTACGAAGCCATCGATAAACTTGAAAGATATGGTGTGGCGGACAGGAAAAAGAAATCCTCCGCTTTGCTAGAGGTAAATATAGAAGCCGGGCTCGGTGAGGATGTTTCGGCAGCCGCACACGGGTTCGATAAAACCGGTGAGCAAAAACTGATCTTCCATTACATTGGGAAAATTTACGGCGACTTCGGAAACAATAAAAAAGCCATTGAATATTTTCAGAAGAAACTGGCTTTGATTCCTGGTGGTCTCGATGTAGACAAAAATATACCGGTGCTGCTTGAAAAGGCGCTTTTATTAAACCAGCTTGGAAACTATTTTTTTCAGGCAGGGAATTCCGGAAAAAGCCTTCAATTTTTTAAAGAATCTTTTGCGCTTGCAAAAAAGCTCGATAACCGAAATGGAATGGCGGTCAATGCGGCAAACATGGCCCATGTTGTTTTTACTCTTGGGGGCAGGGATGGTTTTTCAAAAGAAATGGAAGAGGTCATTGGTTTTTTACAAACGGCCATTCCCTCAACACAACCTGCTTCGTCGGTTGTCCTGCATAATTATTTAGGGATTCTATTCCATATTCAGGCTTTCAATTCCAGCAAACCCACATTGGTCAAATCAAATGAGATCGACCTCGTAAAATCAGGTTTTGAATCATTACGGCAAAGCAGCTCCCGTATCAAACAATCGATTCATCATTTTGAAACCGCGCTGAAACTGGCAACAGGAGATGCGAAAAAATACTGGCCCGGGATCAAGCAAAACCTGGAGCTCACCCGCAGCCTGGCCGGGGTTAAGGGTGGAAATGCGCCGTGGAGTCCACCCCCGGCTATACGATGGCAATTTGTTTACTTGGATTCCCTCAGACTGGAGGGTTCTAAACGCCTGGCCCGTCTGATGGATGCGGAAAGAGAATTATCCCGTCTTCCTTATGGAGCTATTTCATCCGATCGGTCCGTACTGGCCATGGTTGAACAGCTTTACCGGAAGATCACCTCCAACCTGTTTGAGCAGAAAAAATATAAGGAGGCGTTTCTTTTTTCTGAAAAGGGTAAAAAACTAATCACGCAGGCTCTGGCCCCGACCTACCAGTTTTCCAGCGAAGAAAGGATGGATTATTTTAATGAAATTGGGACCTATGCTGAAAAACTTCCTTCCCTGGAAGGAGAAGAAGCGGAATCTTTGCTTGATGAGTACCATGAGTTTGTCGAAATGGCACAAGAAGACGACCCGGTCCTGGTCGATTGGATTTCTCCGGATGTCCCACCCCTGGAGGTTTTACAATCCCTCTTAGGCAAGGATGAGATATTTTTAAAATTTCAAAGGCAGGAAAACCATGTTCTGGTCTGGCAGGTGAATCGTGAAAAAATATCAGCGGGGCGGATTTCAGGAGACAAAAGTTTCTTTCAATCGGTTCAGCGGTTGGTCCATTCCGGTGCTAACCCCGGGGATATTGAAATATTATCCAAAAAACTGATTGCTCCTCTTAAAGATGCGCTGGGCAATGCTGAATCCATAATCCTCCTGCCTGAGGGAAGGTTGGAATTTCTGCCCTGGGCGGCCCTTGAGTTAAACGGGAAAGCTTTAATTGAAAAAGCAAAACTTACGTTTGTTTCCTCCCTGCCGCATTTCATTCGTTCCGTAAACTTGAGAAATCTTTATGGCTCCCGGCTATTGGCTCTTGAGTCCAACCTGCCGGAAAATATAGAAAAAGTTTTTGCGTCTGTGGAAAATTTAAAAGGAGATGAAGCGAGCCGTAAAACATTTCTGGAAAACTGGAATCATTTTTCCCTGGTGCATATTGAAAGTCCCGCCCGGTTCTTTCGCCATGAACCCGATTCTTCTTTCATCTCCTTAAATAAAGAGCCTGGAAAGTTTCAGCGTGTTTCTGTTGAATCTTTGTATTCGAACCCGGTGGAATCCCATTTATTCTCATTGGCAGAGGTGGAGCATGAATTTGATCCGCGGCTTGAATTATCTCCCACTACCGTTTTGCTTCAGGGCCTTACTTTTAAGGGTTATCCGGGTGTTTTGCTGCATAGCGGCAAACCGGAGTTTCAGCAGGAGTTTAACGAAGTATTTACCGCAACCCTTTCAAAGGGCAGCCCTGCTGAATCGTTACGCCAGGCACAGATCGCACTGGCAAAAAAGCACCCGGGAAATCTGGATTGGGCCCGTTACCAGTACTATGGTTTTCCGGGTATGAACGAGGCAGAGAAACAGAAATTTGCAATCAGTCATATTAAATCAAATGTGCTAAAGGGAGCGGCTGCTTCACAATCAGGAAATTTTATTTCAACGATCAATTTTCTCGAGAAGGCCCTCGTGCTGGCACCTTTTGTTCCTGAAAAAACCGACCTGGGTGAAAACTTTCAGGCAAAGACCATTTTGAAGGCCCTCGCTACGGCCGCTTTTAAGGTTGGAGATTTTGAAAAGTCTATTCACTACCAGAAAAAGGTTCTGCCGTTTGCGGAAAAGGAAGAGGACCCGGAAGAGTTGGCCGATGTCCATTATTTTCTCGGATTACTTTATTCATTGGCTGAAAAATTTCCCCAGTCGGTTAAACATTTAAAAACCGCCCTGGCCATTTTTGAAGAGTATGAGATTCTCGATCGATTGGCCCAAAGCTACAGCCAGTTGGGTATCGTAGAAGAGAACGCGGCAGAATATTCCAACGCGTTGAAAGCGTTCACGGCTTCGGAAAAAATAAATGAGGAAATAGGTGAGGATCTAAACCGCGGCCGGGAACTCCGCAGGATCGGAAAAATTTACAGCCTGCGGCTAAATCAGTTTAAAGAGGCGAAAAAATATTTTTCAAAAGCATACGATTTGTTTGTAGACCTGGAACAGAAAGAACTTCAGGTTGAGTTGCTTCTTGACCTGGGTCTGGTTGCTGAGAAGGAGGGGAATTTTGAGCGATCCCTGGGCTATTTTTCCAGGGCACAGGTTCTTGCGGAAAAAAATAATTTTAAAGAGGGATTGTCAAAATCATTTTTGTACCAGGCCAACTCGCATTGGTTTCAAGGCGATTATCAAAACGCCTTCAGGGCCCAGCGACAATCACTTGAAATTGCCAAGGCTCTCAATGACAAGTTACGCCAGGCTTTTATCTACAACACACTTGGTTTGATTCACTGGACGTTGAATGACCCGGAGAGAGCTTTGAAAAATTTAAAACTGAGCCTGGACCTGGCAACCGAAATGCATTCCCCAATCGATATCGCATCGGCTTATAACAATATTGGCCTGGTGCACAGAAAAGAGAAGCGGTATGAAAAATCAATTGAGTCTTTTAAAGAAGCCCTTGAGCGCGACATACAACTCAAAACGAAATGGGGACAAGGGTATACCCATCGCAATATGGGAATGAGCTTGATGCGCATGGGAAAACTCGATGAGGCGGCTGGGCATTTTAACCAGGCCATGGGTTTCAGCAATGAAATTGGCGATAGAACGAATGTCGTAAAGATCATGCTTGAGCTGGGTCACCTGGCCCTGGAAAGAAAGCAGTGGGAGGAAGCCTTGCAGCATTTTGATAAGACTCACGCCTTATCCTCAAAAATCAATGTTAAGGAAGTGAGCTGGCGGGCGCTTCGGGGGAAGGGTTTTGCTCTGGTTCAATTGAAGCAAAATGATGCGGCGGTAAAAGCTTATAAAGATGCGGTAAAAACGGTTGATGCCATGCGCGCCGCTATCAAGGTCGAGGAATTTCAAAATGGTTTTCTAACCGATAAACAGGATGTTTACAAAGAACTGATATTGTTGCTTTTAGATATGGGCCAGATCGAAGATTCTTTTCAATATGCAGAGAGGGCGAAATCGAGAAGTTTTATCGATCTGCTTGGCAATCAAAAAATCAGTTTGAAAAATGATGTCAGTCAAAAACTATATGATGCGTTGACCGGGCAAAAAATATTAATTCGTGAAATAGAAGAATCCTTTGCTGCGGCCCGGGCAGACGAAAAAGAAGAAGAGGCTAAAGAACTTTCACAAAAACTGGTGGAGGCAAGACGGTCATACCAGAATTTGCTGATTGAGGCTAAAGAACAAAGTCCTGAAATTTCTAATTTCATTACTGTTGATGCCATAACATTAAAACAGTTGTACGGCCTTCTTGAAGATAATGTAGCGTTGGTGGAATACCTGGTGACAAAGAAGGAGCTGGTTGCCTGGATAGTGAAAAAAGGAAAAATAGATTCCATCCGTGTGCCCGTTGACGAAAATGACCTGAATGAACTGATTGCGGATTATCGGGGCCGGATTCAGAAGTTGGCGCCTGTGGAAGAACAATCCAGGCGTTTGCATGCTTTACTGGTAAAACCCGTCGAAGCATTTATTAAGGATAAGCGTATTTTAGGAATTGTTCCGCATGGCCACCTCCACTATATTTCGTTTTCATCTTTAAAGGATGAAGAAAGTTATCTGTTTGAACGTCATCCTCTGTTTTATTCTCCCAGCGCATCGGTAATGCAGTTCACCTTCAAGCAAATAATAGAGCGGAGTCGAGACATCAAGGTCCTTGCATTGGGAAACCCGGATCTCGGTGATATGAACTACGATCTTCCATTAGCGGAAATGGAAGCCAATGCTATTAAATGGGATTTCCCGAAGATAGATGTTTTGACCCGGGAAAATGCAACCGAAAGCTGGTTGAAGAAAAATATCGGAGGTTATCAGGTCATTCATGTTGCATCGCACGGTGAATTTGATCCGATCAACCCCTTGTTTTCTTCTTTGAAATTAACGCGTGATAAAAGTGACGATGGGAACTTTGAAGTCAACGAAGTTTTCGGGCTTAATATTAAGGCCGATATTGTGACCCTCAGTGCCTGCCAGACAGGTCTTGGAGACCTGGTTGGAGGCGATGAACTGGTGGGGCTCAATCGCGCGTTTATTTATGCCGGGACGCATTCCATATTATCTTCGCTCTGGCGGGTGAGCGATATTTCAACGGCGGTCCTGATCAAACATTTTTACCGTAACTATGGAAAAAAGGATAAAGCCGAGAGCCTGCGCCAGGCGCAACTCCTGGTAAAAAGGCTTTATCCCCATCCATCCTACTGGGCCGGGTTCAACTTAACCGGCGATTATCGGTAAAAAGGCTCAGTTGTTATTGCTCAAAGATCCCGGGGGAAATTCCAAATCCAATTTCGCCTTAAGTTCTCTTGTAACGGTTTGTTTTCCCGGTCCGTGAAAAGTGTGTTTTTCCTCATTTTTTCGAAATATCTCCCAGTGTCGCTTGTGCAGCATCTCTTTGGATATGAACTCTTTTACTTTTCCGTTTGCGCCGTAAACTGTAACTGGAAACAACATGGTATGTGCCTCCTTTCAGTCCAGGATAGAAACTTTGATTTCTTAATATTAAGATAGGGTGCGGGGTGCGAATTTGCCACAGGAAGCCTATGAAAAAACGGGCAAATTTTATCCCGGCAGGAATAAACGGAGGGGTGAGGTCAGCCCTTTGTCTGGGCTTTTTGGCGTTCCAGCGCGCGCAATTTTCGTGCTTCTTTTTTACTCATTTTTGGTTTTACTTTTTTTTCAGATATCGGCTCTCCTTCCCAGCCCACTTTTTCGAGGAATTCCTCGTAGCCCCCATGAAAATATTCAGCTCGACCCCGGTGAAAAATGATTAAATTTTCAGCCAGAGTTTTAAGGATGAGTTCGGAATGGGTGACGATTACCAGAGCGCCTTGGTAATCGCTCAATTCTTCAATCAGGCATTCAATTGATTCTACATCGAGATGATGAGAAGGCTCATCCAGCAATAGAAGGTTTGTCGGATGGGAGATAATTTTCCCAAGTAATACCCGGCTTCTTTCTCCCCCGGAAAGCACCTCCACCTTTTTTTTTGCCATATCACCCTCAAACATCATGGCGCCGCATATGCTGTGAGCTGCTGTCATTGAAAGGTTCGGGTTGGAACGGAGAATCTCTTGAAGAACCTGGTTTCGGGATTCGAGTCGGTCGATATTGGTTTGACCGAAATGACCGAGACTTGTTGAAGGATGTGGAATGATTTCCCCTTTTGTGGGAGTCAATTCCCCGGCCAGACAGTTCAATAAAGTCGATTTCCCTTTGCCGTTGGCACCTATAATTCCTATCCGGTCTTTTCTGCCAATGGAAAAAGAGAGATCGGAAAAAATATTTTCATCCGGTTTTCCCGTGTAAGAAAAAGAAAGGTTTTTGATGTTCATTATTTTTTTTCCAGGGCAGGGGAGGTGGTTGAACCGGAACCCTAGATTTTTCTCCGTACTGAGTTTTTCCATGGTTCCCATTTTTTCCATCATTTTCAGCCGTGACTGGGCCATGGACGCTTTGGAAGCTTTGGCGCGAAACCGGTCAATCAGGCTTTGCATTTCCTTGCGCTTGTTTTCCAGGTTTTTTCGAGTTTGTTCATAGGTTTCTTCTTCCTGCATGATAAGCTCATAGAATTTAATCGTGTCTCCTTTAACTTTCCTGGCCTGTTTGCGATGTAATCCCAGGGTGTGTGTGGTGACCTTGTCCATGAAATCGCGGTCATGAGTGATCAGGATCATTTCACCGGGCCATTTGTTGAGATATTCCTTGAGCCATCGGAGCGAGAGAATGTCGAGATAGTTGGTTGGTTCATCGAGCAACAGCATATTGGGGTCCGCAAGTAACGCTTTGCATAAATTAATGCGAACCTGAAAACCCCCGCTGAAGGTGGCGGGATCTTTTTGAAAATCCTGCTCTGAAAAACCCAAACCGGAAAGAATTATTTCCGCCTTGTAATGGTCCCATTGTTTTTCCACCGGCAAAGCCTGAATGCATTCTTTAAGAACAGTCGGTTGGGTGAAATGGATATGTTGCTCCAAAGTACCGATTCGGTAACCCTTCGGCATCGACAGGGTGCCTGAATCATATCTTTCGTTTCCCAGGATCATTTTGAACAGGGTTGATTTGCCCGTACCGTTCTTTCCCACCAGTCCGATTCTTTCTCTGGGATTGATGAGAAATGAAACTTTGTCAAACAGGACCTGGGGCCCAAAAGATTTTTCCAGGTTACTGGCTGCAATCATGTTTGTTCAGGAAGAAATAAGAAAACCAAAATTCCAGGTAAAAGAGAAAACGAGGCCTGATTTGGGAGGCTACCCACACCAATATTGACCATAAGAAGGCGCAGTATAGCAGAAAAATCCATTGGATCTAGTCCGAGCTGTCTTATTGGAAAATGAAAGACAGGATCCTCTATAAAGTGTCATTTTCCTTTTAATGTAAGCCCAGTTGGTACCACCTTAACTAAAGATTTAATATTTGCTTGTTAAAAGACACTCCTTTCAATGCCTGGAGTTGTCAATTCTACTAAGAATTTAAAATAAGTAAGCTGTTGACTATAAGCTTGTGTTAGGGTTAACTGGATTGGTTTGGGGAGCTTTAAGATATGGGTTTGCTTCGGATGATCTGAGATAAACGGGCAAAGGATTTTAAAATGACCAAAAGAAATAAGAGATCAAAAGAGGATTTCAAGAGTTTTCTTGATGAAAGTAAAGAGGAGCTGAAAAAATTTGGTAAAAATAAAGGCCCCAAGTATGTACGGGAACCATGGATGCTAAGGGGCGGTCGCGCTTTAGAAAATACAATGGAAGTCGAAGTAGAAAATGACCAGGGAGGAAATTAAGCAGGGCACATTATTCGAGCATCTTCTTCTGCGTTTTTCTGGAACCAGAAGGTTAAAAAAGCGGCGATCAGAGCTACCAGGAATAAAAGGGCAAAGCTTATATAAACTTTGAGTTTAATGGAAAGATTTCGCATCCTGAATCAGGCCCTTTTAAAATTAATCGGTAAGGATGGTTTCTTATTGTAAGTGTTTGAATATTTTAACCCAGCAAATCAATTGCTCCAGATAAACAGTTATGTGGATGGATTTTTGAAAAAAAAGAATTAGCAGACAGAACCCAGTACCTTTAAAAAACGCTGGTACTCTTCTGGATGAATATCACCCATATTGGCAATTCGAAATATGCTGTCACTCAGGTTACCCTGGCCTGCATAAATTACAAAACCGTTTGCTTTTAACTCCTTGTGCAGTTTTTCGTAGCCGGTCCCCTTCGGTAATTTTAAACCCGTCAGACAATTGCTTCTCCAGCCCTCAGGAACCAAAAACTCCAGATTGAGATTTTTGAAACCCTCTCGCAGGAAATTTGCGGCTTTCGCATACCGGTCGATTCTGCCCGAAACCGTTTCTTCAATCAGTTCATCGAGTGCGACATCCAGGGCATAGTGTGCCGGAATGGCAGGCGTGAAGAGCAGTCCTCCTTTCTCCTGGGCTTTATGGTAGCCCGTTAAATCAAAATAAAGAGTTCGGGAGGGAATTTTGCCGAGCCGATCCAGATCTTTTTTTCGGGTGAGAACGAAAGAAACCCCCGGTACTCCTTGCAGACATTTGTTGGCGGTTCCCACTGCCAGGTCGATCGAAGCAAAATCGACTTCATCCCCTGCAAGACTGCTGATGCAGTCGACCAGAAAAATTTTTCCATACTTCTTTGCGAGTTCCCCGATTCCTTTTAATGGATTGAGCAGCCCGGTGGTGGTTTCGTGGTGAACCAGGGAAACCACTTCAATATCACTTTGTTTTTTTAAAATATTTTCGATATCTTCGAGGTTTGGGGGCGTCCCCCACTCAAGATGAATCGTGTGGCGATCCAAATTATAAACATCGCAAATTTTTCCAATGCGCTCGCCATAAACTCCATTTTCAATGACGAGCATGGAACGTCCCGGTGTTAAAGAGGATGAAACTGCCATCTCAAGGGCCGCTGTTCCTGACCCGGAAACCAAAACCGAGGTAAAAGTTTCTTCAATTTTAAAGGCCTGAAGTAACTTGGACCGGATGGAAAACATTAAATCTGCAAATTCTTTTTCTCGATGGCAAAGGTCGGGTAAAGCCATGGCCTTGCGTACTTTGTCAGTAATATTAACGGGACCGGGATTGAGTAAGACGGTTCGAGGCATGGGTTTAATCATTTAAAAGTTTATAAAAGTCCAAGTTTACCTCATGCAGCCACTTGCGTGCACCCGGAAAATTCATTTTGTTCCATTGCTATACCCCCCTTCCTGTTTTAAACTCAAGGGGATGCGAAATCATTTCTCCATTTTTATTTTTGCGGCTCAATTATTGTTCGTCGGGGCGGCGCCGGTAGCGGCAGGTTATTCTGACCTGACCCTTCCGCGAATAATTTATAAAGGCGGGAATGACAATGCCCGACCTGAAGGATTGAGGAGCCTGCTTTCCCAGATCGCGCGCCGAACTTCCGTTGAAGTCAACCGCGAACCCATTGAATTAAAGCTTTCCGATCCGAAACTGTTCAAGCATCCCTTCATTTATTTGGGCGGTGATGAACCTTTCGAGCCTTTCCCGGATAAAGATATAAAAACTTTGCGGGAATATTTGAGTTACGGGGGTTTCCTTTTTATTGACGATAATTCCGCCGAATCTGAATCAGGGTTCGATCGTTCGGTTCGAAGAATGACAAAAAGGCTTTTTCCTCAAACTCCTTTGAGAAATATCCCTCGAGACCACTCGGTATTCCGCTCATTTTATTTGCTGAATACGGTTTCTGGAAGGGCGATTATTCAATCCTATTTGGAAGGTATTACCCTGAAGGGAAGAACTGTTCTTATGTACTCGGCCAATGACCAGGCAGGTGCCTGGTCGCGCAATAAATTAGGGGATTGGAATTATGATGTCATAGCCGGGGGATACCGCCAAAGACAGCTTTCCATACGACTTGGAATTAATATCATTTTATATGCCTTAACCCTCGACTATAAAAAAGACATGGTGCATTTGCCTATCATCCTCGAACGCCTCCGCAGGTACCAGTCCCCATGAATTTCTTGGCAAAAATTTTTGGGATCAATCCCATGGAATATGACCAGTGGCAACTCAACTGGGCTCCGGAAGACCCCTGGCTGATTTCCGTTTCTCTCGGGTTGATAATCCCCCTTGCACTATGGTTTTTCTGGACCAGCTTGAGAAGAATTGGTTCCAGGCCTAAAAAGGTTTTTATTTTCTTTCTCCGGATAATGGCTTTCTCTTTTCTGCTCATAGTTTTATTGCGGCCGGAACTGGAGTTTAAAAAGAGCCATTCCTTGAAGAACCATATCGCTGTGTTGTTGGATAACAGCAAAAGCCTCTCTATTAAAACGTTTCCTGGGGAATCCCCAAGAATTGATCTTGTAAAAAATACCCTGGAGTTTAATGAAAAATATCTGGAACAGCTGAATAGCAAATTCAATGTGGACACTTATTTTGTTTCAGATGAGATAAAAAAAACAGGCTCCCATCTGGAAAACTATCGTCCTGATCGTCCCTTTACAGATTTAAGTCGTGTCCTCAATGAGCTGGAAAGAAGTTATGAGAATAAGCCGCTTCAGGGTGTTTTGCTTTTTTCAGATGGGGCGGACCTTACCGAGGAGCCGAAAAAAATATCCGAGGGAATCTTAAAGTCCTTAGCAAGAATCAATGCGCCCGTATACACTTTTCAGGCGGGAAGCAATGACCGGTTCAAAGACCTGGCGTTGGAATCTATTTCTGTTTCAGATTTTGGTTTCGTTCAACAACCTGTGCATTTGTCGGTGATGGTTTTTTCCTCTGCCATGGGAAACCGTAATGTCCCGTTGGTTCTGAAGGAAGGTGATCGTATTCTGGTTTCCAGGATAATTGAGATTAGAAACGATAAAAAATACTATAAGGTGGATTTGCAATTCACTCCCCGCAAAATGGGCAAGCGAATTTATACGCTGAATTTACCGCGTTTTGCGGAGGAATCCATATTATCGAACAACCAAAAGGAATTCGAAATTGATATTGCGCGGGACAGGGTGCGTATTCTGCATTTAAATGGCCGTCCATCCTGGGACTCGCGTTATCTGCGCGAAGTATTGGCGAATAATCCGAGAGTAGACCTTCTTTCTTTTTTCATTTTGCGCAGTCTCGGGGATGATGTCGCTGCGCCTACTTCCGAGCTCAGCCTGATACCTTTCCCCTCCAACCTTTTGTTCGATGATTACCTGAGCTCATTCGACCTGATAATTTTCCAGAATTTTAAATTCGAACCTTTCATAGATAAAAAATATCTGTTGAATATCCGAAAATATGTTGAAAAAGGCGGGTCATTTCTAATGGTCGGCGGTGAGCTTTCTTTCCAGGGAGGAAGCTATTCCCGGACTCCAATAGAAGATATTTTACCGGTAAGTTTTAAAGAAACCGACAGTTGGTTTATAGATCAGGAGTTCCACCCTAAAATCAATGAAGAACTTTTCAATCACCCGATTTTACGCCTGGAAAAAGATTTGCAGTTGAACCGTGAAGTGTTAGCGGCATTACCTCCCTTGCAGGGAGCGAATTTGGGGCTGGTTGCCAGGAAAGATGCGTATGTCCTCGCGGAATTTGGAAATGGATCCTCCTCTCCCGCTCCTATTATTGTCGCAGGGGAGTTTGGCAAGGGAAGAACGGCATTGCTGGCGACAGATTCTGTCTGGAACTGGAGATTTCGGAAAGAGGGCGGCAGCAGGTATTTTCACCGGTTCTGGAATAATGCGATTGACTGGCTGATTGCCGAGCCTCAAACCCGTCGATTGCAATTAGAGTCGGATAAAGACCGATACCAGGAAGAACAACAGGTTTTAATTAAATTGAAGTTGTTGCAAAAAAACTATCAGCCCGCATCAGGGGTCACAGGCAGATTGACGATCTCTTCTCGCAAAGAAGAAATCATTGCCAAAGAAATAACAACGGACGAACAGGGAGAGCAGACTTTTTCTTTCCTTCCTGATAAAGCGGGTTTTTTTAAGGCCAGACTGGAAATAGGTGGCCTGCAGGAAGAGGTCATGTTCAGTGTCTTGAAAGACAATGCGGAGTTCGAGAAGCCATTGGCTAATGATTTTGTTTTGAAAAAAATTGCCGAAATTTCCGGGGGGAAATATTTTTTGTTAAATGGTACCAACGATTTAAGCGGGCTTCAATTTGATAACCCGAAAATAAAAACTAAAAGTCACAGCCGGTCTTTTTCCCTTTGGGATAATTGGTGGGCCTATGGGTTGGTAGCCGGATTTTTATTTCTCGATTGGTGGATGCGGCGAAAAGCAGGTTTGAGTTAGCAAAGGAAGTAGCCGTTCCTTCATTTGGTCTTTACATTCCTTTAATCAAAACTTCATTGTTTGTCAGGGCTTTATCTTGTAAAATCGGTTTGTGCGATGATAGTTTCTTTTCACTCCAGAAAACCTTTCCAAAAAATTACATAAACAATGGCCAAAACTGAAGAAACTAATGGTTTGAATATACGGGAATGGGTCCGTGACCGGATTCTTTTCCTTGCGGTGGCAATATTTGTTGTCGGCGCAGCCGGTTATATTGGGGCGGGAAAGTTTCTCGATGCCCACAGTATCTGGTTGCATCCGGTCCGTGAATTCGCATTGTTGATTTCCCTGATAGGGGTGATTTCACTTGGCTACGAAATATTCTTAAGGGAGTTGACCTTCAACGAATATAAAGAGGCCTTGCAGGAAATTGTCAATCCTGACGCGGTTCGTTTGGGGATAGTGGGTATCTATAAGAACCGTTCAGAGTTGGCCCAGGCTACTTCTTTTGAGATATTGTTTAAAAATGTAAGGAAAGAAGTCTTTATTGGAGGTTCTTCCCTTTTGTCCATTTCTACCGCCAGCCGCGAGCTGATTAAGGAAAAGGTGCTGAGTGGGATCACTGTCCGGTTGCTGGTTATGGATCCCGATTCTCCAGTGGTTGAATTGATCACCAAGCAGGGAGGAGGGCGCCATACTTTTCTAAACGAAATAAAAACATCGCTTCTATTGTTGCAAAAATTGCATCATGAAATACTCGATGACAATACGCCGAATAAGGGAAAGCTGTCCGTACATTGTTATGAAACCATTCCGTCTCATTCATTTATTTCCATTGATGCGCAAAGTTCTTCAGGGGTGATCATTGCCGATATCGGACCTTACCTTGGACGCAGTACTCCGCGACCCAGTATGCAGGTGATCAATAAAAAGAACGGTATGTTCGATTATTGGAAAGAGATGAACAACATCATGTGGGAGAACAGCAAGCCGTTCTCCATGGAAGACGATCCGTCGACCAAAAGCACCAAGGCCCTGGTTTTGGCCAGTGGTGTGGAAACGGAATATTATGATTCGGATTCAGACAGTTGGAAAAAAGCCTCGATCTGTCAAATGGGAAATGGCTGGCAGGGCATCAAAGGAGGCCAATGGGTTTGGGTTCGCGATACAGTTACCACGGAAGAAGCCATCACCGGAAGCCAGAAAAAACTTCGTCTCCAATTTAACCTGCCAACCGAAAGCGCGGTTCGCAGGGCTGAAATGTTGTTGCGTTCCGACGATACCTGCCACATCATCGTGAATGATGTCCGCCTGCTCCAGGAATATGGGGGAGCGGAATACGCTGATCCTTTCCTTATCGATATTGACCAGTACCTCGTTTCTGGAGATAACACGATCACCTTTGAACTGGTCAGTTACGCCAAACCCGACGCGAAAGCCCCGGAAGACAATCCCACCGGTCTCATTTATCGCCTGCAGGTGGAATATTCCTGACCTGACCCTGTCCTTTTAAACAACCGCCTTTTTTATATCTGACCGGGCAGGGAATCGTGTGGTCCTTGTGGTTTGTCCGATATCCTTTTTAACGCGAAAACCGCTTGCAGAGTCATTTCCGTATATTCAATAACCTTTTGTAAAAAAAGGGCCTGATCAATTATAATTCCGGAGTTTTTTGGCTGCGGATCCGCCTAAATCAAATATTGACAGGTTAGGGCAGACTGCTATAATCCCGACTCCTGAGGCTTTCTCGTTTGGCATCTCAGGATTGGGCTAACATATTATAGTTGCAAGGCTAAAGGGGTTTTCCACACGATGATCTCCGGAGGCCATGGATATATAATATAGAAACTTTTCGTTTTATTCTGTCAAGTTTGCCGGAGCTATTAAATGGCTGAGTATTTTTATATATCATTATTTGCGGTCGTGGCATTGGTGGTCATTGGTGCCTTGTTGGCATTATCGACTTTGCTGGGCCCGCGAAACGCAACCCCTCAGAAACTATTACCTTATGAGTGTGGGATTGTTCCCGCAGAAGAAGCGAAAGGAAGGTATCCGGTACGTTTTGCAACCATTGCCATGCTTTTCATCATTTTTGATGTGGAAGTGGTGTTCATGTATCCATGGGCAGTGGCGTTAGGAGAACTCAAGCTTTTCGGCCTGATCGAAATGCTTATTTTTATAATCATTCTGGGAATCGCATACGTCTATATTTGGGGACGGGGAGGATTGGAATGGGATTGATAGACCAGGCGGTCGATGCGTTTGAAAACGAAATCAACAATTTGAAATTGAATGTTCAGGATGCTGTGGAGGCAATGGATTATGAGTACTCCGGCTCCTTATATGACACGGTATTAACCACCAAGCTGGGAAAAGTGGTGGGTTGGGCACAGAAAAATGCCTTATGGCCGGCTACTTTTGGTCTGGCCTGTTGCGCTATTGAAATGATGGCTATGGCAAACTCCCGTTGGGATGCCGCAAGGTTTGGCGCAGAAGTCTTCCGTGCCTCTCCCCGTCAGGCAGACCTGATGATTGTTTCGGGCCGCGTTTCACAGAAAATGGCTCCCATCCTCAAACAGATTTATGACCAGATGCCGGAACCGAAATGGGTGATTTCGATGGGCGCCTGCGCATCCTGTGGAGGGGTTTTCAATAACTACTCAATTGTGCAGGGAGTCGATCGTGTGGTGCCGGTGGATGTTTATGTTCCCGGATGTCCCCCCGGTCCCGAAGCGTTGTTATATGGTGTCATCAAACTTCAGGAAAAAATCATGATGGAAGCCGGCACCGATAAGGCCAAAAAGAGGGTGGCATGACGGGGGAGGAGATCGTCGAGAAAGTAAAGGCCGGCCTGGCCGATTCCATACAGGAGACAAGCCTGCCGCAGGGAGATGCAGTGGTGTTTGTTGCGCCGGATTCTCTGCCAGCCGTTGCTGAATTCCTTAAAAACGACCCGGAACTGAAATTCGATTACCTTTCTGACATTCGTGGCGTGGACTATTTGCTGGAGGAGCGAGAACCACGTTTTGAGGCAGTCTATCAACTGTATTCCATAGACCATCAACATTCCGTAAGGGTTCGTGTTGGAATCGATGAGGATAACCCAACGGTTCCGACTGTCTCGAACCTGTGGAAAGGAGCCCTGTATCCCGAGCAGGAATTGTTTGACATGTTCGGGATCAACGTTGAGGGGCATCCTAAAATGGAACGGTTGATCATGCCTAAAGATTGGGAGGGATTCCCGCTTAGAAAAGATTATCCATTAACAACCGAGACCGTCGCTTTTTCCCATAACCGGGATTTTAAAAGTGAACTGGTCAAATCGAAACCACCGACTCGGTAGGGCGACTCGTGAGTGTAACTGATCAGGGACTGCTGCAGCGCGATAAAGATACCATGACCCTCAATATGGGTCCGCAACATCCGAGTACCCACGGGGTTTTCCGGGTTATCCTTGAAATGGATGGGGAAGTGGTTAAAACCGCAGAGCCGGAAATCGGTTACCTGCATACGGGTATCGAGAAAACCTCGGAAAATAAACGGTACGTTCACGTCATACCGATGACGGACCGGCTGGATTACCTCAATCCGCCCGGCAACAACCTCGCCTTTTGTCTCAGCACTGAAAAACTACTGGGAGTCAACATACCAGATCGCGCAAATGCGCTGCGAGTGATCATGTGCGAACTTTCCCGCATTGCCAGTCATCTCGTCTGGTTGGGAACGCATGCATTGGACATTGGTGCGATGACGGTTTTCCTTTACTGCTGGAGAGAGCGGGAGATGATCCTCGATCTGAACGAAGAAATCTCAGGGGTTCGGATGATGACGAGTTACATTCGCGTCGGGGGAGTGGCAAAAGACGCAACCCGGCCCTGGTTGGATGGGATTCGCGATTTCATAGAATATTTTCCCGCTAAAGTGGACGAGTACGAAAGGCTGCTCACCAAAAATCCAATCTGGTTGGACCGCACGGAAGGCGTGGGAACTTTTACCAGGGAAGAAGCGATTAACTGGAGTTTGAGCGGGCCGGCACTGAGGGCCTCAGGTGTGAATTGGGATATTCGTAAATCACAACCTTACAGCGGTTATGAAAATTATGACTTTGATATTCCCGTATACAGCAACGGAGATATTTTTGACCGCTACCGGGTGCGTGTTGAAGAAATGCGGCAAAGTCGCTCCATCATCAAACAGGCTTTGGAAAGTCTTCCGGACGGTCCCTATAAGGACCCGGATAATAAAGTTTCACTGCCTCCAAGGGAAACCCTGCATACCAGTATGGAAGCCTTGATCCATCACTTCAAACTGGTGTCAGAGGGAATCACTGTTCCAGTCGGGGAAACTTATGTCCCGATCGAAGGGGCCAGGGGAGAAGTCGGATTCTACATCGTGAGTGATGGCACAAATGTGCCGGCGCGCGTAAAGCTAAGGGCGCCTTCATTCATGGCCATCCCGGGTATGTGCAAGATGATGGAAGGCTGTTATATCGCGGATGTGGTCGGCATTATTGGCAGCATTGATATTGTTATGGGAGAAGTGGATCGCTAGTCCGGACAGGCAGGACACGATTGTTTAATTTCATATTTTAAAGAATGCAGGAATATAAATTTACAGAAGAGCAGGAAAAAGAGATTTCACGCATCCTTGCTAAGTACCCGGTCAAAACCTCGGCTTTATTGCCTTTATTGACATTGGTGCAGAGAGCGGACCGGGTGGTGAGCCCGGAGGCCATGGTGGCCATCAGCAAGAAGCTGGATGTTTCCCCTGCCTATGTCCAGTCGGTGATGTCTTTTTATACGATGTACCATACCGAAAAGGTGGGCAAGTATATGATCCTTTTCTGTATCAATATCAGTTGCCAGTTGAACGGCTGCGATAAGCTTCTTGAGCACACTGCAAGAAAACTGAATATCAAAGTGGGTGAAACCACATCGGATGAAAAATTCACCCTGCATCGGGAAGAGTGCCTGGCCGCTTGCACGGAAGCGCCGATGATGCGGGTCAATGACACTTATTATGGAAACCTGACGGAGCAGCGTATCGATCAGATCCTCGAATCGTTGGATTAATTATGACTCAGATTTTATTTAAGGATATCAATAAAGAAGGGCTTCATACGATGAAAGTGTATGAAGGGCTTGGTGGGTATCAGTCGTTAAAAAAGGCGTTTGCCCAAAAACCTGAAGAGATCGTTGAAGCCGTCAAGGCATCAGGTCTGCGGGGTCGGGGCGGTGCGGGATTTCCGACCGGGCTGAAATGGAGTTTTCTCGCAAAAGATGTTTTCCCCCGTTACCTTTGCTGTAATGCGGATGAGTCGGAGCCGGGAACCTGTAAAGACCGGGAATTGTTGCTGAAAAATCCCCACCTTCTTATTGAAGGGATGATTTTATGCTCCTATGCCTGCCGAATTGAAACCGGTTATATCTATTTTCGAGGGGAGTTTCAGGATCTCAGTTTCATCATGGACAAGGCTTTGGATGAAGCCCGTGCGAAAGGGTATCTTGGAAAAAATATTCTGGGGTCCGGGTTTGATCTGGATATTCACACGCACCTCGGGGCAGGGGCTTATATCTGTGGTGAAGAATCGGCTCTGCTAAATTCCCTTGAAGGGGGTCGCGGTGAGCCGAGAATGAAACCCCCGTTTCCCGCGGTAGAAGGGCTGTATTCCAAACCTACGGTTATCAATAACGTTGAAACCCTCTGTGCTGTCCCTTATATCGTCAGTGAGGGTGCCGATAAATACGCGGCTTTGGGTACAGAGAAAAGCAAGGGGACAAAACTGGTGAGTGTTTCCGGCCATGTGAAAAAACCGGGGAACTATGAAATTGAAATGGGAACGCCAACCAGCGAACTCATCTATAACCTTGCCGGGGGAATTCAAAACGATAATAAGCTCAAAGCTTTTATCCCCGGAGGATCTTCCGTACCGATGTTGCCGGCGGATAAAGTCGACACGCCCTATGACTATGAATCGCTTGCAGAAGCGGGGACCATGCTGGGTTCCGGTGCGTTGATCGTCATTGACGACAGTATCAATATCGTGGAAGCCACTTTGCGATTGATAAGCTTTTATATGCACGAGTCCTGCGGGAAATGCACTCCCTGCCGCGAAGGCACCCGCTGGCTCCATCAAATTGTCGAACGGATTATGCAGAACAAAGGGCAACTGGAGTACATTACCCGGTTGGAAGATATCTGCGACAATATGGCGTTTAAAACTTTTTGTCCGCTTGCGGATGCCTGCGTGGCGCCGGTGGTCAGCAGTATCAAATATTTTCGTGCGGATTATGAAGAATATTTTAAAAATGTTCCTGCTGGTGCAGCCAGCTGATAATAGGGAAATGGCCTTATGTCTGATGTAACTTTAACGATAGATGGGAAAACGGTTACGGTTCCCAAGGGAACCAAAGTGGTGGACGCTGCCAAACAGGTGGAGGTGGATATTCCTGTTTTTTGCTATCACGAAAAAATAGGTCCCCTGGGTTGTTGTCGCATGTGCCTGGTTGAAGTAGAAAAGATGCCCAAGCTGATGACGGCCTGCACGATGGATGTCGCACCTGACATGGTTGTAAAAACGGTGGGGGATAAGGTTGAAAAAGCGCAAAAGGGTGTGCTTGAGTTCACGCTTCTCAATCATCCTCTCGATTGCCCGGTTTGCGACAAGGGTGGTGAATGTCCCCTGCAGGACAACACTTTTAAATACGGTCCGCCAGACACGCGTATGGAATTTCACCGTGCGAATAATGTCAAGGCGGCGCCCCTCAGTCCCGTCATTACCATTGACCGGGAACGCTGTATTGCCTGTCAACGTTGCACGGCCTACAGTGAGCGAATCGAGCAGGACCGGGGCCTGGTAATGCTGAACCGGGGATTCCATAACGAGGTCAACACTTTCAATAACGAACCTTATGATAACCGGTTTTCAGGAAACGTGATTGACATCTGCCCGGTGGGGGCTTTGACGAATACCGATTTCCGTTTCAAAGCACGGACCTGGGATTTGGAAAATCATGACACCTTGTGCGCGAATTGCGGTTGTAACTGCAACATCACTCTGGGAACCCGGCTGAATGAGTTCATGCGAATTGAAGCGCGGCCCAATGACGCGGTGGATGATGGGTGGATCTGTGACAAGGGGCGCTGGGGCCATCATTTCATGGAAAGCAAAAACAAAATAACGGCCGCCCGGGAAAACAGTGTGGGAAAAACCGAACCGACCTCATTCCCGAATTTTCCCATTAATGCACCGGCGGAACAAGCCGCTGAAAAAGTGATCGAAATTTTTAAAAATATTGCCGAGGAACATGGGCCTGAAAGCATCGGGTTTCTCGGTTCTCCTTATGCCACGAATGAAGAGGGTTATCTTTACCAGAAACTGTTTCGACTTCTGGGAACCAACAACATTGATCATAAATCGTATCAGGATACTCCTGGGTTACCCATCAGGCATTTCGATGTTGAGGAAATTGAAAATTCCAATATCGTTTTGCTGATTGCCTGCGATCCCACTGAAGAGCTGCCGATTCTGGATTTGAGAATCAAGAAAGCGGTTTCCCGTTGTGGAACAAAACTCCTTTCTCTGAATGACCAGGATACGGCGTTGGATAAGTACGCGGAACTGAAAGTGAAATACAAGGTGGGCTCGGAAGCTTCCGCAGTGGATGCGCTTGCAGAAGGATTGGCTCGCGAGCTTGGGGAAAGCATCGATTTTTCATCAGACCTGGGTCCAACCGGGATTTCGGATGAAGATATGAAGTCTCTGGTGGAAGCAGTGAGATCGAGTATGAAAATCTGCGTCGTCTATAATCCCGCTGCGCTTTCAGGGGACACTTCGCTTAGAGTCAAACGCCTGCTTTCGGTCATCGCCAGGATTCCCACCATTGAATGTGGCGCCATCCCGGCTGCACCGGCAACGAATGCCGTCGGTGCCGTGGATATGGGACTCCTGCCCGACTTCTATCCCGGTGGGGTTCCGGTTTCTGACAGTGAAAAAGTTAAAGAGCTGTGGGGAGAAAATGCGCCCACGAAACCCGGCTTGTCGGCTTCGGAGATGATCGCAAAAGCTAAAAGCGGCGATTTGAAAGCTTTGTGGATTCATCGGTCGAATCCGGTTGTGGACTTTCCCGGAGGAGAACAGGTCGTCGAGGCACTCAAGAACCTCGATCTCTTAGTGGTGCACGATATGCTCGAAACGGAAACGACCCAGCTTGCGAAAATCGTATTGCCTTCCAATGGTCCCGGTTTTGATGAAGGAACCACCACCAATATTGGCGGTAGAGTGCAGGCCCGAAGAAAAGCTTTGGAGGCTAATTCCATAGACGACTGGAAACTAATCCAGGTGATGTTGAAAAAGCTGGGGGATGAATCGAGTTACTCGCGAGTCGCTAAAGTACTGAATGAAATTTCGCAAAAAGTGCCGGGTTACCAGGAGATCAATAGCCGGTTTGTGGGAAAACAAGGTTGCAACCGGGAACAGGTGGCTGGCGAAGAGGTTTCGCCGGGCAATGTCGAAAGTGCTGCAAGCAGCAATGGTAAATTGCAGTTGCGGGTGGCAACGTATTTGTTCGCTCACGATAAAATTCTGGATGCCTCATCCAAACTCGCTTACCATTTCAAGCCTTCTTCTGCCTTCCTCAATGAATCGGATGCAGGGAAGATAGGCGTTTCCAATGGAGACCGGGTTAGCATTTCCGGAAATGGGACCGAGATGGAAGCCGAGGTCACCATAGACAACCGATGCATGGAAGGTGGTGTGGTGGTTCCCAGGATCTCGGATGAGCAAGGGGTGAACGGGTTGGGAAATCCGGATGGCAGTCCGGCATGGGTGGATATTAAAAAAGCGTAATTTTGGGAGAGCAATAGGTTGGATTGGATCACTGAATTTTTAGATGAGTTGTGGGATTTCATCGTTCAATCTTTGGCGGATAACATTCCCCTGATCGTAGGCAGCGTTAAAGCAGTCGTGATTGCTGTGGCTGTTATGTCGGTTGTGCCTTTTCTTGTCTGGCTCGAACGCCGCTTGATGGGTCGGTTCCAGGTGCGCCTGGGTCCCAACCGGGTAGGTCCGTTTGGTTTCGGTCAACCCATGGCAGATACGATCAAACTGCTTTTTAAAGAATCGATCATTCAAACTTCCGCTGACAAGTTTTTGTTTCACCTGGCGCCTGCGGTGGTGGTTTTTACGGCGATTGTAGCTTTCGCGGTCATTCCTTTTGGGGCGCCGTTTGAAATATTTGGGCAGAACATTGAGTTGTGGGGAGCCAATATCAACAGCGGAATTTTGTTTGTCTTCGCCATTTCCGGAATGGGTATTTACGGGATGGTCATTGCGGGATTGTCTTCCAATAATAAATATTCTCTGATGGGGGGATTGCGCTCCTCGGCGCAAATGATCAGCTATGAGCTAACTCTGGGGCTTTCGGCCTTGAGCATCATTCTGCTTACCGGTTCCCTGAGCCTGGTGGATATGGTGAAAGCACAAGAAACGGTTCCTTTCATTCTTATTCAACCCTTGGCCTTTCTATTATTTTTCATAGCCGGGGTCGCAGAAACCAACCGCGCGCCTTTTGATCTGCCCGAAGCAGAGCAGGAGCTCGTGGCCGGATTTCATACTGAATATACCGGAATGAAGTTCGCCATGTTTTTCATGGGGGAATACATCAATATGGTAACCATGAGCGCTTTGGTTACTTTATTGTTTTTAGGTGGATGGAATTCTTATGGAATTCCTGTCTGGCCGATTGTTTCTTTTGCGGCAAAAGTGGTTTTTCTTTTATGTGTTTTTATTTGGCTGCGTTCAACCTTTCCAAGGATCCGCTATGACCGACTGATGACGTTTGGTTGGAAGGTTCTGCTGCCATTGTGTCTATTAAATCTACTGATCACCGGTACGATCAAGGTGATGTAACAGCGGGAGGAGCTATGTTACAGGCTACTTTTGCAGGTGTTAAAAATTTATTGATTGGGATGGGTGTGACCTTCCGCAATATGTTGTCCAAACCGGTCACATTGCAGTATCCGGAAGTAAAACGCACCATGCCAACGCGGTATCGCGGTCGACATTTTCTCAATCGTGACGAGGATGGACTGGAAAGGTGCGTCGGTTGCAGTTTGTGTTCCATAAATTGTCCGGTAGGTTGTATTCATGTTGTGGCTGCCGAGAATGATCCGGAAAATCCGGTTTCTAAAGGCGAGCGATATGCGGAAGTTTACGAGATCAATCTCCTGCGCTGTATCTATTGCGGATATTGCGAAGAAGCCTGCCCGGTTGACGCGGTGGTGCTTCGGGAACACTATGAGCTTGCTGATTACGATCGGGATAATTACATCATGGAGAAGCAGGACCTGCTGGTTTACCCGGAACCCAATGAATTCAGAGTCAATGTATTGGGAAACACGGAACGCGTGAATAAATAAGCCGAGCTGGTTTGGTTCAGCTTTGTTTCAGAGCTTTAGGATTTAGAAGCAGTCATTAAGGGAGTGTAGGTGTGTTTGATTTAGCTACTGTATTTGAGTTCACTCGCGATACGGTCATTTTTACAGTGGGGATAACGGCTGTGCTTGCCAGCCTGGGAGTTATTTTATGCTCCTCTCCCATTTACTGTGCGTTATACCTGATCAGCCACATGATCTGCCTGGCACTTCTTTTCCTTCTTTATAATGCGGAGTTTTTAGCTGCAGTTCAGATTATTGTCTATGCAGGAGCGGTTATGATCCTGTTTCTGTTCATTATCGCTTTATTGGGAGGACAAAAGGAAGCTCAGGAACACACCTTTGAGCGTTCCATTGCGTTTACATTTATTTTTACTTTGTTGGGCGAATTGTATTTGTCTGCGACTGTAGGTCCCACCAAGCAGGTTGAAGGGAAGATTGCCCCTGAACTGTTTGGAACGGCAAAAGCAATAGGGCTGGAGCTTTATTCCAAACACCTTGTGGCGTTTGAGCTTGCTTCGGCTTTGTTGTTAGTGGCGGCCGTGGGTGTCATTTGTCTGGCCAAGTTTTCTTTTGCCCCTTTAAAAAGGCGTTAGGTATGGGTCAGGAATTTGTATTGCTTATAAGTGCATCGGTTTTTTGTGTCGGAGCGTGTGGGTTTATCATCCGAAAAAATCCGTTAATCATGTTTATGTCGGTTGAGTTGATGTTGAACTCTGTGAATTTTCTATTGATTGCCTATTCCAGTTTTTTAAATTCTCTCGATGGGCAGATTTTTGCTTTGATAATTATGACCGTGGCTGCCGCCGAAGTGGTGGTGGGGCTGGCTATCATTCTTACAATTTTTCGCACCCGACACGAAATGGATGTGGATCATATAAATGCTCTGAAAGGTTAAGTTTTGTTCGCAAGCAGTTGGCTCATATTGTTGTTCCCTTTAGCTGGGTTTATTTTCCTCAGTTGGTATGGAGAACGGGTTTCCAAAACGCTGGTAGGGTTGATCGGTTGCGGCTCCGTGGGCGCCGCTTTTCTTACTTCACTGGCAGCCCTGAGTGATTTGCTGTTTCTGCCTGCCGAAGAACGTGTTGGCAGGGTGGAAGTTCTGTACCAATGGATTTCCGCTGCCACTTTCAAACTGGATCTCGCTATCCTGGTGGATCCCCTTTCCGTTTTCATGTTCCTCATTGTGACAGGGGTCGGGTTTGTAATTCATGTCTACTCGATTGGCTATATGCATGATGACCCCGAGTATTCCCGTTTTTTCTCTTATTTGAATTTATTTGTTTTTTCCATGCTGGTCCTGGTCGCCGCAGCGGATTTCTTTTTCCTAATAGTAGGATGGGCCCTGGTGGGCCTGGCGTCTTACCTGCTCATAGGTTTCTACAAGGAAAAGACCAGCGCGGTTCTGGCGGCCCGAAAAGCTTTCGTGATGAATGTTATCGGCGATGTTGGGATGGTCATCGCGGCTTTTGTGATTTTTGAATCTTTTGGGTCTTTAAATTTTATCGAAGTCTTTTCCGCGGCCCCGGGAACCTTCCGTTTGAATGACGATCAGATTCTGTTAATTACTTTATTGCTTCTTGTCGGTGCTTTTGCAAAATCGGCACAACTCCCGTTGCATACCTGGTTGCCCGATGCGATGGAAGGCCCCACTCCTGTCAGTGCGTTGATTCACGCGGCCACCATGGTAACCGCAGGGGTTTATCTCGTCGCCCGTTGCCATGTGCTGTATGAGCTGGCCCCCTTCACGATGTATTTTATAGCGACGGTGGGGGTATTGACGGCTGCCTTTGCCGGCACAATGGGAATGGTGCAATACGATATCAAGCGGGTGATAGCCTATTCCACTATGAGCCAGCTGGGTTATATGTTTCTTGCGATGGGAATAGGGGTGTACAGTCTGGGAATGTTTCACCTGATGACACACGCATTTTTCAAAGCGCTCTTATTCCTGGCGGCTGGAAGTGTTATTCATGCATTGGATGGAGAGCAGGATATCAGGAAGATGGGGGGATTGAGGAAGGTCATGCCCCTGACCCACGCGACTTTTCTGATTGGTGCCCTGGCATTAGCCGGTTTTCCTCTTACCAGCGGCTATTTTAGTAAAGAAGCCATTATTCTCAGTTCTTATCACGCGGATATGGGAAATTTTGTTTTTTGGGCGATCGCACTTATCACCGCAGGCATGACGGCTTTTTATATTTTCCGGGTTTACTTCTCCACTTTCATAGGACAAACGAGGAGTCCGGAAGCGCATCCCCACGAATCACCCGCATCCATGGCGGTTCCGCTTGTTATCCTGGCGGTCCTGGCATTGGGGGGCGGGTTTTTAAGTCCTCTGGTGGATTCATTTTTAGCACCGGTATTTGGCCGTGAGGTTCATCATTTTCATGATGGTATTTTGGAAACGATCGCACTCCTTGCGGGAATAGGTGGCATTGCGACAGCGGCTTTGGTCTATCAGGTAAGCAAAGATCGAATAGAACTGATGAAAGAAGCGTTTGCCCCATTGTACGATTTGTTATTCCATAAATATTATGTTGATGAATTATATGATTTGTTAATCGTTAAGCCCACGAAGGCAATTGGATCTTTTATGGAAGAAAGAGCGGAAAAGCAAGGAATTGACTTTGCCGTCGATGAGGTCGGTTTTCAGGTTAAGGAAGTGAGTCGTGGTATCAGTTTCTGGCAGTCAGGCAGGGTACGTACATACGCTCTGAACATGGTTGCCGGAATGGTAATTATTTTATTGTTTGTGGTCTTTCTGTAGGGAAAAATGTTAACTCTCATTATTTTCATTCCACTGTTAACCGCACTGGCACTGATTTTTGTTGCCCGTGAAAATACAGGTGTGATAAGGGCAGCCGGTATTGGCGCGACAACCGCAACCCTGGTGGTTTCTCTATGGATATTGTTCACTTTTGATACCAGTAATCCGGGAATGCAGTTCGTGCAGTCGGCGCATTGGGTTCCTGCTCTTCATATCAACTACCTTGTTGGCGTAGACGGGATAAGCCTGTGGATGGTTGTTTTAACCGCTTTCCTGGGAGTTATTTCCCTTCTCCTCTCACTTAATCAGAAAAAGAACCTGAGAGACTTTGTGGCCTTGATGCTGGCTTTGGAAGCCGGAACACTGGGCGTTTTTATGGCTTTGGATACCATATTGTTTTATGTGTTCTGGGAATTAATGCTGGTGCCCACGTATTTTATCATTGGAATCTGGGGAGAAGGGCGCCGTGTTTATGCCACAATGAAGTTTGTGGTCTATACCCTGGTTGGCAGCCTGCTGATGCTGGTAGCCATTATTACGCTTACCATGGTGCATTATGGAGCGACACATGAAGTGACGTTTGATCTTCGAATACTGGCTCATACTCATATTGACCCGTTCATGCAGGCCTGGATGTTCCTGTGCTTTTTTGTGGCCTTTGCGATCAAGGTTCCGGTATTTCCCCTGCATAGCTGGCTGCCGCATGCCTACGTTGCCTGTCCTATTCCCGCTTTGATTTTGCTGACGGGGGCGATGTCTAAAACAGGGGCTTACGGTCTTTTACGGTTTTGCCTTCCTCTATTTCCCGATGCGGTCGACAGCATGGCTTTGGTCATAGGGTTCATGGCTGCATCGGGCATGGTTTATGGCGCATGGATAGCTCTGGCACAACGAGACATAAAATCACTGGTAGCTTATTCCAGTATCAGTCACCTTGGTTTCATCGTCCTGGGAATTTTTGCTCAAAACGGCGAGGGCATTGAAGGAAGTGTTTTGCAAATGGTCAACCACGGGATCATAGCTTCCGCCTTGTTTATAATTGTCGGGTTTATTGAACTCAGAATGGGTACTCGAAACCTGGGTGAACTAAAAGGACTCAGTAAATCCATGCCGGTTCTATATGGAGTGTTTATGCTGGTCATGCTGGCTGCATTAGGCTTGCCGGGATTAAACGGGTTCGTTGGGGAATTCCTGATTTTGATGGGTGTATGGACTTCAAATTTATTGGCCGAACTTGCGGGCATACTGGTCCTCATGGGGGGATTGTCCATTGTATTTGCTTCCATTTATATGCTTTATATGTTCCAGGGGGCCATGCAAGAGAAACCCAACTCCGAAAATGTATCGGATATTAATTCAGGAGAGTTCAAACTCCTTCTTCCTGCTTGCCTTTTGATTCTATTGATCGGGTTATACCCAAAACCCTTCATCGACCGTGTGTCCCCCTCAGTTGATTCCCTGTTGCACCTGGAAAAAACCGTAAATCTTGAAGCAGGAAAAGATAGCGGCCATCATTAGGCGGTTGGTGCTTCTAAAACTCATTATCTTCCCTTTTTGTTTTTCGTTCTGCTTTTTTTAGGAAACAATTTATGAGATTTGGAGAAAAAATTGTTGAAGGCATTTTCCTGGAAAGACCGAATCGATATCTCGCCCGGGTTGAGATAAACGGCGAGGAAGTATTTGCCCATGTCCCTGATCCCGGCAGGTTGCCGGGTTTGTTGCTAGAGAATCGCAAGGTCAGGCTGGTTCATCAACCCAGTGAAAAACGCAAAACGGATTACACGCTTGTGTTGGTAAGGCACGGGTCCATTTGGGTTTCGGTATTTCCTGCTTTTGCAAATTCCCTGGTGTCAAACGCGTTGACGGAGCGGTCTCTTCCTTTTTTAAATGGTTATTCCAATTTTGCAAGTGAAGTCAAGGCGGGAAACAGCAGGTTTGACTTTCGACTGGGCTTTCCCAGGAGTTCTGCATATGTCGAGGTGAAATCCGTAAGCCTGGTAGAAGAGGGGGTGGGTAAATTCCCCGATGCTCCAACCAAACGAGGAATAAAGCATGTAAAGGAGTTGATAGAGTTTTGTGGAAAAGGCTACCGTACCGCAGTATTATTTGTTTCTCAGAGGAAGGATACCAAGTCGATCACCTGTAACGATGAGGTGGACCCTGAGTTTGGTGAATGGCTTCGCCGGGCAGAAGGAAAAGGGGTAGAACTTTATGGAATAAATTGTAAGGTGACCCCTACCACTATTTCACTAAACGAAGAAGTGGAGGTAAACCTTTAATTAGTGATAAATTATAGAGCGCGGGTTTAATTAAACAAATGAATCCAGGTTGGGGATGACAAACCAGGTATCTTTAAATTGAACCCACTTTTGTTTGACGATAATTGTTTTAACTTTGGTGCTGGGTAAAACCGAAAGTTGATATCGAATTAGAATTTCCGCTTTGTCGAAGTCTGTTTCAAAAACAGAGGAAGTAGTGATAACGGGTTTCTCATCCTTGAAAATTTTCATATCCAGGGTAGTGGTGCCTAAAATGGTTACCTTCTTTTGGAAGTCCAGAGATTTTCTTTGAAATTCTTCCAAGAAATCAGGATGGATAAACACCGAACATCGATCCATGGCCTTGCTTTCAAACCCCAGGTTAAAAAGTTTTATTTTTGCGTCGAGCTCTTCCTGGCTTTGTTTAAAAGGGTTCATGGTTCCACAGGAAACCAGAAATAGAGTCGCTAACAGGAGTTTAATTCCAATCGTTTTTTTGGATTTTAATTTTTGCATGGGAAAGATTTGATTAAGGATTGAGTTCAGCGAGAAGAAAAGAACTTTTTAAATCTTGTAAGATTATAAAGGATTTTTCCTGCTCCCGCCAGTTGGAATACCAGACAAGTTTTAAATAGATTTCATTTAAAATAAGGGTGATAAACTTTTAAGGGCAGGGATATTTTGAAACGAAAACCTGAAAATAATAGAAAAAAAAGAGTTAAAAAAACTTCGTCCATTACTTTATGGGATCAGGCTTCGCGATGG
The DNA here is from genome assembly GCA_009873655.1 of Nitrospinota bacterium. Classification (GTDB taxonomy): domain Bacteria; phylum Nitrospinota; class Nitrospinia; order Nitrospinales; family VA-1; genus UBA8687. Next base: position 19,130 of record WAIB01000005.1, on the reverse strand, counting down.
TACGATTCGCTGGTCGGTACGCAGGGGACGGAGTTTCAAAAAGATATTATAATGCCCGGAGTGGTTAAAATGCTGCAGGCAAAAAAGGGGGACCGAATCCTTGATTTGGCTTGCGGGCAGGGTGTGTTTTCCAGGTTTTTATCAAGAAAAGGAATGCGGGTTGAGGGATTGGATTCTTCGGTAGAGTTGATTAATCATGCCAAGTCTCGCTCAAACTCTTCAATAAGGTTTCACGTGGGCGATGTGACGGATCCCAAAAACTTTGTGAAAGACCGGTTCGATGGAATGGCCTGCTTAATGGCCATTCAGAATATTGAAAATATAGAGGCATTGTTTAAAAATGCGGCATTGGGGCTAAAACCACAGGGCCATTTCGTTGTTGTGATGACGCATCCCTGTTTTCGTATTCCAAGGCAAACCCATTGGGGTTGGGACGAAGAGAAAAAAATTGAATACCGGAGGATTGATCATTATAGATCCGAAATAAATATTCCCATTCTCACCCCGCCCTTTGCAAATAAGGATTCTTTTACCCTTACCTACCACCGTCCCCTTGAAAATTATTTTTCAGCGCTTGCAGGCGCGGGTTTTGCGGTGGATGGGCTGGAGGAATGGATATCAAACAAAAAGAGCCAGCCGGGAAAGAAAGCCAAAGCGGAAAATCGTTCTCGAAAAGAAATTCCCCTTTTCCTGGCTTTACGTGCAAAATTGATTGGATAAAATTTTCATGAAAAGTTACAGCTATGAGCTCCCGGAGCAGGGGATGTATCTCTCCCTGATTCGTGAAAACCTGTTAAAGATTGGCGAAGAATGGCGTGAGATAGCCGATTATATGCTTCAAGGCCATGTAGAGTATAAACCCCTTCGCAGCAACCCCATGCGTTCGGGGGCGCAATTTATTTACCAGAGAGCCCGTTTGAATTTGACCCTTTATTTTCCGGAAAAGGTTTTTAATCGGTTTATGGAATGGATGGACTCTGAAAAAGTGGAAGTTTTAAAAGCCGTGGCCCAGTCTTCCCTGTCGAAGCGGTCGGGTTATGACATTTATGAATTCAAAATTCACGGGATAATACAGGATTGATAGAAAAAACTAGACAGCTGTGTCCTGCCAGGAAAATGAAAAGGGAATATCTTCTTCGATGGCTTTGCGGATGGCATTCATCCATGTTTGATAAAAAGTTGAATTGTGTAATGTGAGTAAATGCATCGCCAATATTTCTCCCGCCATTATCAAATGTCTCAGGTAGGCCCTTGAATAGTTTTTGCATGTGTAGCAGAAGCAATTTGAATCGATTGGGTCAGGGTCGTTCTGGAACTGAGAATTTTTTATATTTATTTTCCCACCGGTGACGAAGAGATATCCGTTTCGGGCATTTCGAGTAGGCATTACACAGTCGAACATATCGACTCCCATAGCACTGCATGTTAAAAGGTTTTCAGGAGTCCCAACACCCATTAAGTATCTGGGTTTTTGTTCGGGAAGGAGTGATGCGGTCAACTCCGTCATTTCGTTCATTAAATGGGTTTCTTCTCCAACGCTCAACCCGCCAATAGCATATCCGGGAAAATTCAGTGCCATAATCTGCTCGGCGCTTTCTTTTCTCAGGTTTGGGTGCATTCCTCCTTGAACTATTCCAAACAAGGATTGCCCGTCAGACTCCAGGGAGTCTTTGCAACGTTTGGCCCATCGGGTAGTGAGTTGCAGCGATTTTTGAGTTGCCGACAGATCTGAGGGGTAGGGGGTGGGTTCATCAAATGCCATAATGATATCCGCCCCCAGAGCTTTTTGTATTTCCATTGACTTTTCGGGGGAAATAAAATGGCTTGAACCATCAATATGTGATTTAAAATTTACCCCTTCCTCTGTTACCTTTGATAGTTTGTTCAGGCTGAAAACCTGAAAACCGCCGCTGTCGGTAAGGATAGGGTGGTGCCAGTTCATGAATTTATGCAGACCCCCCAAGGATTGAATCAGTTCATGCCCAGGCCTTAAATAGAGGTGGTAAGTATTCCCCAGGATGATTTGTGCTCCAATTGACTCAAGGTTTTCCGGGGTTAGAGCTTTAACGGTGGCCTGGGTGCCAACGGGCATAAAGCACGGAGTGTCGATTTTTCCTCGAGGCGTTGTTAAAACTCCAAGCCGTGCCGAAGAGTGACTGTGTTTCTTGATTATATCGAATTTAAGCACTTTTCGTTTGCGTAGATAAGTTCCCGTCCATATTAATACTGAGTTGGCTGAAGGGAATGGTTAGTTTGTTTTCGTTGCAGATTTGAACCAGTGCAGTTTGAATTTCTCTTTGGTTTTCTTCGTATCGCTCGGCGCATTTTCCGTTTGCGTGAATGATGATCATCAGGTTCAGGGAGCTGGCAGCGGGGTTGTCAAAACGGACTTCCATGAAATTAAAGTCAGGAGTATCTCCTTCAAAATATTTGAATAGAATATTTTTTAATCCATTTTCAAAAATAGCTGGAATCTCTTCGCAAATTTCGCTGGAGTAATAATGTTTCCAATATTGCTTTTTGCACGTGTAACCGGTTCTCTGCCTGATCGAAAACAATGGAGCTTTTACCATCCAGCACTTCGGATGTGATTTCCATACCCCGATGAGCAGGAAGACAATGCATTACTAAAGAACTTTTTCCTGTTGCCTCTAATAATTTCCGGTTGATTTGATACGGGGTCAGAAGTTTCTCTTTTTTATCCAGGTCGCCTTTGTCTCCCATGCTGATCCAGACATCGGTATATATGATGTCGGCATCTTTAACAGCTTGATATGGATCTTCGGTGATTTCGACTTTTCCGTTTCCGTTGAGTGGAGGTAGAGATGCAGGTTTGAATTCCGAAGGGCAGGCGATTTTCAAGTCCATACCCATCAACGATGCCCCGGTCATCCAGGAGTAGGCTACATTGTTTGCATCGCCGACATACGCTATTTTTACGTTTTCTATCTTTCCGAGTTTTTCCTTAATGGTAAAAATGTCCGCTAGAATCTGGACCGGATGATTCAAATCAGTAAGGCCATTGATTACGGGTATGGTCGCATGCTCCGCCAGATCTGCCACTTCCTGGTGGTCATGGGTTCGAATAAGAATTCCATTCAGGTAGCGAGAGAGTACCTGGGCCGAATCCTTAAGGGTTTCTCCCCGGTTTAATTGCAATTGGTCTCCAGTCAGGAAAAGAGCCTGCCCCCCCAGTTCATACATTCCAACTTCAAAGGATATACGGGTGCGGGTAGAGTGTTTGTTGAAAATCATGCCTAATGATTTTCCTTTTAAAGAAAGATGTTCTATGCCCTTTTCCCTTTTCTCCTTAAGGTTTCCTGACTTTTCAAAGAGTTCCAGGATTTCTTCCCGGCTAAAATCGTTGATGGTTAAAAGATCTTTTTTCATAAGGGCATTACTTGAATTTTTTTGTTGATAATCGACTCAGGCTTTTGGATAAAACGGGCATCAGAGAGTTTATATCTTTGCGCGTAATATTTAGCGGTGGAAGAAAGCGGAGTATATTTTGTTGAATGCAGTTTATAAGAAATCCATTTTCCATGCATTCCAGAACCACTTCGCTTCCGGGTTTCTTAAGCTCAATCGCCAGAATCAATCCTTTTCCGCGAATATTTTTAATGATTGAGTGTTCCTGTGCCAACTCTTGAAGCCTTTCAATGAAGTAGGATCCTGTCTCCAGGGTATTTTTTAAAAATCCTTTTCCAGTGATGACTTTTAAAGATGCCAGGGCCGCCGCGCAGGCGAGAGGATTTCCTCCAAATGTGGCGGCATGCGTTCCTGGCACAAAAGATTTCATAACCCGGTTTGTGGCCCCCAGGGCCCCAATGGCGACCCCCCCTCCTAATGCCTTTGCGAGAGTCATAATATCTGGTTGGGTTTTAAATAACTGATGGGCAAATAAACTTCCGGTACGGCCAAACCCCGTCTGTACCTCATCGAAGATTAAAAGAATCCCCTTATTTTTACAGAGTGATTTTAATTCTTTTAAATAAGATGGGTCAGGAACGTTGACACCTCCCTCACCCTGAATGGGCTCAACCAATATGGCACATGTCTTTTTACTGATCGCTTTTTTTACGGCTTGTATATTGTTAAAAGGCACATATTTAAAACCGGGCAGGAGAGGTTGAAAACCCGTATGAATTTTTTTCTGAGCCGTTGCCGACAAAGCCCCCATTGTCCGACCGTGAAAGGAATTCTGCATTGTTATAATTTCCGTTCGCTCGGGATGCCCCTGGTCGAACGAAAACCTCCGGGCCAGTTTTATTGCAGATTCAATCGCTTCCGTTCCACTATTGCAGAAGAAAAACTTGTCGGCAAAGCAAAGGGAAGTGAGTTGTTCCGCGAGTTGAGATTGAGGCTCAATATGGTATAAATTCGAAATATGCAGGAGCTTGTCTGCCTGTTTTTTGATGGCAGAGACAACAGCGGGATGACAGTGGCCTAAGTTGGCTACCGCAAGCCCGCTGACAAAGTCCAGATATTGTTTGTTGTCTTTGTCCCATACCCTTGTTCCTTTTCCCTTTACCAGCGCAATGGGATACCGCCCATAGGTTTGGGCAACATGTTTTTTCGTAAGCAGGGCTATTTTCTGGTTCTTGTTCATAAGAATTTCATAGGGATTGTTAAACCGAAAACTTTATCATAAAAAATATACGAAAAATATAAAAACCTTTGATAATGTTGCATTTATGGTAGAAAAACAAATTATTGCATTTATTGCTTTTTCGCGTCTAAAAGGGACAGTTTTGTGAAAACCCCCGGATCTGGGTTCAAATTAATTTCAACTGTTTTAAATCTGTTTTTTCCTCAGAACTGCATTTATTGCAGCAGGGAAAGAAATGGGGGAGGTGAATATCTTTGCTGCGATTGCTTTAGTGATATTGGGTTTATTCAAGACCCGATGTGTTTTGTTTGTGGAGTTCCGGCAGATATTTCATATGATTTACCCGGGGTAGAATTTTCATGTGGGGTTTGCAGACAAAGTCCCTACCAGTTTGACCGGGCACGTTCTTTGGGACATTATGACACGGTCTTAAGGCAGTTAATTCATCATTTCAAATACCGGAAGCAGTTAGGAGTTCTCTCTGATATTGATGGTTTGCTGGAAAAATATTTTTCTGGGTGTGGCGATGATTACATGGGTTTTACCGTTTCACCTGTTCCGCTGCACTTTAATAAAATGAGAGAGAGGGGTTTTGATCAGGCGTTTCTTTTGGCACGTCAAGTTGCTGATGTTTTGCATGCTCCGCTTGAAAGTGCTTTATTGAGACGAGTGACGGCGACATCTGCGCAAGCAACCAAAACGAAATTTGAAAGGGCGCAGAATATTAAAGGAGCTTTTGAGGTCAACCGTCCGGATGCGGTAGAAGGTAAAAAGGTTTTGCTGGTGGACGATGTGTTTACCACGGGAGAAACGGCAAATGAAGCGGCAAAGATATTGAAAAAGGCAGGAGCGCAAAAAGTTTATGTTTTTACCCTTGGCAGGGTCGTTGTTGGAAAAGGCCAGGACAGCTTATAAAAAATAGAGCACCCGATCAGGAATAAATAGTTTAATGGACGAGGCATCAAAAACTGAAAAAATACGCGGCCCTGAATTTCGGAAAAAATATTTTTCTGGAAGGGTATTGGATATTGGTTGTGGTGATAACCTGGTTGTGCCCAACGCCGTTCCGTTTGATAAGGAACAAGGCGATGCCCAGAATATTCTGGAATATCTCAAGCCGGGCACTTTTGATTGCGTTCACAGCAGCCACTCATTGGAGCATATGAGCGATGTCCCGGGAGCATTGAAGCAGTGGTGGCAACTGGTTAAGCCGGGCGGGACCATGGTTGTCGTTGTTCCCGATGAAGATTTATATGAGCAGGGGGTCTGGCCGAGTCTGTTTAACCGAGATCATTCGGCGACTTTTCGGCTGAATAAATCGGATTCATGGTCTCCCGTATCCTATGACCTGGGAGAACTATGCTCTGTTTTGCCAGGTGCTGAAGTGATATCCCTGGAGCATCAGGATGTCGGATACGACCACTCTTTAAAGACCCAGGGCCTTGGAAGGCAGGGGAAATTTTTTATGCGGCTGAACCGCTCCATTATTAAGAGGCTGAACAGAAACCAGAAAAGCCTTGAGAAACTGGGGCTGGATTTGCAGTCGCTTAAATACAGGGTCAATTTAATATCAGTTAAACTTGGAGCTGTGATCGACCAGACCCTGGAGGATGCGGTAGCGCAGATTCAAATCGTTTTACGAAAGAAGGCGGAAGAATGATCTTTCTCCTCTCCCATAGGCTGAATGATTCTGGTTGTCTTAGTGAGGCGTCACCAGATACCAGCAAAATATGCTGCCAGCATAACCCAGGGCTATTGCGGGTGCCCATTTTAAATGGGACATGAAATTGTAGTTTTCCTTTTCAACTCCCATTACAGCCACTCCTGCTGCCGAGCCTATGGAAAGCAGGCTGCCGCCGACACCGGCGGTCAGGGTGATCAATAACCATTGATCGAGGCCCATCGTGGGATCCATTTTTAAAACGGCGAACATGACGGGAATGTTATCGACAATGGCGGAAAGTATTCCAACGAGAACATTGGAGTAAGTTGGCCCCAGCTGGCCATACATGGTTTCGCTTACCAGGGCAAGGTAACCAATATATTGCAAAGCCCCTACAGCTGTAAGAACGCCAAAGAAAAAAAGCAGGGTATCAAACTCCACCCCTTCCACCCTGGCGAAGATGTCAAATCGAGGGCGCTTTCTTCGGTCTTCTTCTACACCCAGTTTTTTAAGGTGTCTTAGTTCGCCCCAACGCTTTAAATAAAAACCCTTCATCATCAGGAGACCAAGACCGAACATCATTCCCATGAATGGGGGAAGATGCAAAAACTGGTGGAAAGATACCGCGGTGGCGATCGTAAAAATTCCCAGGCAGATCACCACCTTGGCGCCGGCTTTCAATTCGGTGTTGTCATCGTCCGGTTCAGGATGCTCGTCAGGAACAAAAAAGTACATGATAAATGCTGGAATGAGCCAGTTTACTATGGACGGCAATACGAGATACGAAAACTCCATGGTCTGTACTTTTCCGGAAGTCCAAACCATAAGGGTGGTAATATCTCCGAATGGACTCCATGCACCCCCTGCATTTGCCGCTACAATGATGTTTACGAAAGCGGGAACAATGAACTTGCCATTACCGCCGCTTACAGCCAATGCAACCGTGGCCATCAACAAAGCACTGGTCAGGTTGTCGGCAAGAGGTGAAAGCAGAAATGTGATAAATCCTGTTGCCCAAAAGAGCTTTCTAAACCCCAAACCTTTTTTAAGCAGCCACGCCCTCAGGGCTTTAAACACGTTTCTCTCATCCAGCGTGTTGATGTAAGTCATGGCTACCAGCAGAAAGAAAAACAGTTCGCCAATTTCCGCGATCAACTCCTTTACATGGTCGTGTGCATGTCCTCCGCCATGCTGGGCTTCATAAATGCCGATCAATCCCCACATAAAACAACCGATCAGTACCACCGGTTTGGATTTCCGCATGTGAATTTGCTCTTCAAATATGACGAGCGTATATGCCATACAAAAGCAAATCAGACAAACATAACCCACCCATGTGACCGTCAAACTGTGCATATTGGAGTCCTATTTTTATGGAGAAATTTAATATGGCAACAGGAATTGGAAATTGGGCTCCCGGCCTGTTTGGTTAAAAAATTTTTTAACTAATTTAAAATGATATAAAAACATTAAAGAAAATACAAGGGCAAGTCTTTGAATTTTAAAGAGGATAAAATGAGACTGCTATTTTTTGCGGAAAAAAAGTACCCCGCCCGAAAAAGCACTTGAAATTTTTGATTTGTCGGAAAAGGCCTTTTTCCGGGCTGAATTTGCCAAATTCAAGGCTGGAACGGGGATTTTTCTCCCGCTGGGAAAAGCTTATATATTAATGAGTTGACTGGTATAGAATGGGCCAACTATTAAAGTTGACTGTCTGTGGATATATGATAGTATTTTGTCGGATAAGTGGTACTACCTGAAACCTTATTAATTGTTTGATTTTATTGAGTGGTTTATCTGCGTCGCAATACCTTTCAGATGGAAAGAAGCTAATTGATGAACGGTTAATGGGTCTTTTGCCACAGGAAAAAGCCTATCCCGAGAGCATCCACGAAGCGATGCGGTACAGTCTTTTAGCTGGAGGAAAAAGGTTACGTCCGGTATTGGTCATGGCGGCATCAGAAGCGGTAGGAGGAGATCGGCATTCGGTTCTACCTTTTGCGGTAGCAGCCGAGATGATACATACCTACACCCTGATTCATGATGATCTCCCCGCTTTAGATAATGACGATTTGCGACGAGGCAAACCTACAAACCATAAGGTTTTTGGTGAGGCCATCGCTATATTGGCTGGTGATGCATTGCTGACACAGGCTTTTATAGTTATGACCCGTGCGGTGGGAATGGAAACGATCCCACCCGATTGCATTCTCAAAGCAACCCATGAGATGGCAGGTGCGCTGGGTTCAACAGGAATGATTGGCGGGCAAGTGGTGGACCTTGAATCTGAGGGAAAACCCATCACAACGGAAACCTTGGAATACATCCATATTTACAAAACGGGGTTTCTGATCAGGGCCTGCATCCGGTGCGGTGGGATATTGAGCCGGGCCACTGAAAGGCAATTGGATTCCCTGTCCAGATTCGGGGCTCATATAGGACTTGCCTTTCAAATTATCGATGACATTCTTGATATAACAGGAGATCAAGAAAAACTAGGTAAGGATGTGGGTAGTGATCTGACTAAAGATAAGGCTACCTACCCGGCTTTATACGGTTTGGCAGAATCAAAACGAAAAGCCGAAGAACTGGTAGAACAGAGCATAGATTGTTTAAAAGAATTTGATGGCCGGGCCGATCCCTTGAGGGAAATAGCACGGTTTTTTGTACAACGAACTTTTTGATCGGGACCCCCATGAGCAAGATACTAGATACTATTGATAGTCCCCCGGATTTAAAAAAATTACCTGTTGAAAAACTTCCCGAATTAGCGAAAGAAATTCGCGACAGGCTTTTGGATACCATTTCCAAGACCGGCGGTCACCTGTCTTCGAATTTGGGGGTGGTAGAGCTGACAATGGCCATGCACTACGTATTCAATAGTCCGGAAGATAAGTTTATATGGGATGTGGGACATCAATCTTATGTGCATAAGCTTTTGACCGGAAGAAGGGATAGGTTTGACACGCTCCGCCAATACAATGGGCTGTGTGGGTTTACCAAACGGGAAGAAAGCGAGCACGACCATTGGAATTGCGGGCATGGGGGAACGTCCATTTCGGCTGCATTGGCCTTTGCCAAGGCCCGTGATCTAAAGAATGAAAAAAACGATGTGATAGCAGTTATCGGTGATGGTTCCCTTACAGCGGGCATGGCTTTTGAGGGTCTCAACCATACCGGGCATATTCAAAGCGATATGATTGTTGTTCTTAACGACAATGAAATGTCCATTTCCGCAAATGTGGGCGGAATGTCTGCCCATTTAAGTAAAATCATGACAGGGCAGGTCATGCTGAAAATCAAGCAGGAGGTGGATCAACTCCTTCTTGCTGTTCCAGGGATTGGAAAGGAAATTTCCAGATACGCTCACAAAATTGATGAAGCCATTAAAGGAGTGTTCATCCCTGGCCGGCTGTTTGAGGATCTTGGTTTTCGTTACGTCGGGCCCGTTGATGGGCATGATGTGGAAGCCCTGATTGAAACCTTCTCTACAGTAAAAGACCTTAAAGGGCCAACCCTTATGCATGTTGTGACCCGTAAAGGGAAAGGCTATGAACAGGCCGAAGAAAAAGCCGATGTCTGGCATGGGGCTAAACCCTTTAATGTATCGACCGGTAAATTCCATAAGAAGAAAGCGAATCCCGCATATACCAGTGTTTTTGCGGACGCGCTCATTGAGCTTGCAAAAGAGGATGAAAAAGTGGTGGGAATAACAGCCGCCATGCCGGATGGAACGGGTATCAGCAAGTTTGGAAAAGAATTTCCTGCCCGTACTTTTGATGTTGGAATGGCCGAACAGCATGGGGTTGCCTTTGCCGGTGCGCTGGCCATTGAGGGGCTTCGCCCGGTTGCAGCTATTTATTCAACTTTTCTTCAACGTGCATACGATCAGGTAGTTCATGATATTTGTCTGATGGACCTGGATGTCACGTTTGCCCTGGACCGTGCAGGAATTGTAGGAGAAGATGGTGCTACCCATCAGGGCCTTTACGACATAGCCTTCCTGAGAACATTACCCAATATGGTGGTCATGGCACCTAAAGATGAGAATGAATTACGCCATATGTTGAAAACCGCCATATACCATAAAGGACCCATCGCTTTGCGTTATCCCCGAGGTTCCGGGTTGGGAGTTCCCCTGGATGAGGAAATGAAAGAACTGGAAATTGGTAAGGGGGAAGTGATCAAAGACGGCACCGATATGGCCATATTTGCCTACGGCCACACGGTGGACTGGGCAAAATCGGTTTCTGATATGTTCGGGAAAGAGGGTGTCAGTGTGGCGGTTATCAATGCCCGTTTTGCGAAACCCGTAGATAAGGACTTAATCGTCAAATATGCGAAAAAAGCCCGTTGCCTGATTACAACGGAAGAGCACTCCCTGAAAGGGGGATTCGGTTCTGCCGTTCTTGAGGCGCTTCAGGAAGAACAAATTTGTTCTGTTCCCGTAAAATGCATAGGGCTTGAAGATATGGTGTTAGAGCATGGAGCACCGGGACAACAAAGAAAAGACCTGAAGCTCGACCCGGAAGGCATGTTTGAGACCATAATGGCTTTCTACGGATCCGTTGCGGAAATGGCCGCTTCGGGAAACGGGAAAAAATGGGTTCCCAATAACGGCAAAAAAGCGATTGTTGGTAATGGAAATAATGGCAACAATGGTAAAAAGAGTGACCTTACAGTCAAACAAACGTTGAATGGCTAGAACCTCCCACGTAAAACGCTCCACCAGCGAAACTCAAATCGAAGTCAGTCTGAATCTGGATGGTTCCGGGGATCAGGATATTCAAACCCCCATTCCTTTTCTTGACCATATGCTTTCCCAATTGGCAAAGCATGGTTATTTTGATTTAAAAGTAAAAGCTCAGGGCGATACACATATTGATTTTCACCATACGGTTGAAGATGTGGGTATTGCTGTGGGCCAGGCTTTCAAGGAGGCCTTGGGAGAAAAAAAAGGCATTCGCCGGTTTGCGGAGGCCAATGTTCCGCTCAATGAAGCGCTTGCCCAATGCATCATTGATATCAGTGGCCGGGCTTATTTTGTGTTCAATGTGGAGTTGCCCAAAGCCAAACTGGGAGATTTCGATGTAGAACTTGTTCCCGAGTTTTTTCAGGCTTTTTCTGCCAACAGTGATATCACCCTGCATTTAAATTCTCCTTACTGGAATAACCTGCATCACATAACAGAAGCTCTGTTCAAAGCATTTGCCCGATCGCTTGATTCCGCTTGTTCAATTGACTCCCGAACGAGCGATATCCCCTCTACCAAGGGAACTCTTTAATTGATCGCTATTATCGATTACGGAATGGGGAATCTCCGTTCCGTGCAAAAGGGATTCGAGGCAGTAGGTGCCGATGCGATTATCACCAGTGATTCACAGAAAATACTTTCAGCCAAATCCATTGTCCTGCCGGGGGTAGGTGCCTTCAAAGCCTGTATGGACAACCTGGACCGGTTTGGTCTCATTGACACCGTCCAAAAATCGATTCAAAGCGGCAGACCATTTCTTGGGATTTGCCTTGGGTTGCAGCTTCTCTTCAGTCAGGCGGAAGAATTCGGTTCGGTATCGGGTCTTGATATCCTTAAGGGCAAGGTGGTTGGATTTAAAGATGCGAAGCTGAAATCGGATACAGGCGAACCCCTTAAAATACCCCATATGGGTTGGAACAATGTTGAGGTAAAACCTTCTCATCCTTTATTCGATTCGGTTCCAAACCGATCCTATTTTTATTTTGTTCATTCTTACTACGTGGTGCCAGAAGATAAAACCACAGTGGCCACAACTACAAATTATGGAATCGATTTTGTTTCTGGGGTCCATCATGAAAATATTCATGCCTTCCAGTTTCACCCGGAAAAAAGCCAAAGGCTTGGCCTTGCCGTCCTCAGAAATTTTTCCAGGCTTTCATCCTAAAAGTTTTCATCACGATAAATTAACCAAGGGTCGGAATGAACAGGACCGTTGAGCACCATTTTCTGCGGGGCATCTTGCTTTCAGCCGTTACGGCTCTGCTTTGGGGAATATTGCCGATCATTCTGAAGATATCTCTTCAGGGATTCACATCAGGTACCATTGCCTGGTTCCGTTTTTCTTTGGCATTTGTGATCCTGGGAATATTCCTTTCTTTTAAAGGACATCGCCCTTTAAACATTCTTAAAACACCCCCGTGGATGGGAATTTTCGGGGGTTTGTGTTTAGCGGCAAATTATTATTGGGTTACCCTGGCCGTTGACATGAGCGGCCCTTCAAATATGGCGGTACTGATTCAAACCGCATCGGTGTTCCTGGTGATTACCGGTGTTCTCGTGTTCCATGAGCGATTGCTCCCCAGACAGGTTTTGGGGATGTTCATAGCCGCCGCGGGATTGATCCTGTTTTTCTTCGATCAACAAAGTCGGGTTTCAAACAATTCGTATGTTTATGCGGATTTCCTCATTCAGTTGGCAGCTTTAGTATGGGTGGGTTATATGATTTCGCAAAAATTTCTAAGTCGGAGTTACGGAGCCCAGCCATTAAATTTTCTTGTCTATGCCGTTGCGACTCTGGTACTGGCAGGGACTGTTGAATGGAGGGAATTCGCTTCTGCAGGGTTCAACCCCTGGCTGGCGTTGGTATTCTGCGGGATCAATACCCTGCTGGCATACGGTGCCCTGGCTGAAGCGGTGAAATACCTGCCGTTGGCAATTATAAGCGTCATCATTTCTCTCAATCCGCTGATCACTCTGCTGGGGATGAAAATTTTACCTGAAATGGGTTTTGCCAATTTGCAGCCCGACCTGGTGGGCATGATGGGTTACTGGGGTGGGGCGATTGCCGTTACGGGAGTGACATTGGTTGTCTACAAGGCAACACCCTGACAGGTCAGCATTAACTACGTATCCCGGTTATAACTCCCGTCGGTGTTGCTTCAACCCTGAAATAACGAATATCGGAAACCCCGGATCCCTTAAGCCAATTGATTTTTTCGTTTACCGGGTGCGCCCGTCCCCCTTCGGTCAGCATTCCGATGTTGAGACTGAACAACGTATCGTCAAGAGGACCGGTCTGGTCTTCATCGGTACAGAACCCATGCAGTACGATGCGCCCCCCCGGTTGCAAGGCTTTCACCGCTTTTGATACCACCGCATTTCCCATGTCGGCATCATACATATGGAGGATGTTCGCCATCAAAACCAGGTCGTATTGGGAATCCCCCAGATCGTCCTTATGAAAATCCCCTGGTTTGGTACTGACGCGTTCTTCCAGTTGATATTTTTCAATGTAGTTTTTGGCGACTTCCAAAACGGGGGGAATGTCAAATACAGTTGCTTTCAAATGAGTGTGGAGTTTACACCATTCCAATGCATAGGTGCCGGGTCCTCCCCCCACATCCAGCATGTTTTTTGCGTCCCCTACGGGAATCTCCCGGGCAATCATCCAGGTTGCCTTGAGTGCCTTATCGTGCATGGCATCGGTGAAGGCGCGCATTTTATGCGGATCGCCTCCCAACATGTCCATAATACTTTTGATGAGGATTCCCGACTTGATAAATGCTGACAGTTGACCCCATACGGGATAAAGGTCGGCTGAGAGCTGTATCCACTGTTGCAGCGAATGGCTGCCTCCGGTGACGAGGAATTCCTGTGAATCTTGCGGCAGATGGTAAGTATTATTTTCTTTGGTAACGATTTCCAGGGAAGTGAGGGCGTTGAGCAGCCGTTCGCATGCTTCGGGATCCAGGTTTCGGTTTTCGGCGACCTGTTTTGCCGTGACAGGTTGCTTGAGTTCGTCGAAAATTTTTAATTCATTTGCCGTTATGACGACACAGGCGGGTTGATAACCCTGTAATATTTTTCCGATTAACTTGTCTGTTTCCATCTTCTCCCCTTCCTTGATAATCCTGGTTTAATTACCGGTTTCGGGATTTTATGGCCCGATCCATCTCACGGATCGATTCCTGTTTCTTAAGTGTCGCCCGCTTATCGTAAAGCTTTTTTGCTTTAGCGATACCCAGATCCACCTTGGCTTTTCCGTTTTTGAAATAGATTTTCAAAGGAACCAGGGTGCAGCCCTTTTCCTGGGTTTTCCCAATGAGTTTGTTGATTTCTCTTTTGTGCAAAAGCAATTTTCGCTTTCGCATGGGGTGGTGATTGAACTGCGTGGCGGGAGTATAAGGATCAATATGGAAATGATTCAACCATGCCTCGTTTCCATCAATGGTGGCATAACTGTCCACAAGGTTGGCTTTCCCATTTCTCAAAGATTTGACCTCGGTTCCCTTTAATACCAGTCCCGCTTCAAAAGAGTCCTCAATATTGTAATTGTGGCGTGCTTTTTTATTCTGGCAGACGATTTTAATACCTTGGGGCTCCTGGGATGCCATAAATTTTTATATTGTTCAGATTGCAGATTTTCAGAACCGGACCCTTTTTAAGCTTCTTTTATAGTGACCGTTTGTCCCGTTTTTAATTTAAGTTTTTTTTCAGCGTTGGATTCACGGCAAAAAATTTCGAGTTGGTTCCAGCTGTTAATGATTGCCCCGGGTTTATTTTGATTCACCTGATAATAACCTGTGACGAGTCCTCTTATTCTTTCTTTGCCGGCCTGGATTTCTATTTTATCTGATGGTTCGAAGGTTTCATGGATTAATTCTGCGGGAATATTTGTGGTAGCGTTTCCAAAACGATCGATGTAGATGATTTCTCCTTCAATCCGGTTGTTTTTTTTGACCGCTTCCGGCAGGTTCAAGTGGGTTGGTTTCAGGAGCCGGGGGCCCATTTTGGAAGGAGAGATTCCTGTTGCCATCCAGGCGGCTACGGGGGCAAACAAGTCGCGTCCATGAAACGTATTGGAGATATTTTTTAGAAAATATTTTGGATTGTTAATTTCGTAAGCCCTGGATTCCTGGCCCAAGGCAGGCGTAAGAACGCCATTGTCCGGGCCGATGAAGGTTTGGAATTTCGATTGTATCACCATCGGTCTTTTCCCTACCGGCCCGCGGCCTTCTGTGATTAAAGAGAGATTGTTGCTTTTTGCTTTCGGTGACTTTTTTTTAGTTTCTGGAGATTTCTTTATTTCAGGCCCGCCGACACCCGGGTCTACTACCACAACGTGAATGGTTTTCCTGGGAAACCAGGGAAAGGTTGCGTTTAAGACCCGTGCTGCCTGCAGAATATTTTGCGGTTCAATGTTGTGGGTAATGTCAATGATATGAGCATCGGGGGCTATATTCAAAATCACCCCTTTCATGATTCCTACAAAAGGGTCGTCAAGACCAAAGTCGGTAGTGAGGGTTATGAGAGGACGCATCCTTCAACGTAATCTCCTGAAACCTTTTGCAGGGTGATGGGTATAAGGCTGTTTTTATAGGGGTCGGGCCCGTCTATGCTGATGGGAATATAGTTGTCGGTATGCCCTTTAAGTTTTCCGGTTTTTTTATCGCGCTGATTTTCGATAAGTACAGTCGTAGTTTTGTTTAAAAACCTGTTTTTAAACTTCAGACCTTTTTCTTTGGCTAATTCTGAGAGGATTTTATTCCTTTCCTTTTTAATATTTCCAGGGACGTCATCTTTGTAGTCATTCGCTTCCGTTCCACGCCTCGGCGAGTAAGAAAAAACATGCAGGTAAGAGAAGGGGAGGTCTTCAATTATTTTTCGGGTGTTTTCGAAGGCGGCCTCTGTTTCTCCAGGAAACCCTACAATGACATCGGCTCCCAGACCCAGATTGGGGATGGCGCTGGCGGCGCGATGGACGACATCCAAATATTGGTCGCGATTATAATTTCTCCTCATTCTCTTTAAGACTTCATCGTCACCACTTTGAAGGGGAATATGCAGATGCGAGCAGATTTTTTCTGACCCTGCGATCAGCCGAATTAAATCATTATCTATTTCCATGGGGTTGATGGAGCTGAGTCTCACCCTAAAATCTCCTGGAATTTGAGCGATATCGTAAACAAGGGAAGAAAAATTTTCTCCCTTATCCATTCCCCAGGTCCCGAGATTGATTCCCGTTAAAGTGATTTCTTTAAAACCGGAATAAATCGCTTCGTCGATATTTTTTAGAATGTTTTCGCGGTCATCGCTGACCGATTTTCCGCGGGCCCGGACCACCGTGCAAAAGGAGCATTTTTCATCACAGCCTGTTTGAACTTTAATGAAAGCCTTGGTCATTCCCTGGAAGTTCTTGACTGGAATGGTTCGGAATATTCTTTTTTTATGGATATCGGACATGACTATTTCGGTGGTATCCGATTTTTGCCAGTTTCCTAATTTGCTTTTAAGTAATTTAGCGATTTCCAGCTTGTCGGCATTCCCCAGCACAAAATCAAGTCCCGCTAATCCAGCGGCTTCTTGCGGGTTCAGTTGGGCGTAGCACCCGGTAAAAACCACCAGGGCATTGGGGTTGAGGTTTAGAGATTTTTTAACTGCTTGTCGCGAACTGGTATCACTTTTTTGTGTAACGGTGCAGGTGTTGATGACATAGGCGTCGGCTTTTTCCCGCTGGCCGACCATGACAAATCCTTCCTGTTCGAGAAGGGTTTGCATTTCCGCGGTATCATGCTGGTTTGTTCGACACCCTAATGTGATGCAGGCAACTTTCATACGTTAATCTCGAAAAACCTTTTAAAGAAGAATTTATAAAATGCTAATAAATTATATAGGTTTTTATCTTAGACCAGAGCATGGAAAATGTGCAACCTGTAATTATGTGACTTTTAAAGGGAAACAAGTCCCCGCTTGACCGTGTTTAAGTAGTCTGCTAATATCCCCGCAATCAAGCCACAGCAAGCCTTGGGGAGGGCGCCGCGTATTATTTCAGGGTCAATAATGAATTCTCCTAAAATGCAGAACACTCAAAAAAAAGTACACACATTTCTTGAAAAATGGCTCGATAAATCCATCAAACAATATGTAAGTGCCATGGATGAAAAAAACAATGGCCACCTTCACGAGTTGATCATGGGAGGCATTGAAAAACCGTTAGTTGAAATTGTTTTGAAAGAGACCAACGGCAATCAGACACAAGCGGCAAATATTTTGGGAATAAATCGAAATACATTAAGAAAAAAGATCGCGGAATACGAAATTAAATGCAAGAGCAAGACCTAGCGGTCATCATTCTTGCAGCGGGTAAGGGCACCCGCATGCAAAACTCCCTCGCCAAAGTTCTCATACCTGTAGCAGGAAAACCCACACTGGAATTTGTGCTCGATGCAGCTCGGACTTTGAATCCCTCCCGAACCGTAGTGGTGGTGGGGCACCAGGCTGACCGTGTCGAGGAAATATTCTCTAACCGGGGCCTGGAGTTTGTCCTTCAGAAAGAACAACGGGGAACCGGCCACGCGGCGGGACAGGCGGAGCAGGCATTGGCTGACTTTGAAGGCCGTATTGTTGTATTATGTGGAGACATGCCTCTAATAAAGGCCGAAACACTGGAGCGGCTGTTGCAGGAGCACAATGACAAGAACGCCAAGTGCACTGTTTTGACGCTTAAAAGTAAGGCAGAAAACGATTTTGGTCGCATAATACGCGATGAAGACGGCTCTTTTTTAAAGATTGTTGAGCACCGGGAAGCTACTGACAAAGAGAAAGAGGTTGACGAATTCAATTCCGGAGTATATTGTTTTGATAAGGATTTGTTTTTCAAGGCTTTAACCTCAATTGATGATGATAATATTCAGAAAGAATATTATTTGACCGATACATTAGAATACTCAGTTAAAATTGGGTGCCCGGTAGCATCGGTTCAAACAGAGGATGCGGATGAGATTATTGGTATCAATACTCCTGATGACCTGAAACGAGTTGAACAGCTGTTAAAAAATCGGCCCTCACCCTCAGAATAGAACATATTCGTTCCCATCGGATTTTCTAAATGAAAGCTATCATTTTAGCTGCAGGAAAAGGTGCTCATATCAGTCCTTTTTCGGATACACGCCCCCAACCTATGATTGGCGTTGCCGGTCGAACCATTTTGGACAACTCTCTGGAATTGTTAAAAAACTCCGGCATCAACGATATTTTTGTTGTTGTGGGGCACAAAAGGGAAAAATTGATTGAAGCCCTTCAAGAACATGATCACGATGGATTAAATATTCATTATGTAGAGCAAAAGCAAAATCGGGGAATTGGAAACGCTGTATTGCAGGTAAAAAATAAAATTTCCCCGGGCGAATATTTTCTTTTGATTTATGGTGACATCCTCACCGCGGACAATATATTCAGCAAAATCCAGCAATCTTTCCATGCCTTCAAATCCCCTGTGGCATCCATTTGTCTGCCGCCGTCTAACCAGGAGTTTGGAAATGTTTTCCTCAATGCGCAAATGGAGATCACCAAAATCGTTGAAAAACCGAAGAGTAACAACCTTGGCAACTATGTTTTGGCCGGGGTCTTCATTTTGCCGGCCTCTTTTTTCCAACTGTTGGAATCCAATGATTCATCGATGGAAAAAGCTCTCAAGAAAATGGTCGCGGGCGATGGCCTGCGGGCATCCATGTGGGAGGATGAATGGCTGGATGTGGTACGTCCCTGGGAAGTATTAATGGCTAATAAAATGATTATGGATTCCTGGACAGAGTCTTCCATTGCCAAGACAGCGACTATGGAAGCCAATGTGACATTACAGGGCATTGTCAAAATTGAAGATGAGGTGTTGATCAAGGCGGGGGCAGTTATTGAAGGGCCCTGTTCCATCGGTCGAGGAAGCTATATAGGAAACAATTCACTTATAAGAAGCTACACCTCCTTGGGGAAGAACTGCGAGGCAGGCAGTGGGGTGGAATTAAAAAACTGTGTTGTCATGGACAACACGCAAATTGGCCGGCTTTCCTTCATTGGGGACAGTGTGTTGGGAGAGAATGTAGATATCG
>WAIB01000059.1 GCA_009873655.1 Nitrospinota bacterium | reverse complement strand
AGGCTGCTCAAAATCTTTATAATGCTCATCTTGATAGGAAATATGACAGGTCATACACCGATCCACCCGATATATGATTTCCTTGAAACTATTGACACCAAATCCGGGAATAACCGTTTGAAGTATTTCAGCCGGTCTCCAAAAGAATGGAAAAGGCTTGTAATAATCCATTGTCAGTTCCAACTGAGTCTTTTTACGTGTCAAATCTGCAAGCTGTTTTTCTAAATTTAACTGATTTGCTTTTACCTTTAGAAGACGGTTTTCCGCTTCTTGAAGAATTTTTTGTTTTTCGGCTATAACTGGGTCAAAGCCCTTTACCGCATCTTCAAGAGAATGCAATGTGGCTTTTTCCACATCATAGTTTTCCCCTTCGTGCATTGCCTTTTTATAATAGTAATAAGCTTCATCTACCCGGCTTCCTGCAAATTTCTTTTGCTCTTTTTTTTCATCCAAGGCAATTTGTTTTAAACGCACTTCCTCCACTAAATCGAGATAGGAATCATTATCCCCAAGTTTATTTTGTTCTTCTTCCAGTTTTATATTTATTTCGTTCTCAGTGCTTGCAATTTCTTTATTGATGTTTTTCCATTCTGTCTCGGCTATGGCGTATTGTTCTTTAAAAAAAGCTTCTTGATAGGTCTTGTAACCACGGCGGCTGTACTCGTCATCCCAAAACGCCCAAAGGGTTACAAAAAGGGTTGCACCTGCTATTAAAAAGAAAAGGAAACTGTAGGAAGTATGCTCATCAAATTCCCCTTCTTTAAATTCAGGTTTATTTTCTTCTGGTTTTTCTTCTTCAGCCAATGTTTTTCTCTAATTAGTTGTTCAATTTCTATTTCGCTAAACGCTGATCCAGGGAGTCACCATAATGTATTTAATATTAAAACCTATTCTAAGGACAATTTTAATAACAATACCTATCATTATAAGCGCCAATTGAATTTTTAAAAACATCCTTAGAAAGCCTACGGACTTAAGGGCTTTTCTTTCCATGAAAAAATACGCACCTGTCCCTATACCAAAGTACGCAAGCAGCACTCCTCCACCAAAAATAGCGGACCAGGTATAATCTCTAAACCCGAATGCGTAGGGAAGATCAACATTAACCAAAGCCACAACCTTGTGTGGATCCCAGTACTGCCATGGCATAAACAGGTTCCACCCAGGCCCCCTAAGAAACACACCCATGATGATCAGCGCAATCCATAAAACCAGAAAACCAAAACAATAAACCCAGATGGCTACTTTTCTTTCATGATAGGTATAGTATCCATTCCCTTTGGGATTCACATCCAGGTAGGGGATCAACATCAGCCCGACAATGATTAAAACGGGGGCAACCACTCCTGCAAACCAGGGGTCGAAATAAACCAGGATGTCCTGAAGGCCCAGAAAATACCAGGGCGCTTTAGAAGGGTTTGGAGTTTTTGTGGGATTGGCCGCTTCTTCAAGAGGGGCGTCAATAACGATGGACCAGACAGCGAGCGCAATGATGACCACGAGCGCACAAAGAAATTCCAGGCGCACAAGATAAGGCCAAACATGCAGCTTTTCCGGAACTTCTTCTATCTTTTTTTTGGGTGACGCAGCCTCAGCCATAAGTAATTCCTGTTGTGTTGGGGTTTTATAGAGGACCCGAAATTCCGCCGTCTTTGCGTATTCTCCAGAAATGGACAATCATTAAGGCCCCGGCAATAAGCGGAATGAATATACAATGCAATACATAAAATCTGAGCAGAGCCGGTGGTCCAACCAGACTCCCCCCAATAAGCAACGCTCTCGCATCGTACCTCGGCGTCACCCCCACAAACTCCGCAAAGGGTCCCTCATTTCCAAGAAAGGGTGTTGCCCTTGCCATATTGGTTCCAACGGTAACCGCCCACATAGCCAACTGATCCCAGGGAAGGAGATATCCCGTAAAACTCAATAAAAGAGTGAAAGTTACGAGGAAGACACCAATGACCCAATTGAGCTCACGGGGAGGTTTATAGGAGCCGGTTAAAAACACCCTGAACATATGCAGCCAGACAGTGATAACCATTGCATGAGCAGCCCACCGGTGCATGTTTCTCATCAGCATTCCAAATGGAACGTCATACTGCAGATATTTCATGTCGTAATACGCATATTCACCCACTGGACGATAGTAGAACATCAGAATAACACCGGTTACTACCGTTGATAAAAACAGCAGGAAAGTAATGCCGCCCATACACCAGGTGAATTTGATTCGAAGCGCATGCCGATGCATTTTCACCGGATGCAGGTGCAGCCAGACGTTGCTGGCTATCTGCAAAACCCGGTTTCGAGGTGTATCTGCATAACCATGCCTGAATGACGAGGTCCACAACTGCGATTCAGTGATTTCTTTTGCTATTTCACTAAATATTTTTCCGCTTTTTATTTTATCCATCAATTCCGCGATATTCGGAATTTGTGGTGACTTGTTTGCCAAAAATCAATCCTCCATCAATTAAACGAAGAGAAAAATAAAGCTTGTAATGCCGTTTTATTAAACCAGTAGTTTTGCTCCCGGATCATTCCATTGACCTTTTTCGCCAAGAAATTTTTTACTTTTATCAACGATGATCTGGCCATCTGGACCCAAGGTTATTTTAAGTCTTTCCAAAGGCCTGGGTGCCGGGCCTTCAAAGTTGACTCCCTCTTTCGTGAATCCGCTGCCATGGCATGGGCATTTATATTTGCTTTCGGTATTGAGCCACCTGGGTGTACAACCTAAATGAGTGCATAAGCCGTAAACAACATAAATTCCTTCTTCATCACGAACAATCCAGACTCGCTGATCTTTAATATACTTTGTACTGACAGCACCCACGGTATAGTCACTGGGATAACCCGCCTTAAAAATAGGAGAGGGCTCGAAAAGAACTCTGGGAAATAACAGTCTGGCAAAATAAAGGGAGGATAGACCTAAAGCGGCCATGAAGCTTCCCCATCCCGCTAAGGAGAAAAAATCCCGCCGGGACCAGATGGTATCAACCACTTCTTCTTTTTTATCTTTTGCTTCAGCCATATCGGACCTCTTAAACACCAATATTATAAGGCTTCAATGCTATTTTAACAGCTAAATGAAGGCACAAAAGCACTGTCAAAGTGTTGGTTTTTAACATAATTAAAATATCGAGTCAAGGCAAGAAGTTTTCCTGAATTTTTCACTAAAATTATCCTGTTTTTATAGCTTTTAAGCATGCCTTTGCGGCCTCACAAAGGCCTTGAAAACGTGTTCCTTCCAGGCTGCTTGAGTGTGCCAGATTGGGCACAGTAACTCCTTTTTTTATCAGCAATAGAATCATGGGAATCAACTCTCCTGCCTGGCTGGATAAAATTTGCGCTCCCACAACCGATTTTGACCTTTTATCTGCCACAATTTTAAAGGATTCAGGTTCCGCGTCGGCAAAACCGACATCTTCACTCACCCCTTCGACCGGGTGAAATCCCTTTTCCAACGCGGACCCCATGGAACAGCCGACAAAACCCGCGTTTTGAACCAATCTGCATATCACCGGAACCCACTCAGGCACAAACTGGCGTTTTTTACCCATTGCGTTTTCTGCTGCTACTTTTCCCTGCTCCTGCGCCACTGAATCGGCAACCAGATTACCCGAGATGCTCCCCACCCCATAAACACCGGGGATGCTTGACATCAAAAGATCATCAACAAGGATTTCTCCTTTCAATCCAAGACGTGCCCCCAGGCTTTCTGCTATTTTATTTTGTTCAACGCCTTTTCTTTGATCGGCCATTACTATCAAATTGGTTGTGAATTTTATTCCTGTTTCAAGAGTCATTTCCAACTCTGGCCCGTTTTTAAAATAAGAAATTATGTTTTTATTGGCTAATACTTTTATCTTCCTGCCTTTTAACTGAGCTTCGACTTTAGCGTTAAATTCCGAATCCATTTCAGGCAGGATTTCCGCAGAATCCGTACACAAAAACACCTTGCAGCCAAGCTCCTGAAAACCAATAGCCGCTTCGGCACCCGATTTCCCGGAACCAACAATCAAAACTTTTTCCGGCAGTTCTTCCAGCTGCGAAATTTCGTCGATGGAAATAATCGTGTTTTCTTCGTGAGGCAGTGTTGGCAGGAAGAAAGGTTCAGACCCCGAGGCCAAAATAAGGGATTTCCCTTTAACAAGCTGACTGTTATTTTCTTCTTGAACCAGGACTTCATTTTGGCTTGCCAGGCTTCCTTCGCCCTTTACCAAAACAACACCCGCTTCGCTTAATTTTTTCTCAAGGCTTTCAGAATATTGGGCCGCGGATTTTTCTTTTTTATTTAAATGTTCTTTCCAATGGGCCTGCTCTTTTCCTCTTTCATTAATTATTTCAGACAACAGAATATTCCTTCTTATAAAACCTTTTCGCCCAAGGGTATCTTTTTCTATTAGACAGACTTTCCCACCCAACTCGGCTGCCCTTAAGGCTGACCGGATTCCTGATAGCCCTCCACCTAAAACCACAACATCAAACTCTGTCATTGGATTTTTGTCTCTGATTTGAAAATATTATTTCAGGAAGGATAGTTTACACCATCTGGAAAGCATCAGAATAAATTTGTGAAGCAGACAAGTCCAGTTAAAACCAAAGCAATGGAAGAGATGACCGCATGCAGGGTAACGTTCAATCGCCTGCTAAGTGGCACCGCGAGCAGCAGGTAGGCAAAAACCGTATAATTTAAAATCGAATTTTTACTTTCGAAATGTTTTTGAACAAGAAACAGGATAAAGCTCACTATTACCGCCCCATAGACTATGCGATGGAGAAGATACCGCTTCTTGCGGTTATCACTAGGCAACATACTGACGCCAACCAGAACGTTCGCTATGGTCAACAAAAATGCGAAAAAAACAGTTAAGAAACTGGGAGAGGAAAACAGGCCTTCAAGCGTTGTCGGTGGCATCGGCTAAACCAGTGATAAAGGCAAGGAACAAAAACAAATCAAATATCCAGTACGACTCGATTTCTGCCATTCTCCTTCGCCTGATATAACGCTTTATCTGCTCTTTCAAAGAGGCTTGATTCGGTATCATTTTCACTTATAATTGCAGCCCCGATACTAATGGTTACCTTTAGTTTCTTATCACCATCAACATAGTAATCTCTTTCGATTTCCTGGCGGATTTTTTCTGCAAGTCTGGAAGCAGATTGATCATCAATTCGACTTAAAATCACAACAAACTCCTCTCCCCCATACCGAAAAACAGAATCACTCATCCGAATGGTATTTGTAACCGTTCCCGCGACTGATTTCAAAACCTGGTCACCGGTTTTATGACCGTATTTGTCATTGAACTTTTTAAAATGGTCAATGTCCAAAACCAACAGAGCCCACTTCTCTTTATACCTCTTAAATTCATGAACGAGTTGCGTGATTTTCAAATTATAAGCATTTCTGTTTAAGACATTGGTAAGAGAGTCGACAAGGGCTTTGGCTTCAGATTCTTCCAGTTTTTTTGACAGGGTATCGGTAGCAACGCGATGCTTTTCCAGCTCTTCATTCATTCCATGAAAATGCTCCCGCACTTTATGCATTTCACCCACCAGGAAATCCTTGACCTCAATAATATCGTCTATACTTTCTGCCTCCTGAATCTTGTCGGTACACTTGCTGATCCCTTCATCAAAACTCCCCGAGCTGGACATCATGGATTTTGTGGTATCAATCACTTCAAGCACCATGGTCTTAACCATATCTCTCCCGTTCCGGGCAAAATTTTGCTCCAGAATCATCCTGTCAAAATATTCCTCAACGGTTTTATCTAATTCTGTGGCAGGAGTAACCCGAACCCCTTTTCTAACAACCGCTGCCATTTCGTATAATTGCTTTCGGAGCTTGTCATCTTCAGGGAGGGGTTTGGTGGCTCCTTCAATGAAGGTAAGAAGCAAACGTGCTATACGTCCGGTAAACTCTGCTGGAGGGGGAGCACCCTCTTTTTTTTTAGCCATAATTGAAGGTTATTTTTGCAGGAATTTTTTTATAAGAAAAAGTGGTGCCGATGGGG
>WAIB01000058.1 GCA_009873655.1 Nitrospinota bacterium | reverse complement strand
CGGCTGAAATCCTGCCTTCTGGCAACGAGTTTTCCTTTCGGGTTCTATTTCAAAACCAAAACCATCCCTTTAGATGTAGACATTGTCATTTTTCCCGCCTTGCATCCTGTAAATTTACCACCCAAAAATGAATCGGATCAGGAAGGAGAAAATATTCTACAGCCAAGAGGAGGGGAGGTTTATGCCATTCGCGAATTTCGTCCGGGAGATTCCCTGAGTTCGGTGCATTGGAAATCCTCTGCAAAAACAGGAGAACTGAGGGTAAAGGAATTCCAAAGCCAACAAGACCAAAGCTACACGGTTTTCTTAAATGCCCTGCAACCTGACAGCAAAAACCCGGTACCGGAAAAAATTTTAGAGGAACGGGTCAGCAAAGCAGCATCGCTTATATTTTTTTTGATAAGAAGAGGAAATGAAGTGAGTCTTAAAACGGAAGAAATGCAAACCCCATTTGGAAAATCCGAATCCCATTTATTGGAGTTGATGCACATCCTGGCTTTTGTGGGTCTTGATGATGAATAAAATCGTAGCCGTAATCGGGTCGGGAACAGAAGCTCATACCCGGTTATCGCAACCTCTTGGAAAATACCTTGCGGAAAACGGATTCCACCTGATCAACGGGGGAGGCGCTGGAGTGATGGAAAAGACAGCCCGGGCATTTTATGAAACACAGAACCGTAAAGGGAAAGTGATTGGCGTTCTCCCCTCTTCTCACGCCTGCGAAACAGAAATGGATCGATCCCAATATAAATCTCCCCCAAATTATCCCAATGGCTTCACCGAAATAATAATTCGTACCCACCTTCCCGATTCGGGGACAAAAGGCAAACTCACTTCAAGCCGCAACCATATTATTATTCTCAGCGCAGGTTTAATTGTGGCCCTGCCTGGTGGTTCTGGAACACGCTCGGAAATTGAACTCGCTCTGGATTATAAAAAACCGGTTATCCTGTTGAGTCCGGATGAAGAATGGAAAAGTTTCAAGGGAAAAGCTGAAATAGCTGCCGGTCTGGATGACGTGATTAGGTTTATTGAGTCTGAAGGGAAATGTTGATTTGAGGAAAAGGAGGAGGAATTCAGGCCGCCAAATATAAACTACGGTTTGCTTCTGTTCCGGCAGAATCATTCAAAACAGACCTGAACTCCTTTTTAGCTCGCCCCCGGTCGTAGGCTTTTTTGTTGTCCTGTGTTTTCACATGGTAACGCTTGCTTTGCAATTGCTTCACCACTGTGTCTACGGGTTTTCTTTTAATTTTCATAATGGGACCTCTTTAAAAAGATTTATGTATTAAATTTAACTGGTAAGTTGAGTTTAAACCTGCATTACGGGCATGTCAAATGACTCACCCTCATTATCGGCAACCTGAGACAAAAACTATCGCTTTAAAATACTTTGGGAAAAATATCGGGCAGGAATCTTGACATTAAATTCGATCACATCGAATTTATAAGTGGTTTGAGTGTTTTCTTTTAAAAGATCTTTAAATATCATGGTGCGGGGAAACATTCGACCTTCAATCTTTTCATAATCTTTGAATAAGATACTTTTTAATTTCTTCCCACTTTTTGCAAACCGTTCTTCTTTCAAAACGGTTTTATTTTCCGGATTGATCCAGGCCTTTCGGGTTTGATAGGTTGTTTTCTTGTCATGGGCAACCAGGTGCAATACCGCAACCCGGGTCCCTTCCATGTCCTCATAACCTTCCAGGCTTGCTGCATAAGCGCGGCTCAGCTTATGATCCTCCATCATATCCTCGTAGGACAAATCACTGCCCATCATCGACTGCCTGAGTAAATGGCCGGCTATTAAAATTTTACGATCGGTCCTCGGGGTATACATCCAGAGCTTTCCGCCAATCTTGAGCATCTTGGTTCCTTTTTCCCGTGGAGGAGATTTGTAATGGCTATAGGACCGGGTGACCCCTTCCATCCAGGAGTCTTGCGTCAGGATCCTGACTTTTCTCCCGTTATCTATAATAAGCCTGCCGGATATAAACTTGGTGTCGGCCCAGAGGTTTTCATCAACCTGCTCGAGCAATTTTTGCGCATCCAATTCTTCAGCCCTGCTCGAAACAACCGAAATAGAAAAAAGAATCAGAATCCCGGCAAAACCAGGAAATATTTTTTTTAAACTCATCCGGCCTCCAGTTCTCTAAACAGGTTGGCTTCTGAACGTTTGAAGATAGCCAAGCTCGCTACTAGGTTTCCCGCGACACTGGCAAAAACCCCAGGCACAATACCTTGGATAAAAGCTCCGGTTGTCAATCTTGCCCGAACAATGTCATTGATCATTAATCCAGACTGGGCAAAGCTGTCCCCCATATTGATTCCCACCTCCTGCAAATACCACGCAAAGGCACCGCCAAAAAGACAACCCGTTATTGTCCCCAATATTCCAATAAATAAACCCTCTACTCCCAAATTAAAAATCACCTTCCAATGTGATTCGCCAAAGGCAAGGCGAAGGCCCATCTCGCCATAGCGATGAATTCCGTTTAATATTCCCGCATTCCACAGGACTAAAATCATCAGAAAAGTAAAAATTCCGACCACGAATCCTTTAATTATATTAAATTTATCGGTCATACTACCGATATTTTGCTGATCACGAATCGTTAATAAAATGGGACGGTCGTCTTTGGCCCAACTTATGGGAGGTTTCTCAATCCACTGAGACAGAGGTTGGGTCATATTTCTTTTTATCTCTTCATATTCTTTCAAAGAAAATTTCACTGGCATGAACCCAAGCCAATCGGTGATCATGTCTTCCATATAAAAACTATTCTGTGCATCCGAAAGATCAATCAAAACCATTTTTTTATCCATTGCAGAAACCCCAAACTTAACCAGGCCAACGACCCGGTAATTATCTGCAACCAATCCCCCATCAAAAGACTGTCCTATTAACGTAACCTCCCGGCCCAATTCAATTCCAAGAGTCTTTGCAAGCTGATCTCCCATTAACATCTCATTTTTAAGCTCAGGAAATTTACCACCCACTAATGACTCGTCTAAGCGCAACCGTTTAAGCTCTAAAGATCCTTTATTTTTTAATTCAAGAGCCATTCCCACAATTGGCGTTTGAGAGACCGTGTCGCCTTTTTCATCAGGAACATCGAGAATCGCTCCCCAGCGGATACGAGGGTACCATTTAACTTTATCGGAGGAGTTTTTCTCTAGCCACTCACGGGTTTCTTTTTGAGCTGCCAGAGAACGGTCAAGAGGTCGAAGGTGTTCTTCATCATAAAAGGGTTTATTTACCAACCGTAAATGTCCGGTATCCAGGTTAGCTGTATTATCAATCATGCCCATCATCGTTCCTTCCATAAAACCCACTAAGGAAATAACAAGAGCAACTCCAATGGTCACGATAAGAAAAGGAAACAGGAAGCGCGACTTATCTCGCAGAACACCTTTAAATAAAAAAGTGATCATGTTATGGCCCTTCCACGCAGTGCTAAAGTGGGATCGAGACGGGTAATTTTTCTTACTGGCAACCATGCGGCCAATACCATCAATACAAAAACAATTGCCAGAGAATAAAAAATTTCCAATGCTTGGTAGTCAGGATAAATAGTTTCACGAACCGGAAAAGTGGCCTCACTCAAATGGGTGACATCAAAACCAACCCCCTGATACCAAATAAAAAAAGGAATTCCTAAAATAGCCGCAATCACTAATGCCCAAATCGCTGCAAGAGTTCCTTCTAAAGTAAATATCCGAACGATTCTATTCGAATCCATACCTAAAGCCATTAATGTGCCTATTTCTTTTTGCCGTTTAAAAATATTCAATACCTGTGTATTAAATACACTTGTACAAACCAGTATCATTAAAATCGACCAAAGGATTTTGGAGTTCCTCCTGTCTTGGTTGAATAATGCTAGGAGATCGGCCATAAGATGTTCTACAGGCTGAAAATCGAACGAATCAACAGCTCCAATATAATTACGAACGGCCACCCAACTTACTTCGTTTTCTCGGTCAGTCATAGACCGCAAATGATCTAACCGCAACCAGACAACCCCATCGTCAACCCTGGGGTTGATCATATCTCCAACATCAACAATTAAAATATCCCGCGCATCGACGGCACCTGATTTATCGCGCCATTTAAGAGTCAGCAAATCTCCCTTCTTTAAAAGTGCCTTGCGGGCCATTTTTACTCCGACCACAGCGGGGATCACATCTTCAATTTTTTGGTCAAAATTTTTCAGGTTATCCAAAGGCAAACTAAGTAGTGTTTGATCCATAGAAATCCCTCGAATTTGGACTGGATAAAGTCGCCGGTTGGGATAAAGTTGCCCCTGCTGAACTAACACCTCTACTTTATCTGTCGTGGGTAATTGCAAAAGTTTCCCAGGAACCTTTAAAGTATGGTCTTCCCACTCTGTGGGAGCCAAAATATCAAAACCCGGGGCCCGGTAATGACCTCCAGCTATATCTGTGGTAACCAGGTTACGGGTGGATTGTGCCTGGAACCCATTTAACAGAGAAAGCATAAAGATCAAGGCAATGATTGACAGAGCCGTAACCAGAACATTAAGAAAGGCCCGCATCCCTTGTCGATAAAAATTTTTTCTGGCGATGTCCCAATTCATTATTTCGAGCCGCCATTTAAATTATTCTTATCCGACAAAATTCTTCCGTCTTCCAGCTTGACTTCACGTCGAACATAACGAGTGACCTTTTCGTCGTGAGTAGAAAACACAACTGCGGCCTTATATTGTCTATTAAGCTCGCGCATCAACTCTAAAATCTGCAAAGAATTTTCCGTGTCCAGATTTGCAGTCGGCTCATCAGCGAGAATTAAAGGAGGGTCCTTGACCAAAGCCCTTGCAATTGCCACGCGCTGACATTGGCCGCCCGATAACTGCGAAGGCCTTTTATTTGACTGATCACTGAGACCCACTTTTGCAACAATATCCATCACCCGGTCACGAACCTCTTTTTCTTTTGATCCCTTCAGCAAAAGCGGAAAAAGAACATTTTCATATACAGAATAAACAGGCAACAAATTATAGGTCTGGAATATAAAGCCGATATTCTCTCTTCTGTACTGTGCCATTTGCTGCCGACTCATGGAAGAAAGCCCTGATTCTTTAAAATAAATATTTCCCGTTGTGGGAACATCCAGTCCCCCAATAAGGTTTAATAATGTCGTTTTTCCAGATCCGGAAGGCCCGACAAAAGACATAAAAGCCCCGCTTTCTATATCAAGGCTGACTTCATGCAAAGCGGTAAAATTTTCCTCGCCGACCTTAAAAACTTTCGAGACCTCGCTCAATTTGATTAGTTTTTTTTCCATAGTATTAAAAGAAGCCTACCACTGTTAATCCTATTGTAGATTCAGTTCCGGTAAAGGTATCTGCTCGCCTGTTTAACCTTCCATCTTTTTTGCCTGTTTTTAAATTTCCCCCTGCTCTGCCTGTTAAATAGAGGAACCACGATTCTGTAATCGAATACTCAATTTGCGGTATCATCTGAAAACTTTTATCGCGCAAATCGAAGAGGTTGAAAATCTGCCATCGAATATCTATTCCTACAGGTTGGTCCATTGAGAACCCAATTTGTTGAATGGTTCTTTGCCCTTTCGGGTCTGTAAGAGTAAAACCCTTTTGCCGGGTTGTAAGAAAATACTCCAAAAGAACATGAAGTCCCTCACCCAAATCAAAAGTGTAATCCGTTCCCAATACAGTATCAAAACGGAGAGCGGATTGCATTTCAATATCCAACCGGCTTTCATTCCATAGGCCCACTTCTTTTTCACCCTTCAAGTGATAACCAAGCTGAACTATTTCCTGTTTGAAATCTATCAAATCTTTCACGTTGGACCTGGGATGGTATTGGGCAACCCAGCCAGCTTCCACACCCCCTATCAGGGTCTCTCCACGAACCCCGACAATGAGAGCGTCCCCTTTTTTTGCAGGCAGCAGCCAACCTTCGAGCAGGGAAGAAGGAGAGGGAAACCAGGTAGCACGAATTGCATCGGCCCCTCTGGTCTGGGGGAAAACACCTGTCACGTCCCGAGTGTCAAAAAACCCCAGGGGTCTATAAATAGCTCCCGCCCCGAAAAGCATTTTCTGGCGCCCACCCCTCAATTTGAAATCACCCCGATCCAGCCGGAGCCAGGCGCGGAAAAAGTCTATCTTGGTTTCATCGCGAAGTCCCGACTGGATACTGGGACCATCCCCCTGATTCGCATCGGCGGAAATCTCGTAATCCAACTGCCATTCCTTACCGGTCCAGGCATTGCCAAGGACCCCTATTCGAATTTCAGCCTCACTGTCAAAATCTTTAAATCCAGTTGGAGAATCGAATACGTAAGAACTTCCAGCTAAAAACCGACCTTCCAATACTCCATCAAATCCTTTTACTGATTGGGGTGCAAAAATAAACAAAATGAGACCGGCAAAAATTGAAATCTGAAATTTCATTTTTTATGATTCCA
>WAIB01000057.1 GCA_009873655.1 Nitrospinota bacterium | reverse complement strand
GGCTGACGGAGCCTTTTTATTCAGGTATTGGCAGTATACTCATGTTCCACAGGGTCTGCCCGCAGGAAAACACCATTCGTATTCGAGGCAATGCGGGGTTGGAAGTCACCCCTGACTATCTGGATAATTTGGTTCAATACCTGAAAAACGAGAATTACGAATTTGTATCTTTAGATCATGTATACAACTACCTTTCAGGATCTTCTCAGCCAAAAAAGTTCATAGCCGTAACTTTTGACGACGGATATGCCGACAATTACACCTATGCCTGGCCCATTTTGAAAAAGTGGAACGTTCCCTTTACGATATATGTAACTACTCATTTTCCAGATGGAGAGGCCATTCTCTGGTGGTACCTCCTGGAAGATGTTGTGCTAAAACAAGATCAAATCAACTGGAATTACGGCGATAGCATTTTTCATTTGGATTGCAAAACAACCTGGCAAAAAGAAGAAGCCTTCCACCAACTGCGGCAATTTTTTTCCAGCCTTGAAGAAAAAAAATTAAATAGCGGCCTGATCAGTTTTTTTGGAGAACAAAAAATGGATCTTCATGAAAAAACCCGGGAGCTTGCATTGAACTGGGACCAAATCAAGGAAATGAGCCGTGATCCCTTGATCGAATTCGGGCCTCATACGGTGAGCCACCCCACCCTGAGTCAACTAAGTGAAACGGATGCAAAAGATGAAATGATTCAATCCAAAAAAATTATAGAATCTCATACAGGGATGGAAGCAAAACATTTTTCCTATCCTTTTGGAACAAACCGCGAGGCCGGTATCCGGGAATTTAAATTAGCCGGAAGTTGCGGATTTAAAACATCAACCACAACAAGATATGGAAATATTTTTCCTCAACATAGCAACCAGATTCACAGCCTCCCCCGCATTCCCGTAAATCCAATACGCGATGGAAACGATCCAAGAACCATGAATTTATGGATTCGGGGGGCATTGCCCTGTCTGATTAACAAATTCCGAAGACTTCCCTTGAAATAAAAAGTGGCCTAAAGGGAATCCTCATCAAGAGTACGGTTGTATTCCTGCAGAATGGCATCCTGCGTTTCCTGGTCGGCCGACTTATAAATGCGGATGGTTTCGAAATGCTGGCTCTGTTGCACCCGTAATAATTTAAGCCGCATCAGCTCAAGGATGGCAAGGAAGGTTACGATTACTTCCTGCTTACTATTTAAAACCGTAAAAAAGGATTCGAAGGTAACGCTATCCGAGGAATTCAATATATCGAGAATATATTGCATTCGACCGGTAACCGACATTTCGGTAATTTCAATTTCGTAATCTTTTTCAAGGGATTTTGCGTCTAGAATTTTCTGATACGCTTTGAAGAGATCAAAAACGGTGGCATCCACCAGTTCGCGATTTTCTGAGCTCTCTTCAATCTCAATTTCCCCTCCCCTTGAGAAAACCTGTTGCCGATCATGTTCTTTCAACCGCAATTCAAACGCGGCATCGCGATAGCGCTGGTATTCTCGAAGGCGTCGCATCAACTCCGCGCGCGGGTCTTCGCCCCCCGTCAAATCCGCGTCCTCATCAGTTTCAGGAGCCGGCAATAATGTTTTGGATTTGATTCGAGTCAACTCGGCAGCCATTACCAGATATTCCCCTACAAGTTCCAGATTCATTTCCTGCATCAATTCAAGATACTGCATGTATTGATGTGTTATTTCTGCAATGGGAATATCGTAAATATCCATCTTTTGTTCTTTTATAAGATGGAGCAAGAGGTCCAGGGGACCTTCAAAAATTTTCAGTTTGCATTTATAGGTCATTGAATTAGCCAAAGGTTTATAAATTCCGTCGCATTATAGGATGGATTTTTATTTAAAACACCTTAATTTCAAAATTCATTTTATGTCCCCCCATTTGCCCTGGAGCAAGGACAAAACCACCAGGGGAGCGGTTTCCGCGCGAAATATTCTCGGACCCAGCCCCAGGGAAAGGAACCCATAACTGCGGGCTGTTTCAACTTCCTGGTCGGTAAAACCCCCTTCAGGGCCTATTAAAACACTCGCGGAACCGGGTCTTGCTTCGGGGTTAATATCTCCCATCCCCGTATTTTTTTCCATCTCCCAAAATATCAATTTCAAATCCGAATCTTTTGTTTTCTGGCAAAATGTTTCCAGCCGGATTATGCTTTTGGAAATTTCGGGGATGGAACTGCGCCCACACTGTTTTGAACTTTCTTCGATGATTTTTTTCCAACGGGGGATTTTTTTATCACCATCGCTTTTTGCCACCGTCCGATCTGTTATCAACGGGCTAATGGAATGGACACCCAGTTCCACCGACTTTCTTAAAATGACATCAAATCCGCTGCCTTTTATGAGTGATTGGCCGAGGTGGATCTTTAAAGGAGATTCGGTATTGATTTTTTCGGAAGATAAAATTTCACCTTTTATGGATTTGGTATTTAAATCGGTAAGACGGACCCTGTAAAGAGAGCCCTCTCCATCCAAAACTTCGACCTGGTCCCCCGCCTTCAGCCGAAGAACCTTGCGAATGTGGTTGGCATCTGAATCCTGGAGGATTATAAAATGGCTTGATATATTTTCTTTTTCTGCAAAAAAACGGTGCATTTATGGAGTGGGTGACCCGATTCGCAAAAGATCTTCCAGTGAATGCAACTCATAGTCGGGTTCACTTTCTGCTGATATGTTCTTACGTGCCCTGTTAATCCACGCACTTTTCATTCCTACATTTTTGGCGCCGACTACATCGAGGGGTATGTTGTCTCCTACAAAAAGAATCTCTTCGGGTTTCATGTTCAGGTTATCAATCGCCAGTTCAAAAATGGAAGGATGGGGTTTCCGGTAAGGCGTGTCTGAGGAATATATCGCAAACTCAAAGAACGGTTTTAATCCTGCCGCCTTCATTTCATTCTCTTTCATAAATCCCGGATTGGTCGTATTGGATACCACTCCCATTCGCACCCCCATATCTTTTAAAGTAATTAAAACGGGCATCACTTCCGGATACAATTTCCTTTTTGAATAAACTTCCAGGTAATAAATCTCAAGAAGATTTTTCAAAGTGATTTCTCCGCTTAAAGGAATTCCATATTGGCTCATTAGTTTCTGAAGGACAACCTCAAAGCGGGCTTCCCTGTTTGTAACGCGGGACTCTTTAATCATGGGAAAGAAAATCTTTCTCGTTTGCTCAAGGAACTCTTCAAACTCAGGTAAAGAAAGATTTTTGCTGCTGATATAATCAAACACTTTTTTTAATGGCATGCGATCATCTTCTTTTCCCAGATCCATCAGGGTATAAGCCCAGTCAAAACCAATTCCTTTAAAGGGAAAACTCATTTTTCACCTGTTGTTGTTGTAAAAACAGAGGTAGGGTTTGGGGGAAGCATGAACCGGTTAAAAAGGCAATAAACATAAATAAATCAACTAGGAAACATGTACACCGGAGGTCAACCTGGGGCCAGGTTTCTGGAAAGATCAAATCAAATGCGGTGAAATTGAATCTTGGCTTGACCTGCTCACCCAGTAACATAATAATACTAACATAATCAGTAAATATGCTGAAACTAAAGGACACCCGCCGATGATCCCAGACAATGTTAAAATGATTCCCAAAAGCATCCGTTCCAATCAGGAACTGATTCAGGAAGCTTTGGATCTGGGTTGTACGAAAGCCAAAGTTGTTTTAACCCAGACCATTTCCAGGGCCCATTGGGTTAAGCTTCACTGCCAATTCGGTTGTTCTCAATACGGAAAGCTTTTAACCTGCCCCCCCTGTACACCGGATGCCGATGAAATGGCAGAAATTCTGGGAGAATATGAAAAGGCTCTTCTGATCAATGCGGCGCCCGATGCCAATGTCCAGGAAATCGTGGTTGCATTGGAAAACAGCTTCAAGGAAAAGGGTTATTTTAAAGCCTTCGCATTAGGAGCCCAGCCTTGCGATTTATGCGACCCCTGCACTGTTTCCACCTTCTGTCAGCACCCGGAAAAAGCACGTCCCACCCTGCAAGCCTGTGGGATAGATGTAATAACCACTGTGGATAAAAACGGCTGGACCGACCTTGCTCCCGACAAACCCTGCTCGGATTCTCACACCATAGGGATGGTCCTCCTGGGGTAGAAAAACAATCATCCCAATATTTCATTCTGCACTTGATTTTTTCCTGATACCGCCTTCTATTACTACCGGCCAAACAGAAGTTCATTTACCAAGCAGGTAATAATATACACTTTTAGAGGGCTCCAAAATGGATTCCGTTGAATCTCAGATGACGACCCCGGCAACAAGTATTTATTCGGAAGCGACTGCCCAGGAAGCCGCTCAACTCATGAAAGAAAAAGAAATCGGGTCTCTCCTGATCCAATGCTGTGAGGGATTTGTAGGAATTTTATCGGTCAAAGATCTGGTGCGTAATAAAGAAATGGAAATGGTCTAGAGAAATTGTCATTCCGTGTCTGGCCAGGACTGCCTGGAACCCTTGCCCGCGATATTATTCAGTTCCTGAAGATCCACCCCGTTGATTCCCAAAAAGTATAGAATCAGTTTTAAATCGTGCAGGTTGATGCTGGCCTGTGCCTGACGCTGCACGATCGGCTTGGCGTTAAAGGCAATTCCCAGCCCTGCCCTTGCAAGCATCTTGATATCGTTTGCACCATCGCCGACGGCAACCACCTGCCGGAGAGAAAACCCTTCTCTTTCCGCCAGAGAAACCAGCGCATTTTCCTTTGCCTGCGCGTCAATGATCTCTCCTTCGAGCTCCCCGGTTACGACACCCTTTTCAATTTTCAATTGGTTGGCAACCCCATAGTCCAGCCCATAACGGCTGCAAAGTTTATCGATAAAAAAGTCAAAACCTCCGCTGACTAAAGCTATTTTATACCCCAGGTGTTTTAATATCCGCACCAGGTTTTCGGCGCCGGATGTGAGGGGCAGGTTTTCAGCAAGCTTTTCCAGTTCTTCTACAGGCAGGCCTTTCAAAATAGCCACCCTTTCTCTCAGGGCGGATTTAAAATCCATCTCACCGCTCATGGCTTTCTGTGTGATTTGCGACATTTTTTCCCCGTGTCCCGCAAGCTTGCCCAGCTCATCGATCACCTCGCATTGCAGGAAAGTCATGTCGGCATCAAAAACAATCAACCGTTTGTTGCGTCGGAAATAGGTCTCCTCCTGCACGGCAATATCAACACGGTAATTTTCCTTGAAACGGACCAGGGCATTCAAAACATCTTCGGCTGAATGTGCTTTGCGGGTTCCAATGACGAATTCCAGAACTTGAATATCCCCCGAGTCGAGCTGTTCGATTCTCACGATATTGATATCCAGGTCAGCGAAGGTTTTTGTGATTTCCAGAAAAGCGGAGGAAGGAAAAGTCGCGCAAAGCAAGGTGACAACCGACCGGTGGGGATAAGGGGATTCGGCCTGCGCTTCGTGCTTCCAGGGATAAATGGCAACCTTGAAATTTCTCTGTTCCGCGTATTTCGCGAGCGCTTCTTTCAAGGGGGGGATCAAGCTTTCATCGTCTTCATCAAGAAGAATGGAAAGGTTGAGCATGCCGTTAAAAACGAACTGCTTGATATCCACCACATTCCAGCCCACATCCACAATGAAGGCAAGGGTTTCGGCAAGGATACCCGGCCTGTCATGGGCCGTGATTTGAATGTGAAGGGAAGATCGTGCCATGCGTTAACCTTGCGGTTTGTACCGCCACCCTTCCCTTTTCTTACAGGTCCAGCCATCATTGATCTGAAAAGTGGAAAGGCCATCCAAAGTTTCAGATTCAAACAACGCAACCACTCCCTTACCTTCAATGGGATTTCCCTTCAGGTGGAGCCGTTTCAGTTTGCCGAGGAATTTCCCTGTCGCCAGAATCTCCAAACCCCGATCGCTGATCCCGTTATTGTTTAAATTCAAATACTGTATATTTTCAAGTAAAGGGCAATTGATGAGATCCTGAATCCCTTCATCTCCCAGATTATTATCAGCCAGATCCAGCCAGCTGACTTCTTTCATTCTTGGGGCCTCCCATAGCAATCGGGCTTCTTCGGCTGTGAGGCTTTTGCCGCTCAGCATCAATTGATTTCCGCGCAGGGAACCCTCAAATATCATTTCAACATTTTCAAATCTTGTAGACATTCTTTTTCCTCATTGATTAACCCCTCGAAACCGAGACTGACTGAATTCTATAACATGAAACATCGTTGAACGGCAACCGCCACGATATTATTATATTTTTTAAGGGGTTCTGAAAGTTGGGAAAAAAAATTCCAAAGGGGCTATCTGTTTTCAGCGAGCTGGCTTTTCAGTTGTTTTGCCGCTAAGAGGTCAAGTCCTTGTTAAGCACTTTTTTATTTCACATATTCCCTCTCTCCTGGAGGGAGAGAAATATTTGGAGAGGGAATTGACTCAATCTTCTTTGTCTTTCTTCGGGTCCTTGACGTACTTTCTATTTTTCAGGGCATCGGGCAGGTAGTCCTGTTCCACAAAATTGCCGGGATAATCGTGGGGATACTTGTAGTTCACTCCATAACCGTACTTCGTTTTGGCGTCCCGGTAATGGGTGTCTTTCAAATGGTCGGGCACGGGATAGGAATGCCCTTTTTTCTGAATGTCGTTGATCGCTTCATCAATGGAAGTGATTGCGGTATTTTCTTTCGGTGCCTTTGCGATATAAATGACCGCCTGCGCCAGGGGGATTCGTGCTTCGGGAAGGCCCACCCGGTCGAT
This sequence comes from Nitrospinota bacterium, assembly GCA_009873655.1. Lineage (GTDB taxonomy): Bacteria > Nitrospinota > Nitrospinia > Nitrospinales > VA-1 > UBA8687. Next base: position 359 of record WAIB01000057.1, on the reverse strand, counting down.
GGACTCTGCCGCCGCCATCGCCAGCAGTAAAGCCTGCGGGTCGGCATTGCCGACATCTTCGGCAGCGGTGACGATCAAACGCCGGGCGATGAACCGCGGGTCTTCTCCCCCGGAAATCATTTTCGCCAGCCAGTAAATCGCGGCATCGGGATCGGAGCCCCTTAAACTTTTCTGAAACGCCGAGGCGTGATCGTAATGCTCGGTGCCTTTTTTATCGTAAAGGGTCGCCGCCCGCTGGATAATCCCTTCCACCCGTTTCAGAGAAATTTTCGGTTCTTTTTTGGACACGGCCACATCATGCGCCGCTTCAAGCAGATTCAGGGCCCGGCGCCCGTCGCCGTTGGCATGACTGACGATCA
>WAIB01000056.1 GCA_009873655.1 Nitrospinota bacterium | reverse complement strand
TGCGAGTTGAAATCGCAATAGCCGCATTTATGCAGGCAGTATGGAATGTGGAGGTATATTCCCAGGTTCATGGTAAAATCTTTAAGAGAAAATAAGCCGTCCTGACTTCGGAATTCAATCTTACACAGGAAACTTGTATTTGTGGAAATTTTATTAAAAAAGTATAGCTTGTGAACCAACCCAAATCCTTCAGATCGGGCTATACCAGCATCATTGGCCGTCCAAATGTAGGCAAGTCGACTCTTTTGAACCGACTGGTCGCTCAAAAAGTAGCTGCAACATCCAACCGACCGCAGACCACCCGAAACAAAATAACGGGAGTGGTGCACTTGAAGGGAGCCCAGATCATTCTGGTTGACACACCTGGTATTCATCCAACCAAAAAAACCCTGAACGAAATGATGGTCCAGGCTTCGTTGAGTACCTGCGCTGATGTCGACCTGATTCTGGTTTTGATCGATGCAGTGGAAGGGTTCGTGGAGGAAGACGAGTTTGTATTAAAATCCATGGAGCACGCTAAAACCCCGAAAATTTTGGTGATAAATAAAATTGATCTGGTAGAAAAACCGAAACTTCTTACCTTGATTTCTGAGGCAAACGACAAGTCTCTTTTTAAAGAGATCATACCCGTTTCTGCACTGAAAGAGGATGGTATGGAGCCTTTGAAAGAATTGATTGTAAGGTATCTTCCTGAGGGACCCGAATATTTCCCAAAGGAGATGGTCACAGACTGTACTGAAACCTTTTTGTTCAAAGAGATAATTCGAGAAAAAATCCTGAGTCTGACCCGGCTTGAAGTGCCTCATTCTGTTGCAGTTATAGTCGAAAACATGGAGGAGCAGGTCAACGGTGTGGTAAAAATCGATGCTACCCTTTATACCGAAAAAGCATCACAAAAAAAAATACTGATAGGGCAGGGGGGAAATATGCTTAAGTCGATAGGACGAATTTCCAGAAAAGAAATTGAGAAACGTTTAGGGGCCCAGGTGTATCTAAAGTTATTTGTAAAGGTAAAACCCAACTGGCGAGACCAGAAACAAGCTGTTAAAGAATTCGTTTACCCCCATGATTCATTATAAAACCGAAGAAGAAATCAAATTGATGAAAGAATCCTGCAAGCTTGCTGCAGAGGTTCTTTTGATGATCGAGCCTTATGTTAAACCGGGGGTGACAACCGAAAGGCTGGACCAGATCTGTCACGACTATATAATTTCCAAGGGGGCCGTTCCCTCTCCTTTAAATTACCGTGGATTCCCCAAAAGCATTTGCTCTTCGGTCAATGAAGAAATCTGTCATGGTATCCCGTCTGATAGAAAACTCAGAAATGGAGATATTGTCAATTTGGATATCACGACTTATTTAAACGGTTTTCACGGAGATACCAGCCGGACCTTCTTTGTGGGATCGCCCAGGAAAAAAGCGGCAAAACTGGTTGAGGTTTGCAGGGAAGCTTTGCAAAGAGGAATTGAAGTTGTCAAACCGGGAGCAAAGCTGGGAGATATTGGTGCAACCATCCAAAACTATGCTGAAAGCCATGGCTATTCCATTGTCAGAGAGTTTTGTGGTCACGGTATCGGTGCCAACTTTCATGAAGAACCCCAGATTCTGCATTATGGAAGTTTTGGCGAAGGACTGGAAATAAAAAAAGGCATGGTGTTCACCATCGAACCCATGGTTAACCTGGGCAAACCCGACTTGAGAATCCTTTCGGATAAATGGACTGCCGTTACCCAGGACGGAGAAATTTCCGCGCAGTTCGAACACACACTCTGTGTGACAGACAACGGTGTTGATGTCATGACACGGTTGGATGGAAAAACCCAATTTTAATTATTTTGTTTTATTTTCAACCCTTGGGAAATTGATAGAGCTTATCAATTATATTCCTCCTTTCAAAAAACGGTTGGCGTTTCTCCCCGGTTTTAAAGGTTCCGAAGGCGGATTGAAAATGGAATATTTGCCTGTTGAAAATTTAAATGATACCGGTTCTCATTTTAGTTATTCTCTGTAACTAATTATAAATAAAGGGCTTGACAGGATTCCGCTGTCTGGTAAATTGAGAATTAAGAAGTTTTCTTTAGCGTAGTTGAAATTCTAACGGGAGGTAAAATATGAAAGGCGACAAAGCAGTGATCAAAGCCTTGAACGATGTGTTGATGGCGGAACTGACTGCAATTAATATTTATTATATTCATTACAAAATGCAGGAAGACTGGGGCTATGAAAAAATAGCCAGTCATTCCCGGGAAGAATCCATGGGAGAAATGAAGCATGCCGACCAAATAATTGAACGCATCATTTTTCTGGATGGCGCTCCTGATATGCAAAAATACGATACGGTTCTTGTGGGCAATACGGTTGAAGCGCAATTAAAAAATCAATATAAAATCGAACTGGCTCACGTGACCCGGCTCAGAAAGCATATTAGAACTTGTATGGATAAAAACGATTTCGGTACCAAAGAAATGCTCGATGGAATCCTTCAAGATACGGAAGAAAGTGTCGATTGGCTTGAAACCCAATTCAACCGCATCAAGGATATTGGTATCAAGAATTACATGATGGAGAATATGAGCAAAGACGATAATTAAAAACCCAGTTTTTACTCTCGCCCCTTTTCACTTTTTTATTTAGTGAAAAGGGGTTTTTTATTTTCGGCACTCATTGCAAATTCCAAACAATTCCATCCTGTGGCTCCTCAATGTGAACCCATGGCGCTCACAAACCTCCAGCTGGTATTTTTCAATCAGCGGGTGCTCAAACTCAATCGTCCTCCCGCAAACTTTGCAGATTAAATGATCATGATGCCTGACCTTGTAAAGGCGTTCATAGGTGGTTCTTTCGTTGAAGGTATGCATGTCGGCGAGTCCTGCGTCCACCAGTAATTTCATGGTTCGATACAAAGTAGCGATTCCAATGGTCGGGTCCTGGCTATGAATTTTTTTATGCAGGTCTTCGATAACAATGTGTCCTTGTTGTTCAATAAACACCTCGAGGATTAATTTTCTCTGCGGGGTCCAGCGAAGGTGATGGTGTCTCAGGAAATCTTTGAATATATCGAATTCGTTGAGCATAGGCTATTTTTGAGAACTGTTTTCAAAATCAAATTTTGGCGAAATATACAATAAAATTTGAAGAAAAAACAAGAAGGAAAAGAATTATCCCTTTAAATAATTGTTTTTAAAAAGGTTAGGCATGAAAAATTATTTGCAAAACGGGGTTGACAAAAGGCCGATTTCTCATTATATTGATATTCGTTATCAATAAGGGGCTGTTTCAATGACAGAGAAAATTAAAATTTGCGCCGGACCGGGTTGTAAAGCCTGGAACTCCGAGACCATGGCCCATCGGTTGCAGAAAATGCAGGGCAACGGAAAAGTCTGTCTGGTTCCCTGTATGAATAAATGTGGCGGGGGAGCATCGATCAGATTGAGAGACAGGGGCAAAATCATCAAATTAAGAGAGACAAAAGAAGTGGCTCAATTGATGGATCCCAATAAAGTTGCCTTGGCTGCGGTTTGCTAAACACTTAAAAAAATTTTTTTTAAATTAATTTTGAGAATAATAATCAAATTCAATTAATGATTTTCAGGGGATAAACATGAGTGTTGCCATTATAGGGGGGTTGGACAGGTTGAAACGGTCTTATGAAAAGGAATGCCGTAACAGGGGTTTTGATGCCCGGGTGTTCAGTCAACGCATTCCCAATATGGCTCGACGAATGGATGGTGTGAACCGGATTCTTATTTTTACCGGAACGGTGGCTCACCCAATGGTCACCGAAGCGGTTCGTGTTGCTAAAGAAAGAAATATTCCTGTAGACCGTTGTCACTCAAGCAGCATTTCTGCATTAAAACGATGTCTTAACAGTTATAACTAGGGGGAGACATGACGATAACACCAAAAAAAATTCTTCTTGTTCACAATAACCCCGAAGAAAGAGGTCGATTGGCGATAATGTTATCCCGTTTTGGCCACGAAGTCCGGTTTTCATGTGGAAAAGGTTGTCCGGACCAACTGAGCCAGGCGAACGACCTGGTCATTGTTGATGACAAGCTGGCCGGACAATCCGGATTGGATTTTATAAATCAAATTTCCGGCAAGCAATGCGAAAAAGTAATTTACCTCTCTCCGCTTCCCTCTGTTGTTGCTTCTATGGAAACTGAAAAATTAAACATTTATGAGTGGATCACCAAACCGGTTGACCCCCTGAAGCTTGCGGTAGTGGTCTGCGATTATTTTGTCGAGTCTGCCATGGAGCATGCTTTTCCGGGATAAATTAATTTTCGGCCTTGCATCAGGCCGGATCTAAGAACCCGCGATTCGGAGTTGCGCCCGGGTCGCGGGTTTGTTTTTCCTTCCATTTCAATCACTTCAGAAAACAGGTCTCCAAAAGGGTATGATCAAATCCCTTCAATTTTAAGACATTATCCTTTTCCCTCTATTTGGCAAAAAACCCGAAAAAGATAAAAATATTGACATAAAACCTTAATTTCCCTTATATTATTGAAAATCGTTATCAATAAAATGGTTGGCCCATTGCATTTTTAAGAATTGCGAGTTGCATAACTCATAGGCAGAGTTTGGGAAAATTCGGCTTGTAATTCAAAAATTTAACTTTTTATACGAGTAAAAAATGATTGAAACGTTCACCTCCGGAATCGAATTAATGGGAAAAGGGGGAGTCATGATGTACCCCATTTTCCTGGCTTCTGTCATCGCCGTCGCCATTATTATTGAAAGATTGATTTTCTTTAAAAAGTGTAAAGAGAATCCAGACGATATTTTAACCGCCATCAAAGAACTGGTGGGTAGTAACAAACACATTGGTGGAAACGATCTCAAAAAATCCAAGGACGGTCCGGTATCGCGGATGCTGGAAGTCGGGGTGGAAGCTAGAAAGGAACCCCGCTGGAAACTTGAAGAGAAGCTTACCGTTCACGGCCAGGAAGAAATCAGTGGCTTAAGAAAAAACCTCCGTGTTCTCGAAGTGATCGCCACCATTTCTCCCCTCATGGGTTTGTTGGGAACAGTTATAGGAATGGTAAAAGCTTTTAACAAGGTTGCCCAGTACAAAGGCCAGGTAGATCCCAGCCTTCTTGCAGGGGGTATCTGGGAAGCTTTGCTGACCACAGCGGCGGGCCTTGCTTTGGCAATACCCGTGGTCATCCTGCTCAATTATTTTGAGAGGAAAGTGGAATCCATTTCTTTTCTTTTGGGAAAATACGGACAGTACCTGGTTCATCATCTTTATGAAGATCAGGACGAACCTTCCAATGGCCATAACCCTCACGCTACCTCAGGTGCCCAACCTGAACTGACCAGTCAGGGGGTATAAAAGGGAACGGTTATGCTGGATTTATTTTCCCCTCAAAAAAAACGTTTTGAAATTGATATGGCACCACTGATCGACGTGGTGTTTCTTTTGCTGATTTTTTTCATGCTCACCTTTGCGATTCAGGGACAGGGGCTCGCAATCAGCCTTCCCGAAGGGGAGGAAACCCAGAAGGTGGAAAAGAATATCATCGTTAAAATCGACAGAAATAATAATATCCATTTAAACGACCAGCTAATCCAGATCGATTCGCTAAAGAGTGTTTTGGGTGAAGAGCTTTTAAGTAGAACAGACAAACTGGTGGTGATCGATTCGGCACCCAGGGTCAAGTATGACCTGTTTGCAAGAGTCCTCGATATCTCACGCGAGGCCGGCGCGGAAAATTTTTCAATAATAAAATAATGATCAAGTTTCCCTATAAAGAGAAGGCCCCTTTTAAACTCGACCTGATTCCCATGATCAATGTCGTTTTTCTGTTGCTGATCTTTTTCATGCTGACCTCCACAACCACCAAGCAGACTAAAAAAGTGGAACTCCCCAAGGCAAAGACAGCCGAGAAAAACAGCAAGGAGTATCTTGTCATGACAATAGATAAAAAGGGTTCCCTGGAGTTGGACGGAAAAGTCGTTACCCTTGAGGTTTTACCAACTCATCTTGAAGAGAAGATCAATCAGAAAAAAAATACGGTGATTTCCATTCACGCCGACAAGGCCATCGAGTTTGAGCTTTTCGGAAAAGTGATTGAGCTTGCAAAGCAGGCCGGTGCGGAAGATTTTATGCTTGCGACAGGAACTGAAAAAACCGAAGCAGGCTCCTGATTAAAGAAAAAATATGATCGAAAAAAACACAACAACCTATTCGTTAATCGGGTCCCTCGGGGTTCATATGTTTCTCACGCTGGGTGCGGGAAGTTTTTTGATGAACATAAATAAAAATGTTCAGCCCCCCAAAACCTATAAACTGGAATTCATAAAAAGAAAAACTCCTCCCCCAGTTAAGAAAAAGGAGATGCGAAAAGAAATGGTTCGCCGGGAAATCAAGGTTGCGAGTCTCGTACCCAAGGCCATGCCCGTGGTGCAACCCAAGACCGCGGTCCGGCAAGTTACGAAACCGGTGGTTACAACACCCCAAATCACTCCAAGGCAGGTACAAAGAACGGTTGTGACCCGATCCGCCATTATGCGCAGCTCAAACCCGACATTCAGCAGGCGAGTGAGTACCCCTGTGGCCCGGACATTCGCCCCTGCTAAAACCTCGAATACAAAAACAAGCACACGAGTGACACTAGTCCAGGGAACCAGGCATGTTTCGTAACGAAAATTCCCAAAGCCGTTGGTTCGGTAGATCAGCTACACCCCGACATCCAAAGAAAGCACACGGATGGCAATGGTTCAGCGAACAAGGCATGTCCCGATAGGAAAACTGCCCAAGCCGGTGGTTCGATCAGGCAGTTCATCGTCTTCGAAAACAGCAAAGGGACCAGCAGCACTCATAGAAACCCGGACCATGCTGGCGTCTTTAACTTCTTTCCCTCCTCCGCGTGGGGTTCCAAACATTGTCGATAGGGGAGCTTTAAAAAGTTATATCGGTCAGGTGCAACGTATTATCGAAGGAGCCAAGCGGTATCCCGAGGCGGCGAGAAGGGCAGGACGGCAGGGCAAACTGAAAGTTCAGTTCACAATATTGAAAAACGGGGAAGTTAATAATGTCAGGTTGCTTACTGAAACCCCTTATCCAAATCTGAACCGGGAAGCCATGGCGGCGGTTAAAAGAGCGGCCCCTTTTTCAG
>WAIB01000055.1 GCA_009873655.1 Nitrospinota bacterium | reverse complement strand
GCCGTGATGGATCCCGACAATGATTTCCCCGGTTATACCAATGACAACGCCAATTAGTACCCCGAGAAAAACATTCGATAATATGATTGCTTTACGGACTCCCTGTGTTCGTCGCGCGCCCATCACCTCCATTATGACCACAAACATGGGACATCCTAAAATGAATGATGCGAATAAGATATGGAGTTGTGCCGCTGCCCAGGTAAACTTTCTGTTGCTGAGTCCGAGGAACGAGAACTCTTCAAATTCGTGGTCAGCCGCAGGCCCGATATCCGTCAGGTAGGAAAGGTCTTCCTCTTCACCACCTTCTTCTTCGCCTTCTTCCTCCTCACCACCTTCTTCTTCTCCACCGCCTTCTTCTTCCTCATCTTCATCCTCGTCTTCTTCATCATCTTCATCCTCCTCAGCATAGGCCAGTGTCTGGAGGTTTAGATTTGAAAAAACGGGATTGGAGGTAACGGTTAGAAAAGGAGACACATGGCCTAACAGGTAAATCATCATCAGGCAGAGTATCGTTTTTAAAAACGGTATTTTTGAAGAATCCTGGCTCATTTACTCCCCTGAAAAATTCAAATTAGGTCCGAAAAAAACTATTAAAACCTTTTGCTCCAAGCCTTTTAGAAGAAAAGGGTTTAAAGAAAGTAGAGAAATATCATACGGGTTGGGCAAAGTCAAGGAGACTTTAAAAGGGGTTGGAAATTAAAGGTTTTAGTGGATTTTGTGGAGAAAAAGGGCTCGTTTTAATCTTCGGGGTCTTCGGCAACATCCAGGGGCATGATGGCCAGGGCAAATCCCATAGCTGAGCTGAAAACAGACAGGAGCCCTACAAAAATTTGCGGCCACTCAGATTGAATGTACTTGACCGACCAAACAAAAAGGAAGCCTCCAACAACCATCAACAGCACGCCAAGCGCTCTGATCTTCCAACCGTTCATTTCTCGGCCCCACCTCCTGCCAAGGCTTTCTTTTTCTTGTCAATAAGGATTAAATTCCGAATATAAATAATGGATCCCAGGCTTTGTCCAACAATGAAAACGGGATCTTCCCGGTGTATGGCGTAAGTTAAAAGAACAACTGAGCCACCGATGCTGCAATACCAGAACGCCAGGGGAATGGTGCTTTCGCCTCGTTTTTCTGAAACAATCCATTGGATAATAAACCGGGCCCCGAACAAGGCCTGACCTATAAACCCGATTATTACCCACTGTGTTACTGTCATCTAATCCTCCTGAATAATATCATAGTTAATTTGTCTCTTTTTCATCCATCGAATTGCCATTAAGTCATGCAGGGAAGAAAAGAGTCGATTGCGAATATTGTATTTGGATTCACCATGCAGGCGGGGATGATGGCTGACCTTCACCTGGGTTACACGAAATCCTTCCATTTTCATAAGAGTCGGAAAGAACCGGTGCATTCCCTTAAATAGTTTTACATCGTCAAAACATTCGCGTCGAAAGGCTTTTAACGAACAGCCCGTGTCTGCAATTTCTTCCTGGCTCAGGCTGTTTCTCACGGCGTTACCAATTTTTGAGGATACCCGCTTTATCCATGGATCATTTCTTTTAAAACGCCAGCCACATACCACATCAAACTCTTCCATTTTTTCAAGCAGTAGAGGAATGTCTGCAGGATTGTTTTGCAGGTCGGCATCCAGGGTAACAAAAATTTTTCCGCGCGCTGCTTTGAACCCGGCAGCAAAAGCGGCTGATTGCCCATGATTGCTTCCAAACCTGATTAGTTTTAAACGGGAATTATTTTTTTTAATTGAATTAATAATATGGGGGCTGCCGTCCATGCTTCCATCATCTACCAAAATTATCTCATAGGACATGTGTAATTTTGACAGTTCCTCTTCCAGTTTTTTTTCAAGAGGAACTAAATTGTCACGTTCATTGTAAACGGGAATTACAATCGAAAGGTCCAGATCAGCAGGGGATGTATTTTGCATAAAAATTTGGTCAAAAGAAAAATACTAAACGTAACTTGGTTTTTGCGATTCCGCGGCCAGTTGACCACAGGCTCCAAGTATGTCCGTCGCACGGTTTTGTCTAATAAAGGCAGAAAAGTTTTGCGATATTAAATAATCCTGAAATTTTAAGGTCTGTTTTTCTGGTGGCGGTCGATACTCTGATGATTCAAAAGAATTGAATGGAATTAAATTGATTTTGCATGGAATTCCTTTCAACCATTTGGCCAGCCGACGGGCATCCGCATCTGTATCATTTATACCATCTAATAAAACATATTCAATCGTGTGCCGCCGCTGGGGTTTCAAAGGATAGCTCCTGAGGCAGTCCATTAAAGCCTTAATGGGATATTTTTTGTTTATCGGCATCAGGCGGTCGCGTGTCTCATCTTCTGTGGCATTGAGAGAAATAGCCAGATTTATATGGATATTTTCTTTTTTAAATTCATTGATTTTATCAACCAGACCTGATGTGGAAACAGTCACCTTGCGGGTAGACAACCGCATCGCTTCCGGAGCTGTCATCAGTCGCAAAGCATCAATAACCGGGCCAAGATTGTCGAGAGGTTCGCCCATTCCCATAAAAACAACATTGGTTATTGAATCGTTTTCATTGAGGTCTTCATTGATGGCCATGCATTGACCGATAATCTCTCCCGCCGCTAAGTTCCGTTTCAATCCCAGACTGGCCGTCAGGCAGAAGGAACAATTGAGCCGGCAGCCCACCTGGGTTGACAGGCACAATGTTTTTCTTGAATCCGAGGGCATCCATACACTTTCAACCAAAGCGCCATCATCCAGTTTGAAAAGATACTTTATAGAACCATCCAGAGAGCGTGTTTTATTTTGGATATGGGGCAAAGAAAAATAAAACCGGTCTGCCAATTGGGCTCTCATAACTTTGGAAAGATTTGTCATTTCCGAAAAATCACGACATCCGTAATGATAGACCCAATTAAATATCTGGTGAATTCGGTAGGGTTCCCATGCGCTGAATTCATCCCTCAAATAGGTTTCTGAGGTGCCAATAAAATTTTTCTTATTGTTTTCTGTTTCCATTAACAAAACCTGAGCCCTGCTTTAAGCAGCTTTAATTGTTGGTCAAAGAGCAAATTTTACCACAGTAGAATCCCGGATTCGTATCCCTGAAATAAATATAACTTATTGAAAATAAATAAACTATAAATTTTCAGAACCATGGGAAGTTTTTTCCTGATTGCAACCGACCCGAAAAAGCGATATTTTTATATCTTATTGAAAAATAATGTGTCCCTCAAATATCCGGTTTGGCACGTTTCCTGTAATTAGGAGAATCCATGCAGATTACCAAATGCTTTGAAATTTTGCAGGTAGATAACGATGCCCCCTGGCGGGTGGTTAAGAAATCTTATTATACCCTTGCCAAAAAACTGCACCCGGATTTAAATCCCTCAAACTCCGACGCCGAAATGAAATTTAAAGAAATCAATCTTGCATTTCAAGTATTGCGCTCCCATTTTGGCAATCCGGCAGGTATGGGCCTGGTTCATATTAAATCCGGAAACAATCCTTTGCAGGTTTTTTTTCATAGAATCTGGCAGAACCCAAAATTTGAAAAATGGAGAAGGGATTGTACGGAACATTTGGTTCAACTGGACACCCGGGTTTTTCATTTGAATATCCATAAAAAAATTCAGGTTCCTGGAGACACAGCAAATTCAGGTGGAAGCCTTCATATGAAAGCAGGGAGGGAAAAGTTTGAAGTAAAAATTCCCCCCGGGGACTGGAATCAAATGTCCTTGTGTATTCCTGGGAAAGGCGAAGCCAGCCTGTTCAGTAAACGACGGGGGGACCTTATACTTGATTTGCAGATTCAAAGGAAGGTTCCTGTAAATACAGGCGAATCGAGTTTTTCTTATGAAATGACGGTTGATAAAAATAAAATTGGCAGGGTTTTGACCCTCGATTCCTCAGAAGGGCCTATTAAATTTGTGTTGCCGGGAAATACCGTGAGCGGCCAGATATTTTGTTTGCGGGCGGGGTCCGGGCAAAAGCACATTCTGAAAGTGCTTTTGAGTTGAAAATTTTTAAGAATAATTGATCAGAGTATAAACCATCACACCACCCCCAAAAAATGCGATCAGCAAAGTGCAGGTCATGAGACTCAAAAGGGAAGGCTGAGGAGGTTCTTTCTTTTTACTGATCATCCATTTGCCTCCCAGTATTAAAGAAGCCAGGGCCACGATAAGAGAGGCCCATGTGAGTTGAGAAATCTGCGAGCTGAAAACAATATTCTTATCCATCTTCCCCAAAACAGCAATCGACCATGCCAGAGGAAAAAGGCAAAACAGGTATGCCCCTAGAAGTGAATTGTTTTCCGGATTCTTGTACCGGGATATAAATCGTAAACCGAGAAAAACCATCCCTGCCATCATTATCCATGCCGTGAAATCGCTCAATTCTTCTTTTCTTTTTTCTTCACGGATTTGCCGTAAAGCCCCCAGGACATATCTGGAAACTTCATCATCTTCCATTTCATAGAATCCTCCTTGTTTGCTGTCAAAAGCGAAAACCCGTGCCGAGGTGGATTCAGCAGGTAAGGAAATGGCGCGGTAACCGTCTTTGTCCGCTTGTTCGATTTCCATATAGACGATTCCGGTATGATATTTGAAGTTGTATTTCTCAATTTCAAAGAGTTTGCCTGCGTATCTGTTATTATCCTGGTAGAATTTTTCCTGAACTTCCATGAGGTCGAACAGGGCTTGCCGCGCCTGGACATCCGAATCCAACTCAAAAATATGGGTGCAGGAAGTGAGCAGGGATAAAAGGATTAGGTATGTAAATAGTCGAAATATTTTAATCATGGGAAAAAAGTTAATTTATAACACGGAATTACATGCGGGGCTAAATTTTTATTATTTAAATAATAGCATTTTGGAGAAGGTATGTTTAGTCAATTTAAATTTGTAACAGGAAATCCGAACAAGGCCCGGGAAGCGGGAGATATTCTGGGTGTTCCCCTGGAGCAGGTTGAAGTTGAGGATATGTTTGAAATACAAACCCGGGATATTGAAGAGCTGGTCAGCCACAAGTGTCAACAGGCCTATGATTCACTGAAATGTCCCGTGCTGGTAGAAGATTCTGCCCTTTTATTTAAGGCGTGGAACGGTTTGCCGGGTGCCCTGATCAAATGGTTTGAATGCACCGTGGGTTGCGAAGGCATGCTCAAGATGTTGCAGACCTTTGAAGACCGCAGCGCAACCGCCGTTTGCTGTTTTGCCTTGCATGACGGGAAAAATATTCGCATCGCACGGGGAGAGGTTGAAGGCACCATTGCCAATGAAATACGGGGTGCCAACGGTTTTGGATGGGATGTGTTTTTTATTCCCGATGGTTATGAAAATACTTTCGCTGAAATGCCGTCAGAAGAAAAAAACGCCATCTCCCATAGAAAAAAGGCCCTGGAAAATTTAAAGATTCTTTTGCAAACTTAGTGTGCAACCATTTCCTTTAAACGTGCGAATAGATAATGGAATGCCTTATGGTATGCGGCTAATTTTGAATAGACGTTTTCCGTGTCCTGTTGCGGTTTCTGATTGATTCGCTTATAGTCCGCTGCAATTTCTGTCCAGTCAGGTTGCTTTTCCATCCATCCGTTTTGGACCGCTGTTTCAAAGCATCGTTCGTCCATACCGCAGGGAATGCTTTTTGATTGCGCAACGCTGCGAATCATTTTTAATGCAATATCATAGGTGTGGCCAAACCGTTGCAGGGCAGCCCCTTTGAAGTAATCACTTTTCTCTTGTTTTAGAACCTCGTCCAATCTTTGCAGGTTCCAATCAAAATGAGTCAGCAATACCTCCTGTTCTGATGGTGAAATGTCTTCCATTCCCTATAATCCCCAATAAAAAAGCCATTATATCAACAATAGGAATCCTTTGAATATATAGTTTTTGCCCATTGCCATTCCCGCAACTGAAATGCTATTTTAGTCCAATGTTTAATCCAGGTTGTTTTCAAAATTATGAGTTCTGAAAATATTAAGGATACGTTTGTGGATAATGGTGATGAAACGGTTACCTCCAAAGAACATGGTTTGATGTGGGTCAAGACAGACTCTATGAACGACCTGAAGAAATGGGTTAATTATCAGGATAGCGTTGACTATGTTCGCGAACTGAACGCAAAAAAATTTGCGGGATATGACGATTGGAGATTACCGATGAAGGATGAAATGCCAACGTTATATCATAAGGATTTAGAAAATACGGATCAGTTTGGCAAGACCATTCATATCAGTGACCAGTTTGCACCGGGAGGAGGATTTTCCATGGTTGCGGCACAGGTTCCGGGTCGTATGCGAACCTGGGTCTTCAATATAAGAGAAGGGGAGTTCAGTCATCCAGAAGGGCTTTGGACGATAACCGAAGCGGCACGGGCGGTGCGCACTATTTTATAAATTTTAGTTTTATTGGAGTTGAAAAATGAGTGAGGAAATTTACAATCCTCCTGAATCAGTTTCATCCAGGGCCCATATTGGCAGCATGGAAAAATACCGTGAGATGTATGAGCGCTCGATAAATTCGCCGGATGAATTTTGGGCAGAAGAAGCGGAAAAATTTTCCTGGTTTAAAAAATGGGATGAGGTACGGTCTTTTAACTACGATATAAGGAAAGGCAATATCAATATTGAATGGTTCAAGGGGGGGCAATGTAATATAACTTCCAATTGTCTGGACCGGCACCTTGAGACGAAAGGGGACCAGGTTGCGATTTTATGGGAAGGAAACGAACCCGGTGATAATAAAAAATTAACTTATAAAGAGCTTCATAAAGAAGTTTGCAAGTTTGCCAATGTTTTAAAAAGTCACGGGGTGAAAAAGGGGGACCGGGTTTCGATTTACATGCCCATGGTGGTTGAACTGGCTGTTGCCATGCTTGCTTGTGCCCGGTTAGGGGCTATCCATTCTATCGTCTTTGGCGGTTTTTCCCCGACCGCACTGGCGGATCGTATTGTTGATTCTGAGTGTTCCGTCCTTATTACTGCCGACGGTGGTTTTCGTGGGGCCAAGCCTATTCCTATCAAAGCCAATGCAGATGATGCCATGAAACTGGCTGAAAAACAGGGAGTTCTGATAAACACCTGTGTTGTTGTCAAACGAGTGGGCGAAGCCATTCCTGTTTCCATGCAGCAGGATCGAGATTTCTGGTGGCATGACGAGATGTCCAATGCTGATCCGGTGTGTGAGCCGGAGGTGATGGATTCAGAAGATCCTTTGTTTACCCTTTATACTTCTGGGTCAACGGGGAAGCCCAAAGGAGTTCTGCACAGTACAGCCGGTTATATGATTTATACGGCAATGACTCACCGGTATATTTTTGATTACCATGATGGCGATATATGGTGGTGCACTGCGGATATTGGATGGGTGACGGGCCATTCGTATATTATTTATGGCCCCCTTGTCAATGGTGCGACCACGGTAATGTTTGAAGGGATACCCACTTATCCTGACGCGGGGAGATTTTGGGACGTAGTAGATAGACTGAAGGTCACGCAATTTTATACTGCCCCGACAGCCATTCGGGCATTGATGTCATGTGGTGAAGATATTATTTCCAAATACGACCTTTCCACACTACGAGTGCTTGGTTCCGTGGGGGAGCCCATCAACCCCGAAGCCTGGCGTTGGTATCATAAAAATATTGGAAAGGGCAGG
>WAIB01000054.1 GCA_009873655.1 Nitrospinota bacterium | reverse complement strand
TTTTGCCTGCTCAGCATCAAAAACCCGGCCATCCGCCAATGATTGAACTTGTGATAAGTTAAGCGGTTTTCGATTATTTGCAATTTTTGTTACAAATCTTTTGTGAAATTTGTCGATGGTGTCCTGGAACAGTTCTCTTTCTTCTTTGGTAAATGCCCGAAACGGAGACATAAAATCTTTTTTATCCCCTGACTTGACTATTTCCCATTCCACTCCGATTTTGGTCATCAAGTCATTTAGATTTACTTTCAAGGCAATGACACCAATGCTGCCGATCAGGGAAGTTGGATGCGCAATAATCTCATCTCCGGCAATGGCAATATAATATCCACCAGATGCGGCCAGATCCATAACCTGGATATAGATCTTTACTTTGGTTTTTTCTTTATATTCTTTTAAAAGATGAAAAATAATATCACTTGCGGTGACGGTGCCACCCGGACTGTTTACTTTTACCAGCAGAGCTTTTATTTCTTTATCTTTCTCGGCTTTTTCAATGACACTCCGGATTTTTTCAACCATCCCCAAATGAAGAGTATTTCCCGTTAATGTGCGATCTTTTTGGTTGTTTATGATTCCATCAATATCCACCAGCAAAATTTTACCGGGACCTTTTCCTTCAACCGTTTCTTCTCTCAATTCTCCCAAAGAAGGCCCGATATGGATGGTCGCACAACCAAAGAGAAAAACCGATAATAGAAATCCAAAAACATACGGATTTTTATCAAATTTAAGCCACTTTCTGTTCGGGAACATCAAACAATTTCAAAAAAGGGTTTAACCCGGCCAATTATTTCTTCGTAATCGGGATCAACTTGAAACAGCGATTCAAGCTTGGTTTTTACCTTGAACACCATATCCGTGTTCCTCCGGTCTTTAGAGAGCAAGGCCTGTTGAGTAAGGGCTAATAAATTGAGAATAATTTCTTTAAGGTTCAAGTTCAATTTTGCAGCTTTCATCTTATATTCTTTTCGCTCATCTGCGGACCGTCCCGACCAAACAATATTCTCAACTTCCTTTATATTTTTAATAAAAATGAGGATGGCATCCTCCAGCCCTTTAAACAACTGGTTTTCGAAACCCGCATTTTTCAATTCCCGGTAAGATTCGTGAAGTTTTTGCAGTGGATCAATCACCTGCAGGTCAATTAAAACGGATTCATCCAGACCATAAATTTTACTCAACTCTTTGGGGTCAAATCTTTCAGAAGAGCCAATTTCTTCCGCCAGTTTATCCTTTAACTTCGGAATCTGAATTTCAATTTCGCTTTTGGCTTTGGCTTTAATTTCTTTAACTTTGGCATCAAATTCATCGACCGTCCTGTTTTGAACATGAGCAACTCGAAATTTTTTAACCAAATCTTCCATGGCACATTCGACTTCAGTGTTCCAGGCGCCCATAATTTTTAATTCTCTTTCCTCATCCATGGGAATGAGATATTTTAAGCGGATTTTCTTTTCCAGATTTAATAACTGCTTGATCAGATTACGCACTAACCTTTCGTACGAAACGAGCTGAGCATCGAGATGTTCCTTTGAATTTTTTTTATTCAGCTTCGTGAATTTTATATTGTTCTTTTTTGTACGGACCGAGTTCTCCTGCAAAAGTGAGGTAACCTTGTCCCGCTCCATAATATCCAGAGTTTTATCCAAATCATCCATGCAATGGTTTACCGAATTTAATGGGGTTTATAATTTTGGTTGGCATCTTTAGCACAACGACAGCCTATTCCATAATAATCCTTTGAATCACTGTCTCCATAACGGCTAGAAGATCTGAGATATACCGGAAGGCTATTCCAGGCTCCCCCTCGAATCACATGATATTTCCCTTTTTTGGGACCTTGAGGGTTTTTATAGGGTGATTTTTCATAATATTTTTTATCATACCAGTCACCTACCCATTCAGCAACATTTCCACCAAGATCTGCAACACCTTCGGGGGTATAACCCTTCTTAAAATGCCCTGTTTTTGTCAGTACTTTTCCTTTTTGAATAAAGCAGCAATTCCCGAAATTTGCCCGTGTTTTATCTGGTTCCTCATTCCCCCAGGGATAGATCCTGTTTTCTATCCCCCTTGCTGCCCGTTCCCATTCGGCCTCGGTAGGCATTCTCTTTCCCCTCCAGGCACAATAATTACGGCATCTTTTCCATTGCAATCCAAAGATGGGTTTATCCAACATATCGGGTCTTGCCTTACGATCTATCCACCCGGTAATCGTTGGATACTTGTCCAGGTTCGATTCCAAATAAACTTCGAAATCAGAGAATGTCACCTCATATTTATCTAAATAAAATGCATTTAAATATACTTTATGCTGGGGATGCTCGTTCTTTTTGCCCTGGCCAGTGGGACTTCCCATCTCAAATTCTCCCTCCGGGAAATATACCATTCCTGAATCCGATTCTCCTTTTCCAAGGCAGGGGTTCGAAAACAGCAAAAAAAGAAAAATACCAGAAATTATTCGAATCATCAAAATCATATTCCGCTTTACCAATGCAAATAAGATTGAGCCAGTTGTTTGAAGCGTTTATTATAATATCAGTATTCAAGATGACAAGTCCCGAATCACCGGCCTGACAACTAAAATCTCTTTGCTAACCATGAAATTTATCAGATCATTTGACAAGTTGCTTGAGAGACTGGAGGGCTACCTAATTGTTTGCCTTTTGTCCATAATGATTGCCCTTTCTTTTGGGCAGATGGTCTCCAGAAACCTTTTTCATCAAGCGCTGACCTGGGGGGATACATTTTTGCGGCAGTTGGTATTATGGACTGGATTTCTCGGTGCCAGTCTAGCAGTATACCGGAACAAACATATTTCCATTGATGTCCTTTCAAACTTTATTCCGGCAAATTTAAAAAGAAAAACATTCATATTCACACGTTTGGCAGCATCAATAATAAGCGGCTTTTTGGCATGGGCGGCCTGGTCTTTCGTATTGTTTGAAAAAGAATCCGAATCAACTTTATTCCTTGACCTGCCCGTTTGGATATTCTTATTGATCCTTCCTTATAGTTTTCTTGTTATTTCTTTACGGTTTTTATTGAGTTCCTTACCTTCCAAACAGGACGATTCAAATCCAACTAACCCATGATTGCTTTCGGAATTATAATATTAGCTTTGCTCGGTGTTCCCCTGTTTACAATCATTGGGCTTTGCGGCCTTGTCTCTTTTTATAATGCCGACATTGATGCCTCAGCCATTTTTATCGAGCTCTATCGTGTAGCCAGCAATCCAACACTTATTGCTATTCCCTTATTCACATTTGCAGGTTTTGTACTGGCTCATGGAAAAACCCCTGACAGGCTGGCAAAACTCTCCCAATCCTTTTTAGGGGGCATTCCCGGCGGAATTCCATTGGCCATTCTTCTTGCCTGTGCCTTTTTTACCGCTTTAACAGGGGCCTCGGGAGTGACCATAATTGCATTAGGCGGATTATTATATCCTTTATTAATAAAGGAAAAATATGGTGAAAATTTTTCGCTTGGCTTAATTACGTCCTCCGGTAGCCTGGGTCTCCTTTTTCCTCCCTCGCTTCCCTTAATCCTTTATGGATTGGTGGCGCAAATCAGCATTGACAAGCTGTTTTTAGCTGGCATTTTACCGGGTTTGATTATGATTTTTATTATTGCCAGTTTTGCAATTTACCGGGGAAAAAAACTGGAACCCCTGCCCCGAAAACCCGGCATGTCCAACTCCGCATTACGTGAGGCTGCATGGGAAATCCCCCTTCCCTTCATTGTTCTTGCAGGGATTTACAGCGGAATCTTTACTGTAACTGAAGCTGCTTCCGTGACCGTGGTTTATGTCATCATTGTCGAATCATTGATCTACAAAGACCTAAGCCTTACAAAGGATATCCCTCCATTAATGCGTGACAGCATTATATTGGTCGGGTCCATACTGATCATTCTTGGCACAGCGATGGGTTTCACAAGTTATCTTATTGATGAACAGGTTCCCATGACGCTTCTTGAAACCATGCGCCAATACATCAATGACCCGCTCACATTTTTAATTGCCCTCAATATATTTCTTCTACTGGTTGGCTGCATGATGGATATTTTTTCAGCCATAATTGTAGTCGTCCCACTTATTATTCCAATAGCCAAAAGTTTTGACATAAATATGGTTCATTTAGGAATCATATTTCTTACAAACCTTGAAATCGGATATTCTACACCTCCCGTAGGCATCAATTTATTTATTTCCGGGACCCGGTTTGGAAAACCTATTTTAACCTTGTATAAGGCCGTTTTACCTTTCCTCGCCTTTCGGCTGGCTGGACTTTTATTAATAACCTACATGCCGGAATTAAGCCTTTTTCTAGTAGACTGGGCATCAAACTAAAGAGATATTTTTTCTGCACATTTGATATAGTATTATCAACTTAATTTATTTTATTTGGAAAAATGATAAAAAACTATTTTCATTCCCCGCTGGACATACCCTTGATTTACACCGTTTTTAAGAATCCTGTGGGCTTAACCGGTCTGATAGCGTCTTCAAAGGGACTATTGCGAGTTATAAATAAACTTCCTGGCGAAAATTTCATGGAAAAACATTTGAAATATTTAACCGTGGGAAAAATACAAAAATTTCCCTCTGAGTTCAAAGATTTAATCAAACAATTTTCCTGTTATTTTGACGGCAATCTGCAACGTTTTGATTACCCTTTGGACCTGAGGCTGGGAACTCCCTTTCAACAAAAAGTCTGGAGAAAATTAATCACTATTCCGTACGGGGAAACACGCAGCTATAAGTGGCTCGCATCAGCAATTAAAAACCCAAATGCCTCCAGGGCCGTGGGTAATGCCAATGGAAAAAATCCTTTATCTATAATCATTCCCTGCCATCGTGTCGTTCGAGAAAATGGTGAGCTGGGAGGATACACCGGTGGAATCAATATTAAGCGATTTCTCCTGAAACTTGAGCATACAGGTTAATGGCACTACATAGAACCCGGGCCATTGTACTAAAAAGCATCAACCTGTCCGATTCAGACAGGCTGGTAACATTTCTGACAGAAAACTACGGAAAAGTGAAATGTGTCGCCAAAGGTGCCCGCAAAGTAAAAAACCGTTTCTGGGGATCTCTTGAACCCATGTCGCACATCCATCTCATCTATTTTGGAAAAGAAAATCAAAACCTTTATCGACTCAACCAAGCCGATATAATTGAATCTTTTCAGTCCGTCCGGGAGGATTTCGGAAAACTTTATAAAGGGGTTTACTTTCTGGAATTAATAGATTCAATGATTCTGGAAGGACATCAGGACCAACGTATTTTCATTTTATTACAGCAAACACTAACCGCTTTAAAATCACAAACAGACCTGGATCCTTTAATCCGGTTATTTGAAGTTCGCCTGTTGTCCCTTTCCGGATACAAACCCCAAATAGACCATTGTGTTATTTGCAAAACGGTTTCAGAGAACGGTATATTTAAGTTCAGCTTTGTCCAGAATGGAATTTTATGCGTTAATTGCTCAAAAAGGATTGCAGCCGATATTCAATTTACAACGGGAACCCGCAATTACATTAAGAAGCTAATGGAAGTTGAGATAAAAAGTTGCGGAAGGATTAAAATTCCTAAAAACCAGGCGGAAGAAATTGAAAAAGTAACCCATCGGCTTGTTTTATCCCAGCTGGGCAGGGAGCCAAAATCATACGCATTTATTAAAAATATGGCACAATTCATATAAATCAAAAAGAGGCATTTATGCAAAAGAAACCTGTCAATACAACCGAGGCTCCAGCCGCTATTGGACCTTATTCTCAGGCAATAAGGGTAGGAGATTTTTTATATACTTCCGGCCAGATATCCCTGGATCCAAAAACGATGGAAATGGTTACAGGGGAAATTGAAGTTGAAACCGAAAAGGTTTTGCGGAATATTGAAGCCATTTTAAATGCGGATGGACTCAATTTCAGCCATGTTGTTAAAACGACGGTCTATTTAACGGATCTCTCCGAGTTTGCAAGAATGAATCAGGTTTATGAAAAGTTTTTCTCAGACACTAAGCCCGCACGAGCCTGTGTTCAGGTAGCGGCTCTTCCAAAAGGTGCAAAGGTAGAAATCGATGCAGTTGCGCATTCATAATTCAATCACAACGGAAATTCGGTAATAATCGTGGCGAAAAAATCCGACGGAACAAGAAATTTTTACCGTTTTGTAGCGGTTATTGGTGTAGTGGTGATTGGAAGCCTGGGTTATTCTTTTATCAGCGCGGCCCCGGGATTAAATACCGCGCCCTATCACAAGCCAGCGCCCCCCGCCTCCAAATGCATGGAATGCCATATGTCAGGTGAAGATAAGACCCCCATAATGCCCCACAGACCGATGGGGACCTGCACGGGTTGCCATAAACCTTATAAAATGGATTGAAGCTCTCCCCCTGACCATGAAAGTTTATATACTCATTACCAGGCTGAACATGGTGACACGATTATAAAGAGAAAAATATTCTTTTTTGACATCTGAAAGTTCCAGTAGCAGCCTTTTACCAGGACCAAGGCCGAATGCTTTCAAATCAACTACGGGCAAATCGTTCACGAATGCATCAGACACAAGGACATTTTGGTAGGATACCTGGTCGTTAATCAACTCAATTGCTATGCGGGACAGTTCAAATTTCTGAAAATATTTTTTCTCAACCTCTTTATTGATTCTCCTGAACCTGGATTGGTTGAGCAACAAATTCACTTCCACCCCGCCTATTTTTCTTGAAGGGTAAGCTTGGAGGGCAATCAGGCTGTTGGTTTTTTGTGGCCAATCAACGTGAGAGAAAAGAATAGGAATTTTTATACTGGCTACGAAATAGGACTCCATGCCAGTCTTTTCACATGGCAGGATTTCAAATTCTAAAAAATGCTTTTCAAGGATCGAAGTGAGGGACCCATTTTCTTCACCGCAGTTGGCACCAACCAGGAACTTGATAGTACCCGCAGACGTAAGCCCTTCCTTCTTTGACAGAGCAACCTGATTTAGATCTCCCAAATTTAAATGGGAGGTGAAATCAAGCTTACACCCCATCAAGGTGAATAATATTATAACTATCAGGCTCTGTTTTCTGGTGACAAACATTTCAGAACCCTTTTCAAAATAGTGGACCCTGAGAGGAAAGGAAACTAAAAGTGGGCTAGAGGCGCTTTTCCGACCGAGTACACGTTGAAACCGATATCATATAACGCTTTATGGTCAAGATGGTTTCTGCCATCAAAAATGAATGCGGGTTTTTCCATTTTATCAAAAATCTTTTGAAAATCGAGCTTGCTGTACTCCGCCCATTCTGTGATCAGGGCTATCCCATGAACTCCTTCAGCTGCATTGTAGGGATCTTCGATATAGTCTACATCATTATCAATCCCCTCCAAATCTTTCCGGGCATTTTCAAGGGCATGAGGGTCTGTTATCCGCAGTTGGGCTTTTTCCTCCAACAAGCGTTTGCAGATATATATCGCAGGTGCATCTCGGGTATCACCGGTATCAGGCTTGAAGGCGAAACCAAAAATTGCGAGTTTTTTGTTAACAAGGGTATTAAACATGGCCTGAAGAATTCGCTTAACGTAGCGTTCCATTTGATAGTCATTCAACGCTACAACCTGTTCCCAAAACGAAGCAACTTCATTCAGTTGGTAATATTCACATAAATAAACCAGATTCAATATATCTTTACGAAAACAGGATCCGCCAAAACCGGGGCCCGCGTTTAAAAATTTCGAACCTATACGAGAGTCCCTCCCAACGGCTTTCGAAACTTCCGTGACATTGGCTTCGGTAGCTTCACAAATCGCCGCAATGGAGTTTATTGAAGAAATTCTTTGAGCCAGAAACGCATTTGAAACCAGTTTGGAAAGCTCACTGCTCCACAAATTCGTTGTAATCAGGTTTTCCTCGGGAACCCAATGGAGGTATAAATTAATCAGCTCCTGCCTGGCTGCCAGGCCGGTCGGTGTATCTTTGGACCCGATCAATACCCGATCCGGAAACTCCATATCACGAACCCCTGTTCCTTCAGCCATGAACTCAGGATTGGAAAGGATCTCAAACTGTACCCCATTGCTTCCGGAATGCAATATGGTTTCCAGAGTTTCAGCCGCCCGGACTGGAAGGGTGCTTTTTTCGACGACTATTTTATTCGATTTTGAATTTTCTTTGATACGTCGCGCGGTTTGCTCAATAAATTGAAGGTCTACCGCTTTTCCGGCCCCCTCCCCAAAACTTTTCGTCGGGGTATTTACTGATACAAAAATAATATCCGCCAGGTCAATACAGGTGTCGATATCGGTAGAAAAGAATAAATTTTTCCCGCGGACCTTCAGAACCCTTTCCTCCAA
>WAIB01000053.1 GCA_009873655.1 Nitrospinota bacterium | reverse complement strand
CGCCGCCAGAGCTTCAAAGGTGGCCCGATTCATTATCTAAAAAATGCGGTTTCCGCCTGAAAGAATGGTAGTAACCGGTTATGGAGAATTTCGTCCCATTTTGGAAAATACAAATGATGATAATCGAGCTGCGAATCGCCGTATTGAAATAAAAATTCTCAAAGCTCTTGAAGTTGCAGATAAAGAAGCAAAAGAGGCCGGAAAATCCAGTAAAAAATCCGGTGATGGTCAGTCGGATGGTAAAACAGACCAAAAAAACAAATAACCAAGAACAGCCAGCCACACCGGTTGAGAACAAATAGCACCCTTAAATTCTGTTTGATTAAGGTTTATTTTTTTATAAAATCTAAAATAAATTATCTTTTTTTAACTGGCACTGGAAATGGAAACACCTGAAGAGATAACATCAGAAAACACAGATTCCGACAATCCGACTCCTACTGAAACTAAGGAGCCAAAAGGTTTACCCGAAGATCTAACCGAAGAGCAGATTCAAAAGGCCCGGGAAAAACTGCAAGCCTCCGAACATAAAATTTATGGATCAGATGAAGAAACCCTGTTTCATAACCGGCAATCCTTTCTAAGGTTTAACAGGTTCAAAGTTGACCGTACGTTAGTCACCCTATCTGAAATCGACCGGACCATTTTTCTGATCGTTCCTCGCCTTTTACACGTTCACCAGGAGGGATTGCCAGGTTATTTTGAAGGAAACCCACCTTGCGGTATCCATAATTTCAGGTTGGATAAAGAAGCTCAGTATGCAATGGAAAAAATGTTTCCGGATGTCATTATACGGAGGAACCCCGATTTAAAACCGGTCATCCATACGGCCCTTTTAATGGGCAGTGTTGGCTCCATCGCCCAAACTAAAAAATCCGACCTGGACTACACTCTCCTGGTAGATAAAAAAGAATTTACAGAAGAAAGCATGAAGCTTTTTCAGAAAAAGCTGAACCTGATCGAACAATGGACCTGGGATAATTACAACCTGGAAACTCACTTCTTTATAAATGACTACGAAGAAGTTAAAAACAATATCTTTGGTGAAAGTGACAGTGAAAGTACCGGTTCTGCCCTGGCCAAGCTTTTGAAAGAAGAAATGTACCGAACCATGATCATCGTCACAGGAAAAGTGCCCTTCTGGTTGATTGCTCCCGTGGACAGCGATGATGACAAATACTATAAGCTTTATCAGAAATTGCTGAATGGCGACACCCTGTTAAAAAAAGAAGAGTTTATAGACATGGGAAATGTAGATGACATTTCCCAGGGAGAATTCTTTGGGGGCTCCATTTGGGCCCTGATTAAATCTTTTAAATCTCCCTTCAAAACTCTTATGAAAATGGGGGTCCTTGAAGAGTATATGTTTGGCGACACCAAGTCGAACCTTCTGTGCCATCAGATAAAAGACAAATATTTTGGAGACACTCCCTATTTGGACATAGACCCCTATCTGGGAATGTTTGACCGTGTACAGCAATTCTTTAAAGCATCCAAAGATGAAGATGCCCTGGATGCACTTCGCACTGCTTTTTATCTAAAAGTCGGAACCAAGGTGGAGCCCGAAGAACTTGAAAAAGGAAGCGAAAACTGGAAAAAGCAAACTCTGGTGAAGATGCTCAATGAGTGGGAATGGAGTGCTGAAAAGGTCAAACGCTTAAACGATTACTCAAACTGGCAAATGATGCACAAAGTTGACCTGGGAAACAGAATCAACAAAATCCTGATGGCATCATACAAAAATATCTCAGAAAAAAATAAAACGCTCGACCCCAGTGAAAGCTTAATCACCGAAAAAGACACTCACCTTTTGGGCCGAAAACTATTCAGTTTTTTTAGAGCTGCCCCAAATAAAGTGGATAACCTCGGCGCCTTGGTAGATGGTAAAACAGCAGAAACAAAACTAACATTTTTATCAGAAAAAATTTCCCCGCAGACACCAGCTACCTGGTATTTAATTCGCGGCAAAACCAAAGATTCCCTGAAACAAATTGAACCCGATAACATCATAAGAAAATCTAGCACTCTCCCCTTTTTAATGACATTTACTGTATTTAATAATCTCTATAACAAACACACTCAGTTAACTTTAAACGCTGAAGGATCTATAAAAGCCAGCGATCTGGAAAAACTACTAAGACTGTTAACTAAGTTTATTACTTCCGTAAACATAGCGAACTTATCCAATGAAGACCTGTTGGCCGACGCAAAGGTAAAACAACTATTTTTGTTAATCGATTTTGGAACACCTCCGCCTACAGATATTATTATGGGTAACATTAAGGATTGCAAAACAAATGCCGATCTGAGTAAATTTATATCTAAACGAATTGAAAGAATAAAAAATATTACAACCACCTATCTCACTACATGGGGAGAACTATATTGCAAAACTTATAGTGGATTAAACTGTATGGCAAGAGCAATTTCCGAATTGACACCTCAGCTAAATTCCAAAGAAATTGCAAAAACAGATTTTCTTGAGGTTTTCATTCCAAATGGGAGAAAAGAATCATTGGAATTAGCTTGGCTAAACAACTATATTATCCGCTCACTAACTGTTAAAGCACAATCTCAGCCGGACAAGGTCGCCAGTTAATATAAGCTATTTTTAACATAGAAAAAATGGACCACGACCCTTAGAATTGTAATTATAGAAATAAAAGAAAGTTCAAACCCTCAAAAGTTCAGCAAACAATGACGACACTTCCTCCTCCATCACAACAGAGAGAATAAATATAAATGTCAAATGTAGATGAAATTATTGCCTTAGTTCTAAAAGAACCGAAACAAGATGGTGGGGATTTTAGTGGATTCGACCTGAAGGGCGTGAGCCTGAATGGAGCCAGCTTTGTTTTTGCAACATTGGTTGATGTTGTTATGGAAGAGGGAGAACTTCGCGAAATAGATTTCTCCCAAGCTTCTCTAAATAACAGTTCCTTCAAAAAAGCAAAAATTAAAAATGTGAATTTTTCAAACTCGACCCTTGAAAATTCAACTTTTGAAGAAGCCACCCTAGTGGACTGCAATTTCACAAACGCAAACCTGACTGGATGCGACTTTTCACAAGCGAAACTGGAAAATTGCAACTTCCAAGGCTCAAACCTGGGGCATACAAATTTTTATTCAACCATGGTTGATAAATGCAATTTTACCTTTTCCCGGCTGCTCTATGCTTTTCTCAAGCAGGCAACTTTTACCAAATGCCGTCTGGGGGGAATCAATGCAAGAGGTTCCGACATGAGCTTCACTAAAATGACGGAAGTGGATTTAAAAGGTTCCGTCCTGAAGTATGCGGATCTAAACTCCTGCACATTCACAGATGTAAACCTGACAAATTCAAACCTGACAGGAGCAGACCTGAAAGATGCGCAATGTCCAGGCACGCAGGGAGAAGAGGTCAACCTTGAAGGATCGGATCTTACTTATGCGAATTTTGAAGGCGCGAATTTTAAAAACGCATTTTTGCTTGAAGCAAACTTACATGGAACTAATTTTACCCAGGCAAATTTGTCTGACGCATACCTGGTAGATGCAAATATCAAAAAAGCAATTACCAAAGATGCCAACCTTGAAAACACCATCCTGGCCTGAGCACGGCTCTGCCCGGAAAATATCTCAATTAATTACATTTGCACGGAATCAATGATGGTGGGCTCCGCCCTCTCCATGAGCGTGACCGTGAGACAACTCCTCTTCTGTTGCGTCCCTGACACCCGTAATCTCAATTGAAAAATGCAAGGTCTCCCCGGCTAAGGGATGATTTCCATCAACCTGAATTTTATCCCCTACTACTGCTTTAACAGTGAAAACCGTTCTGGTTCCACCATCCCCCTGGCCTTCAAACTGCATTCCGGGCTGGATATCAGCATCCTTGGGAAAGTTCGCACGATCCACCTCAATCTTCAGCTGGGGATTGAATTCCCCGTAACCTTCTGCCGGAGGAACTGTCACTTCCTTTTTATCTCCTACCGCCAGCCCTTGTAATTCTTTTTCCAAACCCGGGATCATTTGCCCCACTCCGTGTAAATAAGCAAACGGTCGATCTTTGTCCGCCTTATCCAGTTCCACTCCATTCGAGTTCTTCAGGCAATAGCTCAAGCTGACAACAGAATTCTTTTTAATCATGGGTCACCCTTTCAATTTAAACCGCAAAAAAAACGGTCACCATTAAAACCAATGATGACCGACAAATATCACAATTAGATGTTCTTTTTATACTAACTCAAATTCGTTAAAAAGTCGTCAAGAATCAGTTCTGGACACATCGAAATCCGACATTTTCAAAAAAGTCGTTGGGATTGGCTTCCGTTCTTGAAAAAGAATATCTGTAAGCTTCCAGAAAATAATGACCGGCTTTTTGAAAACCGTTTCCCCTTAAAACTTTAAAAACTTTTCCAAAGCGAAATTCTTTACGCGTATTACCCGGATAAGGCAGATACCAGTCCAGAGTCCATTCCATCACATTTCCCGAAAGGCCCATCACTTTATACGGGCTGGAATCTTCCGGATAAGATGTAACGGGCATCGTTTTTCGGTCTCCTCCAATCCCGACATTGGCTTTCCCCTTGATAAACTCGTGGCCCCAAGGAAAAGGCAACCCATCCGGACCACGGGCGGCTTTTTCCCACTGAGCTTCGGTGGGCAGTTGCTTGTCACTCCACTGGCAATAAGACCAGGCTTCCCACCAGGTTACCTGCGTTACCGGATGGTTTCCCTGTCCTTCAGGAAAAACTCCCTCCTCCCAATGAGCGGGGATATCTGTAAATTGATTTGCATTCAAGAAACGACTGTACTCTTCATTGGTAACTTCATATCGGTCGATATAGTAATCTTCCAAAAAAAGTTTTCGTTCGGGATGCTGATCCAGGTAAAGAGGTTTTACCGCCCCGATTTTCTTGTGAGTCTCTTCTTTATCCACCTTATTCGTTCCCATAATGAATTCTCCGGCAGGAACAAGAACCATTTCCTTTTGATCCTTCTCAGAAACCTTGATAGAAGGGAAAGATTCGATTTTTTTATCGCAATCACAGCATCCCCAAAGGAATGACAAGCATAGAATGAATGTTGTATAGTTTCTAATCTTAAAGAACCTCGAAAACCCGCTATGGGTAACAACTCTACCCTGGCAACATTAAGGTGGGTAGCCGAACATCAAAAATGTCCTTTGAACGCCTGAGAAAACGATCATGCTAGCAAAACTTCACTCCTTACCGCAACAGGTAAGATGGTTATTCTGCATCTCATTTTTACTAACCCTGAATCCAGGCGCGGGAAGTGTTATGGCTTTTGAAAGTCCAATTGCCGATAAAACATTGGGAAATTCCTACCCTCATATTTTAAAGAAAGAAACTTTCACGATAAACACGCGCAACATTAAAGTTCTAAAAGCAAAGAATAATTTTTTATGGATAGGAACCAGCAATGGGCTGCTACGCTATGACACAAGTGGAAAAGAAAATATAAAAGTCTTCGACAACACAAACAAACTGTTAAGTAATGGCATTTTCTCAATTGCGATTGATAAAGACGGATTCCCCTGGATAGGAACCTATGGGGGCGGGTTGAGTCACTTTGATGGAAAAACCTGGAATAATTTCAATACTCCAAACGGATTGAACGACGCTTTTATCTACGATATTCAAATCGAAAAGGAAAATATCTGGCTGGCTACCTGGAGTGGAGTGAATTACTCCACCCTGAAAACGGATCTTAAAAACTCATGGGAATCGCATACCGTCGAAAATTCCGGGGGTGGATTGATTGACAACTGGGTCTATGCGGTTGAAATAGACAATTCAGGCCGCAAATGGTTTGGCACCGAATCGGGAATTTCAACTTACTTAAATGGAAAATGGAGAAAGTTCAACCACACACATGGCCTCAGCGCCCCTTATGAAAAAGTCAGAAAAGCCAACAGGGACATCATGTCGATGTTCCAGGGACAACACCATGCCGCTCAAGCCTCCCCTTCCATACCCAACATCCAGGCAGCAGATTACAAACCCGACTATATCGTTTCCATGATCCTCGATAAAAAAAACAGGTTATGGATTGGCACCTGGGGCGGCGGATTGAGCATGCTGGACACAAAGACTTTCAGATTCAGAAACTTTACGACCGAAGATGGTTTGCCGGGCAATTTTATTCTCGCTCTTGAAGAAGATCATTCAGGAAAACTATGGATCGGAACCAATAATGGTTTGAGCCAGTTTGATGGAAAAGTATTCAACAACTTTTCCCGAATAAACGGACTCGAATCAAAGTTTATATTCAGTCTGGAAGCCTCCAGAGATCATTCCTTATGGATTGGCGGAAACAGAATTCTCACACGAATCATCATCGACCCCTCTTCAGGAAGTCCGCTTAACCTGAAATAAAATATCAAATCATCAATCATCAATCTGTGCTTTTTGCAGGGTTCCGCTGTAATCCACATAAACCGATTTCCACTCGGTGAAAGTTTCTATAGCAGCCGTTCCCGCTTCCCGATGGCCATTACCGGTTCCCTTGGTTCCCCCGAAAGGAAGTTGAATTTCCGCACCAATGGTGGATGAGTTTATATAAGTGATCCCGGTATCCAGCATTTCAATGGCTTTGAACGCCCGGTTGACATCCTGGGTATAAATTGCCGATGACAACCCGTATTTTGAGTCATTGGTAATTTGTATTGCGTAATCCAGATTTCTACAGGCAATGATACTCAGAACGGGTCCAAAAATTTCTTCCTGTGCGATCCGCATTTTAGGTGATACTTCTGCAAACAAAGTGGGTTCGAAAAAGAATCCGTTGCTCAATCCTTTCCCTTTTAAAATAGAAAATTCGGTGGATTTTCTAACATCAAAATTGAATATAGAATTTTCCAGTGGTATCAATGGGGAACCCAATGCGAACTTACGGCAAATTTTCATAAAACCGGAACTTAAAAGTGGGAAAGCCTTCTCTTTTCTGGAACTCATAGAAAGAAATAACGGCTACCTGGGCCTTTTACCCCCGCAAGCCGATAAACTGATGGAGCCAAGCCGGCTTTAAATATTCAAAAAGGCTGAAACATTTCCCGCTCCCTGTCAGGTTTTAAAGACGAACGGAAAATTTAAAATTCTTCATCTTCGGGGTCGTCATCTTCCAATGCCGCATCGACTTCCTCCTGCTCGGCATTATCCATCAACTCTTTTATCTGCTCATATCCCGAAGCAAGTTTCTGGATATTCATCAATAATGTTATGAGTTCCGGATCTTCACATTCCCGGATGCCCGCAACCAGCGCGCCCCGTTCATCCTCATCATATTTTGCATCCCATTTATCGAAGGTGGAGAGGATTTTGTCTTTGCAATGGATTAAATCGTAAAAAAAACTTTCAATTTCTACTTTTGGCATAACTGTCCTGACTGGAAAACCGAGTCGAGCCCGGAAAAAATTAATAAAAAAACTTTGCCCTTACATGGGCCCTAATATTATTATAAAGTACCTTGTCTCCGAATCCGGAGAACACAAATTATACTACACCATTCCATTTTTTTTAGATGGCTCTAATTTCAAATAATTTTGACCTCCCTTTTTTATAAAGGACGGTTATTTACAGGCACTTTACAATCATGTCAAACGAAGAACGTTTTAAGGACAACGAGGACGGCACCATAATGGATACCCGCTACAACCTGATGTGGGCAAAAGAAGACAGCTATCAGATGCGCGAAAAATGGTGCTCCTGGAAGGGCGCAAATAATTATGTGTCCTGGTTGAATGAGCAAAAATTCGCCGGATACGAAGACTGGCGTCTCCCCAAAAGCCAGGAATGCAGGAATCTTTACGACCACGACAGCAAAAACACGGACTTCAATGGCGATATTGTTCACCTGGACTATAAATTCCCGGAAGGATGCGGTTCCAATTATTGGTGCCAGGAAGAAGCAGGTATCAATGCAATGGCTTACAATTTTTACAGTGACCGGGCTTACCAGGTTCGCAAAAAAGCCAAAGATGAAGACAATATGTGTTGTCGAGCTGTCAGAACCGCGGGTCCGGCTGTAAAAAGAAGTGGCCGGCTGTCCAATACAGGAAGAACCCGAAGAGAATAAAACTTCCCATCGAAACTTTATCTATGGCTCATCACCGAGCGACTCGTGCTGAAATAAGTTTGAAGGCTTTCAAACAAAACCTTCAAAACCTCAAAACTATCCTGGGCTCAACTACCGGGATCATGGCCGTTATCAAAGCCGATGCCTATGGCCATGGAGCCCTTCCCTGCGCAAGGGCTGCCGTTGAATCGGGTATAGACTATCTGGGAGCAGGAGTCATTGAAGAAGGCATTGAACTGAGAAAAAATGGCATCGAAAACCCGATCCTGATCCTGGGGAGCATTTTCCCGGATGAAGCAGCCGATTTGGTTCACCATAACCTTTCTACAATACTCTGCACTTCCCATTTAGCCGAGACACTCTCCAGAGAAGCAAAAAAACAAGGTAAGTTAGTCAATATACACATCAAGGTAGACACAGGAATGAACCGATTAGGGGTTCTTCCTGAAAACCTTTTATCTCTTACAGACAAAATCTGCAATCTTCCGAATTTAAAAATTGAGGCCTTATCCACCCATTTTTCATCAGCCGATGACGAGGATTTGTCTATAACAAATAACCAAATAGAACTTTTCCAAAAAGCTCTTGCCCAAATAAAAAAGAAAGGGGTTGTTCCCCCGCTCACCCACCTGGCAAATACTTCCGCTCTTTTCCGGTTTCCGGGAAGCCATTCCAAAATGGTCCGACCCGGGCTTATATTATATGGAGCCTTGCCCTCCCCCATTTTGAACCCCGTCGTGCAGGATGT
>WAIB01000052.1 GCA_009873655.1 Nitrospinota bacterium | reverse complement strand
GTGGCAGTCCCACCCGGGAATGAACCCGGCATCAAAGCCTTTCATGCTCATGATCTTAACAATAAAATCTTTTAGTATTTTATTGAGAGCATGCCCCATATGGATGTGACCGTTTGCATAAGGGGGACCATCATGGAAAACAAATTTCTCTTTACTTTTGGAGGAATCGCGAATTGCTTCGTATATATTTTCCTTTTCCCACCATTCGATCATTTTCGGCTCAGCCTTGGTAAGGCTGGCTTTCATGGGGAATTCGGTCTGAGGTAAATTGAGTGTGTCTTTTATTTCCATAATGTTCTATTTCAGTTTCATTGCCTTTTTTACCCTGTCGAGAGTAGAAGTTGCAACCAACTGCGCCCTCTTGGTCCCTTCAGCAATTATTTCTTCTACTTCCTTTGGCTTTTTGGATATCTCACTGCGTCTCTCCATGATGGGCCCCATACTTTCAAGCATGGTTTGAGTGAGCATATTTTTACAATCGCCGCACCCGATTTTAGCGGTTCGGCATCCTTCCGCAACTTCTTCCTGCATGGATTGCGGAGAATAAATTTTATGGAAAGGATAAAGGTTGCAAACCTCGGGGTCTCCGGGATCATCCCGGCGCGCCCGCGCGGGATCAGTCAACATCTGTTTTACTTTTTTTGCAACTTCCTTCTCATTATCAGAAAGAAAAATGGCATTGTCGTAAGACTTGCTCATCTTCCTTCCATCCAGGCCGTTTAATTTAGGAATGTCTGAAATTTTTGCACCGGGTTCGATAAAAACATTTTTCTTATAGAGATGATGGAATCTTCGGACAATTTCCCGCGACAACTCCAAATGCGGCGCCTGGTCTATCCCAACGGGAACAAAATCAGCCCGATATAAAACAATGTCCGCCGTTTGCAAGACCGGGTATCCCAAAAAACCATAGGTGCTCATGTCGACTTTTTTTATCTCATCCTGCTTTTCTTTATAAGTCGGGTTCCGTTCCAGCCAGGGGACAGGCACCATCATGGACAGTATCAGATGAAGCTCGGCATGTTCAGGAATTTTCGATTGTAAAAAAAGAGTGCATTTCTCAGGATCCAGCCCGGCACTCAACCAGTCTACAGCCACCTCAAAAGAAAATTCTTTAATGCGGCGAGGGTCTTCGTAAAGGGAAGATAATGCATGCCAGTCGGCGATAAAGAAAAAACATTCAAAATCGTCCTGCAAGTCCACCCAGTTTTTGAGCGCACCAAAATAGTTGCCCAGGTGAAGTTTGCCTGACGGTTGCATGCCGCTCAATATTCTTTTTCTTTTCTGTTCACTCATTCAATCAGCCGAAACTTGCTTTCAATACTTCAATGATCATTGGAAATGTTTCCTGGCTCAGGAAAAGCACTGAATAGTTAATGGGATACAATAATATGGTCCCGAGAATACCTGTGTGGGCAAAATGGTCCATCAGAAAAACACTTAAAATCAGTATCGCTCCGAACCTGTCCAGGCTGGTCAACCTTTCCGCAACGCTTTCCGGAACCAACCCTTTTAGCACACTGGATCCATCCAGGGGATAAACCGGCAGCATATTGAAGATCGCCAAGGCGACATTGATCCATATACCATATGCTAAAATGACAAACAAATAAGAAAAGTCCGGCGCCATCAGGCGGAGAAAAAAACTGCAAAACACCGCTAAAGCAATGTTTGAAAGGGGTCCGGCGAATGCCACATACATCATATCCCGCTGGGGATTCTGGAAGTTTCTCCAGTCCACGGGAACCGGCTTAGCCCAGCCAAAACCGACAAAATAGAAACATAAAACCCCGGCAATGTCCAAATGGCGAAGGGGATTGAACGATAACCGCCCCTTCCGTTCTGCGGTATCGTCACCGAGAAGGAGAGCCATTCTCCCATGGGAATATTCGTGTACTGTTAAAGAAAAAAGGATGACCGGGGTCATCAGCACCATTAATTGCGTTTTGGTCAAACCGAATGCCTCTGGGTTTCAATCATTGACAGGGGAAAAATCAGGCTACCGCGTAAAATCAGTGGGGTTGGTCACGAGGTAAAATCCTATACTGGCAATACTTTAACACATATAGCAGACCATTTCATCCATCGACGCAGGCCGTTAAAATCCGCTCCGCTTCCCTTCCCAAACTAGCCGGCAACATTATTCTTTTGAGTCTTGGCATATTTCCGGTAGGTATATACGGCTGCATTTTTTGCCAAGAAAAATCCTAGAGAACCATCCATAAACCCCTTTTTTAAAATGAAATTTTTTAAAAATGTGAGAGGCGGACGTAAGTACAGATGAGTCCAGTTGGCATGGAAACCAATGGCCCTTTTTTCCTGCGCGTAGAGTGTGGAATAACGATCCTGACGTTGAACATAGTCTTCCCGATTGCTGTAGGAATAATGGATCAGGGGATTTTTTAGCGAGCCTGCGTTTTCATCCGGGGAGAGTCTTTCGTGCACCTGAACTTCACTGAAGGCGACCTCATTTTTGTCATAAAGCCTCAATATTCTATCCGGATACCAGCCTCCAAAGCGAACCCACCGGTCGCCAAAAAAATTTTTTCTGGGAAGGTGGTAGACAGGATATTGCGGTCCTGTCTTTAAAATATCCTGGATCTCTTCAGCCGATTCGGGGGTCACGACCTCGTCGGCATCCACATTCAGCACCCACCGGTTTTTCGTGTGTCCCGCACAAATATTCTTCTGTTTTCCATAACCATGCCAGCTTTCGTTATAAATCCGGTCTGTGAATTGCCGGCAAATTTCCACGGTCCGATCGGTGCTTCCTGTATCCACCACCACAATTTCGTCCGCCCATTTTAGACTCTCCAGACAACGGCCAATATTTTTTTCTTCATTTTTGGTGATAATGGTTACGCTTAATTTTTCCATTTGGACTCTTTAAAACCAGAAATAACCCGTCGATTATAGCACCCCAGTTTCTTCCAACTAATTAATTTTACTGCTTTTCTGGATTTTTATGTTAATATTAAGTCCGAAATTAAGCGGTCGGCGCCTCGAAACATTTTTGACCGTCAATAAATTTTTCGGATCGGGTCATAATTGCATTGCAAAAAACAGATGGCCCCCTATTTTCTAAGGATGCGTTTATTGATGAACGCCTCACACCCTTCTAGCCCAAATCAACAAAAACATGATTGAACAATACCTGCAGATCGCGATTGAATTTCTCAAGGAAATCTGGTTTCAGTTGGATTCCAAATTTGGACTTGAAGAGACCGAAGCTTTCCAATTTATCAAACCTTACCTTCTCCAACTTCAGGACAACCCTACCTACATGGGAATAGCGCTGGCCGCACTGGTCCTGATCCCCCTCGGTTTATACAAAACCAGGAGCAATGCACGTGATAGAGACCGGAAACTGGAAGAACTCATGGAGGAAATGGATGATGAGGAAGAAGAATACGGTGAGGATGATCCGCGAAGGTTACGCCGTCCCGAACCGGATACAGCGGCTAATGACATTATCACAGAGGATGAGCTAGAAGAAGACGACGAAGAGTACGATTTAGACGAAGATGACAAAGGCGATAAACCCCTGTTTGAGAAGGAAGAGGAAGGGCAGCCTGCATTTATGCAAATTTTGGAAAAACTGGATGAAGAAGATAAAGACGATGAACTTCATGTCGACACCCAAAAAGTTATGGGGACTGAAGACAAAGAGTTTGAACTGGAACCGATCAGTTCCGAACTCGCAGAACCCGATATCAATAAAGACTTGAGTGAATTTGAAGGATTCGACTTTGACAGCGAAGACAGTGTTGGAGAAGATAGCATTGGAGCAGAAACTTCGCATGACCAGGCCATTGAGGAACTGCAAAAAGAAGGCGAGCTAATTGAGCTGGATGGTGCATTGTCTGCAGATGACCCTTTTTCAAATTATTCTGATCTCGATGACGAAGAACAAGATCGCGCTATACAGGAACTTCAGGATGAAATGGAATCAACGATCAACAAATTAACGGAACAGCTGGAGAGTGATACGGAAACCCCCTCTTCCGTTAAAGACCTCGGGGACATAAGCATTGGGGACGAAGCAACCATTGACGATGAGTTTTCCCTGGACCAGAAATTATCTATGGATGGAGAAATATCCAAGGACGAGGGTTTGGCCCCGGAAGAAAAAAGCGAAGAACCCCAACTTTCAGATGACCCCATTCCCGAACCCGCTCCCGAACCCGAAGCGGCGCCGGAACCTGAACCGGAGGTGCTTTCCATAGAGCAATTGGGCTTAACCGAAGAACCCGTTATTGATAAAATTGAATCCGAACCTCTGGAGCCTGTTCCGGAAAGGAACTACTCATTTGATGGTAAATCCGGCCGAGAGGTAGAAAGCCTTATAAACCGTCTAAAATATTTCCAGGAAAACCTGGATACGAGATTTCATCATGCGGACAAAGGGGACTCCTTTTCTGTACCCGAAGCGAGCAGTCAAGAGTTGCCGAGCGAGCCACGGTTTGTCGAACAACGAAGTTTTGCGTCAAAATCTCCCAGGGTTTCACCAGAAGATAACAAAAAGTATATGGAAGTTCTCGAATCGTTCATATTTTTAAAAGATCAGAATAAACATTAGGCTTGTGGAGATTGTCTTATTAAAACTCTAGATTCGATGACATCACAAATCAACATAATTGCAGTCGGCGGCGGCAAGGGAGGCATTGGGAAAAGTATCGTTTGCACCAACCTTGCAATTGGAATGGCTTTAAGCGGGCAAAAAGTCATCTTGATGGATACTGATTTCGGCGCATCCAATCTACACGCTCTACTTGGAATACATAACCCGGCCCATGGATTCCAGGATTTTTTCAATGAAGAAATATCGAACAAACAGTCCCTGCTCATAGACACGGGAATAAGCAACCTGAAATTTGTAAGTGGGGCTGGAGATAATCCCGGAAGCGCAAATATCGACTCCGAAAAAATCAACACCATTATTTCTTTCGTGAAAAATCTGGAAGCAGACACGATACTTCTGGATTTGGGGCCTGGCACCAATTATAACGTTATCGATTTTTTCAACATCAGCACACAAAATGTAGTTCTCACCACGCCGGAAATGACTTCTGTCATGAAAACATTCAGTTTTATTCGTTCGGCTTTATTTAGAAAAATTTCCCAGGCATTCAAAGACAATCCGGATATCCAAAAACTGGTAGATCATTCTAATCCGGAAAATGCCGACATTGAAACTTACACAACCAGCCTGTTAAGAGAGAGGTTTGTAGAGGAGTTTCCCGACCATCTTGAACAATTCAATAATATCGTGAAAGATTTCACGCCTGGGTTGGTCGTTAACCGGGTCCGCAGCAAAAAAGATCTTTTGGCAGGAGACAACCTGATAAAACTTGTAAATAAATTTCTGGAAGTAGAAGCCACCTACCTGGGTTACATTATTGAAAGCGACCGGGTAAGGGATTCGGTAGATGAAATGATCCCATTCCTTATAAAAGATCCGCAAAGCAAACCATCAGAGAACCTCCAGCAGATCATTGGAGCGCTTACAAACACGGATCTCCAGTTTGTAAAGCGCGATGGAAGAATATTTGTCTCCAAACAAGTGCGCCTTTCCTCGGGCTGGGAAGTTTAGCTTTACTCTTCAATTTAAATCTCCCAAAGCCCCCTGCTTTTCCTGTTAATTTTTCCCTCCGTTGCCAGAGATTTTTCCAGTACAATGCAATTAAACTTACCCTTTCTAAATTATCGTGATAGACGACCAGATCCGCTCAACATTACTTGACCTTCTTAATTTAACTTCCGTAAGAAAAGTTAAACATTTTGTTGTGGGAGGGACCCTTCGCGACCATTTGTTAAATAAAAAAGTTTCCGACATCGACCTTACGGGGAAAAACGCGGCTGAGCTGGGCATTCAATTTGCGCAGTCATCCAATTTCAGCTATGTGCCGCTCGATAAAACTCCGGGAAGAGCTACAACCCGGATCATTCTTCCGCACAACAAGCATTTTGACCTGACCGATATCCAGGGAACGACGATTGAAGAGGACCTGGGTCAAAGAGATTTCACCATCAATGCAATGGGGCAAGAGCTTTCTGATTTCCTTTCAAACGAAAAAAGCATAATCGATCCTCACAACGGAAAAGAAGATTTGAACAAAGCATTGATTAAAGCAACATCGCCTGCCGTCTTCGAGGCCGACCCCCTGAGAATGCTCCGTGCATTTCGCTTTGCCGCTACAATGAATTTTTCTATTGATGAAAATACATTCAATGATATTTCAAAGAACAGTAAAAAGATTTCGAATGTCGCAGGAGAAAGAATCTGGCAGGAGTTGACTGCTTTTCTTATGACCGAGAACACCGGGGATCTTGTAAATCAGATGAAAAAATCAGGGCTGCTTAATTGTTTATTACCGGTCTCCTCCTTTCCTGATTGGGTGGAATTCTTATCCTGTTACTATCGGCTGGAACATATCCTTTCAAAACCCGGGCTCTATTTTAACGAACAGTTCTTTGAAATGGATTCCAAGGAAAAGGCATTGATAAAACTCTCTCTTTTTTTCACCCATGCAGACACCGAGTTATCAATAAAGGAAAAAAGAAAAAAAGATTTTGGCACTCCAAAAACCTTTAAAACCCTGAAAGATTTAAAAGCCAGCAATAATAAAATTGCATTCATATGCCAGGCCGTCCAAAGTTCCGGCTTTTTATCCGGATCTTTACCGTTTAATTTAAGTAATTCCTCCCTGTATGACTTGTGTGTCATGTGCGGAAACGGCCTTGTCGCTGGAGTTCTCCTGCAGGCCTGCACCCTTCCTTTTTCCGAGAACGATGAATGTGAAGAAGTTAAAGTATTTAATTTATTCTCTAAGCTCCTTAAATTCTATATTGAACAGTATATTCCGGTCCTGGGAGAGAAAGCCTTGCTCAATGGCAATGACATAATCAGAAAGTTTAATGTTTTACCCTCTCCTGTGTTAGGAAATGTGCTAAATAATATTCAACGGGCCCAGGTTCTGGGAGAAATTAAAACATCGTCTGAAGCAGAAATGCTGGCTGAAAAAATCCTTAAATCACAGGAAGAAAACTGAGAAGATGACCATCAAATATCAAAATGAAGTTTGGAATAATAAAAAAGTTATACTGGGAGAGCCGGACCAGATAGATGCGTTAAATCTGCTGATAGGATTTCATGGCGCTGAGTCGACGGCGGAAAATATGCTGGTCCAGGGCAATCGATTAAAACTGAAAAATACCCTTTTGGTTTTTCCCGAAGGCCCCATTGATGCCGGTGAAGGTCGCTGGAGCTGGTGGAAAGATGGGCCGGGACAACAAAAGTCCGTAGAAGGATTTCTGAGTTTTACCGACACAATAATTCAATCCGCAATATCCCATTTTGAAAACAGGTCCATTAACCAGATTTCGCTTTGGGGCTTTTCACAAGGAGCCGCTGCATCTCTTGTATATGCCCTTTTGGGTTCGCATAAAATAGATAAAGTTGCTTCCGTCTGCGGCTTTTTGCCTGAACTGCCGGAAACCGAGCGGGAAAATTCCACAACAACGTCCATTCTGGGTATTTTCGGGCTTAATGATGAAGTTGTTCCCGCCTTTTTGGCTGAGCACGCTCTGGATGAGTTTCAAAATAAAGGCTATCCAACCAAAACCCTGGAAACCAAACAGGGGCATGAAGTAACGTCGGAAAATCTCGATGAATTAATAAACTTTTTTACTGCCTGATGGTTCGTTGTCGGATTAACCGGGTTAAAGATTGACAATCCTCCCCTATCTGCTATCCTTCGCCTGTTCAATCTGGTCAAAGAACAGGGAAGACGGTTAAATTCCGTTGC
Organism: Nitrospinota bacterium; assembly: GCA_009873655.1. GTDB lineage: Bacteria > Nitrospinota > Nitrospinia > Nitrospinales > VA-1 > UBA8687. Next base: position 1,145 of record WAIB01000052.1, on the reverse strand, counting down.
GGACCCGCCGCTGTAACCGGGGACTGCTCCCGCAACAAGCCACTGTTTTTTTAAATGGGAAGGCGCGGGAAACAGGCTGATCCGGAAGCCAGAACATCTGTTTTTGACTATTTCGCAAACTCTTCGCGGTAGAGAGGATAGGCCGTTATAAAAGGCCTGATGCAAGGACCACCTTCCCCTCTTTACGCTGGAACGGGTATTTCCGGTGATACATTTTCAATATCCTAAATCAATACATCTCCCTGGGTTATTACTCCAAAGAATTTTCCAGGCTCTTTGCTTGCTGCTTCTCCTGATTCCCGCCCCTGGAACCCTGGCAAAGGACCTAACCCAGGCGCACCGTATTATTTCAACGTCCCCTTCCATAACGGAAACCCTTTTTGCATTGGGCCTGGAGGATCGAGTGGTGGGCGTAACCGACTTTTGCAAATACCCTCCCAAAGCCTGTCAACTAGCCAGTGTTGGCGGACTGGTCAATCCCCATATGGAAACCATTGTTGCTCTGCGTCCGGATCTGGTTGTGCATCTCGCCCATAGTGTAAGATTGGAACAGAACACTCAAAAACTGGGTATACCATCCATGAAACTGGAAATGGATACCGTTGAGAATATCCTGGGATCCATCCAGTTATTGGGAGTTACACTGGGGGTCGAGAAAAATGCCGGGCGTTTACAAAATAAATTAATTAATGGAATCAATCTTTACAAAAAGAAATTGAAAAACATACCTCCTAAAGAGGCATTGCTGCTCTTGGGTGACAGCAGTGACCCTGGAAGGGATTTATATGCCGCGGGCCAGGGAACCTTTCTTCATGAGTTGCTGGAAATTTCAGGAGGCAGGAATATCATTCCCGATTCCCTGGCACAATATCCGAAAATCACGAAAGAATTTATAATTGAAAAATCACCTGAGGTAATCATTGAAGCCGGCCCCAAATCTCGACTTTCACTGGAACAAATCAAGGAACGAATGAAAGGCTGGAAGCGCTTTCCTTCAATTCGAGCGGTACAATCCGAACAGATACATTATATCGGTGCGGACTACATTCTTATTCCAGGTCCTCGTTTATTAAAGATTTTGGGGCAATTCTCCAGAGCATTGCACCCCGAAATCTTCAGCGATTCATCCCCATCCAAAACGGAAA
>WAIB01000051.1 GCA_009873655.1 Nitrospinota bacterium | reverse complement strand
AGCCAATGAAGGTCAGTTTGTGACTTTTGTGAAAGAAGAGCATGCAAAGCGGGCATTGGACATAATTCAAAACGACCCACTTGGAAGTCAGGCCGAAATCATTGGCCGGGTCAAAAAATCCCCGGAGAAAACCGTCAACCTGAAAACAAAAATCGGAACCGATCAAATTCTCGATATGCTGAGTGGAGAACAGTTGCCGAGAATATGTTAGGTGAAAAACCTGGCGATTTCTTCCCTGAAATTTTATTTTCGCTTTTAAAATAGGAGGGCAGGTTATGCAGAGGGGCTTGTTTCTCCGTATTCGTTAAGCTTGTTCCGGAGGGTACGGATACTGATTCCTAAAGAATCGGCAGCTTTTGTTTTATTGCCATTGACCTCTTCGAGGGTTTGCATGATGAGTTCTTTTTCCATTTCATAAATGGTCCCTGACAATCTGGGAGTTCCTTTTTCCTTGGATTGCAATTCTTCATCGAAGAATAAGTGCGACGGTAATATTGTGTCGTCCTGACACATGAGGCAGGATCGCTCAACAATATTTCCCAGTTCACGGATGTTTCCCGGCCAGCGGTATTTTTTAAGAAGGGTCAGTGTTGCAGAGTCTATTTTTAAGGGGGATTTTCCGTTTTCCTGACAAAACTGGTTGATAAAGCTTTGTACGAGAACGGGTATATCGTCGATTCTCTCTCTTAAGGGAATAAGATTCAAGGGTACGACATTCAATCTGTAATACAGGTCTTCCCGAAACTGCTGGTCTTGAATCCGTTTCCGAATGTCACGATTACTCGTTGCGATAACACGAACATCTACGGGGATGGGCATTCGACCGCCAATTTTGTCGACTTCATGTTCCTGTAAAACACGTAAAAGTTTTGCCTGCAATGCCAGTGACATTTCTGTCACTTCATCCAGAAGCAAAGTGCTGTTGTTCGCCAGTTCAAACTTTCCTTCCTTGTTTTCCGTGGCTCCGGTGAAAGAACCTTTTTCATGACCGAACAATTCCGATTCAAGCAAGCCTTCCGGCAAAGCGGCACAGTTCACCGCCATGAAAGGTTTCTCGGAACGGGGACTGCACTGGTGGATATAACGCGCAAACAATTCTTTACCGGTTCCAGTTTCTCCGATAATGAGAACCGTAGATTTGCTGTAGGAAACATTTTTGGCAAATTCCAAAAGTTTCTTCATCTCTTCATTTTGCGTAATGATTCTTTTCATCTCTCCCAAAGACTCCATTTGAGGGGAGGGACGATGGGCAGGGGGAGTAAAGCTTCCGGGTTCCAGGAAGGCACGTTTTACTGTCGAAACCAAAACGTCTGCTGAAAACCCAGACCCTTTAATCAGATAATCAAAGGCCCCTTCTTTCATGGCTTCAACAGCGTTATCTATGGTTCCATAGGCGGTCATCATCACCACCTTGGTTTCGGGAGACTTTTCTTTGACTGTTCGCAATAATTCCAGGCCGTTTAATTTCGGCATCCGAACATCGGTAAGAACAAGATCGAAATCATCGTCTTCCATTTTCTCCAGGGCCTGTTTCCCGTCTTCGGCACAAGTCAGCTGAAATTTTTCTCTTTTTAGAGTGGTTTCCAGCGCCACCCGCATTTCAGATTCATCATCAACGATTAGAATTTTCTTTGATTCATTATTTTTCATCGAAACCCTCATCCCAGCATGGAATTTTAACCGTGAAAGAAGTTCCTTTTCCTTCTTCACTAACCGCATCTATCGTACCTTGATGGGCCTTGATAATATTGTGGGAAATGGCGAGGCCGAGGCCCGTTCCTTTATCTTTGGTGGTGAAGAATGGATTGAATATTTTCACGAGATTATCAGGCGACATGCCAAGGCCAGTATCCGTTACTGTAACGGAAATATATTGACGTTTTGTAGAACCATTTTCCGGACTGGCAGAGACAGAAGATTTTTCAGTGATAAGACTCAATACTCCGCCATCGGGCATAGCCTGGACCGCGTTGTTTATGAGATTTGGAAACACCTGCCGCAATAGCTCTCGGTCTCCATTAGCCAGCAGGGTGCCCTGGCCGTATTTACGAATCACGTTAATATTCTCCGGAATTCGGACATTATTGATTCCTTCCAGGCATTCGGTAAGTAAAGAGTTGATATCACATTGCTGCCTTGAGGGCTGGGCGGATTTCGCAAACAAAAGCAGGGTAGAAATAATGCGATCCATATTTTGCACACCCGCCTGGATATGCTTGACCAAATTTTCTTTTTCCGTGTCTCCCTCAAGATCTTTTATTAAAAGGGAGGCGAACAACTCGATGCTTCCTAAAGGATTCCGGATTTCATGTGCGATGCCTGCCGCCATTTCTCCCATTTCCCTTAGCCTTTGGTTGCGCTGGGCAAATTCTTCCATCCTTCGAAACTCTGTCATGTCCTGGAGAATCAGGATGGTGCCAATCTGGCCTCCATGGTTATCCCAGACAGGAGATGCAGAAACGCGGACGTGCAGATCCTCCCCGTTGGCACTGCGAATATCTTTGTCCTCGCTGATCGTTTCGCCGCGGTTATTCCCCAACCTGGTGACAATCGGTCCAAACAGGGGAAAAACTTCCTCAAGGGTTTTTCCCAGACAGCCCCGCGGTTTTATTCCGGTTAAAGTACCTGCTGTTTTATTATAGGTGGTGATGATACCTTTGCGGTCAACAACAATGACGCCGTTGGTCTGGCTTTCAAGGATATCATTGAGATAATTTTTTACCCGCTCTTTCTCAGCCAGGTTTTTTTCTAATTCTTCATTTTTATCAGATAATTCAAGGTCAAGCTTTTTTACCCTTTCCTGAAGTTCGTCGTAGGAGTTTTGAAGCTGGGCGGTAACTTCGTTAAAAGCCTCCATGTTCTGGATGAGCGTTTGAATTTCTTTACTTTTGTTGCCGCCTGGGATTGTCATGGGAAGGGTAGCAGTGGGTTTCCAATCTGGCTTTTATTATAAATTAAAATCACCCTTCTTTTAATTGTTTTTCCCATTCCTGAATATTTGCGCTGGATTGGGCAGCGCGCTTGAGAATGGGGTCGGCATTTTTGGCCTTGACCAGCCTGTTTATACCTTCCTTGGAATTTTTCATATCGCCTTCCTTCTCATAACTCTCAATTAGAAGGTAGTCTGCCCATTCTTTAAGGGGATGCTTGGGAAAAAGCTCCTTCGCGGAATTGAAAGCTTCGATTGCGGCCTTAAATCGATTGATTTTATAAAGAGAAGTTCCCAGCTCATAATATGATTTTTGAATATAATCGGGAACAACGCGTTCTTTTCTATCGTATTCCGCGATAGCATTTTGATAAGAAACCGCAGCATCAGCGTATTTTTTCATTTTTGTTTTTACTTCAGCGATCAAATAGTGAATCTCGGCCTTGTTTTTTACCAGCCCGAGCAATTCTTCGTACATGGTTATGGCACCGAGAAGATTGCCGTTTCCTTGATGGGCCTGGGCAAGGAGTTTTTTAGCTTCGTTTAACCTTTTACTCCGGGGAAAGTTTTTGATGAAGGAACGGCCCACCATGATGGCTTCGTCATAACTTTTTTCCTCAATATGTATTTTCCCAAGGTTCAGGAAGATCCTGTCTCGAAAGGCTTTTTCGGAATCGAGAAGCTTCACCTTTTCATAAAACTTGACCGCTTCCGGGTACATACCTATTGCCTGGTAGGCTTCCCCAACCTGCAGAAGAGTCTTGGCATTTTTAATTTTTTTAACGGGTAAACTGACGAAATCGCTGTATGAGTAAAGAATGGGCAGCATTCCCTTTTGTTTGGAATATTTGTCAATCAACGCAATAAGGGCCTGCTTCACAAACCTTTCCGCTTCCTGTGAAAAACGCGATTCCGGTCCGAGTGGAAAAAGCTTTTTAAATTCTTCTATGGCTTTCAGGTAATTTTGCTCTAATAAATAAGCGATACCACGGCTCAAGGTCACTTCAGCCAGTATTTCGACGTTTTTAGTCTCTTTAAAAATTTTCTCATACGTATGAAAGGGTTTGTAATAATAGGAAACATCGAAAACAATATCGTTGACTTTCAGCCGCGGGCTTCGTATCCCGATATCTGCCATACGAATTCTTCCATATTGCGTATCAGCGCTGTCTTCAAGAATTTTATTTGCTTCTTCATCTAAAACAGGTTTTCCCTTCTCATCCAGTATAGCGACCTGTTTTTTGCTGGATTCATCAAACACGGCCAAAGCATTCTGGTAATTTCCCTGAAGCAGGTAGGTATCTCCAACCCTGTTTAAAGCTCTGTGTGCATTCTTGGAAGTGGGGTTCAGGTTCAGAAGATTAAAATAATGTTTTCGAGCTTTTTCATATTCCTCATGGGAGAAATAAATTTCCGCCATATTATAATTTATTTCCGGTTTTTCATTGAGTTCGCCCGGCCAGCGTTTGGCCCCCGCTTCATATATTTCCAGGGCCTGGTCGTAATTGTTTTTTTGGTAAAACCGATTGGCGATTTCAAAAATTCCTGCTTTTGCTTCAATATTTTTCGGAGACTTCTTTAGGATCAGTTGAAACGCGTCAAACGCCTCTTTGAATCTTTCCTCTTTCATCAGCATAGCCGCTAGGCTGTTTTTCCTCATTTCATTGTATAAACTGTCTCTTTTCCTTTTAACACCCTGGTTGTAAAGAGTTCTGGCTTCAAGCCGGTAACCGATGTCATCGTAAATGGTTGCTACTTTCAGAAGGGCATGATCGTAGAATTTTGATTTGGGATTTATTCTCATGGCAGCCTGGTAAGCAGCCAGAGCGCGGTCGTAGTTAGGATTCAGTTCCTTAAAAGTATTGCGATACTCAGCTTCAGCCCTTAAATAAAGGGCCTGCCCCAGGTGTCTGCTTTTGGGAAATTTTTCGGTGAATTCCTTCAGAGCTTTGGACGCGGAGGGGAAATCCCTCTTTTGAAATTCTTTAAGGGCTTTTTGGTAATCTTCCCATCCGTTTTCTATTTTATCCTGCCCGTCTTTGCTTACCAATTCTCGAATCTTTTTAGAAGAATGGCCAACTACGCGGACCTTCTTTTTAGAAAAAGTATTTTCTCTCGAGCTCTTTTTCTTAAAACCCTCTTCTTTTTCTTGCCTTGAGGAGGGAAGTCCGCTGATTTTGGCTTTTAAAATGGGTTTTGTATGTCCCTTGAGGTCGATAATGATTTGCGGTTTCTCACGATTCATGGAATGGAAAAACCGGGTATTAGCGTTCTTTAAAACAAAAGTTACTTTTACTTTTCCTGCTCTTGAGCTGACCGTATACTGTTCAAGGTTTTTGTCGTTAAATGATTTGCCGCGAACTCGCGGACCTTTTTGAGTATTCGGAAGGGTCAAAAAAATCCTTTTTTCTTTAAAATCCGCGTTCACCTCATATTTCACAGGTTGGTTTAAATCAACCAGAATTCGGGTGTAAATGGGATGAGGCCCGATTTTTACCGTTTTTAGTAGCGTGTCGCCTCCCAGAAATTCCCCCTGTGCCCATGCGTCGGATTTTGCAAATAATTGCACCAATAGCAGGGAGAGGATTAGAAGCTTTCTGAATTTGGATTTTAATAACATATTCTCTGATTTCGGCTTTTTTTCATTAAATAAAGCAATATTGATACCAATTCCGGTTAAACTGGTGTTGAAGGGTCGCCAAAGTTGCCGAAACCTAAATTTTTAAACGTTTTAACCGTAAACTATAGTATAAGACCTTGAATCATTTTTTTCGACATTTTGATCGAAAACATGATGAAATAAGAGTCAGAAAATTGACTTAATCCCTATTTCTTTTTATTTAAGTCCGTTTGGCTGGGAGATGGGAATGAGCACACCCGAACAACTTAGATGGCAAGAGTCTGAAACGGTTCGGAACCTGTTGAAAAAACAAAACAGCCTCCTGGGGGATTCGCTCGAAGCCCTGGACCACCTGATTTATCTGCAGAAAAGCATCAACCTCCTCAGTTCCGACGAAATCTGCAAAGTCATGGTGGAAAAATTACCCTTCATTTTGTCTGTCAAGCATTTCTCCTTTTTCCTGTTTGATAAAAATCACAGAAGGCTGCAACTTATGAGCCACAACCATCCGGAACTAAACGAAGGGCTGTCCATTTACCAGAACGATTCCCCCATTATGAAAGAGGCCATGACAACGGGCCGGTATATTTTCGAGCAGGATTTTGCGAGTTCAAGGTATTTTCGCGGCCGCAAGAATCCTTTATTCAAATGTGAGTTTTTTGTTTCCATCCCCCTGATGATTGAGAACGAAATCATTGGAGTTTTGAACCTCAACGATAACGATAAAGGATTTTATAACGTGGGCGATCTGGATTTTGCCTTGAATGTCTCCGAGTTTGTGGCGCTTTCCATAAGTAACGCGTTGCTTTTTGAAACGGTGGAAAAAATTTCGATTACAGATGGACTGACGGGTCTGGACAATCACCAGCAAATGCAGACTCTGCTGAAAAATGAAGTGATCCGCAGCCAAAGATATTCTTCTCCCCTGTCTATAATCATGATGGATATCGACCACTTCAAAAACGTCAATGATACTTACGGCCATCAAAAGGGAGATGACGTTCTGCTGGACTTTGCAACCACCATGAAAAAGTTTTGCCGTTCCAATGATGTCGCGGCAAGGTATGGCGGCGAGGAATTTATTCTGGTTCTCCCTGAAACAAAAGTCGATGGGGCCTTCAATATCGCGGAGCGGGTACGGGAGGAAATGGCAAGCCAAACCTTCAAGTATAAAGGTAAGGAATTTAATGTGACCGTAAGCTGCGGGATTGCCCAGTTCGATCCGAAACTGACCAGGGATCCCGCCGATTTGATCAAGATTGCGGACCAGGCTTTGTACAAGGCCAAGCATGAAGGTAGAAACCGAACCGTTATAGGATCACCATGACAATATCTCTTGATGTGTTCCATTCCGTAAAAAACCTTCCATCTCCTCCGGAGCATATTAACAACGTGCTGGTTGCTTCCGGTTCCACTTCTTCCATGGACTATAATATCGTTGAAATCATTCAGTACGATCCTTCCATGGCGTTGAGTGTCTTAAAAGTCGCAAACAGTCCCGTATACGGGTACCCCGCACAAATTTCCTCCCTGCAGCAGGCCGCGGGTCTGCTGGGTCCCGGTGCAATCAAAAATATTATTCTTCGTACTCCTATTCTGGAAAAGTATTTGGCCGAACAGGAAAGTGAGTTCGCCCTCGACTATGAAGAATTATGGATGCATTGCGGGGTCACCGCATCTCTCGCCGGGGGATTGGGACGCCTGATCGGCGGTCTGGAATCCGATGTCTGTTTCACGGCAGGGCTGATACACGATGCAGGGGTCATTGCGTTGTCCGTCTATTATCCCCGGGAAATGTCCGAAGCGATTGGAAAATCCCGCAATGAAAAAATCAATCTGCTAAACGCTGAAAAAAAAGTTTTCGGTTTCGATAGTTCGCAGGTGAGCATGGAATTGATGACCGCATGGAATTTCCCCGAGTCATTCATCAATTTGTTTCGATCCGATATCCCGATTGATGAAGCAGACCCCTCATCCAAAACCGGGGCGGTGGTGGGGCTGGCAAAATTACTCTCCAGAGAATGGAGTCTCCACGGTTGCTCCCACGTGCCCGATGATCTGGACGGCGGAAAACTCCTTCATGTGCTGGGCATCACTCCCCAGAATATTTCCCACTGGGAACCCGAACTCAAAAAATACGCGGGTTTTGCCACCGGCACTTTAAAAGGCAACAACTGAACCCCCCTGTTTTTCCCAGTGTCAATTTATGCCACGTTTTTTAAAGAGGTGTGTTTCGCCCGTGTTTTTGCCCCTTGAGGGAGTTTTGACGCTTTGGGGTGATTTCGAATGATCTATAAAGCACTGTTTTATTTGACAAATTTACTCCTCTGGATATAATATCTGCTGACTATGAAGATAAATCTTGAATCAGAAAGTTTCGGCATCGTAGGCGAAAGCCAGCCCATTCGTGAGGTTTTTGACGTTGTGGAGCGGGCCGCCGGGTCGCCGAGCACCGTCATGATCTACGGGGAAAGCGGAACCGGGAAAGAACTCATTGCCCGCGCCCTGCACATGAACAGCCCCCGTGCCTCCAAACCCTTCATTGCGGTCAACTGCGGGGCCATTCCCCACGAGCTTCTGGAAAGCGAGCTGTTCGGCTACGAAAAAGGGGCCTTCACCGGTGCCGTCAATACGCGCATAGGCCGAATGGAACTGGCGCATCAGGGGACCATTTTCCTCGATGAAATCGGCGATATGCCGACTACTTTGCAGGTAAAACTTCTGCGGGTCCTGGCGGAAAGGGAAATCGACCGCATTGGCAGCACGAAACCCACACCCATCGACATAAGGGTGATCACCGCGACACATAGAAACCTGGAAGAGTCCATCAAGGAAGGGAAATTTCGTGAAGACCTTTATTACCGGCTCAATATCATTCCCATCAACCTTCCGCCCCTGCGTGAAAGAAAAACAGATATACCGCTCTTGGCGAACCATTTCCTGAAACAGTTCAACGGCGCGGCGAAATCCAAAACCATCAGCGATGAAGCGATGAATTTCCTGGTCAACTATTCCTGGCCGGGCAACATCCGCGAGCTGGCGAACTTTGTGGAACGCATGGTGGTGTTGAGCATCGGCTCAACCATCATGCCAAGAGATTTGCCGGATAAAGTGCTCGGCGATACCCCGAAAGAAAAATGGCAACCGCAGGAAGAAAAAGAGGAAGAAGGAAACCCGGCGCTGATGCTGCAGCAGTCGCTGAGACAATCGTTTCATGTGGGAATTCCCGAAGACGGCATCAACCTCAAAAAGACCGTTGAAGAATTCGAAAAAGAACTGCTGCTCGAAGCACTCGAAAAAACCGGTTGGGTTAAAAACAAAGCCGCCAACCTTTTAGGACTCAACCGCACCACCCTCGTAGAAAAACTCAAGAAACTTCAGATCAGCGGCCCCTGAACGGGCCAGGATCCTGCCAATAAAAAATCTTTGCTGTAAGTCTGCAAAAGACTGCGAGTTCTATCGGTAGAACATGATTCTTTTTATAATTTGTTAGTTATTAAATGTAATGCCAGTTTTATATTTTTAATAGAAAAATGATTACGAACCT
>WAIB01000050.1 GCA_009873655.1 Nitrospinota bacterium | reverse complement strand
CCAAAGCTTCCTCTGCATCTTTCCCTGTTATGTCCTGGGGCCGAAGGTCTACCAGCATCAGGTGCGTGTCGGTTCCTCCGCTGACAATCTTTATGCCGTTATCGCTGAGAAACTGGGCAAGGTGTTTTGCGTTGGCCACCACCTGCTTCTGATAAGACACAAACTCTCCGCTCAGGGCTTCTTTAAACGCGACGGCTTTGGCAGCGATCACATGCATTAACGGTCCGCCTTGAATTCCCGGAAAAATCTTTTTATTCACTTCTTTGGCATATTCTTCCTTGCAAAGAATCATTCCGCCTCGGGGTCCCCTCAGGGTTTTGTGGGTCGTTGTTGTTACAAATTCTGAATGGGGTACCGGGGAAGGATATATCCCGGCAGCTACAAGGCCCGATGGATGGGCAATATCGGTCATTATTTTTGCGTCTACTTCATCGGCAATTTCCCGGAACTTTACAGGATCTATCACCCTGGGATAAGCGCTGGCACCCACCACAATCAGTTTGGGTTTGTGCTCTTTTGCCAGTTTTCGAACTTCTTCATAGTCGATGACTTCGGTTTCTTCGTTCACCCCGTAGGCGACAACGTTATAGGTGTAACCTGAAAAATTCACAGGGCTGCCATGGGTAAGATGACCGCCATGAGAAAGGTTCATCCCTAAAATCGTATCACCGGGCTTAAGAATGGTATGGTAAACGGCCATGTTGGCTTGCGACCCTGAATGCGGTTGAACGTTGGCATGCTCGGCGGAAAATATCTTTTTAGCCCTTTCAATAGCCAGGCTTTCTGCAACATCAACGAACTCGCATCCCCCATAATAACGTTTGCCGGGATACCCTTCGGCATACTTGTTGGTCATAACGGAACCCTGGGCTTCCTGCACTTCGCGGCTGACAAAATTTTCAGACGCGATCATCTCAAGAGTATTGTTTTCCCTGTCCGTTTCGTCTTTTATGGATTTGGCTATTTCCGGATCAAAATCAGCAAGTGACAATTTTTATTCCTCCAAATTAGCATCTACCGGGTCTGTCCCGGTGACTTGGATTTTAAGGTTGCATCTATTTCATTTATTTTATCAAGGCGTCTCTGGTGCCTCCCCCCTTCAAACTCAGTATTTAACCAGGTTTCCACTATTTCAGCTGCCAGTCCCTTTCCTATCACACGGCCACCCAGGATCAGGATATTGGAATCATTGTGCTCCCGGCACATTTTTGCCGTATAAACATCGGCGCACAAGGTTCCCCGAATTCCGGGAAATCTGTTTACAACAATGGACATTCCCACTCCAGTCCCGCAGATTACAATACCCCTTTCAACTTTGTTTTCAAGAATGGCTTCTGCAAGCTTAATCCCATAATCCGGATAATCCACGGAATCGTTATTGACAGGTCCTAAATCATCAATCTCCCAACCCTTATTCAACAGGTGGGCGATCACGCTTTCTTTAAGATCAAACCCTCCATGATCCGAAGCAATAGCAATCTTTTTCATGACATTTTTTGGTGAAATATTTAGTAAAAATCCTAATTTGACCGCATTTTTCTATGGGCGAGCAGTTGGTCGTCTTGTCCCGGCGAGATAATTTATTGAAGCTATTTTAACCTAAAAGGGATACTAAATAAACATTCGGATTTTGTCAACCAAAGTAACAGGACGCACCTCTCTAGGCTTAAATATTGAAATTAATTAAAAAAAAATCTACAATATTTGCAGATAAAACCTTAGAAAAACCAACCTCTTATGTGGAAAAACATTTTTCTTGAATCCTGCCTGCTTTCCGCTTTAATTTTCGGGGGTCTTTATATAAATGCCCATTATATAAAGGGAGAATTATACGAAGATAATAAAAAAGCTTCTGTCCACATAAGCGGGGTTCCAACAACTCCAAATCACATAAGCGGAAACGAATCGGAAAAATCAAATAATATTTCCGGGTCCGCTTTTCCTATTTCATCCAATAACAGGTGAGTTAAATTCCTCCTTGTCTTCATCCTCCCACATCCGTGCTGTAAAAATAAGACCCCTTTCCTTTATTCTCCTTATTTATTTTTTTATCTGTTTTCCCCTTTCTCAGGTTTATTTTAAAAACAGTTCCTTTCTTTACAAAAACTGGAATTTATTTTTCTTTATAATCACCTTATCTATTTTATTTTCCACCCGAAAATTAAATTTATCCAAAATCGGCCTGTCTGATTTTGACAAAAAACATCTTGTCTCCGGACTGGCCCTGGCCCTTCTTCCTGTCATGGTTGTGTTTTTTTTAGATACCTTGATTGTTAAAACGGGCATGGCAGAAAACGACCTTTTTTCTGGCGCGGAGCTTAGAATGCCGACTCCCTTTTCCAGTATGGATCTGTTACTGGGAGGGCTCCTGAGTCCTGCAATAGGCCAGTTGTTTATTACAGGATTTGTTTTGAAAATTTTAATTAAAAACGATTCATTGGTTATTCCTGGCAACGGAATTTTGTACAGCCTGATTCATTTTGATTTGGGAATGGGCTATTTAGGGTTGGGAATGATTTCGGCGGGACTGGTGAGGCTTACCGGAACCCTGGTGCCAGCCATCTCGTTCAGCATGGGTTGTTCCCTTGCCAAAATATTGATACTGACAACCTACCCACGCGTTACTACCGTTCTGGTTTTTCTGGTCTGATTCAGCGAGCCACTTTGCGTGATTTCTTTGCCGCCTTTGCAGCAGCTTTTCTTTTCTCGGCAGCCATTGCGGCAGCTTCTTTAGCGGCTTTTCTTGCTTCCGCTTCGGCCTGCATCTGTCGGATTGCAAGCTCACGGTTTTTAGGATCTTCAAAAAATCGCGACACGACCATTCCAAATTCATAAAGGCCATAAAGCGGAACCGCCAGAAGCACCTGGGTGATAACGTCAGGGGGCGTCAATACCGCTGCGAGGGCAAAAGTACCCAGAAACGCCCATTTCCGGTACAGCTTCATTTTAACCGTATTTATTACCCCAAACTTGGTCAGAAGAACCATAATAAGCGGGGTTTGAAAAGCAAAAGCAAATGCCAGAATCAGCTTAACAACGAAGGAAAAGTAAAAACCGATGGTCACCTGCATCTTCCAGAAATTGGACCCATAGGCTAATAAGAATTTCAGTCCAAGGGGAAGCACAAGAAAATAACAAAAAATGCCACCAAAAAGAAAAAATGCAGTCCCAAAAAATACAAACATTGCCGTAATTTTCTTTTCTTTGACTTTCAACCCGGGAGCAATGAATCCCCACACATGATAAAGAATCCACGGCATGGAAATAAAAACCGAACCCATAAAGGCAACCTTCATGTTGGTGAAAAAGGGTTCTGTAGGGGTGATAAAGGTCAGGTCGGCAAATTGCTTTGGCAGGGGATCTTCAAGCCATAGCAGGAGTATTTCAATGAAATAAAAACAAACCCCAAAGAATAACGCGACGACCAGAGCGACTTGGATCGTCCGGTCTTTAATTTCGATCAGGTGATGGCTTATAGGTACTTTTTCAGTAAATTCTACTTCTCTAACCACTTTTATTCTCGCAGAACCCGACGGGGTTCAAAAAAAAAGCGCGGTATCCTGGAAAAACAGGGTTCCCGCAACAATTTGTGTTTCCATGAGTTATTTTATTAATGTCAATATACTCAATTGGATATGTAATTTCAATAGGCTTTATGTTTGCTTATTTTTTAATCAAAAAAGGCCCGGGGGGCGTCCCTCTCCTTTCGGGCAAATCAATATTTATTGATTCAAAAATTTAAATAAGAGATAATACCCCGAAATTGAGGTTTGGCATCTTGATTCCCCCTTTTATTTCAATAAGAAGGGCTGAAAATCCAGCAAGGATGTCTTATTCAGGGATTTATGAGAAACTCCGACCATAAAGTGACCGGCATTCGAGTTTTGGATATTGCGGAAGAAAGCGCCAAGACCATTGAGGCCATGTTCAGCAAGGTGGTCGCGGAAATCAACATGCAGAAAACCCCCATAATCGATGTCCGGGTCACGGATAATCATTGTTTTTTACTGCTGGGCGAAAAAAAGACAGAAACCATAAAATAAAAAAACATGCGAGTTACTAAAGAGTTTGTAGAAGTCCTTTCAAAAAAAATTGTGAAATCTTTGACCGAAAAAGATTTGATCATATGGGAAGAAACGCCCGACAAACTGGAGACGATCATTTCCGGAATAATCATAGAAGATTTGATGGTAGAAGATCGGCTGAATGAAGAAGTAAAAACCTTACTGGAGTCTAAAACAGAAGAATACGAAAGAAGTATGATGGATTACGGTCGGGTGTTTCAAATGGTAAAGTCCAAACTGGTCCGCGAACGCGGTCTGATACTATAAAATCCAATGAAAATCAACCGAGACAAAATCAACCATATCAGCAGCCTCATTGTAAAAGATTTTTCCACACGGAATGAAATGGACTACAAAGTCGATTTAAACGATTTGCGTCTGGAAATCACCAAAACGATGACCGAAGTTTTGCAGCTTGATGACAAAGCAGATACCGAGGCCCGAAGAATCATGGGCACCTATAAAAATCCTCCCCGCGAAGGTTCCCCTGAATGGGACATCATGTACCAGAAACATTTTGATGAGTTCATGAACAAGCAGGGAATATAGATTCATCGTTCCTATATGAATCACTGCGCCGAAAAAAATCATTAAGAATTACCGGGAAAAGTGGCCTTCTATTAAATCGGGCACCCACTCCCTGCCGAAATGAGGAGAGGGTTTTCCAATCCAGTTAAAGACACCATATTTACTGGCAGCGAAATTGTTTCACATTTATTCCCCTTAGGAGAAGGAATACGACACTTGCCAACGCAAAACAAAAACACTTGAAGGAGTAGCCATAAATTATGGGTGGCCACTATTCCCGGATTTTGATTTCTTAATTTATTCGTCCTCTACATAAAACGACATTAGAGCCTTTGTCGCCAATTTCAGTCCAGGTCGCATACACCCTTCCCCCATTCCCTGGAAACAAATAAGGATAAGCCACACTTCCGCCAGTAGATGGGAGTGGAACAGGATCGGAAGCTTTGCCTTCCTCATTTATCCTTACGAGCCAGGCCCCCTCTCGTCCCCAGCCCTCATTTTCTGTGGGATCCCGTCCCTGAAAAATGACCCAGGCTTCGTTTCCAACCACTGCTATATCCGGATGATTGGCATCAAGTATGGAACCATTAAGATCTTCTGCGATCTGAAACGATTGCCCTTTATCATATGAAAAGGCAAATTTCAGGCTGGCTTTTTCATTTCTTCCCGTGTACCAGGTAATCAATAATTTTTCACCCAAATACTTCATGGCGGGACCCGAGTGAGCACATCCATTAATTTTCCACCCCGTTTCTATTGTCTTTACCGGATCACTCCACGTCTCACCTCCATCTCTTGAGGTGGCGACCACAATAATCCTTTCGTTATCAGGATAGACATGACGCCAGGAAGCAAAAATTTCACCATTGTTTCCAAAAGCAAGTGCAGGACGACAACAAGGACAAATATCTGCAGCAATCTTAATATTTTTTCCAAACGTTTTACCCTGATCAAAGGAACGGGCTAAATAAATCGATGAGGTTCCCGGCTTACCTGACTTTTTATGGCGTCCATCCAGCCAGGCTATATAGACAGTACCGTCAGGTGCAACTTCCATTGTGAAAAAAGACTGTGATGCCTTTCCCTCATCATCATTAACACGAATAGCCGGACTGAAACTTTTACCGAAATTCATGGATCGGGAAAATTTGATATCGCGGTTTCCCACCCAGGCAGCGAAGATACCCCGTCCCTTACCTTGTTTAAGTTTCGGGCCGTTTTCTCCGTGAGCGCTGACCTCCCCTTTCTCTGAGTTTACCCGTACCCTTCCAGAAAAACTGTCACCAATATTTTTCGTTTTAGACATGAACAGGTCCTGCTTGCCCTGGTTGTCGTGGACGGCATATAACATATTTATGGATTCAGAGGCCCTGACAATCAATTGACCGTCATTGCCATCAGCAACAGCACCTGGTGAGGGCTCCCAAATTATTGAAGTAATATTATTGGTTGAACCATTAACTGCCCGGGTATTTTCTGAAACTGGTATTCCAGAACCGGCACAGGAAACAATTAGTAAATAACCAGCAAAAATAAATGCTTTGTTAATTCCAAACATGGCTTACACGCTCTCTATCTGTTCATAAAATATTCTGCCGTTGTAATCTTCAACCAAAAAAACGCTCCATAAACCGGGAGCATCACCGTGAGTCATCTCCATGGGCTCACATGAATTTCCATTGAAAATCAACCGAATAGGTTCTGCTTGGATATGGGTGCGGCCCGGTATAAGCAAATTGATCCGTCATATTGTTTACACCAAAGGACGCATTGATTTTTTTAGTTCGGTAAGTTGTTTTAAAATCCATAAAATAATACTCATCCTGCCCACCATCGCCCCGCAGGATATCGTCGTTTTGTATTCGGCCGAAGGCTTTGGCTTGATAACGTCCAGCCACCATGGCATCCCAGTTATTTTTGATATGGTACAGAGATTGAAACTTGACTCGCCATTCAGGGACACGGGGCAATTGGTTACCCGCAACTGAAGGGTTTGAATCGTGTCTTCTGATTTCTGAGTTGGTATAGGAAGCATTGAAAGACAAGTCATGACTGGGTATCAGAAAATCCCTTCTCTGTGCGACAAACTCAGCACCAAACGTCCTGACCTTGTTAATATTAACGAAAGTACTGGTTGTAGTGATTCCAGTAATATCCTGATCAGAAAAAATGGTGTCTGTGATTTCATCAAAAAACAGGTTGACCTGGGTCGTTGCTTTTGCCGTATAATTTCCTATCATTATGGTGGCGTGGTTACCGACCTCAGGTTTGAGACCTGGACTGGATATACTGTTATTTTGCAGGTCATCAACATTTTCGAACAACTCCTCTGGCAGCGGGAAGCGTGTTGCCCGCGCAAGTGAGAAACGGAGATCCCATTCCTCATTGGGTTTGTATCCCAGAGAAAGCTTTGGGTTAAAGGCGTGTTCGATCCTATGAAGATGCTCACCGCTCTCACCCGCAGCTTCGTGTTTGAATCCGTTGAAAGAACGCCAGACCTCAGTGCGTAACCCTGCCTGCAAATCCACTTTAGGGTTTAACTGGAAACCAAGATTGCCGTGGAAGGCATGAGTGTCTGTCTCACCACCGCTGGAATTGTTAAACGTCCCCTGACTTCGGTCCGAATTTTCCCAGTCTGTAAGGTTTCTGATATTCTCAACTTTCATCCTGGCATGGTCATAGTGATATCCCCCTTCAAAAGAAAGGTTGGGTGAATCCCAAAACGATTTTTTATTAAACCTCATCTCGACCATCTGCCAGCCGCTGTTAGAAAACTCAGTCAATTGACCACTGCCATCGTACGCCGGGGAGTCCGGATTTTCGTCAGAGTCTCTTGAAACGTCCTCCAAAATAAAATAAGTGCTCAGGGCCAAATCATAATTCCAGCCATTGCCAAGTTTCCCCTTGGCTCCCAACCCAACAAGCAAATCCTGTTTGTCCTGCTTGGATACATCAAAAGCATTTTCGCTTACGCCGAAATCTTTTCCATCTAAATTCAGGGTGCCAGTCCAGAGCTTGTTGCCATTCGCGTCTCTAATATAATTATTTACGTTCATCTGATCTCTATGGCGATCTAGCAAACCAAACATTCCCCTTAACTTAAATTTGGAAGAGAAGTCATAGTTCATCTTCATCTTAAATAAATCATTGATACTGTCTTCTTCACCATCATCAGCATAAGCAATCGAGTCCCGGGCCCTTGCATCCCTGAAGTTTACTGGACCGGTTACGGCTGTCCCCGCATTTCCTCCAATACTGTTATCCAATGTGATATTTGTTGGCTGTGTCTGTGTATGCAAGCGATTGAAGAACATGTAATAGGAAAACTTCCCAATCTTATTTCCATGGGCAAAAAACATTTTGAAACCGGGTGCATTCCCTTTAGCTCCCTGGTTCTCCCAATTTTGTATCCAGCCTGTGGTTTGCATAGACCATTCCTCTCTTTCAGGTTGTCGACTGTATATATCGACCACCCCGCCCATGGCGTTGCCACTGTATTTTGGCGAGAAAGGACCATAGATTATATTTGTATGATCCACCTCATCGGGTGCCACAAAATTCCACTGGGGCGCCCCGTTGAATCTAGTACGAAGCAGGCTGTGAAGAGGAAACCCATCCACAAAAAGCATGTGGCGTGCGGTTTGGAAGTTTCCGTTCCCCCGCATCGAAATAACCCCATTAGGATCACCAATATATCGTCTTCTAGCCTCAATATTGGGTGCATAACGGACTGTATCTTCTACCGACATGGTATTGATCGAGTCTATTTCTGTACGATCGACTTTAAATTTGGAGGAGGGAGTCGGCATGAAATCATGAAAAATGTCCCTGATTTCTGCCTTTGGGGCTAAAATCATCATTTCATCCATGAAAATATTAGATTTGCTTTTTTCACCCTCCTGAGCAAAAGCAGGGTTACAGAGGGAGGAAAAAAGAGACACTGGTAAAATTAAAAAAAGAAATAGAGCAATAAAATAAATTTTGAAACTTTTGCGTATTAAAAAGAGCACAGCGAATACCTCATCCGGTTAAATACAGTTCCTTAATCCACGTAAAAACCGTTGCGAATTCTTTTTCAAACAAGAATTAAAACAAGAGAGACCGGCCTCGGCTCAAATTAGAAACACGAACAGAAAATTACCGGGCAAACGGAAGCTACGTGATAAACAGACTACTTGGGATTGGATTAAAGAACTTCTGGAGGAGGGTCCTGCGAATTCAAAAGTTGCTGAGCGGGTGAAAACAGTTCAGCGGTCAATCGAAATGAAATATTGCTTACACCTGCAATAGAAGAGGTATTGTCAATATTATCTTTATGAAAAGAAACCGAAGGCAAAGTTCCGGTGGATTTGCCTCCACAGTCTGCCGAAAGACGGTGTCCCTGACCGTTCACCGGCTTTTTGGAATGGGGGCAGAACTTTACTCCGTGCTTGTGGTTATTCAACAAACAGTGTAGCGACTTTCCTTTTTGCTCTTTATCAAAGGGCGATGAAATACCTGAAACATGGCCTTTGTGATTTCCTTCATGATGATGCGCACCAGCCATAACATTCGAAGCACCGATAAAGCCGACAAGTAAAGTCGTTAAAATGATAATTCTAAAGCGGAACATAGATGTGCTTAAATTGTTAAAAAAAAACAATATAAGCACTTATTTCAAAAAATGTCAAATCCAATAGAAATATTTTTTATGACTTCTACCCTCTTTTCCTGGCCTCCATCGTCAATTGTTTCTGGAATTCATCCATTTCTTCCCGGGCAAATTTAAAATGAAAACTGAAAAAATTTGAGGAGCTGTTTTTCATATATCTCAATATTTCCACGTATTTACCGAATCTCAGGGCAAGTTTCTCAAGCACATCCGAAAGGCCCGACCGGCCCCCTCGAGCCCTTTTCAGGCTGAACGCGGCTGAGTTGTAATAGGACCCGCCTTTATCAAAACAGGTATCCTCTAACATATTGCTGTTTGGACTGAATAGGCCCAGATGAAAAAGCATAAAATCGGCATTGATTCGAAATACACGATAAATCTCGGATTCATTGTTGAGATTTATAGCCAACCGACCTGCGTCCGATGCCGTATCTACGAGGTAATCAATGTATCCATTCTTCCGCGGGTTTACGAGT
>WAIB01000004.1 GCA_009873655.1 Nitrospinota bacterium | reverse complement strand
TGCAGGTCTTTTAATGTTAGCTATTCTAATTTCAATTGGAAAGTTGGTTTTTAATCCTAAAACACACCCTTGGATTTATATTGCTTTAATATTAATGGTGACCTGCCTTATGATGACCTTCACAAGACAAGCTTGGCTCGGGGTGCTGGCAGGTGTAATCTTTTTAATTTGGTTTCAAAAAAAAAGATTGTTCTTGTACCTACCCATAATATTGTTAATGGTTTTCATAATTTCACCAGATGCAATTCAATATAGAATCTATGAGCTAACAAATCTGAAGGACAAAAACCTTCAAACCCGTATTGCCCTTTGGCAAGGCGGATGGTTGGTTTTCAAGGATCATCCTCTGACAGGTTGTGGGTTTAAATGTATCGATGTTGTAAATAAAGATTATCCTGATCCTACGGGTTATATTAATAAGCTGCGGGGGATGCATAATAATTTTGTCCAGCTAGCTGTGGATACTGGCTTGTTTGGTTTGATTTCCTGGGTTTCTATCTGGGTGGCTTATTTTATGACGTTGTTTCGTCGGATCGTTTCAATGGGAGAAAACCTTGCCTACAAAAGGGATGCTATGGCCAGTGCCGCGGCAATTACAGGGTTTTTAGTTGCTGGATTTTTTGAAACCAACTTTTATGATGCTGAGGTAAGTATGCTGATGTACTTCATCATGGCACTCCCTTTTGCGGCTAATGGGAAGAGTCCGGCGGCCAGTGAGAAAAGAAATCCGGAAACGATTTCTCAACACATTTAGGATTTTTGATTTTTACACCTGGAATTTTTAGCCCCGCTACGGCAAAACTCATTGCCATTCGGTGGTCGTTGTATGTTTCTATTTCAACACCTTCATAGTCGCTTGGCCTGATAATTAAAAAATCCTCTCCAGCTTCGACTTCGGCCCCGAGTCGTCCCAGCTCATTTGCTAAAGCTTCGATGCGGTTGGTTTCTTTTATTTTCAGGTTTCCAATTCCTTCTATCACGGTTTCACCTTTGGCAAATAAAGCCACCACGGCCAGGGTTTGCACGGCATCGGGCATATTGTTCATATCAATCGTAATTCCTTTTAATGATCTTCCTTTAAGGTCCAGGGAATAGGTGGATTTATGAACTTCACATCCCATCTTTTCTAGTACATCAGGAAATTGTGCGTCTCCCTGCACACTGGCCGGGTTCATTCCCATCAGGGTTATATTTCCTCCTGTGACTGCGGCAGCGGCAAGAAAATAAGAAGCACTGGACCAATCTCCCTCTATTTGATAGGTTCTCGCCTTATAAATTTGACCTGCTCGAACACTGAATTCCTGGTAGCTGTCGTTTTCCACATTTATTCCAAAAGTCTGCATGATATCCAAAGTTATATCCGCGTAAGATTTGGATGTCAGGTCTCCCTCAATAAAAATATTTGTATCATTCTGGAAATAGGGTGCTGATAAAAGCAGGGAGGTGAGGTATTGACTGCTTTTATTGCCAGCCAGGGTGACGTTTCCCCCAGGCACCCCATTGCTGTGTATGTCAATAGGAGGACACCCGTTATGATAGGCTGGAATGGCCCGGACCCCCATTTGCCCAAGACATTCAAGCAAATCTGCCAGCGGCCTCTCCCGCATGCGTTCATCGCCATCCAACCGGACCTTTCCCTTTGCCAGCGCTGAAAAAGTTGTAAGAAAACGCATGGTGGTTCCGGCGTTGCCAACAAAAATTTCTTCGGCAGGAGCCTTCAGGTCCCCGCCTTTACCGGAAACAATAAAAACCTCTGGTTCTACCTCGACCTGGATGCCAAACCCATTTAACGCTTGAATCATGTATCGGGTATCGTCGCTGACCAGGGGATTTTCCAGACGGCTGACCCCGTCTGCCAAGGCGGCAATCAATAGGGCCCGGTTGGTATAACTCTTAGAGCCGGGCATTCTCACCTTGGCGCTTACTTTTTCAACAGGCTTGATTTCTATCATAGTTGAATCATAAAGAAGGTTTTGAATTCGGAAATATACCATATCAAGGTGATGGCTGTTGGAAATTAGATTTGGGGATTCAACTGTCTCTAACTCGGGCAGGTTAACGGGGATTGGGTTGGTTAAAGGGACTGTGGCGGTGAACAGCCGCCCGGTTGTTTCGATTTTGCGATTCTGTTATGATCAAATTTCTAATCAGGATTCTAAAAAAGTTTTTTAATATATGGATTTAAAGGCATTTTCTGAAGATCATAATGGGCGAGGATAAGAAAGAAACCTTATGGTATAGATTATGGGATCACCGTTCATTGGAAGAGAAACGGCGTCTTAGATCCCTTATTCCCTATATTCTTTATGGTATTGCAGTTTTTTACGGAATAATATATTTATCGATTCTAAATACGGTTAACAGGGAAAAAACCGGGACAACCGTTAAAACCTGGTTCGGCGGTGATAAAGAAGAGGTTATCCTGGCACGGGAAAGAGAAGAAAAGGAAATAAAAGAGAGCTTTAAGGCCTTGCGAAAACGAGTTTCCGGCGGTCGGTGACCGGGCCATTCAAGGCAAAAAAAGTGCCTCAATTGAATAAACGGATAAGGCACGCTTAGAAAAGATATTTCAAAAATTTTTCCTCAGAAGGTTCATGAAACGGTTAATTTTCATTTCGAACTGGTTATATCTGTTTTCACTCAGTCTGTGGGTGGCGGGCATGTTCCTGCTCGGCATCCTGGTGGAAATAATGGTTCGTGTGAATCTGAAGGACCAGAAACTGGTGGCCAGTACCATCATGAACAAGATCATGGATGTTTTTAATGTAAATATTATTTATACCTGTGTAACGATCATGGTACTTGCGGAAGTTATCAAGTTTCTGATTGGAAAATACAGTACGGTTGGCTATGAGCCCCAGGTGGTTACAAAACGTCGCTACACACGCGAAGTTTTCCTCGCGGTCATGGTGGTTCTCGCAATTTATATTGGCAGCATATTGAGGCCCGAGATGCATGCCATGGATCAGCAGAAAAAGGCCAATCCTGCAGACCAGAAATTGCAGATCCAGTTCGACCGCTATCACAGCCAGTTGACGTGGTTATATACCATCAATATGATATTAGGCCTTTCTTTATTTTATATTCATGGAAAAGAGATGACCCGTTTCTCGGTGCAATCGCAAAAGAACGACTAAATTGCTGGACTCAATTTAAGCCCTTGTTTATTATCCCTTCACGAAATTTTATCCTTTCCATTTTTTGTTTTTTGTTCTTGTCATTGAATTTCGTTTTTTTTGTTTCGGAGGCCTTCCCCCAGACAGGGGAAAAGGAAAATAAGAAATCCAAGGTTGAAGAGTATGAGGGTATGGCTTGGATAAAGGGAGGAAATTTTGTGCGTGGTTCCAGCTTTAAAGAAAATCAGGGTGCACTGAAATTATGCCGAAAATACGACCGGGCCTGCCAGCTCTGGTGGTTTTCTGATGAGATCCCTTTAAAATTGATTACCTTAAAAAGCTTTTGGATAGATATCTATGAAACCACGAATGAACAGTACCTTGAATTTGTAAAAGCCACAGGCCATCGACCGGCTTTAGACGATACCTGCACTACCGATTCCTGCTGGGAGGGAAACCTTTGGAAAGGACAATCGTTTTCCCCGCTTATCCGCAAACAGCCGGTCACCCAAGTGGACTGGTATGACGCGGTTGCTTATTGCGAGTGGAAAGGAAAAAGGTTGCCCACAGAAGCGGAATGGGAAAAGGCAGCAAGAGGCCCAAGCGGGAATATTTATCCCTGGGGAAAGGGTTCGCCAAAAGGGCGTGCCACCTTTAATAGGAAATGGCAGGGTATCGGCACCATGACCAATGTTGGCAGCTATCCCAGGGGGGTATCTATTTATGGTATTCATGATATGGCGGGAAATGTCTGGGAATGGGTATCCGATTGGTACAGCCGCACCTATTACCGGAAGAGCAGGAAAAAAAATCCCAGGGGACCCAAAAAAGGGAAGTTTAAAGCCCTTCGAGGAGGTTCCTGGGTAAATTTCCCGGACTCGCTTCGCAGCTCGTTCCGAAGATGGAGTCGTCCGGACGTGCGATTCAATGATACGGGATTCCGTTGTGCCAAAGACTCAACAGAAGAATTCTAGAAGTAACCGGAAAAATCGATATGACCGATAAACCAAAACGTTCTGATGAACTCACCGACCACGAGCGGGGTTTGTTAAAACCCTATCTTTCCGATGTCGATGCCAATGTGTTTACCCTTGAAAATTTGAACCCGGAGGTGATCGGCGGGGCGCTGGCCCGTTACAGCCGGGCTCCTACCGGATTCAAGGAAACGGTGGCGCGCGAGTTTTTAAATCCCGATGGAACCCCGAATGATGTAAAGGGCTCCCGGATGATCGACCGAGTGGTCAATAAGTTTGGTGACGAGTCCGTGGCGGAACTTGCGGTGGCACCCTTATGCATAGAAGAAATTTCGAACCTGATGACAAAGGTCATCGAAGACTGCCGTATTGGCGGCTCCCCCATTGAAGAGTCCACCCGTTATGTTCTTTATGATGTGAAAAAGAACGGGCGATGGAGATATGTCTGCCCGGACAACATTAATAAATCCGAGTTGGGAGACACGTTCACCGGCAATATGGATTTTCTTTTTGAAACCTACGCGGAAATGGTTGAACCCATGCAGGACCTTTTTCGCAAGCGTTTGACCAAAGAAGCGTTTGAAATTGAAGTGGAAAGGAACGGGCAAATTCAAAAAGCGGGATTGTCGAAACTGCAGGATGATAATGAAATCAAAGCGCATCGAATCGCCTATAATTTTACGATTCGCAGTGCAGCATGCGATGTCATTCGCTGTATCCTTCCTGCATGCACCCAGGCGAATTTAGGGTTGGTGGGCAACGGCAGGTTTTACTCGGGACTGATCAGTAAATTGATGACAATCGATTTGTCTGAAGCCAATCAACTTGCTGATTCGATTCGAAAAGCCTTGAACACACAAATTCCCACCTTTATCAAACGTGCAGAACGAAATTCCTACACGGTAGAGAACCATGAAGCCATGCGGGCATTGTGCACGGAGCTGTTTGGTTCGTTGCCCATCGAGTCTGCGGCAGAGGTGGTATTACTGGAGGATGAGGCCCGGGATCAGCATGTTAATTTGCTGGCAAACATGATCTTCCCGTACGTTCAACACTCTTCCAGGCAAATCAGAAATGTGGTCCGCCAACTGCCCGATGAAAAGAAAAAACAGATATTTGATTCCTATATAGGGTCACGGAGAAGCAAACGCGACCGGCCCGGCCGGGCCTTGGAATACGGCTATCCCATTCAATTCGATATTCTGGCAGGGTTCGCGGAGTATCGCGATTTGCAAAGACACCGGATGCTCACTCAACAAAGGCAGGACCTGGGTGTCGAGCTGGGATATTCTGTTCCCGAGGAAATTGGGGAGATTGGAATGGCAGAAAAAGTCCAGGAATGTTTTGAGCGTACCGAGTCACTCCATCGCGACCTGAAGCGTGCGGGTTTTCATCAGGAAGCGCAATACGCCACCCTGTTCAATCACTTTATCCGCTGGAATATGGGGATGAATCTCCGCGAACTGGGTCATTTTGCCGAGTTGCGCACCCAAAAGGCCGGGCACCCCAAGTACCGGCGAACATCCCAGATGATGGCGAAACTATACCTGGAACGCCACCCGGAAATGGAGCCGGTCTTGAAATTTGTGGATTATAATGACTACGATGGGGGTATCACCCGGGCCGACCAGGAAGCCCGCACCGCCAGAAAAAGCCTCGCCAAAGGGATCTTTGACGATTCCGACGGGTAAGAGTAAGCCGCCCATTACAGCGGGCAACAGATTTTCTCCTCCGGTCCGAATCTGGATTGCCGGTCGTTTTGCCTGAACCCCTTGATTAAAAACCCCAAAACCAAAGTTTTATCTATTGCAATCGACTTATTCCCACGGGGCGTGTCCCGGTAGAAAATTATGGGATTTTGTGGTAGTCTTGTGCGCTTTGATATTCCCCCCAAACCAAAATTTTATTTGAAATTTTATTGAGAGACAGTGATATGAAAATTGGAGTTCCAAAAGAAATCCATGAAGGTGAGAAGAGGGTCGCAACCACACCCGAAGTCATCGGTCATTTAAAAAAACTGGGTTTTGAAGTTGTTGTCGAATCGGGAGCCGGAGACGGAGCCCATTTTTCCGACGCGGCATACTCAGAAGCAGGTGCGACTGTTGCCAGTGATGCCAAATCGGTCTGGAGTGACTGCGATATCATTTTGAAAGTTCGCGGTCCTGAATTGGACGGGCCGGAAATGGACCTTCTTAAAGAAGGTCAAATACTGATTTCCTTTCTCTGGCCGGCGCAAAATCCCGAGCTACTAAAAAAATTAGCAGACAAAAAAGTAACCGCGATGGCCATGGATATGGTGCCGCGTATTTCCCGGGCACAAAAAATGGATGCCCTCAGTTCCATGGCCAATATAGCGGGTTATCGTGCCGTAGTTGAGGCAGCTCAAAATTTCGGACGGTTTTTCACGGGCCAGATCACCGCAGCCGGAAAAGTTCCTCCCGCCAAAGTCCTGGTCATCGGGGCAGGGGTGGCAGGCCTTGCAGCGATTGGAGCGGCTAAAAGCATGGGGGCCATCGTAAGAGCCTTCGATACCCGACCTGAAGTAAAAGAGCAGGTTGAAAGTATGGACGCCGAGTTTCTGGAACTCGATTTTGAAGAAGAAGGCTCAGGAACAGGCGGATATGCAAAAGTAATGAGTAAAGAATTCATTGAAGCGGAAATGGCGCTTTTCGCGGAACAGGCGAAGGAAGTGGACATCATCATCACCACCGCTTTGATTCCCGGTAAACCGGCTCCCGAATTGATAAAAGCGGAAATGGTTGAGTCCATGAAAGACGGAAGTGTCCTCGTCGACCTCGCCGCCGAGCAGGGAGGTAACTGCAAGCTGACCGAAGCAGGAACCATAAAAAAGGTACACGGAGTCTCCCTGATTGGTTACACCGATTTGCCGAGCCGCATGGCGGCACAGGCCAGTCAGCTGTATGGCACCAATCTACGTCATCTTTTGACAGACATGTGTAAGGAAAAAGACGGGGTTGCAAAGGTCGATTTTGAGGATGAAGTCGTTCGGGGAGCAACGGCAGTGAAGGAAGGAGAAATCACTTTTCCGCCGCCAGCCCCGAAACTTTCGGCAGAACCTGCCAAACCGGCAGAGAAACCCGCCGAAGTCAAACCCGTCGAAGAAGAAAAACCCTCTGCCATGGGTCCTTTGATCACTTTTGCCGTGGGCGCTTTGGCATTGATTGGTCTGGGAGCGGTTGCACCGGCTTCTTTCATGGCGCATTTTACGGTTTTTGTCCTGGCCTGCTTCGTAGGCTACATGGTTATCTGGAATGTGACCGCAGCGTTGCACACTCCCCTGATGAGTGTGACCAATGCCATCAGCAGTATCATCGTTATCGGTGCAATATTACAGATCAGTTCAGCAGAAAATAGGATCATGTGGGTCGCCGCTTTCGCGGTACTCATCACATCAATCAACATAGTAGGCGGATTCGCGGTAACGCGGCGCATGCTTGAAATGTTTCGCAAATAGGAGGCGATAAAATGAGCGAAGGAATCGTAACCGCCTCTTATGTCGGGGCAACAATACTTTTTATTTTAGCATTAGGTGGGTTGAGCCATCAGGAAACCGCTAGACGCGGAAACCTTTATGGAATCATAGGTATGATCGTGGCCCTTATCGCCACGATATCGGGGATAACGGGCAATCTGGGAATCCTCGTTGTATGTCTGGTTGTGGGCGGGTCCATTGGTCTGGTTTTGGCAAAGCGGGTCCAAATGACGGAAATGCCCGAACTGGTCGCCATACTCCACAGCCTGGTTGGACTTGCAGCCGTATTGGTTGGGTTCGCCAATTTTATGGATCCCGGGCGCCTGAGTCATTACCATGGTGTCGAATTAACGATTCATGATGTGGAAACCTACCTGGGTATTCTCATTGGTGCCGTTACCTTTTCGGGTTCGGTCATCGCTTTTGGAAAACTGAGCGGCAAAATTTCGGGAAACCCCGTTTTACTGCCCGCGCGTCACTGGCTCAACCTTATCTTGTTGCTTGTCTCTATCTGGTTGTGCGGGATGTTTGTAGATGAATCCGCGGCAGGTGGGGGAACCATGCCTCTGCTGATCATGACCGCCATTGCTTTGACCTTTGGAGTCCATATGGTCATGGCGATCGGGGGTGCGGATATGCCCGTTGTGGTTTCCATGCTCAACAGTTATTCCGGCTGGGCGGCTTCGGCAACGGGTTTCATGCTCAATAATGACTTGTTGATTGTAACGGGAGCACTGGTGGGAAGCAGTGGTGCCATTCTGAGTTACATCATGTGTCGCGCGATGAATCGAAAGTTTCTAAACGTTATCGCAGGTGGTTTCGGAACTACTACCGGCGGGGGTGGACCGTCGGTGGAAGAGCAGGGCGAAGTGGTAGCCTTGCAGGCGCCGGAAGTGGCCGCGTTACTGCTAGAGTCAAAAGAGATTATGATCATTCCAGGTTATGGAATGGCGGTGGCTCAGGCACAGCATATCGTCAATGAAATAACCAAGGCATTGCGCTCTAAAAAGATAAATGTGCGATTCGGGATTCATCCGGTAGCGGGACGAATGCCGGGGCATATGAATGTTTTGCTGGCAGAGGCCAAGGTGCCTTACGATATCGTTTATGAAATGGATGAGATCAACGACGATTTCCCAGATATCGATGTCTCCATCGTCATCGGCGCCAATGATATCGTAAACCCATCTGCGCAAACCGATCCAGACAGTCCTATCGCCGGTATGCCGGTTATGGAGTGCTGGTTGGGCGGAACGACCATTGTTCTGAAACGTGGAATGGCAACCGGTTATGCGGGTGTACAAAATCCGCTTTTCTTCAAAGAAAATACACGGATGCTGTTCGGCGATGCCCGGTCCAGCCTGGATGAGGTTTTCAAGAATCTCTAGCAAAGAGTTCATAAAACCCCGCCGATCTCGAGAAGGTCGGCGGGGTTTTTTATTTTAAAGGCAGGCTGAATACCAGTTTTCCTTTGGCAGAGGGAACGAGTATCTGGTTTCGCGAGTAGTCAAAAGAAATGCCGGCAGGATCGAATATATTTTCTTGCACGGTTTCCACAATGGAAAAATTCCGAATGAGGTAGACTTTGCCGGCGGCCCGATCCGAGACCAG
The DNA here is from genome assembly GCA_009873655.1 of Nitrospinota bacterium. Lineage (GTDB taxonomy): Bacteria > Nitrospinota > Nitrospinia > Nitrospinales > VA-1 > UBA8687. The sequence continues at coordinate 110,366 of WAIB01000004.1, read as the reverse complement.
CAGATTCCCGTTCCTGTCCCAGCACACACCCGCAAGACCCTGGAACGTCCTGTTTAGAAGGGGAACGATTTTACCTTCCAGGTCGACGCTTAAAATACGTTTTCTACTTAGAACGATCAGTCGTTCTCGGGGAATATCGAAAGCAATTCCCTGAGGAAAAGCTAAATCATTGTGTTTCACCAGAACGGAAACGTTATGCTTGTTTTGGGTGTCTATTTTATAAATGGAGTTTCTCGGGCCATCCGTGATAAACAATTGTCCCTCATCTCCAAATACAAGGCCATTTAAGGTGTTTCCGCCGATCCCCAGTAATTCAATAATGCCGGTTGATGCTCCCGTGGTTTTGTCGAACCGGCGTATGGTTTTCCCATCCAGGACATAAAGTTCGGTCCCGTAAATTGCCAAACCTCTTGGAGTGGTTAAGGTGATCCCGTTTTTTCCTCCTTCAATAAAAACTTCACGTTTCCCGGTACTGTTTATTTTCCAGATGTAACCGGTTGATTTCGAATGTCCGGAAACATAATAATTTCTTGTCGCCGGGTCGATGATGATATTGTGCGGATTTTTCAGTCCTCCCACTTTTAAAGCGGAAGCAATCTGCGCAGAAAGGATAAACAGGAAGAAAACCAATAGTTCTGTTAGAATTCGTCTCATTACTTCCATTGTAGAACAAAGTGCATGGCCAAATCTCGCGGTAAAAAAGAAATTTATTTAGGAATGGCGCTGATTGGCACAACCGGGTTGTTGATCGGACTGGTCATGGACAGCCCCTTGCTGATGACCATTGCGGGATTTTTAGGAATGGTAGTGGGCGGGTTTATTGGCTGGTTGGGAGGCCGCCGTTATATGGTGATCATCTGCATTGGAGTTTTGATTGGGGCTTATCTCGGTTATAGAACCGGGGACAGGGATATATTAATCATAGCCGCGGGAACCGGAGGTGCCATCGCAGGGTTCATGGGCGCACAGATTGAGTTGTTCTTTAAAAAATAACCCCTGTTATTTGCCGTTGTCGGACCAGATGTAATTGACCCGGCCAAAATCGAACATGATGTTCTGGTCCCAGATTTTTTCCTTATCTTTAACAACCTGTTTGTATTTCCACACTTCTTTATCCTGAACCTTGTCTTTGTTGTCTGGTTCGCCAAGAATTTTCAGCACTTCCTCTTTCCTGCGGTTCATGAAAGTCGATTCAAATTCAATTACCGTAAAAAGTTTTTCAGCAGTATCTATTTGAGTAACTGCTTCTTTCTCAAAAGCCGTCCCGGGAAACGGGAAAGCAAAGAAAAAAGTAAAAATCAGAATGAAAAATATTTTCCGGGAAGTCATGAAATAATTATGACTGTATTCGATGCTGTTTTCTAGCTATACATTCCAGCGACGTATTTGCCATATCCGTTATAGGGGAGGGTCGCCCTGACAATTCCGGTGCCAATCATTTTTTCCCGGTTCTGCGGCCAGCGGGGATGCGGGATGCGTGGGTCCACGTTAGCGGTGAAATCGTATTCGAGCCCCTGCAAAGTTGTCCAGAATGTCATGGGTCGGGTGTCGACGAGTTCGATTTTTACAATCGACTTGACACTCTTGAACCCATATTTCCAGGGAACCGCGAGTCGAACAGGTGCCCCGTGTTGTTTTGGTAATGGGTGCCCGTAAATTCCTGTTGCCAGAAAAGCGAGATCATTCATAGCCTCCTCGAGGGTCAAAGCTTCGGTGTAGGCCCAGGGTTCCCAAAAAGCCAGCTGCCCTTGCGCGGTGAAGGGTTGATAAAAGGTTTCCATTTTGACGTGAGTGGCGGATGGTTTGGGATCAACGAGCTTCAATAATTCCTTAAAAGCAAATCCCGTCCACGGAACCGCCATGGCCCAGGCTTCAACGCAGCGGAGACGGTACAACCTTTCTTCTATGGGCATGGCTTTTAACAGGTCGTCGATATCGAAGGTTCGGGGTTTGTTTACCAGACCCGCTACTTCCAATTTCCAGGGTCGGGTATTGAGTTTTTGGGCGTAATGGACCGGGTCGGACTTATCAGAGCCGAATTCGTAAAAATTATTATAAGTCCCTGCTGTTTTTTCGTCGGTCAAGGGTCGGTCGATTTCGAATTCTGAATTGCGCCTGGCAGGATAAAGAGATTTCTCAGTCCCGGTCCACTTGATTTCCGGTAGACGATTTGGAACGGTTGATGGACCGCATCCATAAAGTGCACCTAGGGTGGCGATGGAAGTTAACATTGTTCCCTGAAGGAACTCACGCCGCCTGAAGTAAGCGGACTCAGGGGTAGCGAGATTTTCTGAAATCTCCCAGTCTTTTTTTAGGATAATGTTGGCCATCTGGTTCAGCGGGTTACCCAGTCATCGATCCCTTTTAAATATTCATGCAGACCTTTGAGAATGGGCAGGGAGATGATTTCGGGCACATCGTAGCTGTGTTGTTGTTTCACCCAGTTTTCCAGCGCGTCATATTTTTCCTGCCGGGTTTTTACGATTAATAAAATTTCATCGTCGACGTGAATCTTTCCTTCCCAATGGTAAGTCGACTGGATGCCAGGAACCGTATTGACGCAGAAAGCGAGCTTGTTTTCCACCATTCCCCGGCTTAGTTTTTCCGCTTCCTCTTTGGACCCGGCAGTTATAAAAATAACGCAGTGCTCATTCATGCGAACCTCCTTTGCTAAAGTACAAATTTTAACAAATAAAATCCTAACACGAGCAAAACGAAAAACACGATAGTGAAAATATTGAAATATTTTTCGATCAACGCTTTGACGGGGGGACCAAATTTATAAATGAGAAACCCCACCAGGAAAAAGCGTGCCGAGCGGCTGATGAAAGAAGCCAAAACAAAGGTCGGAAAATTTATTTTAAAAGTCCCGGCCGCGAGGGTGAATATTTTATAGGGAAGGGGTGTGAACCCCGCTGCGGCAACGGCCCAGCCCTGGTGTTCGTTGTAGAGTCCGCCAATCTTATCAAAGGTTTCCTGCAGGTGGTAGAAATCCACAATTTTCTGACCTGCCAGATCCATGAACTGGTAGCCTATGAAATATCCGAACATTCCGCCGACAACGGAGGCAACCGAACAAAAAAGTGAGAACCTTATCCACAAAGCCGGAACGGCAACGGTCATGGCAATCAATAAAACATCTGGAGGAACAGGGAAAAAGGAAGATTCGACAAAAGAAATGGCACAAAGTGCCGGCAACGCATAAGGAGTGGCTGACCATTGCAGTACCCAGTCGTAGGCAGATCTAAAAAATTTCATTTCAGAGTACGTTAAAGGATTAAAGGAGGTTTAAGGGATCGACATCGATGGTAATTTTGACTTTGTTGCGGGTTTTGGACTCATTTAGCTGGGGACATTTTAGCAAAATGTTCTGCATTTGTTTCATGTTTCCGCCACGTAATAATAAATGCCAGCGAAATTTGTTTTGCAAGCGGTAAAGAGCCGCTTTGGAGGGGCCGATCAGTTCCACGGATTTTTCCCTTGAAACAAGTCGTGAAAGGGATTGCCTGAGTTTGCCCAGGACATTTTGCCCTTGTGTCTCGTTTTCACAAACGACCTCAAGAGCGATGATTCTCGTAAAAGGGGGATAGTTCAATCTCTTTCTGAGTTTGATTTCCTTGTCGTGGAAGGCATCTACATCGTGTTCCATTACAAAATCAAACATGTAATGATCGGGATTGTTGGTCTGGATGATTACCTTTCCGGGAACTTTGCCGCGCCCCGCTCTTCCCGCCACTTGCGTTATCAACTGAAAGGCCCGCTCACATGATCGGAAATCAGGGATATTCAGGGCGGTATCCGCTGCGACCACACCCACGAGTGTGACATTGGGAAAGTCGTGCCCCTTGGTGATCATTTGTGTTCCGATGAGAATGTCTATTTCGCCGGAGTGCATTTTGCGATGCATGTTGGCGAATGCTTTTTTTCCGTGAGTCGTATCTCTGTCCAGTCGACTCACTTTGGCTTCCGGAAACAGCTTGAGCGTCTCCTCCTCAAGTTTTTGCGTTCCAAAACCACTGAACCGGATCACGTTTCCCTGGCATTCGGGGCAGTGGGCCGGCATATGGGCCGAGAAGTTGCAGTAATGGCAGAGCAACAGATCACTTTTGCCATGAAACGTCAGGGTGACACTGCAATGGTTGCATTCCAAAACGTAACCACAATCGGGACAATAAACATACCGGGCCGTACCGCGTCGATTGAGAAAAAGAAATACCTGCTCCTTTCTTGAAAGCCGGTCGCGAATTGCGGCAATGAGTTGACCCGATAATATGGAAAAGTTTTTAAGTTCTTTTCGTTCTTTTCTCATATCTACCAGGCTGACCAGTGGAAGCAATCGGTCTTCCACCCTTTTTTTGAGTGAAAGGTATTTATATTTGTCGAGCTGTGTATTGTGAACCGATTCCAGAGAGGGAGTGGCTGATCCTAAAAGTACGATGGCATTTTGTAAATGGGCGCGCATCACTGCCGTGTCGCGCGCATGGTAACGCGGGGTCGAGTCCTGCTTGTATGAACCGTCGTGTTCTTCGTCAATGACAATGATACCCAGGTTGGTGAACGGAGCGAACACCGCGGAACGGGCCCCCACGGCAATGGAAACCTGTTTATCATGAATTTTTTTCCATTCCAGAAAGCGTTCCTTTTGCGACAATCCACTGTGGAGAATGGCAACGCGGTTTCCAAACCGCTGGTGGAACCGTTCTACCGTTTGAGGTGTCAGGGAAATTTCAGGAACCATCATGATCGCGGTTTTCCCCTGCTCCAGAACCTGCTGGATGCACCGCATATAAATTTCTGTTTTTCCACTGCCCGTTACACCCTGCAGCAGGAAGGGTTGAAATTTTGATTGCTTGATTCCATCACTAAGCTGGGAAAAAACTTTTTTCTGTTCAGCTGTGAATTCCAGGGGAGGGCGGATGGGTTGCGGAGTTGAATCCACCTCGCAGGTTCTTTCGCTTTTCCGGGTGAAAATTTCAACCAGTCCTTTCTCTTTTAATCCTTTAAGCGCGGCGGCGCTTCCTTTTACCTTTTTTTCCAGATCTGCGGTGCTGATTTCTCCCTCCAATAAATGGTTGTATACCCTTTTCTGTTTGGGGCTTCGCTTCAGAAGCGGCTCTATTTTTTCGGTATCTGAAAAACCGGAATTGATACGAGCGGTTTTTGTGAATTGGTAACCGACCGTGCTTTTATGGATAGATTCAAACGAACTGACCAGCCCATCCTGTTTTAAATGTGCCAGAGAGTAAGCGCTGAATTTTTTCCCCAGTCCTTTCTGGCACTGCTTCAGGGTGACCTTTTCCTTTTCTTTAATAAAACTCAGCAGGAGCACCGCTTGGTTGGAAAGGGATCCGCTGTTTAGCGCATCAATTCCTGTCTGTGAAATTGAAAACTCTTCACGGCTTTCATCGTCCAATCCCGCAGGCAGGGCCGCGCGAATCGCCTCACCCCAGGAACACTGGTAATATTCGCTCAACCATTTTGCCAGAGCAAGAATCTCCGAATGGATAATAGGCTGGGTATCGGGAAGGTCGCTGATGGTTTTAAGTTGGATTTTTTTATCCCATTTTGAAACCAGGTTGACCACATAACCCGTAATACGACGCCTGCCAAAGGGAACAAATACACGCATACCCACCTGGACTTTTCCCAGGAGCTCATCTGGAATTTTATAGGTGAAAACTTCTTTGACGGGCAGGTTGAAAGCCACCTCGGCAAAAGGATTTTCAGGAGAAAGATTCACGTTCAATGTATTTTGCAGGGCTTGAGAATAACGGCATTTCCAGGTTTTTGGGGATTGTATCACCCACTGGGCGTGGGGCAGCGGCGAACCGCCGCGGGTAACAGGTCCCTACCTGAAAAGCTTATAAAGCAATTTCCCCTTTTACTATAAGTTCTTTTAAATTGCCACCCTTGCCAATAAGATTAAACCTGTAGGGTAGCCTATGATATTTTTGTTTTTATTTTATATAGGTTTGCTGGAATTGCCTCCCTCGCCAGGGCGAAGCTTGACTCTTGATTTGTTTTCCACTAATCTCGTTGCCTTCATGGAAAATTTAAGATAATTTTGGTTTCAATATGAGGTGAGTTATGAAAGTTGGAGATAAGATCAAGTTTGATTTTGCGGGTAAGAAAAAAGAAGGCACGGTTAGCAAGTTGTTCGACAACAGCGTTTATCTGAAAGTGGATTTCGAGAAGGATAAGCAGAAAACCGTTAAACGCAAACTCAATCAGGTTGATGGCGGTAAATCGAAGAAAAAATAACCCTATGTGAGGGAGAAAAGGTTTTCGCGACATAAACTAAGAGCTCATGTTGCTGATTAGCGGGAAAGGTATATGTCTATTTCTTCGGGGTTGATCAGAGAAAAAACTGAACCTGGTTCATCAATCGGGGGATGAGCTTGGGGCGGTACAGGCGCGGGTCAAATTCTTCCAGCCTCTTTTTATTTTCCTGGTAACAAAGATTGATGAATGCCTTTGGACTCATGGAAGATTTTTCTATGTCCGTTGCCTTAATGGTAAAGGATGAATTGCCGCCCATTTTTTTCAAATCCATAAGCCGGGTCCAACCTGCAGAAGCAAAGGCCAGTAAAGTGCTTATCCAATGAAGTTGCGGCATGGGGAAACTCCGGCAATGGCGTTTATATAATAACCAGTTATGGATAAACATGATATGCCGGGCTTCTTCTTTGACAATGGGCTCCATTACTTGTATCAGTTCCAAAGGGTAGTCATTTGATGCTTTGGAAATCTCAATAAATCCAAAAGCAAAAAAAGAGTCGATGCATTCTCCTGCCCCCGTCGACATAAAGCCTTTTTCCAGGTCGTCCTCAAGCGGAGGCTGAGGCATCTCTTTAAAGGGAATATCATATTGTTTCAAAAAGCACCGTAGAATATCTGCATGACGCGTTTCTTCGTAGCCTTGCAGTTCAATGGCTTCACGAAGGAGAGGATCTTCCACCACTTTGGCATAGGCTGAAAGTTTGAGGCCTACGCGGGATTCCGTATAAATGGCATAGTCCCATATCGGAAAACCCTTTAGCTTTTCAAGTGTTTCCTCTGTTAATTCCGGCCAGTCCAGTTCTTCCGGCTTAAAGGGTTTATGGGTGTCCATGAACTCCCGGCAAAAGAGTTCCTTATGTTCTTCTGTACCTGGTTTTACTTTCATAAATTTTTACTTGGGATAGGTTTGAATCTAGAAATAGGTTTTGATCTTGGCTTGTTTTTTAAGTTTTTCAATATAGTCACGGGTTGCTTGAGAAACCTTTTTTTGTGCCAGGAACTTTTCAATTTTTTCCTTTTCTGCAGAAAAAGGACTGAGGCCTCCCGGTTTTCGGTCTGTGACTTTCAGGATGTGGAAACCATGACCTGTTCTGAATATTTCGCTGACTTCCCCGACTTTCATTTTAAAGGCGCGTTTGCTGAAAGCAGGCAGCATCTGTTTGCGGGTGAAATACCCTAAATCCCCTCCCTTGGATGCCAGGCTGTCTTGCGAATGCTGTTGTGCCAAAGCACCGAAGTCAGAGCCGTTTTTTACCTGATCCAGAATCGACTCGAATTTTTTGAGAACCGCCTGCTCGCCGGCCTTTCCTTTTTTCGGGTTGAATTTTAAAAGCATGATGCTGGCTCGGACTTTTTCCTGGGTTTTAAATTTCCTTTTGTTTTTATCGTAATAGTCACGCGAATCTTTTTCAGCGATTTTAATATTCGGTTCTATTTCTTTTTTGATCAGTTGATCCATGTACATGTCGATTTCCAGTTCCTGCTTATATTGCTCGACGGTCATTCCCCTGTCCGCCAGTCGATGTGCGAATATGGAATCGGATTTAAATTTTGCTTTTACTTCATTCAACTTATCCAGCAACATTTTTTCAGAAACGTTGATACCCGTTTCTTTTGCCTTGAGCACCAGCAGGGTACGGCCTATTTCATCGTCTATGAGTGTTTTGGCGGCAGACTTTTCCTGGTCCGCATTCAGGGGCATTCCCCGTTTTTTGTATTGAATGGCCGCTTTCTTAAGCTCACGGAATATGACATCTCCGCTTATATCGTGGTCATTGACTCTTGCAACTACCTTTGGCAGTTTGATTTTGAGTTCGTCATGCTTATGACCCGAGTGCGCCCAGACCAGAGAGGCTGGGGTTGTAGACAAGATACTGAAAATAAACAAAAAACTTAAAGGAATGAACCTTCTCATTTAGGGTTCCTTTCTGCTTTTAAAATCTTGGTTTTAGAGCTCAGGGCTTTGTTAAAGGTAAAACTAATCATTCACAGGGTGGATGTCAATCTAATTATTCAGGAAATATTCCGGTTGAAATTCCGAAAAATAAAAGCCGCGGCAAGAACCAGGCAAAGAAGCATGCTGACAGCGATCCGGTATTTTAAAGTATGGGTTGAATCCAGGGCCCATACCACGCTTCCCCAGAGCATGGGACCTAATATGGATGCGGCTTTTCCCGCAAAGCCATAGAGCCCGAAAAACTCACCCAGTTTCTCTGGGGGAGAAAGTTCAATGAGAATTGCCCGGCTGACCACCCAGACGCCTCCCATCCCGACTCCCGCCAGGGGCCCGACACACCAGAACAAGGCCTCGCTCTGGCTCAATGCCGCAAGGGAAAGTGAAATGATCCAAAGCCAAAGTACCAGCCAATAAGTCCAGGTGGTTCCTTTATGTTTTACAAGAAACCCGATAATGACGGAGCCTACCATCGCGCCCACGGTTGAGGAGATAAGAAATTGCATGATCTCGTCTCCATTGAAACCAATTACCTTGCTTGCGTAAACGGACATGAAAGCGATAATCGTGTTTACCGCATCAAGGACGAGGAAATGGATGGTTATGAACTGAAACAGGCGCTTGTAACTTTTGACTTTCGAGAAGGTTTCTTTAAGGTTTGAAAAAGCCTTTTTAAATTGAACTTTGACCATCGGTTTTTTCTCAGGATCTTTAACAAAGAAAAAACAGGGCAGGGCAAAGAAAAGTACCAACATCGCCGTGGGTAAAAAAGCGGCAGAGCGCCCGCCTTCATCTACATAAGGTTTAACCATAAGCATACCGGCTATGGAGCCTAAATATCCCAGAGCGACCCCATAGCCGGAGACCAGACCCACGTGGCTTCCCTGTGATACGGAAGGCATCATTCCGTTATAAAAAACCAGGGCGGACTGGTAACAATAATTCGCGATGGCAAAAAGGAACAGGCCCGCCCAAAGGTTGTCGACCCCTCCAATCAGGGCGGTACAAATAACACAAAGGAGAGTCAGCGCCGTTAACGGCCCTTGGCGTTTTCCGGTATTGTCGGAGATGGCCCCAAACACGGGTACGCTGACGGCTACTGCAAACATGGAGAGGGAAAGGGCGGTGCTGTAGAAAATATCCTGTCCACCTTTATCCACCGTCACCCATAATGCGAAATACAAAGAGATCACATTCATGGAAAAAATGGTATTGGCGAAATCGTAAAGAGACCAGGAGAATATTGCGAGTTTTTTGGGAGCGGGGCTCACTGAATGGGAAGGACGGTTCGAAAACCGTATATTTCGTTTTTAATGTGGGGATAATTCCGGGCACGTTTTACCACCTTGACTCCCTCGATACTGTTGACCCAGGATCCTCCCCGGAGAACTTTCATTTTTAAGGGTCCCTGGGGTCCTTCCGGATTGATTTCGGGACTGACCTGGTAATATTTTTCGTCATACCAGTCGAGGCACCATTCCCATACGTTGCCTGCGGTATTGTATAACCCGAAGGGACTGACCCCCGAGTGATAATAATTGACGGGGGCGGTGTGAGAGTAGTTGTCGTGTTCACCAAATATATTCACGAAAAAAAAGAAAAAACCTTTATCAAATTTTCTTCCCCAGGGCCACAGGCGACCATCATTGCCACGAGCGGCTTTTTCCCATTCGGCTTCCGTGGGCAGGCGACGGCCTTTCCATTTCGCATAGGACATGGCATCGTGCCAACTTACTCCGACGACGGGTTGTTCCGGATCGTTAAACCGTGGATCGTCCCAGAATACAGGCGCGGGGTGGCCGGTGGCATCCATAAAGGCCTGGTAGTCTTTATTGCTGACCTCATATTTATCGATGTAGTAGCCGGAGGTGTAAACGAAATGCATCGGCTTTTCGTCGTCGCTTCCCGATGAGGTTCCCATCTGAAAATATCCCTCCGGGATAAAGACCATATTTTCCGGGATTTTATCTTGAGCCTGTGCGGAAGAAGTAAAAGAGAATACAGCTAAAAATAAAAGGAGTAAATATCTGGGGTATTTGGCAATACCGGAGCACATTACAAATTGAAAAAACTGATATGGGTTACCAGGTCGCGCTTGGTTTCGGGGGCCAAATCTTCATGAGCATCGAGGTTTTCTATATTGATCCACTGGTAATGTCCATTCCAGCAATTGAGAGTGATAACCGAATTGCCGTACCAATCCATCGTGTTGTTTAAAAAGATGGGACCCTGGCATTTCTTGCAACTCCCATGAATTTCATGAATGTTTTGGTTCTTGTTCATTCTCGCTTTGGCCTGGTTATCGTGTGAGCAACCTGCTTTTTTGACGCCTTAAAACTATTTCTTTATTAAATTAAATTATAATCAGCGGATTTGCGCAAGTTAATTTCAGTAATATGAGGAATTAAAAACGCCTAAAACCGTTGATTTGTCAAGGACTTTCTCCCAGTCAGCGCGTCGAACTTCTTTTTACGTTACTTCCTTTGCTTTCCCTGCTAAGGGCCCACTCGGCGTGGGGCCAATGTAAATATTTTCTTCAAGCTAGGAGTTTCGGATTGATTTTTATGTTACTTCCTTTGCTTTCCCTGCTAAGGGATAGCGGGTTTTTTTGAGGAGGATTTGAAGTTCGTCCAGCGGAAGTCCAATGATATTTGTTTTAGAACCGGAAAAAGAGCGAACCATGAAACTTCCCTTTCCTTGAATCGCATAGGCTCCGGCTTTGTCCATGGGTTCGCCGGTTGCGATGTAGTCTTTAATTTCATTTTCTGTAAGCGGTTTGATTTTCACTTTTGAAATTACCCCCTTATCGAGCGTTTTTTGAGGTCCTACCACACATATTCCCGTGACGACCATGTGTTCTCTTCCGCTCAACCGTTTAAGAATGCGTTCGGCATCTTTTTCGTCTTGGGGTTTTTGAAATATTTCATCGTCCAGTGAAACCAGGGTGTCAGCACCAATAACCCAACAATCCGGGAAATGGGGTGCAATAGATTCTGCTTTAGCGCGCGCTATATTTCGCGCGTTTTCTTCCGGGCGATACCCAATGTCCAGCACTTCCTCGATGGAACTGGGAGCCACCTCGAATTGCGGGTGTATTTCTTTCAGCAGGTCCACGCGGCGGGGCGATCGTGAAGCTAGTACCAGTTTTGAATTGTTTGCGCTCATAAGTTTGCCAACATACCCCAAACTGAATTTTCCGGCAAGCCCTTTGCCTCTTAGGCTGGCAGCCCTCCAGCGAGGGAGGCACAAGGCAACGCCTTGAAGAAATATTGGCGAACGAATAGTCAAAGGTTTATTCATGTTTATTGCTTTTCTGGATTTGACTTTTTGAGTCCAGCGTCACGCTGGCGGCTAGTAGTGGAAATTGAAGGATAAATCCTATATATTTACTGTTTTCATTTTTTAATTTCGAGGGAAACATGGCGGGAGCGACCCATCAGATCCAAATTCGACATATTCTGGTAGATAAGAAAGAAGTGGCGGATTTATTAAAAGAAACAATTCAAAGCCTGCCCAATGAAACGGCACGGGTCCAAATGCTAATGAAACTGGCCGAAAAATACAGCATTTGTACTTCATCCAAGGATGATGGGGGAAACCTGGGTTGGTTGGAAGTAGGCTGGAATAAAAATGACCCGCGGCAACCCCGCGGCGGATTTAAAACATTGAGCAATGAAGAACTCAATGATTTTGTTATGAAGGGTGTGGAAGAAATGTCTCTTAATAAGGGGGAATTATTTGGTCCCGTTGAGACTTATGAAGGATTCCATATCGGGATTATTTGCCAGGAAGTCAAACTGAACCGGATTCTTTAACGACTTCCGCAAGTTCTTCTTCTTCAATGAAATTGTAGGCAAAACATCCACTTGTGCATCTCACCATATAATGAGGACAGGACCGGCAGGGTTCTTTTGCTTTGGTTTTGTCGAAAACCGTGTTCAAAAACTTGGAACCCATTTTGGCCATCGCAATCGAGTTCATTTCCTTGAACTCTGAGATGTTTCCCAGTTTTAAATTGTGGAACGGGAAACAGTTGAAACAGTCTCCTTTTGAATCGATATCCATCGGGCTGCCATCCGCGCAGCCAAAATAATAGTCGTTGTTTTTCCATTCTTCCGTCGGGGGCAGCTGTTTGTTGCCATGAAAAAAGAACCGATCGGTCAGCGCAAACTGGTTTTCCTCTATTTCATCCAGAAAACAGGGAGGAAAGGAACAATCGAAGCGAAAACACATTTGCGGAAAACGTTCGAGAATTTTCAGCATTTGCCGGCCCACTTTCGGGTAGTCCCGAATCGGTAAATAGATGTTTGCTTCGCCGCCAATAATTGGAAAAGCGGGACTGACCCGAACTTTATATTGTTTGTCTTTGGGAAGTCCGGCTTTTTGATAGATGGCATCAATTTCTTCGCATTGCTTTTCCAGCTCCTGATCTTTTGAATACAGGTTGATGCTGAAGGTGACACTGTAACCGTTGATGCGGAGCATTTTTTCCGCGACCTCTTTGCACCGCTCGTGGTTTTTTTCTGAAATATTTTCCAGGGTTTGCCAGTTTAAGAGAATCGCAAATACAACATTTTTATTCCTGGCCCCGTTAGGGCCTGCCAACTCAAGCATTAAATCCAGGACTTTATCTGGCATCAGGCCATTGGTAAAAACGCTTAGATGTGAGTAAGGAAGGATTTCGTCATATGTGTTGCGAAAAATATCATTGAACCGGGGATGCAGGGTCGGCTCGCCCCCCATGAAATTAATGATGGGCGTATTCTTGATCTTAGGAAGAAATTCGTTTTGAAAATAATCGTATTCCATGGACTTACCCGGTGTTTTGACCGTGTCTTCCATGTATTCGTCTGCAAAACAGTAATTGCAGGTTAGGTTGCAATAGCTGTTTAAAATAATATTCAAAATAACCCTCCCAGGGTTTCTTCAGGGCACAAATGGCTGTTTAAAATCCCATTTCGAGCTTATTTTCGCAACAATTTGGATCATTTACTATGATACCACAGGGGCTTCAAAAATAGCTCAGGGTTCGAATTTTTTCTTCCGCCGCAAAATTTGCGAGGTGCCAGCCTGGATCACCAAACCCAACTCACAGGGATGGGTTCTGACAACGTTGATAAAGGCCTGAATGGCATTATCTTTAGCATCCGATTCATCCTCTGCTTCACAGGAATATTCCCATGTTGAGCTCAAGGTAGGTATTTTTTCCAAACCGTGTTCTTCCAACCTGCCGGAAACCTCTGCAAGGGAGTCCTCGTTCAAACCTTTAAACTCTGCTGCGACAAGTACTTTATACTGCAAGGTTCTTTCTCCTGTCTGAAGTTAAAAAAAATTTTTAAAGCCTAGTGTATAATAAGCCGTCCAGAACTTGTAATGTTTTAAAACGAATTCTGGATTCAGATTTCCCGAATCGATTTTGGGTTTTGCACTTTCAACCGGAGAGACTCCATTTGTCTTCCTTTCCGCGACCACTGAAAAATATTTCCCGATGAAAAATAAAAGCATTGAATTCTGTGGCAAAACCCTGGGGCCAGGCCAACCGGCTTTTATTGTTGCGGAGGTGGGATTCAACCACAACGGCGATGTGGAGCTTGCTAAAAAAATGATCCAATCTGCCGCCGAAAGCGGGGCAGATGCGGTTAAATTACAAACCTTTATTGCCGGGGAAATGATCTCGAAAAGTTTGATTGCCGATGACCCTGACAACCCGGGCAATGAAATTCCTTTCTATGAATTTTTTCAGCGGTATGAACTTTCCCGGTCGGATTATGAAGTTCTTTTTGCATACGCTGAAAGTTTGAACATTCCCTTGTTTTCGACCCCCTTCGATGAAGCATCGCTGGAAATGCTCTTGGAATTAGGAGTCCCGGCGATTAAAATAGCTTCACCCGACCTCACCTTTTTTCCATTTCTTGAAAAGGTTGCGAACACCGGTCTTCCTGTTGTCCTTTCAACGGGTATGGGAAATGAAGAAGAAATCTCCCAGGCGCTTAAAATTCTGCAACCGAAGTGTTCGGTAATTCTTCTGCATTGCGTTTCCAATTATCCGTCTCAATACGAAGAAATGAACATTCAGTGCATGGAAACACTTCAATCAAGATTCAATGTTCCCCTGGGTTTGTCTGACCACACGATGGATAATTTATCGGCCATTGTTGCGGCTTCAATGGGTGCCGTACTTATAGAAAAACATTTTACGATTGATCGGAAATTACCAGGAGTGGATCAGTCCATTTCCATCCAGCCTCAGGATTTAGTCAGGTTAAAAGAAGAATTGGTTCATGTTAACCAGATACGGGGAGAGGATAAAAAACAGGTTCAACCTTCCGAAATACCTGTAAAGCAGTCCGCCCGCCGGAGCCTGGTGGCAAGAAGGGATATTTCTGCCGGAACGGTGCTCACAAAGGAAATGATTGCCTGCAAACGTCCGGGTACGGGTATTCCCCCATCAGAATTGGAAGCGGTAATAGGAAAGTCCTGCAAAAAAGATATCCGCGCAGAACAAGTGATTGACTGGGAGATGTTTTAACCCACTGGCGTGGGGGCAGATCGAAATGGTAAGCTTTCCACATGCTGAGTAAAAAAACTGACTTTTGGCTTTTAGCCCGGATATTTTTTTATTCTACACAGTCCCGCCGCAATGCTGCCGAGAATGCAGTGGGTGAGGGCGGAGATGGCTCCCGGCACCGTTGCCAGGGAGTAGTTGGGAAAATTACTTCTGGCAAGTTCGGTCGCCAGTCCCGAGTTTTGCATTCCCACCTCGATGGATATGGTCTGCGCGTCTTTTTCTCCGAACTTTAATTTAAGCGACAACAAATACCCCAACAGGAAACCGAAAAAATGAAGCAGAACTACCGCGCCGATCAAGGGAGCTCCAATTTCCAAAATCGCATCTTTTTTCGCGGCGAGAATAAAATCCACAATAAATACGATGGACAGTACGGCTAAAAAAGGAGTGTAGGCCTCGACTCTTTTTACCAGCGGATTAAAATAACGGTTTAATAAAACTCCGGCAATGATTGGCAGGATGACCACTTTAACCGTTTTAATCAATAACCCCAGGGTGTCGACCTCAAGGGCCAGTCCTGTGAGTTCCCTTGAAAGGGATTCAACCCAAAGGGTGGTTAACAGCGGTGTGAACAAAACCGCCAGCAAGGTGGAGACGGTTGTCATGCTGACCGAAAGGGCGATGTTGGTTTTTGCAATAAAGCAAACCACATTGGATGCGGTGCCGCCGGGGCAACAGGCAACGAGAACCAGGCCGATTACAAAATCAATGGGCAATTGAAAAAGCAGGGCCAGTCCGTATCCCAGTAGGGGCATGATGGTGTATTGCAGCCCGACTCCCAATAAAATCGATTTCGGAATCTTCAGGACACGTGCAAAATCTTCAAAGCTCAGGGTCAAACCCATGCTGAGCATGATTATGGCAAGAAAATAGGGAATCCATGTCGGCTGGAACCAGGTGGCGGTTTCGGGCTTCCACAGAGCCAGGCCGGCACCGGCGA
Source organism: Nitrospinota bacterium (assembly GCA_009873655.1). Classification (GTDB taxonomy): domain Bacteria; phylum Nitrospinota; class Nitrospinia; order Nitrospinales; family VA-1; genus UBA8687. The sequence goes on along the minus strand of WAIB01000004.1, from coordinate 94,625 downwards.
TCACCCAAACGGGAAACAGGTTGGCGAGTGTTACAAAAAATTTCCGGAGGGAACTCACAAAGGAGAGGGGTCAGGGTTTTTGAGCGATGATACTGGAGTAAGCTTCTCTCGCGTCATCGTAGTCCTGATACCGGAGAACCCTCATGCCCTTAAAAATATCCAGCAGTTCATTTATTTCGAGGGCCCATTTCGCGTTGAACCTTCGGTATTTCAGATAGTCGATGTTATAGGTTTCTACCAGGACCATCCCACCCGGTTTGAGTGCGTCATAAAACTTTTTATAAAGTCCTCGATCCATATAATAAGTACAAAGAATTAAGTCGTAGCTGTTGGGTTCCAGTTCAGCCTTTTCAAGGTCCACTACTTTGGTTTTAATGGTCACATTATTTTTAGCTGCCAGGGCATGGGCTTTTTTCAATCCTTTTTCTGAAATATCAAGACCGGTTACATCAAAACCCTGGGTAGCCAGATAGACCCCGTTTCTTCCTTCTCCCATTGCAACGTCCAGCGCTTTGCCCTTTTTAAGGATGTGGATGTTATCTACCAGGAATGGAATGGGTTTTTCACCAAAGAGGTAAACTTCGGTGTCGTATTTTTTGTTCCAGCGGTCCTTATCCTTCTGTTTGGCGTGGATGGCCGTTGTGGAATTCAAAGCAAACAATCCTGCAATAATTAAGATTTTAAGAATTTGAATTTGGGATTTCATGGGCAAGACCTTTGGAATTATTACGCTATTCTAACGAATTGGATACACGGGTTCAACCGGATTTCCCCGTTTACTTAGGTCGGGCAAGTATGTAGAATTAAAAACGATCATTAAATAAAATGCCAGCTCAAACATTTTTATGGAGTGGGAAATGTTTCGTGAATCAAAATGGATAACGGGAACCTTTGTGTTTCTGTTTATATTAATTTTTTATTCCAGCGCCTTTTCTCAAAATCAAAAAACACCCGTTGCAGAATCCGCTGACAAACGGTTTGCAAAATATGGTGATGGAACCGTCCTCGATAGAAAAACCAACCTGTTATGGATGGAAAAAGATTATTGGCAGTTGGAGTCCAAGTGGGTCAATTGGTACACCGCAAAAGAGTATGCGCAAAAGATGAATCATAAAAATTATGCAGGGTATCAGGATTGGCGAATGCCCACGGCCGAAGAGGCCGCAACTTTATATGACCGGAGAAAACGCAATACCGATAAAGACGGAGATAAGATTTTTCTTGATAGTATGTTTCCAAAAGGAGCAGGATGGGGAACATGGACCAGCGATGAAAAAAGAAACAAAGCCATTGCCGTTTCATATAAAGATGAAGGCGGGAAAGCCTACCAGGATAAAATTTCCGGTGGCGACGCATTCCTGAGACTGGTTAGAAAGGCGACTCCTCAATAAAAATTGAATCTGGTAAACTGATTTCCGGTTGTTTCAATGCGAAAAACCCTGTTTTGTATGGCTCTTGTTGCCCTTTTGCTGCAATGGGATGACTTGAGCGCGTTCCATGATGATATTTATCAAATAAGAGTACCCCCTGAACTTCTTGAAGAACTGCAGGATATGGATAACCCCTACCCTGCTACTCCTGAGAGAATCGAACTGGGAAAACAGGTATTCTATGGCAAGGGCCTTTGCGTAACTTGTCACAGTAACAATGGAAAGGGTGTGAAACTGCCCGGCCATTCACCCAGAGATTTTACGGATAAAAAATGGCAGGAAATCAGGACCGATGGAGAATTGATGTGGGTGCTGAGAAACGGGAGCCCTGGAACAGGTATGCCGGTCAGGATTGGAAAGGGTATCAATGAGGAAGAAGGCTGGAGTGTTATTCATTTTATCCGGACCTTTGCAAATCAGGAAGATGAGAAAAATTAAGAGGAAACAATGAAAACCAAAATCCCAAGTTCCGGAAAGAATCGAAATGTTGTTTTCTTTTTTTTAGTGATTTTTATTTTAAGTATGGCTTTTGAAGTCTGGGCCGGTATAAATCCGGGGCAGGGGAGGCGGCATCCCTCACGGGCCTTTCAGGGCCATCATGGGCAGGGTTTTCTGGGAAAAGGAATATGCCCGCAAAATAGAACCACCGTCCAGGCTCCCGACAACATACGTGGCCAGAAGAACCCCATTAAAAGAACCTATGAACTTCTTTATGAAGGTGAATCTTTATTCCAGGTAGATGCTCAACCGACGGCCTGTAAAATATGTCATGGCGTTTCAGGGAATGGACTGGGAATAATGGCCCAGGGTCTGAATCCCCCTCCCAGAAACTTCACGTGCGCAGAAACCATGAAAAACATTTCGGACGGCCAGTTGTTCTGGATCATTCGGAACGGTTCACCCGGTACCGGAATGCCGGCCTTTAAAAACTTGAAGGACAGGGAGATCTGGCTGATTATCCATTATTTAAGAAAATTATCTGAACCGAAACGCTGATGCCAAAATGGATAGCAGTTATCGGGTTTTTGCTTTGCCTTTATCCCAACTCTTGTCTGGCTATTGATCCGAATTTCATTATTCATAGACCTCTCAATTTTGAATCTTTTAAAATCATAAAAACAGCCTCGGGAATCTGTCCCCAGAACAGAAAGACGGAAACCGCACCGGGCAGGTATCTCAAAAAAACCAATCCGCTGTCACCGACTAAAGAAAATATTGAAAAGGGAAAGAACCTGTTTTTAAAAAATGCCAGGCCCACGGCTTGTAAACTCTGTCATGGAAGTCGTGGCAACGGCAACGGACATCTGGCGAGAGGGATGGAGCCCCCTCCCAGAAACTTTACCTGTGGAAAAGTGATGGAGGATTTGCCCGATGGACAGCTTTTTTGGATTATCCAGAATGGTTCAAGAGGTACAGCCATGCCGGCTCACAGATTTTCTTTAAGCAAGGAACAGATTTGGCAGCTCATTTTATATGTTCGAAAACTTTTAGAAACTTGATGGGAATAAATTCCAGAACCCATGGATCGTATATTCTGGAAAGCAGGGAAATTACACTGGAGAATAAACATGTATAAACGGTTGAATCAATTTTTTATTATTTTTTTTCTGTCCCTCACTCTGTTTTTGCCGGCATCCTTGTGGGCTGGAGACGATGATTATGCAGAAAAGATAATCAATAGCCAATGCAAGGGTTGTCACCGTTTTGAAGGAAAACCAAAATCAAAGTTTGAGCTCAAGGCTCCCGACTTGATGTGGGGCGGAGTGAAATACCAGAAGTCATGGCTGATTCGGCGATTGCTGGGGCAGGAGGAGAATCTCTATCCCAATGGATATCGCTGGGACAAATTGCGTCTGTCACTGAAACATATGATCCTGACCAGGGAAGAGGCAAAAGTGGTGGCGGACTATATGGAGAAAAAATTATTAGATTCCCGTGTTAAAAAAAGTTTTGTCGACCTGTCCACCTTTACAGAAATGGAAGCCGCGTTGGGAGCGGAATTGTTTAAAGAATATTCCTGCCTGGGTTGCCATCAAATAAAGGATGATGAAGGAAAACGGATTGGAGGTCCAATCAGTGTGACTCTTTTCGATGCAGGAAATCGCTACACTCTTGATTGGTGGAGCCGTTTTGCAGAAAACCCACAGGATTTTACACCGCATAGTGGCGAATACCTTGCTGATATTAGTATGAGGAAAGCGCGGCACTTGATCGGGTATGTTATGACCCTGGGTGTAAAGGATTTCAAGTATTACAAGCCTTGGAAATCAAAAGAATTCAAAAATTCAGACAGGGAGCGCGGAGCCAGGGTTTACAAGGAGTATTGTTCGCAATGTCACGGAAAAAGCGGAGGAGGGGATGGTCCGGGAGCGAAAGGACTCGACCCAAAACCCGCCGTGCATGCCGAGTTGCCTTTGAGTGATTACCCCGAAGATTACCTTTATAACCTTATTTTTTATGGGGGAAAAAGCGTGGGGAAATCACCGAACATGCCGGATTGGGGACTGACCCTGCCCAAACAAGATCTGGCAGATGTTATTGCCTACCTTCGTTCCACCTTTAAGGGAGAATAAATTTCCTTGAACCCGGCGTTTCTTTATAGAAACTCCGGGTTCATTTTTCATTACTATTGACCTCCTTCAATCTCCCCCAACTTTACAATTAGCTGGTAATTTCACAGAACTTAAGATGTAAATCTAACTTCTTGAAATAAAGCCGGTATTAAATGAAAAAAAATTTATTTTCTATTGGTGGCAGGATAAATAATCAGGACTATATTTAACAATAGTCGCGAGACAGGTTTTGGATTTTGTCCGCAAAAGATGGATTAGATTTTTTCATATTGCCGAAGGAGGTTCCCATGTCATTTAAGGAAGATGCTTCCAGCACCAAAGGAAAAATTTTAGTCATCGATGACTAGCCGGATGTTCGTGAAGTTTTAAGAATTCATCTTGAATCTGCAAATTTCAATGTTATTGAAGCTGGCAACGGGGAAGAGGGAGTAGCGCTTATGAAAACAGGGGCAAATCTGGTGCAGGTGGGGCTTATCATCTGTGATATTCGTATGCCCAAGGTGAACGGGATTGAGGCGATCGATTACCTTAAAGAGAATGCGCCCTCTATTCCTATTATGGTTGTCACGGGTTACCCGGATTCAGAACTTGCGGTATCGCTCCTGAAAAAAGGAGTTAAAGATTATCTTGTCAAGCCGGTTGAGAAAGAGACCCTTCTGGAGAAGGTAAAAGAAATATTGTCGTCAGAGCAAGAATTTGATTACGTTTGATTTTGTTCTCATTAAATAAATCGAGATAAATTATCCTGATTTTTACCGCCTAAAGCGGGAAGCGAAATGGGAACTCCTGAATCGAAAAACCTTAGGACTGGATTAAAAAACAAATTAATCTGGACTATGCTGGGTGTTGGTGCGCTACCCTTGATTCTGGCTCTGATCCTCTCCTATTTACAAGGAACAAAATCCCTCCAAGGGGTGATTGGAGCCAGTTTCAAGGCGCTAGCTTATGAAACTTCCACTAAGATTGATTTGTTGATTCAGGGCGAAATCATCGCGCATGACCGGCTTTCATACAATAAAGTGATCCGGGATTCTATTTTGAGATCCCATCAGAAACTGCGCTTTCTCGATTCCCTGCAAAGAAAGCGCGTGCTTGAACAGGAGAGGATAGACTGGGAAAACCCCGACAGAAAAACAAAACCTCTCCATTTCGAAGACTCAAGTAAAATTCTGCAGAGTTTCCTTAAAAGAAATACACCTTCTTCACGGGCCACGCGAGCCTTGTTCGTTACCGACTCCTTTGGAGTTTTGCGTGGCAGTGTCAATGATTTTCCAGAGTTTATAAATAAAGATAATCCCGCCACAGAAAAAATACTCAATGGAAAAAAAGGAACGGTCTTCATCAGCTCGATTTTCAACCATAAGAAATCGGAAACACCTCTGGTGAAATTTGCTTTCCCTGTTTACGGGAAAAGAGGAAAGCCCATCGGGGTGATTCATCATATTTTTGATGCCCGGGAGTTATTTTCAGGGTCCATCGAACCCATTACATTCGGTGAAACAGGCCACGTCATGTTGATCGATTCCAAAGGGGTGGTTATTGATTGTCCTATCTTGCCTACCGGGTTCCAGTTGGCGGATCCTCTTCTGGTAAGAAGCGTAACCCGCCCGGAACCGAATTGGGTCAAAACCACAGGCGACGGACATGGAGGGGAGGAGCTTTCCATAATTGGTTTTTCTCCACTGACTTCGACGCGCAAGTTTACGACACCTTCTACGGGAAACGACTGGTACACCTTTGCATGGCAGTCTTCCGATGAACTGTTTGTTCCCATGAATAAACTTTTTCTCTGGATATCCATGGCGGCCGTGGTTTCAGTTCTGTTAATAGGAGCAATGGGCTCGATGGCAGCCAAGAAAATCGTTCAACCCATAAGACGACTCCAGAATGCGGCAGCAAGAATTGGGAAGGGGGAAAAGGTGGCGCCGCTGGAAATCAATACGGGGGATGAAATAGAAGCCCTTGCAGATGAAGTCAATTCGATGAACGAAATGCTGCAGAAATCATTTTCCGGCCTTGAGAACCAGGTCATAAAGAAAACAAAGGAATTTCGTTATTTAAAAGAATATACCGACAGCATATTGATGAGCGTTCCCGATGCGGTTGTTATCTTCGATCCCCTCCTGAAAATCGAATACAGCAATGTTGCGTTTGAAAATATTATTGGAAAAGATTTCGGGTGTATACGTGGAAAAACTCTCCTGAATTTAGACCTTTATCCTATTGAGCCCTGGCAGACTCTTTACGATGCGGTCAGAAATGATTTCGAAAAGGCACATTCTTCCTCAATTAAAAACCCAGAAGACAGTTCAACCGAGAGTTATACCGCCAAAGACCCGCTCGCGCCAAAGGAATCGCCTTCTTTGCAAAGTATGCAACAGACCATTATGCTGGGCGATAAAATTTTTGCGTGCAAGGTTTTTGATCTGATTATTCAGGAAAGAAGCGAAAAACACATAGGGCTGCTTTTAAGGAATGTCACAGAAGAGGTGGACTTGCATGATCAACTGGCGTTGGCTGAAAAATTATCCGGTTTAGGAACGTTAACCGCCGGCATTGCGCATGAGTTGAATAACCCGCTGGTTTCGATAATGGGATTTACCGAAGTTATAATGGACGAAAAAGATCCTAAAAAAATAAAGAAGTACGCCAAAAAAGTATTTGATCGATCCAAGCACATGTCTTCAGTTATCTTAAATATGTCAGGGTATGTCAGGGCTCCTTCTACAGCAGGAAAGAAAGAAGTGGATTTGAATGAGCGAATCGATGCGGCGATCGAGATTGCAATCCTGGCTTCTTACAGCAATGATATTGAACTTGAAAAAAACTTTGCCTCCATCCCTCCTATTTTGGCAAAATCTGAGGAAATTCAGCAGATTTTTCTGAATTTGTTGACAAACTCGGTCCAGGCAATGGAAGGGAAGGGGAAGCTGGTAGTTTCTACCCAGGCTCAGAATGGGAACGTTATTGCTAAGATATGCGATACCGGCCCCGGAATTCCCCAGGAATACCTCTCCAAAATTTATGATCCTTTCTTTACCACTAAAGAGCAAGGCAAAGGAACCGGTTTAGGTTTGAATATTGTTCATAGATTAGTGGTAAAATACGGTGGGCACATTGACGTGTCTTCAAGCATGGGAAAAGGGACTACATTTTCAATAATGTTTCCCGCATACCATGGATAATTTAAGCAGTCCTGTCTGAATTTTATTTCAGAAAAACCCAGGCTAAATGAAAAAAACGATAATACTTATTTCAGTTGTTTTTTTAGTTTCAGGCTATTCTCCCGTATTTGCAGATAAGCCTGACAAGGCCCGGTGCCCGCAAGCCAGAAAGACACCCGCAGCCCCTCCAAACTATTTAAAATTAGAGAACCCTCTTGAGGTAAATGCAAAACGATTAAAAAAAGGCGAAGTGCTTTATATGGACAAGGCCAAACCGATGCAATGTCTGCATTGCCACGGGGCCAGGGGAGACGGGACAGGCGAATTGGGATTGCAAGCCAACCCGCCGGCAAGAAATTTTACCTGCCTGGAGACAATGAAAAATATTTCGGATGGCCAGATGTTTTGGGCGATCAAGAATGGAGTTAAAGGCACGGCGATGCCGGCCTATTCAGAACTTGCGGACTGGGAGATCTGGGTCCTGATTCACTATGTCCGGCAGTTTGGGAAATAAAATTTACCTAGCGGATTGTAAGTTTTTTATATTTTGAACGGCGGTTTTCTTCCCTTCCACCCAGTTCCTGTTTTCTTTTTTCCTGGTATTCTTCAAAATTACCTTCAAACCACCGCACCTTGCTGTCTCCCTCGAACACGAGCAAATGCGTGCAGATTCGGTCGAGAAAGAAACGGTCATGGCTGATTACAAGAGCACAGCCGTTGAAATCAAGAATGGCATTTTCAAGATTCCGCAAGGTAGTCACATCCAGGTCATTTGTAGGTTCATCCAGCAGGAGTACATTGCCACCGCGTCTTAGCAGCTTGGCGAGGTGAACCCGATTCCTTTCTCCACCCGAAAGCTCTCCAACCTTTTTTTGTTGATCAGGTCCTTTAAAATTAAAACGCCCGACATAGGCTCGCGAGTTTATGGTTTTTCCCGCCACTTCGATATGCTCGGTTCCTCCGGTAATTTCCTGGAAAACGGTATTCTCTGCATCTAAATCGTGTCGATGCTGATCGACATAGGAAAGCTGCACGGTGGAGCCAAGTTTCAGATTTCCGGAATCCGGCTGTTCTTCGCCCGCAATCATTTTAAACAAAGTGGTTTTCCCCGCGCCATTGGGTCCAATCAGTCCGACCACCGCGCCTCGCGGAACCGAAAAGGTAAGGTCCGAAAAAACAGGGTCTGCCCCATAACCTTTGGTTAAAGACTCCGCTTCAATGACCTGTTCTCCGAGTTGCGGGCCAGGTGCAATTTGTATTTCCAGGGTGTTATCTTCTATGTCCACTTTTCGGGATGAAAGCTTTTCGTACTCTTTGATCCTCCCCTTATTATGTTTGCGGCGTGCTCCGGGAGTTTCCCGTAACCATTGCAGTTCTTTTTCTAGGCGTTTTTGCAGAGTGGAAGCGCTTTTTTCCCGGCGGCGCAATATTTCTGCCTTTTGTTCCAACCAGGAAGAGTAGTTGCCTTCAAACGGTTTTCCTTTTCCACCTTCAAGTTCAAGAATCCATTTTGTGATGTTGTCCAGGAAATAGCGGTCATGAGTGGAAACAATCACATTCCCGGGGTAGTTAGCCAATGCGTCTTCCAACCATTGCACCGTTTCTGCATCGAGATGGTTGGTGGGTTCATCAAGAAGAATCATGTCGGGTTTTTGTAATAAAAGTTTGCATAAAGCTACCCTGCGGGCTTCTCCTCCCGAAAGGGTTCCTGCTTTTTGGTCGTCAGCAGGTAGAACCAGCGCATCCATAGCGACTTCAACCTGGCGATCCAGTTCCCAGCCATCCACCGCATCAATTTGATCTTGCAGGCGTCCCATTTTTTCCATGGCTTTTTCCATTTCGTCATCGGACATGGGCTCGGCCATTTTGGCACTGACTTCGTTAAACTCTTCGATCATTTTTTTAATGTCGCCAAAAGCCTGTTCGACGTTTTCCCGCACGGTTTGGTCGCCTGCGAGAACAGGTTCCTGTGGAAGAAAGCCAACGGTGGAACCTTTCAAAGGAGCTGCCTGGCCTTCAAACTCGTTGTCCTCCCCCGCCATAATTTTAAGCAGGGTGGATTTCCCTGATCCGTTCTCACCCACAATGCCGATTTTGGCACCGTGATAAAAACAGAGATTAATTCCATTAAGAACCTCGTTTCGACCGTACCTCTTAATAAGGCCCTGCATGGTAAAGATGTATTCTCCTGACATATTTCCTCGATGCTAAAATTCAAATAAGATTTTGTGCAATCAATGTAGAATTTTCAAAAAATACTTTTATATCAAATTTTGCAATAAAAAGGGGAAGGCATTTTTTAAGGGCCGGCAGATCTTTGAAACAGGACAAAGTCGAACTGATTGTTAAAAATAATTTGAAACCCCAATTTCTCCGCAATCCAGTGAAAAGATTTGGAAGAATAAAAAGCAATATGGGTTGGGTCGCGCTTGTAGTACCATTTCGAAAATTTTTCTTCAGAAGGGTTTCCGTTCTCCAGGGGATAAAAGCGGGTCATTACGGCAAGAAACCCGGAAGCCGCAACATGGTCGATTGCCCATTGGATGTCTTGAATGGGATTTTTTAAATGTTCAAAAGTTTCCGTAGAAATAACCAGGTCAAAACTTTTGTTTTTTGGAGAATCCGGGAAAAAGATCGGGTCATAAACCTCGGTTTTTAAACCTTCCCTTTCCAGCAGTATTTTCAAGACAGGTTCGTACCCGCAGCCGAAATCAAGTGCTGTTTTAATTTGGGGACAGTATTTTTTGATGAGGGAAATTTTTTCCATGAACATGGCAACATAACCTTCATTTTCCAGACTGTTTTCATGCTCCCGGTATCTTTCCCTCTCCGATTCGATCGGTATATGAAACCGGGTGGGAACGAATATCAAACCGCAAAGGTCACAAAGCTGGTATTCCCTGTTTTCTCCTGTAGTAAAAAAATCAGCGGAGTTCTGACAAAGCGGGCATTTCATACCTGGATCCCAGAATAAAAGAGGACGAGTCTTTTTTGATTTTCCTTGATTCTCAAGGTTTGCTCTATATAATCACAAAATCTGCTATTCTCTAAGCGCATAAAAAACGAAATTAATTTTGTTGTCCGAGGTATTTGAATAATGGTTACATTTGTAAATGGAAATGGGTTGCGTACCGGTTACGTGATTAAGCTGAAAGGGGATTTGTATCGAGTCATGGCTGCGGAGCACCGCACACCGGGAAAAGGCCGGGCGTTTATGCAGGCCAAATTGCGCAATTTAAAAGATGGAACCCAGACCGAAATTAAATTTCGTTCCGATGAATCGGTCGAACGTGCCGAAATGGAACAGGTGGATATGGAATACCTGTATGAAGATCCTTCAGGCTACTGCTTTATGAATTGCGAAACCTACGAACAGGTGTTTTTAGATGAGAAAATTATTGGAGATGGAAAAAAGTTTATGCTTCCCAATACCCGTCTCATTGTAGAGTTTTGTGATGGAGCCGCCGTGGGTGTGACTTTTCCTGAAATGGTTGAGTTGAAAGTGACGGACACGGAACCGGGTCTCAAGGGCGCCACCGCGTCCGGATCGGGAAAACCCGCTACATTGGAAACCGGTCTGGTTGTGACAGTGCCCCAGTTCATAAAGATTGGAGAAATGGTCAGAGTTTCCACCACTTCCGGGGAATATCTGGAGCGGGTAAAATCCTGATACCATTAGAAAACTCCTGAATTCTACCCCGCCCTTGCCCTTTAAATCCTCCTTTTTATTATTTGACTTGCCCCTTGTATTTAATTAAAGTAAGTTGTTGAATTATTTAATTAAAATTTGTCCATTTACCGCCCCCATTGAATCCAGCCCTCTCGCAAAGAGATACAGAGTATGATTTCTGACCAACCTTTAAGCGTTGTTGATTTGGTAATGCAGTCCAGCATGATGGCAAAAGGCGTTTTGCTTACCCTTTTGATTTTTTCCATTACCTCCTGGGCCATTATGCTGAATAAATATTTTGTTTATCGAGCTGCGAAAAGTGAAGACAGCAAATTTCTTGAGGTCTTTTCAAAAACCGAAAATCTCACACAAATATATAACTTTGCAAAAGAGTTGCAGGTGAGCCCATTGGCAAGGTTATTTTTAACCGGTTATCGCGAACTGTACCTGTTTCAGGAAATGGCTAAAGAAGAACGAAAAAGACGAGGCGATCTTCCGCTGTCATCGGGTGAGAAGCTGACAGAGAGAGATATAAAGGGAATCAGTCTTGCGCTGAATAAATCCATCAACCGGGAGGTGGAAAGATTTTCCAAACGATTGGAGTTTCTGGCTACTACAGGAAGCACCACCCCATTTATCGGATTGTTTGGTACGGTATGGGGGATAATGCATTCTTTTCGATCGATAGGAGTCCAGGGCACGGCAAGTATTGGAGGTGTTGCGCCTGGAATAGCGGAGGCTCTTATTGCCACTGCCGCAGGACTTGTTGCGGCTATTCCGGCGGTTATCTTTTTCAATTATCTCAACAATAAAGTTTTTGTCATGACCTCCTCTATGGATGATTTTTGTCAGGACTTCATATATTTAGCTGAGAAAAACTTTACCCAGTTCCGACAAAAAGAGAGTTCCCTGGATCTTTCCTAGAAACAGGGAAAGAAGGACCACAATAAACAAATGTTGAAACGTCGCCGACCCTTTTTAGCTGATATTAATGTAACGCCATTTGTGGATGTCATGCTGGTGTTGCTTGTTATTTTTATGATTACGGCACCCCTGATGCAACATGGTATGGATGTCCAGTTGCCCAAAGAATCGATCGCGCCCATACCCATTAAAGAAATTCCCACAGTGACTTTGAAAAGCAATAAAAAAATTTTTTGGAAGCAGGAAGAGCTGGCCAACTTGATGGCGTTGACTCGAAAAGTAGAACAGTATCTGGGAAATAAAAAAGATTCCAGCATATACTTGCGGGCAGATAAAATGCTCGACTATGGGTTTGTTATGCACGTCATGGCAACCGTAAAAGAAGCAGGGGTTGAAAATATTGGAATGGTGACCGAACCCTAGAACCCATGAGAACCCAGTTTCCCCCATCGATGGACTTTAACCAGATGCTCGTTTATTCTGTTTTCGGGCATCTTGCCATTCTCACCATTGTCCTTTTTCTTCCCAAACCTTCAATTCCGGTCAAAAATATAATTCCGGCTTTCATGGTCAACCTTGTGGAAATCCCTTCCGGCCAAAAACCGGCGGCCCGGAAAAAACCCGTTCCAAAGAGGAAAGCTCCAATAAAAAAAACAAAACCGAAAGTAAAAAAGGCTGCTGCGAAGAAAAAAGTTGTTAAAAAAAAGGTCGCCCCAAAGAAATCTCCACCCAAACCCAACAAAATTTTAAAGGCCCTCAAAAAACTGGATAAAAATGCGGCGGCTGTTGCCCCTTTACCTGCTGAAAAAATGATTGAAGAGTTAGACCAGCTGGCATCATTGGAGCGTCCGAAGAAAACCGTGGCCAAGCCCAAAGCAAAAAAACCCGTCCTGGAAGAAACTTTTCGTGAACTGGAAAAGTTGAAAAATAAAAAAATAGATTTAAAGAATAAAAAAACCCCCAAGGTTGTTTCTGAGAACCCGCTTGAAGATTTTGAAGAATTAAAAATGGAAGAGGTGGTTGAACAAAAAGAAATAGCCATTGAACCGGATTCCATTGAGAAAAAGGTGAGTGAGAAAAAGGAGCCTGTTGTTCCAAAAAGAAACCTGTTGGAGGAACTGGAGAAACTGGCCAGGTTGGAAACTGCAGCCAGAAAAGAGGAAAAAAAGCCGACCGCCGAAAAAATAAAGGAAGAAAAAGAAGGCGAAGCGTATGATTCTGTGCTGGAGAAGTTTGAATCCCTCAAAGTCGAGTCTTTTCGGGTTAAAGTTGAAGTTGCGGATACGGGGTTTGAGGGGGCAAAGTTTCAGAGTAAATTGCGAACGCTTCCCGATTCACCGGAAAAGACGGACCCAACCAGGGACAATGAATCCTATGTTGTTTCGGGTCAGGAAGGACCTCCCCAGGCGGATATTCAATCTCTTTACGCTGGCCTGGTTCAAGAAAGGATTTACAAAAACTGGCGAGACCCCCTGGCAGAACGCCACAGTAAGGAGGCCATTATTTCGTTTCACATTTATCCAAAAGGAAATATCGATAAACCATTTATTAAGCAAAGCTCCGGGGTGGAAATACTGGACACGCTTGCCGTACGGGCGGTTCTTGATTCGGTTCCTTTTCCTGAATTCCCAAAAGAGCTAAAGAAGTCCAACCTTTTTTTAAGTATCTATTTTAAATATGTTCCCAAAGACGATTAAATCAGGTTATTTAACTTTTTGGTTTTTTATATCTTTTGTTTTCTTTTTCCCAATAAAGGGAGAAACCGGGCCTCGTATGAGGTTGGATTTGGAAAAAGAAACGCAGAGAAAAGTCTCCCTTGCGATCACGGACTTTGTGTTTAAGGGGGGCGGGTCGGATATTCGGGGAATGGGTAAAGAAGCAAAACGAATTTTGGAGAAAGACCTGGTTCTTTCAGAACTTTTCTCCCTATTAACAAGACCCGTGTTTGAGGAATTAGAAAAAATGGAAGGCACGGGTGCCAGTGTTGACTACAGGAGTTGGAGGCAAGTAGGGGCTCAATGGGTTATTAAAACCGAATATGCGATGATGTCGAAAGGAAGGGGCCAGGTATTTACCTTTCGACTATACGATGTTGTAAACAAGAGGTTCATGTTAGGCAAACGCTATAAAGCTTCTCCTAAATTGCTTCGTAAGGTGGTCCATCGGTTTGCCGACGAGGTGGTGCTTCAATTGACAGGTAAACGTGGAATTTCAGAAACCAAGATAACTTTTTTGGGGCAGGAAAATGGGAATAAGGAAGTTTATCGAATCGATTTCGATGGTTACAATTTACAGAAATTGACCCGGGACAACACGGTCAATTTAAGCCCCGCATGGTCGCCCGATGGGAAATGGATTGTCTATACTTCCTATGCGGCGCATAACCCTGATTTGATCATGATTGATTCTTCCGGGGAAAGGCGACAAACTCTACATCGTCTACCCGGTTTAAATGCAGCGCCGTCCTGGTCTCCTGATATGCAAAAGATCGCTATGGTTTTGAGTAGAGACCAGAATTCAGAAATATACCTTTTAAAGAAAAATAGAGTTCTGCAGCGACTGACGCGTCATTTTAATATCGACACATCACCCACCTGGTCCCCTGATGGAAAAAAGATAGCCTTCACTTCAGACCGTTCAGGAACCGGCGCCCCCCAAATTTATATTATGGATGCTGAAAAAGGAGATAGTGGCAAAGTGACCCGCATCTCCTTTGGCTCTTCCTATAATGATAACCCCTCCTGGTCTCCCGATGGCGATAAAATTGCCTATACTTCACGTCAGGGGAAAAAGTTCCAAATCAGTGTCTATGATTTGAATTCACATAAAAGTGAAATCTTATCAACAGGGCCGGGAAGTGCAGAGCAACCCAGTTGGTCCCCTGATGGCCGTTTCCTTGTATTCCGCAAGCGAATCAACAAACGCTTCAATATTTTTATCCACCGCTTGGGAGGAACCGGGGTTCGACAATTGACCTTTTCGGGAAAAAGTCATAGTCCCTCCTGGTCTCCATATTTCAATAATTAAGCCTTAAAAAATTGAAAAAAAACGTTGTCAGATCAAAAAGTTTCCGTTAACATTTAAATATACCCAAAAATATAGCTATAGGCTTAAAAATCAAAACCTTTGGAAAAGGGCAAGTTATGGAATGTGGGTGAAATATTTATAATATTTGTTGTAATTTAAACATAATTATATGATAATATTTTCATGCCAAGTTAGGATAACCATAATGAAATCTGGTGTTTAATTCCTTTTAGTGCGATTTTTTATAAAGGGATTCAAAATAATTTAATTTAGATTTAATCGGGGATAACTTTAGGCGAGGTCAACATATGAATAAATTTAAGATGGCAGTTGCAGCAATTTTTATAATGTTTTTATCAACAGCATGTTCAAAAAAGTTGATGCCCCCTGAAATCAGTTCGTCAAGTGAGGGAGTAGAAAGTTCAGACTTCACCGCGTCCGACACCCAGCAGGAGGAAGGAACGTTTGGAGGTTCTGGAGGACCAGGAGATTCCGGTTTATTCAGCGAAGAACCTATCCTCGAAAGTGGCGGTAGTGGAGGCGCTGGAACAAGTTCTGGTTCAGGTGACGGTAGGGTGGCTGATAACTCTTCTGGTTCTGCAACAGGCCCGGGTGGAACAGGTGGTTCCGCTATCGACAACTTCGGATCCTCAGGGGAGTTTGATATTGGAAATGGTTCCACCGGAGCTTTCGATGGCAATCCCTTTGCAGGCAGTGGCGGAGATGGCTCAGGAAGTGGCGATCAAATGGCCCGCTTGAATAGCACTTTCCAGGAATCCTCAGATCTCAAAGATATCCATTTCAAATTTGACAAATATGATTTGGATAGCAACTCTAAAAAGGTCCTTCAGCAAAATGCAGAATTTCTGAAGAAAAATCCGGGCATGAAAATTGAGGTCCAGGGCCATTGTGATGAAAGAGGTACCAATAACTATAACATCGCACTAGGTGAGCGCAGGGCTCATTCTACAAAGAAATTCCTGGAATCCCTGGGGATTGACGCGAGCCGTTTAAATACCATTAGTTATGGGGAAGAAAAACCCTTCTGTTTTGACAGCAATGAAAACTGCTGGTTTCAAAATAGAAGAGCCCATTTTATGGTTTCAAAATAAAACTGCGTTGAACGATTTGTAATACAATCGTATATAATAAGGCCGTGTCGGGTTTTTCCCGGCACGGTCTTTTTTTTTAATTACCTGGGCATTCAAAATTTATTTTTATAAATAAAAAAACATATGAGACCCATTAAACCACCCGTTTATTTCTTTGTGCTCTTATTGGTCACCCTGGTTCCTGTTAATGCGGCCGCGCAGTTATTTGGTTCGGACGAGGAAAACTGGAAAAAGGTTTTTCATGAATTGAAAAAAATCAATTCGCGCCTGGTGACCCTTGAGGCTGAAGAGTTATCCAATGTGAGGAATCAGCTTGAAGACCTTCTGCGGCAGATTGAAGAAATCAAACAAATACTTCCGCAGTTGCAGGGAGCGGTTGAGTTGAATAAATCGGAGGCCCTGGCCAAGGCCAACGGGCTTGATTCCAAAATAAGTGATCTGGAGGCAGAAGTAAAAAACCAGGTGCTGAATAAAATATCCCGGCAAAACAAAATCCTCGAAAATGTTAAGCAGGAGCAGAAAAACCTGAAAGAAGGCCTTGCCCAGGATATGGAACAATTCGAAAAGGTAAATAAGGAAAACTTTCAGAATTTTGCATCCACAAACAAGAGCACTCTGGAAACAATCGCACAGAGACTGGTTTCTTTGGACGAAACCACAAAAAAGAGTTTTGAAGATACGAAGGGACTGTTTATCTCAGATGTTATTCCAGCGATGGCCAAAGAGAACCAGGATAATAGAACAGTGATTCTCCAACATCTTTCCGAATCGCGTGAGACTAACGAAAAAGCTTTGGAAAACCTCTCAACTAAAAATCAAAAATTAATAGATATTCTTGGAGAAAATTTAATTCAAGGGGCCGACACCAAGAATCAGGTCGAAGCCATTGGTAAAAATGTTGCGTCAGTAAATAAAAATGTTTTGGCGGTCAATAAAAATCTCGACGCCATAAATAAAAATATATCGGTCAATAATAAGAACCAGATGGTTGCCGATGAAAAGATGAATAAATTGGCTGAGACCCTGAAGGCGCTTCGGACCCAGCATTCTGCCTCAAATGAAACACTGGCGATACTAAAGGACAATTTAGCAAAGGCTCAGGAATTCGACCAATTGGAAAATGAAAAGATCAACAAACTTATAGAGAACTCTGCCCAAATGACGGTGCAGGCCAATCAACTCGAACAATCCATCATAAGCGAACTGAAACAGTCGTCGCAGAAAGAAGATTCGAATCAGGATAAAATTGATTTGGCTAATGAAAAACTATCCCGCTTGATCGAAATCTTAAAAGCCATAGCAACGGAACAAGGTAAAACGGCCCAGTTAGTAGATAATATGGGTCAGGTTGTTAAGGCTCAGAGTGGGTTGAAAAAAGCGCAAGCGGGGTTGGTTAAAAATCAGGAAGGCATAAAAGAAGCTCTTGCTGATTTGCGTCGAAAGGCCAATGTGAATATTTCACGAAACGACGATATAAAGAAAATTCTGGGCGAAATGAAGAAAAAATAATTCCCCCGTATATGACTTTCCTGTTAAATGGCTAAAACAAGAACGATTTTTATCTGTCAGGAATGCGGCCATCAGGTATCAAAATGGCTGGGAAAATGCCCCGAATGCAGTTCGTGGAATAGTTTTTCTGAAGAACGTCAACTGCAGCCTTCCTCATCAAAGTCCCGCCACAAGCCGGTATCATCTTCCCCTGTAACCATTGATCAAGTTCAAACTGTCCAGGACAACCGGATAACAACGGGCATTGGCGAGTTTGACAGGGTTTTGGGCGGGGGTATGGTAGAAGGATCGCTCATTCTAATTGGAGGGGAACCCGGAATAGGAAAATCTACTCTCACCCTGCAGAGCATGGGACATCTTGCCAAAGCGGGTAAAAATGTTCTTTACGTTTCAGGGGAGGAATCAGGATCGCAAATTAAATTAAGGGCGGAACGCCTTGACGCCATATCGGAAAATCTACTGATTTGTTCCGAAATTTGCGTGGAAGGTATTATCCAATGGATTGACAAGGTCCGTCCTGATGTTCTCGTGCTGGATTCAGTGCAGACATTTTATACTGAAGATCTGCAATCCGCTCCGGGCAGTATAGGCCAGGTCCGTGAAGTTGCTTTTAAGATTTTTCAGGAAATAAAAAACCGGAACCTTCCTACACTTTTGATTGGTCATATTAATAAAGATGGGGCCATAGCGGGACCTAAATCTCTGGAGCACATTGTTGACACGGTGGTATACTTCGAGGGCGAACAAGGCCATGCATACAGGGCTTTAAGAGCAATAAAAAACAGGTTTGGCCCGACTCCTGAAATCGGGGTTTTTCAGATGGCACCGACCGGCTTGATTCCTGTGGAAAATCCTTCGGAATGGTTTTTGGCTGAACGTCCTGAAGATTCTTCGGGTTCAGCGATTGTTGCAACCCTGGAAGGAAGCCGTACCTTGCTGGTTGAGGTGCAGGCCCTTGTCAGTACTTCATCTTCCATTGGCATGCCCAGGAGAATGGCAACGGGGTTTGACCATAATCGCATGTCCCTTTTAATCGCGATTATGGAAAAAAGGTTGGGAATGAATCTTCAGGGAGAAGATATTTTTGTAAATCTTGCGGGGGGTATTAAAATCACAGAACCGGCCCTGGATTTGGGAGTGGCGGTGGCCATTGCCAGTAGTTTTCAAAACCGCCCTGTTGACGCGGAGCTGGTATTATTGGGTGAAATCGGTTTGACAGGCGAGATTCGTACCGTTATGCAACTCGATGCCCGGTTGATTGAGGCGAGAAGGCTGGGGTTTAAACGCTGCATCGTTCCGCACTCTGCCAAAAAAACAAAAAAACTTTTAACGGATGGAATTGAAATTATTTTTGCCAAAAACCTGTCGGAAGTATTTGAACGAATTTTTTAATGGAAATATTCAATGAGCGTTAGCGCGGTGGTGCCTGCCGGAGGATCAGGAACCCGTATGGGAGGCCCCGTCCCCAAGCAATTCCAGTCGTTGAATGGGAAACCCATTCTTTTTTACACTCTCAAAACTTTACAGGATTCCGGGGTTATCTCCGAAATAGTATTGGTTGTGCCCGAAAAAGAATATAAAGCGGCATGCGCGGATTGGCTGGGCAAACCTGAAATCGTTAAAAAAGTGGTGATAGGCGGAGAAAAGAGGCAAGACTCCGTCTTTAACGGGTTTGTTGAGGTTTCACAAGACACCGAAATAGTATTGGTACATGACGGTGTGCGTCCCTTGTTGTCACAAAAAATGATCTCTGAATCCATTCATGCAGCCCGGGAATACGGGGCAGCGATCACAGCGATTCCGGTCAGCGATACCATAAAACGAGTGGATTCATCAGGTTTGGTGTCCGAAACGATTGACCGTGAAGGATTGTGGAGAGTGCAGACTCCCCAGGCTTTCCGTTACCCGCTTCTTAAGGAAGCGTTCGAAAAGGCCAATTCAGAAAATTTTTATGGAACCGATGAGGGTACCTTGATTGAACATCTTGGTAAACCTGTTAAAATTGTAGAGGGTTCGGAACAAAATATAAAAATAACTCGGCCCGAAGATTTGGAGTTGAGTGAAACCTTTATTTCCAGGGCCTTCCCTGAAATTTGATGTTTCCAAAAATAATGCTTCCAAAAAAGAAGTTAAGCATCTAACCTTATAGCCTTTATTCAAAACTTAATTTCATTCAGGAGAAATAAAATGTTGCAACCTGGAGCCGAAGCCCCGGAATTTTCGGTCAATGATCATAACGGCAATAAAATTAATTTAAAAGATTATCAGGGAAAAAAAATAGTGCTCTGGTTTTACCCCAAGGCAGATACTCCGGGGTGTACCATGGAAGGGCAAGGGTTCAGAGATGATTTCAAAAAATTTGAAGAGAAAGGTATTCAGATTTTTGGGGTGAGCCTCGACAATGAAAATGATAATAAGGCATTCGCTGAAAAATTTTCTTTTCCCTACCCATTGCTTTGTGATGTAAATAGAGAGATCGCCTTAAGCTATCACGCTGTGAATAGTAAAGAGGATCAATATGCCGCACGGATAAGTTATGTGATTGGCGAAGATGGAAAAATTTTAGAGAGTATCGAAAACGTAGACACCAAAAACCATTCTAAGGATTTGTGTTCCCGGTATTAAAATACCGGGTTTCAAACGTCAAATTGTGATGGAGTGACCCATGGCTTATAAGGATTCTCTGATTCCCGAACCTTTGGATGAGGGAAAAAAGAATCAAAAGAAGGAAATCCTTCAAACCCGAATTTCCCCAGTCGATTTTGAGAACATCAATGAGGTGGGAGACCTGGTTGAATCATTTCAATCTGCTTCTATCCAGGCCAGGAACCTGGGTCAATGCGCCCGGATTTTTGGAAAAATGCTGCAGGATAAAGAACGCCCTACAATAATGCTGGGACTTGCCGGACCCCTGATCGCAGCCGGTTTAAGAAAAGTGATTCGGGATATGGTTTATAACAATATGGTGGATGTCATTGTTTCCACGGGTGCCGTTCTTTATCAGGATTACTACAACGCCCTGGGCGGGGGCCATTATTACGGAAGCCCCAACGCGGACGATACCAAGCTTCGCGAACTCTTTATTAACCGGATCTATGACACTTATGTGGATGAAGAACTTTTCTGCGAAGACGATACCTTGATTGGGAAATTTGCCGACAAGCTGGAGCCCAGAAATTATTCAAGCAGGGAATTCATTGCCCTGCTTTCTGAAACCATTGATGATGAACAGTCCATTCTGGCAACGGCCCGTAAAAACAATATCCCTGTTTTCTGCCCTGCCATCAACGATTCCAGTATTGGAATAGGGCTTACCGAACATTATTACAACAGTCGGAAAGAAGGGCGCCAGCCCATTGCTATCGACTCCATTCGTGATAATTATGAGTTGACCCAGATTGTGGTGAATTCTTCCCGAACGGCTGGATTTTACGTGGCCGGTGGGGTACCCAAAAACTACATCAACGATTCTATCGTGATGGCGTATATCTTTGGTGAGGATACGGGAGGCCACAAATACGCCGTACAGGTTACAACCGATTCGCCTCATTGGGGAGGGCTCAGTGGAAGCACCCTGGGGGAAGCCCAGTCCTGGGGCAAGGTGAATAAACAGGCAAATCACTGCATGGCATTTGTTGAGCCCAGTGTTTCCCTGCCCCTGATTTACGGCCATGCATATCAAAAGGGGCTGTATAAGGGAAGGTCCCGAATCCAATATGAATGGGACGGGGATACTCTTAAGAAAATGTCCGTGGCAGGTTGAAAAAACTAATCGAATTCCAAATTTAAATCAAGAAAAACCCTTGCCTTTTCGATTTTAGAGGTTGCTTCCAATCGAGATTTCACTTCACCCATCAGTTTTTCCGCTTCTTTCATTTCCCGGTCCCCGCTCATTTGCAAAAAGAGGTCGACGGTTATTCTCCCATTTCCATGATGTATCCGGAATTCGGGATCGGGCCGCACTCCACCAAGACTTTCAATAATCGGATTTATGATTTCCGTTATTTCTTTTCGTGTCACATTGTAAAGGTTGTCAAACTCGGCATCGTGTTCACCATCGACATGTACCAGAACGTCCTGCACATTATTAAAGTCTTTAATTATTTTTCTTCTTACCTCTTCCGCTACCTGGTGCCCTTCAGTGACGGTCATTTCCGGATTTACCAGGATATGGACATCTATTAAAACCTCTCCACCGATGGTACGTGATCGTAAATCGTGAAATTGGAGAACTTCGGGAATTTCATTCAGAATTTTGAAAATCATTTCCATATTCTCTTCATTTAAACCGGTGTCCATTAAATCCCGAAATCCTTTGCTGGAAAAATCAAATCCCACCTTGCAGACCATCAACCCAACCAGTCCACCTGCAAGAGGGTCTAAAATGAAGAAACCGTTCCAGGCACCCAGTATGCCAACCAAAGCGGCAATGGAAGAAATCGCATCGGTCCGATGGTGCCATGCATTCGCAATCAAAGACGGACTGTTAGTTGATTTACCGATTTTGAGGGTGTACTGGTATAAACCCTCATTGATAATGATAGACAGGAAAGCGATACCGGCCGCCAATGCACCCGGGACTTTTTCGATGGTCTGAAATATTGTTTCCCAGGATTCGTAAGCGACTCCCAGGCCAGTGAAAATAATGAGAAGGCCAACTACAGTGGTTCCTATTGTCTCTGCTCGACCATGTCCATAAGGGTGGTTTCTGTCTGGCGGTAATTGTCCCACTCCATGGGAAAAATAAACAACGGCATCTGTAATCAGGTCGGATAAAGAATGGATGCCATCAGCAACAAGGGCCATGCTGTTACCAAAATATCCCCCAATCAATTTGATAAGGGAAAGGAAAAGGTTTGTGACGGCTCCTATGGAAATCGCTTTTGTTCCGGGTGACATGGCTATTCAGGTATTTTTATTCAGCAACTTTATAATTTTAACATTTGCCGCAGGGAAGGGAAATTGGTCAAGTTCTTCGGGTTTTACCCATTTCCATTCATCACATTCGGTGGGAGAAAGTTTTCCTGAATGGATCCGGCATTGAAAAACATCGAGCGTGACTCTAAAGCGGGTATAGCTGTGCCGATGCGTCACTATTTTTTCTCCAATTCGAATGTTGACCCCCAACTCTTCTTTTATTTCTCTGCGAAGGCATTCCTCTTCTGTTTCCCCCGCTTCCCTTTTACCGCCGGGGAATTCCCAAAGTCCCCCCATCAACCCTTTCCCTTTGCGCTTTTGAATATAAACATGACCTTTTCTAAATATAACGGCGGCGCTCACCTTAATTTTGGATATTTTAGCGGCTGTTTTTTTGGGGGGATATAACTCCTGTTTGCCCGATAATTTTGCTTTACACAGTTTTTTTAGAGGGCATTCTTCGCAAAGGGGGTTTTGGGGAAGGCAGACAGTGGCACCCAACTCCATGAATGCCTGATTGAAATCTCCACAACTTTTATCGGGAAGCAGGCTTTCCATCGTTTCCCAGAGCCGGGTTTCTGATTTTTTATTACTTCCATTTTCATTTAACAACATCAATCGAGAGAGAACCCGCTTAACATTTCCATCCAAAACGGGAACTTTTTGATCGAAGGCAATGCTTAGAACAGCTCCTGCGGTATAACGCCCGACCCCTGGCAGCCTCATCATTTCTTGGAATGTATCCGGAACCTTTCCGGAATGGTCATTCTGGATTTGAATTGCCGACCTCAGCAGGTTCCGCGCACGTGAATAGTATCCTAACCCTTCCCAATGTTTCAAAACATCCGATTCCTTTGCGGCGGCCAGCCTTTTAACGGTGGGAAAGGACCTCATCCATTTGTTGAAATAGGGAATAACCGTCTTGACCTGAGTTTGCTGCAGCATAAACTCGGAAACCAGAATCCGATAGGGATCGAGATTTTTCCGCCATGGCATTTCCCTTTTTTGGCGGGCAAACCAGTTTAATAATTGCGAATGAAAATGGTTGATTTTACCAGGTGAGAACATTTTGAAAGGAAAACTTCGTTTGTCAGAGGAGCGGGGATTTCCCCCCAAATGAAGGCTATACCCCTATCGTGTTTTTATCCCAAATTATTTTGTGCAGCTGGGTTTGCAGCCGAACAGGAAGCCGGTCTTCAAGCATCCATTTGACCAGGTCCTTTAAGTCCAGTTTTTCAAAAACAGGAGAAAGTAAAATATGCGCCGTTTCGTTGATCTTGTGTTTTTTTATAAGGTCACGACTCCATTCATAATCTTTCCTGTCCAGAATTACGAATTTAACTTCATCATCGGGAGATAGGAGTTTCAAGTTTTCCAGATGGTTTTTTTCCTGTTCCCCACTGCCGGGACATTTCAAATCCATGATTTTTATAACCTCTTTCGGGACTCTTTCAAGCGAGATAGAGCCTCCTGTTTCAAGCATGACACGGTGTCCCTTTTCAATTAGTTTTTCCATTAAAGGGTACACGCTGTCCTGCATCAGAGGTTCGCCGCCGGTGATTTCGACCAGGCTGACTCCAAAACCACTCACTTTCCCGAGGATCTCATCTATGCTCATATTTTTTCCTTCATGAAAAGCATAGGCGGTGTCGCACCAGGAGCATCTAAGGTTGCAACCCGTCAGCCTGATAAAAACACAGGGAAGCCCCGTATGAGAGGATTCTCCCTGGACGCTTAAATAGATTTCGTTTATTTTAATCATTTTGAAAAAATTTTTGTGGGTGATAGCATGGTTTTAGTTTCAAATATTTAAGGATCAATTTATAGGCAGAAAAACTGTTACCGGATCCCTTTCGGAGGTTTTGGCTAACCTATTATCTTTCTAAATTTTACTTTAATTCATATTTTAGGGAAAGCGAGGTTTGTATAACTTTGAGTAAATTCTATACAAGACTGAATGAGAAATTGCAGGAATTCGTTAGGGCGCAAAAAATATTTTTTGTGGGTACGGCAGGCAACGAGGGCCGTGTAAATCTATCGCCCAAGGGAATGGATAGCCTGCGAATCTTAAATGACCATCAGGTGATATGGCTTAATCTTACGGGCAGTGGCAATGAAACCGCAGCCCACCTTCTGGAACAGTCTCGCATGACTCTCATGTTCTGCGCATTTGAAGGAAACCCGCTAATTTTAAGGGTTTATGGAAAAGCCAGAGCCATCCACCCCAGGGATGCGGAATGGGAGGAACAAATTACTTTATTCCCCAAATACCCCGGCTCCCGCCAAATATTTTTACTCGACATAGATTCTGTTCAGACATCCTGTGGATTTGCGGTTCCCAACTACAGTTATAAAGAAGACCGGGAAGAACTGATTAATTGGTCTGAAAAACTGGGTGAAGAAGGGGTGAAAAATTATTGGGAAGAAAAAAATCAAGTCAGTATTGATGGCAAACCCACTGGAATATTTTAAATTCCCAAACGGTTGGTGAGAATCCGGGTTCCCATTCGGGCTTTGGCGGTGAAATCCGACCAGGATCTCAGTTTGGTGACCTGTTTCATCAAGTAGGTGGGGCTGCGATAGAACCGGGCGTGACACTCGTCCTGCAGGGTCCGCAATTCTTCTTCGGTAAAGTCTTTGTTCCAGAATTTGATTTTGAAATCTGGACTTGGGTTTTCCGCAAATTCCTGCCAATAATCTTCCGGAACGATTCCCTCCTGCAACATCTGATAATAAAGTTCCACTTTTGGGTAAGGGGTGCAAATAGAAAACTGGGCATAATCGGGTTTTAACTTTTTGGCAAAATCCACGGTTTCGAACATTTCTTCTTTTGTCTCATGAGGAATGCCGATCATCATGTAAGCGAAGAACCCGATTCCCGCATCACGGGTCATTTTGCAGGCGCGCTCTACTTTTTCAGGGGTTTGTCCCTTTTGCAGGTATTTCAGGTGCTTTGGACTGGCTGATTCGATTCCGAAATGGATGCGATAGCAACCTGCTTTTTTCAAAGCCGCGATGACTTCTTCATTGATGGTGTCGACGCGAGCAGAAATTTTAAAATGGATTTTTATGCCGCGCTTAACGATAAGATCGCAGATGGCCAGGACATTTTTCTTGTCGATCGTAATGGTGTCGTCCACGAAAAACAGGTCGTCGACACCCCTTTCCGCGAGTTCTTCAATTTCATCGACCACGTTTTCCGGGCTTCGTATGCGAAACTTGGTCTTGCGAATATCGCAAAACGAACAAGCCGCCGGGCAACCCCGTGTCGCCTGAATGGTAAAAAACTGTCTGCCCTCTCCAATGATATGATTGTAGCTGCTGATATCGACCAGGTGCCGGGCGGGGAAGGGCAATTCATTTAAGTCGAGCAGTTCCGTTTCCGCGGGGTTGACATGTTCCTCCCCGTTTATTTTGTAGCCCAGGCCGTTGATAGATTCCAGGGAGCCTCCCTTTTCCAGTGCCTGAATCAGGCGTGTGAAAATCTTTTCCCCTTCACCAAACACCACATAATCGATTTCAGGTTGATGCAGCGTTTCTTTTGGATACAAATTCACATGCGGCCCCCCGAGACAAATTTTCATATGGGGGTGTTCCTGCTTGAGCACGCGGGCGGTGTGTAAAGCATCCAACAGGTTGAAGGTCATAATGCTCATTGCGACCATATCGGGTTTTATTTCCCTGACCCGTTTCAATAATTCTTCCTGGGAAACATTTTCAGGGGGACAATCGATGAAATCAGGCCGATTGCCTGTTTCCTGCTCATAATAAGCCGCTACATAGAGCATCCCCAGTTTCGGGTAATACCCTTTGCCGCCTTCGAGTGCCTTCGGCACTGAGGATTCAAGGGAAATGGTTTCGGGTGGGACGAGGAATAAAATTTTCATGGGATTGAACAACTTTTTCCTTTAGAATCAGGCTTTTATTTTACCACAGATTATTTTGAAAGGATGATTCAGAGTGAAGCCGGTTGTCACTGTCACCAATCTTTTTCCTGAAAAAGCTTTGGAAAAATTAAGCCCGCATTGCGATTTAAGGACCAATCAGACTGAAAAAACGCCTTCCGCTTCAGATTTGGAGAAAATCGCCTCCGAAAGCGTTGTCATGGTCACCTACTTATCGGACAGAATCGATTCAGGCATTATAGATAAAGGGCTAAATTTAAAACTCATCGCCAATTATGGGGCCGGATTCAATAATATTGACGTACCCCACGCTGCAGGCAGGAATATCTGGGTTTCCAATACACCCGGAGTGCTGCACGAGACGACGGCCGACTTGACCTGGGCCATGATCCTGGGAACGGCACGAAATATTGTCCCGGCAGACCGCTATACCCGCGAAAACAGATTCGAGGGCTGGGCCGCCGACATGTATTTGGGAGGAGATGTTTTTGGCAAGACGCTGGGAGTGGTCGGTTGTGGTGAAATTGGCGCCGCGGTGGCTAGACGGGCAGCCGGGTTCAATATGAGAGTCCTGTATTGCAACCGTAATCGCATGTCTGAAGAAAAAGAGAGGGAACTGAACGCAGAATGTTCTTCCCTCGACAACCTGTTAAAGGAGTCCGATTTTGTTACCGTCCATGTTCCACTAACGGAACAGACAAAATACATGATCGGGAAAGACCAGTTGTTGATGATGAAACCCACCGCTTATTTTATCCATACCGCACGGGGAAAAGTGGTGGATGATAATGCGCTGGTGGAAGTTTTAAAAGAAGGAAAAATTGCGGGAGCGGCACTGGATGTTTATGAGAACGAACCCGCCCTTACCGAAGGAATGACCCAACTGGAAAACCTGATGCTGCTGCCCCATATCGGCAGTGCCAGCCATGAAACGAGAAATACAATGGCCGATCTTGTGGCCGATAACGTTTTGGACGTTTTACAGGATAAACCGCCGCGTTCCCTGGTGCCAGCTTGGGGAAAATAAATTTTAAACGTTGAACCGAAAATGCATGATGTCGCCATCTTGAACCAGGTAGTCTTTACCTTCAACCCGTAGTTTGCCCGCCTCTTTGATTCCCGCTTCGGTCTTGTATTTTTCCAGGTCTTCGAGGCGATAAACTTCGGCACGAATAAAACCCTTTTCAAAATCTGTATGGATCACGCCGGCGGCCTGGGGTGCTTTGCAGTTTTTCGGAATCGTCCAGGCCCGGGTTTCTTTTTCTCCCGCGGTGAAGAAGGTGGAAAGTTCCAACAGGCCATATCCGGTAGCGATCATGCGGTCGAGTCCGGTTTCGGAAAGCCCCATCTCCTCCATAAACATCTTTTGTTCCTCCGGGTCTTCCATCTCCATGATTTCCCCCTCGATCTTTCCGGCAAGTGCCACCACGGCGGAACCATCTTGTCTGGCAATTTCTTTCACTTTCTGCACCAGGCCGCTTTCTGTATCTCCCGGGTCCATCACATTGCAGATATAAACAACGGGTTTCGCACTCAACAGGGTCAGGCTTTTTAAAAACTTTTTATCTTCTTCGGAAAACCCGGTAACCGCCCGGGCGGGAATATTATCGTTGATACTTTGAATCAGCTTTTTAATGACCTCCATTTGCGCACGGGCTTCTTTGTCGCCCGATTTTGCGAGTTTTTCGATTTTTGTTTTTCTTCGCTCCAGGCTTTCCATATCCGCGATCATGAGTTCGGTATTGATGGTATCAATGTCAGACGCGGGGTCTATGGCGTCACTGACATGAGGAACGTTTCCATCTTCAAAACATCGCACGACATGGGCGATGGCGTTGACTTCGCGAATATGGCCGAGGAACTGATTCCCCAGGCCTTCTCCCTTGGACGCGCCTTTGATCAGGCCGGCAATATCGACAAACTCCATGGTCGTTGGAACGACTTTTTTGGTTTGAATGTACGAAGTAATTTCGTCCAGGCGTTTGTCCGGAACCGGTACGATGCCGCTGTTGGGCTCAATGGTGGTAAAAGCATAATTTCCAGACTGGGCCTTGGTGCGTGTCAAAGCACCGAAGAGAGTTGATTTTCCCGCATTGGGAAGGCCGACGAGGCCACAGGTGAATCCCATAAAACTTTTTTCCTCAAAATTAAGGTGAAGTTACCCGGAAGGGTTTTAGAAAAAACAGGGCCAAGAATACCAGAAAAGCGTAGGCCGCGATAACTTTAAAAAAGACCTGGGGGGATACGAAACTGTATAGAGTAAGAAAGCAAACCGCACCCACACTCCCATACGCCCCCGCCAGCCCCGCCATTTTTCCTGTAAGGTTTTTGTTTATTAAGGGAACCGCCGCGAAACAGGCCCCATTGCCTGCCTGTAAAAAAATGGATGCTAACACAGAAAGAGCGATGGTTGAGATGAGGGACCACGTTGACTCGATTTCACCCATGAACCAGTGACATATCATCCCTCCCAGTACCATTAAAAAAAGCGTTTTCCTGCGCCCAACTTGATCTGAAATCCATCCCCCGCCGGGTCGGGAGACCAGATTCATAAATGCGTAACTGGCTCCCAACATTCCAGCCAAACTTGCGGAAATTGAAAAAGTGGTTTCCAGAAATTGAGGAAATATGGAAATAACGGCTAACTCACAGCCAAAGGTAAGTGAATAAACCAGACTCAAGATTGCTATCTGACCGAACGAATAACTATTTTCTTCCGGTTTAAGCCGTGCAAGACGCGGTAAGTTAAATTTCCAGCATTGAAGGATATTGCTTATAAAAATTATCAAAATTCCTGCGATCAAAATTTTGGAGATCAAGGAGGAAATCAACTGAAAGGGGTTGCCGGAAAGTTTCCAAACGAAAAGAATCAAAGCTCCGTATATTGGAAATAAAACGATCGATTGCAAAATTAAATCTTTTTTGGTTTGTACCTCTATGGCATCACGAAAACCTATTTTAAAATCGGTACTCCTTTCCGGATTGTCCGGACAAAACCGAAAATAGATAAAAGCCCAGATCAAACAAAGCAATCCTGAAAAGACAGTGGCGATTCTCCATCCAATATCCGTTGCAAAGGGCAGGGCTATCAGAGGAAGGCAAAAGGCCGCGGCCGCGGCACCAAAGTTTCCCCAGCCTGCATAGATGCCCTGGGCCATTCCCATTTTATTGTTTGGAAACCACTCGCCAATCATTTTAATGCCAACCACGAAGCCGCCTCCGACAATCCCCATAAACAATCGGTTTATTAACAGGCCTTCAAAGCTTTGTGCGAGGGAAAAGCCGATGCATGCCAACCCTGAAAAAAGAAGCAATCCGGTAAAAACCTTTTGCGGTCCATACAGGTCGGCCAGCGATCCAATGATGACTCGGGCAGGGATGGTTAAGGCAACGTTGCAGATCATCAGAATATTGATTTGATCCGCCGTCAGCTTTAACTGATGCATGAGGGTCGTGTTGAACGGAGCCATGTTAAACCAGGACACAAACGTCAGGAAAAAAGCGATCCACGTTAAATGCAGAACGCGAGACTGTGAATCATTGAAGCCTGGCATCAGATTTTGGTGGAACTACTCAGGGGTGCTGGTCATCAATTGGTGGGATTTGACGACCCCGCTTTTATCGAAAACGATAATCATATCCTTGATGACATCGGTCCCGAAAGCGTTGACGTGATTATATTCGTAAGTCCAGACCGGGTCTCCGTTTTGAATACCTTTTTTGAAGGGAGGGCCGAACATGGCACGGATCTCTTTGTGGGTGGTGGTCCCTTTTACAATATTGGCATAAAGCGATTCGTTGAAGTCTTTCCCCACGGTCCCGCAAGCCGAAAAAAACAGGATCAGGAATGCCGCGGCAAGTCCGGTTTTCAAACAAAAGCTGGGTTTAAGGGACTGATAGTTTCTCATCAGGATTCAATATAGTATTTTTCACGATGGAGTTTTGGATTGACGGTAAAATTGATCTCAAGATTGTTTTGTTTTTCCATTTCCTCAAGAAGTCCGCTGTCTTCTTCAAAAAGCATGTCGTAAATGATGGGATGTACTTTTATATCGAGGTTTTTATTGGTGATATTGTCAGTGCCCTGCCTTTGTATTTCCCGGATAATTTCATTGCAGACGGTTGAGGGGCTTTTAATGTATCCCTTCCCTTCGCAGTAATCGCAGGGGTCGCATAAAGTCTGAACCAGGCTTTCACGAACTCGTTTGCGTGTCATTTCTACCAGCCCCAACTCGGATATTTTCAGAATACGGGTACGCGACCGGTCACTTTTTAAGGCTTGTTTCAAGGCGTTGGATACAATCTCTTTGCTTTCCTCGTTGACCATGTCTATGAAATCCACAATGATGATACCGCCGATGTTTCTCAGGCGAAGTTGATAGACGACCTCCTTTAAAGCTTCGAG
Organism: Nitrospinota bacterium; assembly: GCA_009873655.1. Lineage (GTDB taxonomy): Bacteria > Nitrospinota > Nitrospinia > Nitrospinales > VA-1 > UBA8687. Next base: position 63,989 of record WAIB01000004.1, on the reverse strand, counting down.
GTTGGTTTTGAGAATGGTTTCTTCAGGATCGCTATGGCCCACAAATTTACCCGTATTGACATCAATTGCGACCAGGGCCTCGGTTTGATCAATGATGATACAACCCCCGGATTTCAACCAGATGGTGCGGCCCAAAGCGCGGTTGATATCCAGCTCGACACCGTAATGGTCAAAAATGGGCATGGGGTCTTTATACAATTCAATTTTGTCAGATAAATGCGGCAGGTAACTGGAACAAAACTCCAGGCATTTTTCAAAATCGGATTTTGAGTCAATGACCAGCCTTTCGGTGTCCTTGGTGAATAAATCGCGAATGGATCGGAATATAAGGTTCAGGTCTTCATAAACCAGGTGGGGGGCACTGACCTCTTCCGATTTCTTTTTCAGATTCTCCCAAAGGCGATGAAGAAAATTAACGTCTGCTTCAAAATCAGACCTTTCCGCGTCCTGACCTGCTGTGCGGACGATGTACCCTTCTCCTTCATTGCCCACCTCGCTTACGAGTTGCTTTAAGCGCTCTTTTTCGTTTTCATCTTCGATTCTTCGGGAAACACTGATGTGGTTTATCGTGGGCATATACACCAGGTGGCGTCCGGGAAGGGTGATGTAATTGGTGATGCGCGCCCCTTTGGTTCCTAAGGGGTTTTTGGCGATCTGCACCAATATCTCCTGTCCCTCCTGAAGGATGTCCTGGATCTTTACATCGTGGTTGGGGCGTCCCGGTTTCCCTTCAAAAGGATGGTCCTTGTCATCCTCCGCAATAGGGGGCGGTTCCGGGGTGTCTTCAAGGTCAAGCATGTCGGTAACATCAATGTCCCCGACATAGAGGAAGCCGGCTTTATCCAAACCGATATCTACAAAAGCGACCTGCATTCCCGGAAGAATCTTCGTCACTTTACCCTTATAAATATTACCGACAATTCCTTTCTGGGCATTGTGTTCGATAAACAATTCCACAAGCAGGCTGTTTTCCATCAGGGCAACCCGAATTTCCCGCTGGTTTGAATTGATAAATATTTCAGAAGACATAAACTTTTCCCGGTAATGGAGATGGTTAAATTATAGCACGTATCTCCACGTATCGTTAAAGTAGCATAGGAACCTTTAATGGAGAGTGCGGCGCATTTCTACATTTAACAGCAAGCCTATGGCAAAAAAATTGGTAATGAGTGAAGAACCCCCGTAACTAACAAAAGGCAAAGGGATACCGGTTATTGGAAAGATCCCCACCGTCATCCCGATATTGAAAATCATATAAAACGAAATCGAAATAATAAGGCCCAGGGAAAGAAAAAATCCGAACCGGTCCGCCGCCCGAAACGCAATGTTCAATCCCTTCAGGATAATATACGTGAACAATGAAATAAGAAGGATCACACCAATAAACCCTGTTTCCTCGGCGAAAACGGAAAAAATAAAATCAGTATGTTTTTCAGGAAGGAAGTTCAGCCGGCTCTGGGTTCCGGCAAATAATCCCTTGCCCCAAAAGCCGCCTGACCCAATCGCTATTTTGGACTGAATGGAGTGATAACCCGCGCCCAAAGGATCTAATTCCGGGTTAAACAAAGTGCGCAATCGGGTTTTCTGATAGTCTTTCAGGAAAAACCATAGTGCAGGGGCCAGGGCAAGGCCTCCGACAAACAATTTGGCCAGGGTCATTCGGTTGATCTCGATGGCGGCGATGAATGCCAGAAAGATAAACAGGATCATCATGGTGGTGCCCAGATCGGGTTGTACGACGATGAAACCCCCTAATGCAGCCGTGAGTAAGGCAGGGACGGCAAGGTCACGCAATGTGTATTGTCCGGTAAGCTTTCCCGTTTCAAAATACTTTGCGAGAGCAATCACAATTGCGATTTTCGCGAATTCTGAAACCTGAATACTGATGGAACCAATGTAAATCCAACGCTTGGATCCCGAAGCAACCACCCCGTTAATAAGAACATATCCCAAACCCAGGATGGTCAACGCATAAATGAGATAAGCGTAGCGGCTGAACCAGCGATAATCAATCGCTAGGGCCACCAGCATGGCAATGAGTCCGTAGGCAATCCAATAAATTTGTTTGATGTACAGCCCGCGAAAAAACTCTTCCGGACGCGCGTGGTTGGCACTGTAAATGGTGATAACCCCGATCACAGATACGGTGAGTATGGAGAAGAAATACAACCAATTGAAATTGGAAACGATACGACGATCAATCATAGTTCCGATTTTACCACAAGTATTTGATAAATAATCTGTTGTTTTATGCTGTCCGGCGGATTGAGCAAACGTTGAGATTGCCCGGTTTTTGGGCTATGGTGCAGTCAGGAGGTAGTATATGGAAGACAAGGATCAAAAGCCAAAATCGGATGAAGGTCCCGGGAAAAGGGATGAAGAAAAAATAGAGGATCAAAAAAAACAAGATGCCCGCCTGGCAGAGCGCAAAGGCCAGCGTCCGGCTTTTCCCTTTAAGAGAAGAGGCCTCTAAGGCTCTTTCAGCAACGGGCGGATTGCCGATTCTGTTTCCGTGTAGCGGCCTTCCCCCTTGCTGAAAAATGGAAAGAGCGATTGGGTTTTCAATTTAAATTTTCCGCCCAAAGAGCACTTCAGTTCACACGCAGTGCACCCGGGTTGGCCTCAGCCCTGGTGGGTATGAAGGCCGAGGATCATGTGGATCAAAATCTGGCCCTGTGTGCGGAGCCATTGATAGAAAAGGAAAAATTCAGTGCCCTGTTTAAGCGAAAACAAGCCGTTTCCGGAAAAAATAATATGAAAGATTGTCCCTGTGGTTCCAATTTCCCATACACGGACTGTTGCGGTCCCTTAATCCGTGGTACCCACTTTGCGGATACCGCCGAGGACCTGATGCGCTCCCGCTACACCGCATTTTCTGAAAACAACTGGGAGTATTTGGTATTAACCAGCCACCCTGAAGAGAAAAAAGAAATGGCCCGACTCGAATCGGATTTGGTGGATCAAGGGGCCGAATGGAAAAAACTGGAGATAACAGGAACCCATAAAGGAGGTAGAGAAGATAATGAGGGGCGGGTCGATTTTGTCGCGCATTATGTCAAAGATGGAATCCGCCAAACGCTGCGCGAATCTTCCCGGTTTTATAAAATCAACGGACATTGGGTTTACAGCAGAAAAGACTCCACCCTGCCTCCTGTCCCGCAATCACCCATGGAAAAACCCAAAACCGTTATTCGGGACAAGGCCAAAGTAGGTCGTAACGACCCTTGTCCTTGCGGAAGTGGAAAAAAATACAAGAAATGTTGTCTTTAAGCCCTATCCCATTGCCGAAAATTCCACATTGCAATTTTTTTAACTTATTTTTGGCTTACTTTTTACATAATTAAAAATGGATCCTTAATTTAAATTTTACAGCTTTTAAGATGTTTTAAATAATTTATAAAAGCACAAGGATTAAGCGATTTAAAACTTTAAAAATCAAGGGTGTTTTATTTTGCATAATTTCTAATCGGCAAACCCAATCGTCCTTATTTATCACCTTTGTTCGGCTTTCACCCATAGTTTTCCACAAGTTGTTAACAAATATTGTGGAAAAAAAATAGTTGTGAGACACCCCCCCTGAAAACCTTAACCCGTAAGGAAATCCGAATACATGGTTCTCTGCAGACTTAGATTTAAGGCCCGTGCGGATTACCCGTTCTGAAATCGTTAACAAAAGTGAGGATTGACAGGATTAAAATTTTGAAACTCATTTTCCTTTTTAAACTGAAGGGAGGAAGCCTGCGTCAAAATTTTGATAAGACTTGGAAGCCTTATTCATGGACTCAAAAGGCCAATTATCAATTTTAAAATATGTAAGGACTTAGGAAGCCTGAATCTAGGGGGCATTTCGGTGCCAAGAGTTTGATCCCAAATTACAGGTTTAATTTTCAACTTGTTCCACGGGGAGTCCTCTTTAAATAAAATGTGAATAACGTTTATCCTATACATAGAGTTTCAATAAAAAACGCTTATTAGAAAATGGTTTAATGAACCCATTGAAAATAAACAGCTTATATTTTTTTTGGAAGAGGGCTTTTTAACCCTTCCAAATTTCAAAGGTTAATGTAATTGTATATGGTCCAATTTTCTAACAAGTTTTTCACAAGCTGAAACGGCATTAAAGTTTGTTAATTTGTTATTTATTTAAATCGCTGGAGAACCATTCCAGGTATTGAAGCCTTTTCAAACTCATTTTTTCATTTTATTTTTGAGACTGGAGGAAGTTCTCCATATCCAAAGGAAGCTTGGCGGAAAATGAAAAAGACTTTCCGGAAACGGGGTGGTTCAATTCAAGTTGGCGGGCATGGAGAGCCTGTCTTTCCATTTTTAGATGGACGGGATTGGGGTTTTTCCCTCCATACAGTTTGTCTCCAATGACCGGATGGTGGATGGAAGCCAGGTGGACTCTTATCTGGTGGGTTCTTCCGGTTTCAGGTTGAAGTTTCAGGCAGGTCCAGTTTTTTCCTCTTTGCAGTACTTCGAAATGGGTGCAGGCGGGACGCCCATGACCGGTGTCCATTTTCTTACGTTGAGTCTGGTGCCTTCCCACCGGAGAATCAATGGTTCCTTTTTCTTTTTTTACGTTTCCTTTTACAAGGGCACAGTATTCTTTTTTTATTTCGCGTTTTTTGAATTGGGCTGCCAGAGCTTTATGAGCCGCTTCTGTTTTAGCGACCAGAACAAGTCCGGATGTTTCCTTATCCAGGCGATGCACGATTCCCGGTCGCTCCACTCCGCCGATTCCTGATAAATCCTTGCAGTAATGAAGCAGGGCATTGACGAGGGTTCCTCTCGCATGGCCGGGTGCAGGGTGTACCACCATTCCTGCGGGTTTATTGACTACAAGCATATGCTCGTCTTCGAAAATAATATCTAAAGGCAGGCTTTCCGGTTCGGTATTTAATGGCTCAAGGGGCGGGATCTGAAACTCAATTGTTTCTTTAGCCCGCACTTTATACCCCGCCGTGCGGGATTTTTCGTTGACGGTCACCCGTTTTTCATCGATCAACTTTTTAAGCCGTGAGCGGCTTATCTCCGGAAGGTTTTCAGATAGAAAAATATCAAGACGCTTTTTGCTCGATGCTTCGTCTACCTCAAATTGATAACGTTGCATGGTATCTTTTATTCTCCAATTGGAGAGGGATGTCAATGCGCTCTAAAATTAAACGATACCGGCTCGCTTTAGGGGCATTGACCTGTTCCCGGTGGCCGGGGGACCCCTATTCGAGCAGGCGGGGCATCAGTTCGACCAGGTTGCAGGGTTTGTGCGTGCTGTCAAACTGATGGACCAGGATCTGGTCCCAGCCATCTTTACAGGCTCCTGTCGATCCCGGCAAGGCGAAAAGGAAGGTGCCGTTGGTCACACCGCCGGTGCACCGCGATTGCATTGTGGATGTTTTGATGTTCTGGTAACTCAACATGCGAAAAAGTTCGCCAAACCCGGGGATGGCCTTGTCATACAGTTCTTCAAATGCTTCGGGTGTGATATCGCGACCGGTAACACCCGTTCCACCGGTGGCAATCACAGCATCTACATCAGGACTGGCGATCCATTTTTTCAATTGCTCCTGAATCAAATCCTTTTCATCCTTGATGATTTTTTTTTCTACCAGATGGTGTCCTGCGTCCTTGATTCGATCGACCAGAACCTGACCCGATTTGTCATCCGCATCTGTTCTTGTATCAGATACCGTTAATACCGCGATGTTCACACATTTTTTATCACTCACAACCTGATCTCCTGTTCACAAAAATACCTGCCAACCCGTTTGAATAATGCTCTGAATTTAGGTGGATTTAATAAGAAATTTGAAGTTAAATGCCACAAGTATAGCATAAGCCAAAGAAGGAATAAAAATGCCGACAGCAATCATAACAGGGGGAGCCATTCGCATAGGTAAGGCCATGGCCCTGCATTTGGCGGGAAAAGGATTCAGCATTGCCCTGCATTATAACCAGTCGAATCCCTCAGAAACGATAGATGAAATAAAATCCCGGGGTGTTCGCTGCCTGGAGTATCCGTGTGACCTGACAAAAATTGAAGAAGCCGAACAATTGATCGCCAGAGTGATTGCCGACTTCAATGATGTGGAACTTCTCATAAACTCGGCCGCTAATTTTATTCAGGAAAACCTGGAAGAAACCCATAAGGATACTTTAGCCAGCACACTGCATTTGAATTTGATGTCTCCTTACCTTTTGATGCGGGATTATAAACGGAGCATCAATAAAGGCATGATTGTCAATATCATTGATGAAAGGGTAAGAAAACATATTTCCACTTTTGCAGCCTACTCCGTAAGTAAAGTGGGGTTAAAACATTTAACAGAACTGGCTGCGGTGGAATGGGGAGAAACCGTCCGTGTCAATGGCATTGCGCCCGGGCTCATTTTGCCACCGCAGGGTGGAGCGCCCGACTACCTGGAAAAGGCTGCTGAAAAAGTTCCCACCCGGACTCATGGAAATATGGAAAATCTGTTGCAGGCCCTAGATTACTTATTGGAAAATCAGTTTGTTAATGGCGACACCCTTTTTGTGGATGGAGGGGAAAGCTGGCTTCGATCGTAAATTAGTTTCTTTGACAAAAAAAAACGGGTACCCTTACTACATAAATTTCGTTCCCGATTTATTATTTAAGGAGATAAAAATGAAAAAACTGGTTACAGCGATTCCATTGATCGCGATGTTGATGTTGGTTGCTTCGACCGCCTTGGCCCATGACGGAGCCCATGAAGGAGAAAGTCACGGTATGTATGAAGAGGGCAGTGGCGGATCAGCGATGGAAATGGATCGTAAATCCCGTGCGATGGCGCACGAATATAAGGAAGAAGGAAGCGGCGGTATGGGGGGCGACCATTCAGGCATGATGGGAGAACATTCGGGAATGGAACATTCCAGGGAATACTATGAAAAGAAGTACGGCAAATACGATCATGAAAAACATGAAATGATGGAAAAAGGCCACAACATGAAAGACGAGGCCATGCATATGAAAGAAATGCGCATGGAAGAAGGGAGTCACTAGCCGACCCGTCGGCGGCGAAACCGCCACAGGTGATTTTCAAAATTTATTTCAAACCCTCTCCTGCCGGCCTTCTCCCGCAAGGGGAGAAGGGGTATTGCATATTTCCTCTCCCCTTGAGGGAGAGGTCAGGTGAGGGGCAATATAAAAAAACTTCGACTATTCCGGATAATCCAGGGGTTCTTTCAAACCCGCTTCGCTGAACCCTTTCAAGCGCAAAAGGCAGGAGAAGGGGTATTGCATATTTCCTCTCCCCTTGAGGGAGAGGTCAGGTGAGGGGCAATATAAAAAAACTTCGACTATTCCGGGTAATCCAGGGGGTCTTTCAAACCCGCTTCGCTGAACCCTTTCAAGCGCAAAAGGCAACTGTCGCAAATTCCGCAGGGGGTTCCCCCTTCTTCGGGGTTGTAGCAGCTGAGCGTCAGGGAATAATCCACTCCCAGTTCAATGCCTCGGCGAATGATATCGGCTTTCGTGAGTTGGATGAGCGGAGTATGGATTTTTAAATTTTCTTTCCCTTCCACTCCGGCTTTGGTTGCGAGGTTGGCCAGGGTTTCAAAAGCCGTGATGAATTCGGGACGGCAGTCAGGATAGCCGCTGTAGTCCACCGCATTGACTCCCAGGAAAATATTCAGGGCTTTTTTTACCTCCGCATAGGCAAGACAAAAGGAAAGAAAAATAGTGTTGCGGGCGGGAACGTAAGTAATAGGTATTTCTGAACTCATTTCTTTTTCATTCCTGTGGGTGGGGACATCGATCGAGTCCGTAAGCGCGGATCCCCCGAATTGCCTGAGGTCAATGGTCATGATTTGGTGATCTGCGACCTCAAAATTTTGCGCAATCATTCGGGCCCGCTCCAATTCCACCCGGTGCCGTTGTCCATAATCAAAACTGAGGGCATAGACCTCAAAACCCTGATTTTTCGCAATAGCCAGTGTGGTTGTGGAGTCCAGTCCGCCGCTGAGAAGCACTACCGCTTTGTTTTTCATAGGTTAGAGGACCTTGATGGGTTGCTGGATATTAAACATTGCCTGCATCGGAGGGTTATTATATACTAACTTATTTACGATGAGCGCAAACATTCCCCTGAATTTTTAAGGGTTTATACAGATTTTTCATGTTTGAGAATTTATCGGATCGCCTGGAGCGAATCTACAAAAAGTTAAAAGGCCGGGGGGTCTTGAAAGAAGCGGATGTCGATGAGGCATTGCGCGAAATCCGTGTCGCTTTGATCGAAGCGGATGTCAGCCTGCCGGTAATTAAAGATTTTCTCGCTCCGGTGCGCGAAAAATCCATAGGTCAGGAGGTAATGAAAAGCCTGACCCCGGGGCACCAGATGGTAAAAATCGTCAATGACGAATTGACGGTTTTAATCGGGGATGAGTTCCAGGATATTCAGTTTGCTTCCAGGCCGCCGACGGTGATCCTGATGGCAGGCTTGCAGGGATCGGGTAAAACCACAACCGTTGGCAAACTGGCAAAGCGTTTTAAGGAAAAAGGCAAAAGCTGTCTTCTGGTTCCTGCGGATGTTTATCGCCCGGCTGCAATCGAACAGTTGCATGTGCTGGGTCGAGACCTGGATATTGCGGTCTATGAAGGAGGCGATGAAAAAGACCCGATCGCCATCTGTAAAAAAGCGCTGGATAACGCCACAGAAAAAATGAGCCAGGTGGTCATCATCGACACCGCTGGGCGTCAGCAGGTGGATGAAGAGCTGATGGAAGAGCTCAAGCGCATTAAGGAAACAGTGCAACCGCATGAGGTGCTGTTTGTTGCCGATGCAATGATGGGTCAGCAGTCCGCTGAAATTGCAAAGACGTTTAACGATGCGGTGGGTATTGACGGCGTGATACTGACCAAGATGGATGGGGATGCCCGAGGCGGTGCGGCGCTTTCCATCAAGTCCATTACAGGAAAACCAATACGGTTTGTGGGCATGGGCGAAAAGCTGGATGCGCTTGAACCTTTTCATCCAGACCGGATTGTTTCCCGCATTCTCGGTATGGGCGATGTCATGTCGCTGGTGGAGAAGGCAGAGGAAAATTTTGAAAGGGAAGAACAGGAAGAATTACAAAAGAAGTTTAAGGCCAACGCTTTTACCCTCGAAGATTTTCGCGACCAGTTGAAGCAAATTCAAAAAATGGGTTCCATGGAACAACTGCTGGGGATGATCCCCGGTGCGGGAAAATTAAAAGGCCTGAAAGTCGATAATAAAGCTTTTGTGCAAATTGAAGCGATTATCAATTCGATGACACCCAGAGAAAGGGCCAGGCACAATATTATAAATGCAAGCCGTAAACGCAGGATCGCTCAGGGAAGCGGAACGAAGGTGAATGATATCAATAAACTGTTAAAACAGTTTGCGCAGATGCAGAAGATGATGAAGAAAGTTTCGCGAGGAGGTGGGCTTAATTTCGGCAGCCTGATGGGCGGTGGCGGGTTCATGGGCCGTTAATGATTATCCGGTTTAATAAATAGATTATTATTTAAAGGGTCTTTCTGATTCCCGAAAGACCGAATTTCAAGAAGGAGAAAAAATTGGCAGTAGTAATTAGATTGACTCGACGCGGTGCAAAAAAGAAACCCTTTTATCGAATTGTGGCGGCAGATTCAAGAATGCCCCGAGATGGTCGGTTCCTGGAAATTCTGGGAACTTATGATCCGATGCTGGAAGAAAACGGCTGTAAGGTAGATGCGGAAAAGGCCGCCGCATGGATTAAAAAGGGTGCAAAGCCAAGTAAAACAGTTGACTCCCTTTTCAAAAAGGCCGGGGTCGGTGCATAGGGGAAAATTACTTCGAAATAACAGCAAATAACTTATAAAGCTAATGTCAGGGTTTGAATTCACGTTGTTTTTATAGATCTTTCTTTACCTTTATTCCAGTTTCTGGACTAATATAAATATATAGGTAAAAAGTTCTATTTCTCTTGTTGCACAAAACCAGATTCCGCATTTGCGGTTAATTAGTTTTGACTCGTAAGGCGCCTTCCCAGGGCAAGAGGTTTTTCGCGAGTAAAGGAGAACGACATGAAAGAGCTCATATTGATGATAGCGAAGTCGCTGGTAGATAAGCCTGATGAAGTGGAAGTGGAAGAAGTGAAAGGGGATAAAACGACGGTTCTGGAATTGAGAGTCGCCAAGGAAGATCTTGGGAAAGTGATTGGCAAGCAGGGAAAAACAGCCCACGCGATTCGCACCATTTTGAATGCGACAGCTACCAAACTGAAGCAACGTGCCGTGCTGGAAATTGTTGAATGATATGGACTGGATTTCGGTAGGAAGGGTAACCCGAACCCACGGCCTGAAGGGGGAATTGAAGTTTTTCCCTGCCGACAGGGATGAGGTCGTAATAAAGTCCGGACAGCGTATTCAATTCGGAGAAACTCAATCGAAAGTGGAGTCGGTTCGTGGAGCTAAATCGCCTTTTATAGTCAAGTTCGATGGAATCAACAGCATCGAAGCGGCTAAAAATGTAGCAGGCCAGGAAGTTCTGATTGCCAGGGAAGATTTCGAACCCCTGCCTGAAGGCGAATATTACCGCTTCGAAATAGAAGGCTTGAAAGCCTATGACGACACCGGTAAATATTATGGGGTTGTGGAAGAGGTGATAGCAACCGGTAGCAACGATGTCTATGCCGTTCGGGATGAAGGTAAAGAATGGCTGATACCCATGATCGATTCTGTGGTGCAAAACATCGATCTAGAGCAGGGCAAACTAATTTTTCATTGTGTTGAGGGATTGTTTGAGGACACTCCGGTTTGACATTGTCAGCATTTTCCCGGGGATGTTTGAGTCCCCCTTTGGCGACAGCATAATCCACCGTGCGCGAGAAAAAGGATTGCTAGATATACGGGTGCATGATTTGCGCGATTTTTCGCTGAACAAACATCGCAAGGTGGATGACACTCCATTTGGGGGTGGCGTGGGAATGGTAATGAATGTAGAACCCATCGCACGCGCATTAGAAACGATTAAAAAAGAAGTGCCGAAAGCCAGGACCATTTTGCTTTCGCCTGGCGGCAAACCTTTTAATCAGGAAAAAGCGGGCCAGCTTGCTGAGGAAGAAAGCCTGGTCCTGATTTGCGGTCGATACGAAGGGATTGATGAACGGGTTCGACTGCATTTTGCCGATGAAGAAATTTCTATCGGCGATTATATTTTGACGGGCGGTGAAATTCCGGCAATGGTTCTGGTGGAAACGGTGTCGCGGCTGATTCCCGGGGTTTTGGGAGATTCCGAATCCATTGTTGAAGAGTCATTCACAGGCGGGGTTCTTGAATATCCGCAGTATACCCGCCCCAGAGATTTTAAGGGGTTCAAGGTTCCGGATGTCCTGGTGTCGGGGGATCCTAAAAAAATTCGTGCCTGGCAAAAAGCGGAAGCGTTGAAAAAAACCGAAAATGTTCGCCCGGATCTTTTTGAAAAAATCAAACGGGATAACTAAAAGAAAACTTTGGAAAAAGTCAGCGAAACATCGAATTCGAACATTCACCTGGCTTTGGTTCATTTTCCTGTTTACAACAAATCCAGGGAAGTGATCGTTTCATCCGTAACAACTTTGGATGTCCACGATATATCCCGGGCATGCAGGACCTATGGAGTGGGGACATTTTATGTGATCACCCCGCTCAAAACCCAGCAGGAGCTGGTAGAAAGATTGATCGGCCATTGGTTGACGGGCCATGGGGCGGAATACAATCCGACCCGTAAAGAAGCCCTGCTGAAGACGGTTGTGAAAAACAGCCTTGATGAAGCCGTTAAGGAAATTACGGAAGATACCGGAACAAAACCCCGTGTTATTGTAACGGGGGCGAAACAGGCACCTCAGAGCATTGGTTATGAGGCGCTGAAAAAGGAATTGAAACAAGGGAAACCCCACCTTCTTGTTTTTGGAACGGGATGGGGACTGGAAAAAAATCTGGTTAAAAATGCAGACCATTCCCTGTTGCCCATTGAGGGCGTAAATGGATTCAATCATCTGCCGGTCCGCGGGGCCATATCGATCATTCTTGATCGCTTGCTCGGTCTTCGCGAATTGCCGGCAGATTAAGGAAACGTTTTTTAAATTAGATAACAAAAAGCTTTACGCACAGCCCAGGAGAGAGGTAAATGAATTTAGTAGATCAAATTGAAGCCAAGGAAATGAAAAAAGATGTAGCCGATGTGCATATTGGTGACACGGTCAAGGTGCATATGCGCATTGTTGAAGGGGAAAAAGAACGTATTCAGGTGATCGAAGGCGTGGTCATTAAAATGCGCGGGAGCGGGGCTCGAAAGACGCTTACCGTAAGAAAAATTTCATTCGGAATCGGGGTTGAACGTATTTTCCCGTTTCATTCCCCGAGAGTCGAAAAAATTGAAATTGTGAAACGTGCAAAAATACGTCAGGCCAAGTTGTATTACCTCAGGGAATTGCGAGGTAAGGCCGCGAGATTGAAAGAGCTCAAACCTGTTCGCCCAACTACAAAGACCAAAAAGGCACCCAAACGAGGAAAGAAAGCCAAAGCGGCAAAAGCCGCCAAAGCCTCTTCCTGACTTTAATTCCGGGCCACGCCCGGCGGGGGCTAAACTAAAATATACTATTGAACCCGCAGCCAAAAGCGGACATGCAGACTAACTTGGTTTGTTTGCCTTAAAAGCACTGCTTTCACTTTATCCCCGCCTTGAAGGCCAAGCGAATTGCGGAAAGTGTCTAAGGAAAGAGTTTATCACAGGGAGCTATTTTTGTTCCTTTTCTTCTTTATGCTTTTTTACGGCAGCCTTCATTTCTTTTCTTAGCTCTGCCATATGCTCATCACAATATGTATGGCTGGTTTCAATTGCTGTTTTCCTGTTAAGATATATATCCGGCTCCATCCATACCCCGGTTCCCGGCTCTTTTCCGTCATCATCCCTGATTTTCTTGCAGACACAACAAACAGGAATTAATTTTTCATAAACTTTGATCTTTCGATTGAGAATCAAGTGGTCAATACACCTTTTGGTTCTCATTAGGAATTCACCTTTTTCACAAGGCTTCTGCATATAATCAAAAGCCCCTAGTCGCATAGCTTCCACCGCCGTATCCAAAGAACCATATCCAGTAAGAATCATCACTATTATGTCGGTATGTGCCATCTTTGCTTCTTTCAACACTCCAATTCCATCTATTCCTTCCATCATCAGGTCAGTGATAATCAGATCAAAATGATAATTCTTCTTGAACATTTCTACAGCTTTATCACCACTTTCAGCTGTTGTGACTTTATAACCCTCCTTTTGGAGATAGTTGGCCAACGAGATCCGGATGGCTTCTTCATCATCAACCAGCAATATGGAGTATTTCTTCATTTGTTATTCCCAGAGACAGGCAGGATTAAAGAAAAAATGGAGCCTTTTCCAACTTCACTTTCTACAGCAATTTCCCCACCATGCTTTTTCACAATTCCATAACTGACAGAAAGCCCCAAACCAGTCCCCTTTATCCCTTTTGTCGTAAAAAAAGGTTCAAATAATTTTCCAATATCTTCTTTTGGAATACCTTTTCCATTATCCTGAACTTTAAGGATCATATTTGAGTTGTCAGATTCAATGGTTAAGGAAATTTCACCATCCGATCCAGATATAGAATCGGAAGCATTTTGCAGAAGATTGATCACAACCTGTTTGATTTGGTCTTCTACTGATTTAATAGTAGTCTCACTCTCAGAAAAATTACGGACTATCTTAATTCCTTTTTGCTTAATATCTTTACCTATAATCAAGAGAACATCTTCAGTCAAATTGCTTATCTTGATATCAGTCTCAATCCCTTCTGATGGTTTATAGAAGCTCTGAAGGTTTTTGATCATTCCAGCCATTCGTTGACACTCATTTTTGGCCACCCTTGAGAGTTCAGTTTTTTGGTCTGCAAAATCATCATCAGCCAGTTGGTCAACCAGATTCATAACGCCAAACAAGGGGTTGTTGAACTCATGGGCGACAGACCCTACCAGCTTACCAAGGGACGAAAGTTTGTCAGCATGAGCAAGTTGAGCTTGTGTTTCCTTAACCCTTTTCTCTATCTCAACTTGTTCTGATATGTCATTAATCAAAGTCACAAAATAATCGATATCTCCATTTGATCTGCGGACACATCGAGCCGACAGTTCGACGAAGACAACAACCTTGTCTTTTCGTATGAACCGTTTCCTAATGGAATACCCTTCTGTTTCACCTGACGCAACCTTGTCAAACTGGTCAAGATCAGAAGCAACATCATCGGGATGGGTCAACTCAACCCAAGTCAAATTGAACAATTCCTCCTGGTTATAACCTAAAATATCACACAATTTCTGATTAACTTCTATCCACCCTTTTTGGGGTGAAGTGATGGCAACACCTATCAGAGGCAATTCAAAGTAGGTTTTGAATCTTAGAAGACTCTCCTTTAGTTCATTGGTTCTGAAGTCCACTAGTTTTTTAAGATTTTTACGATAGGCTTCCAATTCATTCTCAAATGCCTTCCTTTGGGTAATATCTTCAATCATGCACAAGTGGCGTGGTTTGGTTTTATCTTCTACTGTAATAGGAGCAATGGTCATATTGATCCATACATGGGAGCCATCGGGTTTGATATACCTTTTGTTCATATTGAACCCTGTTATCTTGCCGGCATTTAAATCTGCCATGTTATCCAGATCTTCCTGGACATCATCTGGATGGGTTATTGACATCCAGTCAATGGTTGCCATTTCCTCTTTGGTCCTTCCTGCAATTTCAGCAAAACGGGGATTAGCCTCATAGATGACGCCTGTGAGGGAATCGATCAATGCAACGCCAAGAGGGGCCTCTTCAAACACTGTCCTGAACCGTTTTTCACTTAGCCTTAGCTTTTCTTCTGCAATTTTTTGATCGGTAATTATTCGAGCAATACCAAATAAACCGATAATTTTATTATGATCATCTCGTATAGGAAATTTGCGGTTATCAACCCAACCCTTATTTCCGTCGTTATCCATGGTTTCCTGAATTTCATGCGCCACATCAATGCCGGAAAAAACCTGTTTTTCCAATCGGTAATAAATGTCTGCATAATTTTCAGGAAACACATCATAATCCGTTTTACCAAGCAGATCCGTCCAGTGCGTTGATGGTTCGGTAAGAGAAACTAAGGTCTGACTTGCTCCCGTGAATACGTGGTTTCGATCCTTGAAATAAATGTAATCATTTGTGTTTTCCATCATGGATTTGAAATTGGGCAGTATTTCTTGATCACTTTCCTGTTTCCATAAACTTTTGGAATCTTGCAATCGTAATTCAAGTATTATGTTCTTGCTTCCTTTGTCAGTCCATTTGTTGTACTCACCCCTTATGCAACAGATTTGACCATCAGCGTGCCTTAATCGAAAGTTGTAGGAACCAGATGCCTGTTTGATTTCATTAGAAAATAGTTCATCTGATATGTCCCTGTCATGGGGATGAATTCGGCTTTCTAAAGATATTTTGCCCTTAAGGAAGTCATCTTTCTTAAAACCGATTAACTCATCAATATTATCGCTGACAGATAAAACCGATGCCGAACCTGCAAGTGAAATATGAAATTTAGATTCTAGAATCATGGTTTGTTTTTCATAATCAATGCAATGCTCGTGAAATTGCCCGATTTAAGGTGAAGCAAAAAATCTTAATGGTCACCTTTTTCAATCAAGTATTGAGTAGTTATTAAAAATTGTACATTCCTTTGAAACACTAATTCTGGTTCGGCTTTTTTGTTTTAATTCATGAGAGTCTGTAATGCTCTGATTTATAAGGTGTGACGTGACCACTCCTCTGAAGAATTATAGTTTCAAATGGGTTCACCCTGCAATTTGGGCATATTAGCTTTTTGGTTTTGAACATTTGATTTGTCTAACACCACTTACAAAAAATTTTCAAATCGCTACTTGATTATAATTTGTTATTTATACGAGCTTTAATGTCCGCTTTGGGTTGCGAGTTCAACCGATCGCTGTAACACAGGCATTAAATCTATAAGCCGGTGTTTCATAATTCAAGGTTTTTCGAGTATTGATAATCTGCTTCCCCTGTCAGGGACCCAATGTTTCCACGGAAACTCCCGGTACAGGCTCAGGCCTGTCGGGAGTTTTTTTTGCTTCATCCTGTTTTTTGATGTCATCCAGGTTGAAAGTCTCCCCAAGCCCATATTTGACATTTAAATTCTGGTAACTGTATTTTGCCCGGGAAAGATAACCCCTGAGACCCTGCATACGGGTTGCATCCGCCGGGTGGGTCGAGGCCCATTCCGGGGGACCATTGTCTCCTTTTATTTTGCTGAATCTCTGCCAGAAGTTCAACGCCTCATGGGGATCATACCCCGCCTTCGCCATATAGATCAGCCCGATCTGGTCCGCTTCACTTTCGTGTGATCGGCTGAAGGGAAGGGAGAATCCGTAAAGGACCCCCACCCCCAGGGCGGAAAGGATCAAATTTCTATGTTTACTGTTATCCATGCTTAAACCGGCACTCAGCATCGCACCTTGCAATAGCATTTGTTGCGTCATCCTTTGCGCTCCATGGCGGGCGATGACATGGGCAATTTCATGGCTCATTACCGTGGCAAGTCCTGCTTCGTTTTTTGCGACTTCAAGAATGCCGGTATAGATGGCAATTTTACCCCCCGGCAGAGCGAAAGCATTCTTTTGGTCTGATTCGATGAGTTTGACTTCCCAATCCAGTTTCGGCATGTCACTGACTGCGGTGATTCGTTTCGCGACTCTTTGAACAATCCGGTTCAATTCCTCGTCTTCTGACTCTTTTTCTTTTTCTAAAATTTGGTTGTACGATTGTTTTCCCAACGCAACTTCCTGCGATTTGGGAATAAGTATCAGGGCGGATCGATTGGAGACCGGGGTGGTTGCGCAAGCGGTAATAAGAAGTGCGGATAAAAATATAAAAAGAAAACGTTTTCGCATGCCTTAATTATAAAATTCCAATAACGGTAATTCAACCCACCCTTTTTGGGATAGGTTGCGTGTTGGCCGGGGATACTTTATGCTTCGGCCATGAACCTGCTTGAATTTGAGACAAAAGCCCGGGAGAGGGAATTCAGCAATATTGCGGGGGTGGACGAGGCGGGCCGAGGCCCCCTTGCAGGCCCCGTGGTTGCCGCTGCGGTGATTTTCTCTTCGAGCATTGATATCGCGGGGCTCGATGACTCAAAAAAACTGTCCGCCAAAAAACGTGAAGCATTGTTCCCAAAAATCCAGGAAAAGGCCATCGCTTACGGAATGTCTGTTGTAGACCCGGAAGTGATTGATGAAATCAATATTTTGCAGGCCGCACGACTGGCGATGAAACAGGCTGTGGATCAATTAAATCCCGTGCCGGACCTTTTGCTCATTGACGGGAATCAGAAAATCGAATCCTCTCTGGACCAATGGGCGATCATAAAGGGCGACTCAAAAAGTTTGTCCATCGCTGCCGCATCTGTTCTTGCGAAAGTGACAAGGGACCGAATAATGGAGGACTATCATAAACTTTATCCCCAATATCAATTTGATCGTCATAAAGGGTATGGTACAAAGTTACACCGGACTCTGATCCAGGAACACGGACCTTGCCCAATTCACCGCAGTACCTTCAAAGGCGTTTCAGAACATATTAACCGTTGAATAATTCATGCTGTCATTTTTGAAAAAAAAATGGTGCCTTGCCGAAGTGCCACCGGAAAAAACATTGGCTTTGGCTAAAGAACTCGATATTCCCTATACACTCGCCGTGCTGTTGATAAACAGGGGCGTTGCAACTACTGAAGAAGGGCAGACTTTTCTCAATGCCGATTTCTCCCTGTTGCACGACCCTTTTCTCATGGCGGGAATGGACCGGGCGGTTGAGAGAGTGGTTCGCGCCATCGAAAATGAGGAATCCATTACCGTATTCTGTGATTACGACGTGGATGGAGTGACATCCGCTGCTTTTCTGACCCATTTTTTCCGCGATTTGAATATTCCGGTTTCAGCGTATCTCCCCGAACGCCAAGCAGAAGGGTATGGTCTGAATGAAGACGCGATCCGAAAAATAAGGGAGCAGGGCTCCACCTTGATGATCACTGCCGACTGTGGAATCACGGGAGTTAAAGAAGTGGCTTTGGCGAATGAATTGGGGTTGGATGTGATCGTCACCGATCATCACCAGGTGGGAGAGGAAGGATTGCCGAATGCCGTCGCGGTTTTGAATCCCCACCGTGATGAATGCAATTATCCCTTCCGTTTTTTAAGCGGTGTCGGCCTTGCCTTTAAACTGGCCATTGGGATTCGCAATAGATTGCATTCCGCTGGAATGAAAAAGGAAGATTTGCCAAATTTGAAACGCCATCTGGATTTGTTCGCATTGGGAACCATTGCGGACGTGGCCCCCTTGACAGGGGAAAACCATATCCTGACCCGGCACGGGTTGGATGTTTTGTCTACTTCCGCAAAACCGGGACTGGTTGCGCTGAAAGAAGTCGCCGGAATTGTGGGAAACGTGGATGCGCGATCGGTCGGCTTCGGCCTCGGTCCAAGGCTCAATGCCGCAGGCCGGTTGGGAAAAGCAGATAACGGATTGCATTTGTTAACCGCCACCGACCTTCCTGCGGCAAAAGCTCTGGCAAATGAACTGGAAAAAACCAACAGGGAAAGAAAAGAAATCCAGGCAGAGACTTTTCAGGAGGCAGAGTCTTTATTGCTGAACGAAAGAGACCGGGAAAATATAAGGGTGATCGTGCTGGCCTCGGAAATTTTTCATCCCGGAGTCATCGGGATCGCCGCTTCAAAAATGGTGGAAAAGTATCATCGCCCGACTGTTTTGATTGCACTGGAGGAAGGGGTGGGGAAAGGGTCTGGAAGAAGCATACCCAAATTCAACCTGTTTAAAGCCTTCACAAATTGTACAAAATACCTGGCTCAATTCGGGGGACATGCCTATGCGGCGGGATTGACAATAGAAGATAATAATATTGATCTCTTCCGTGATGCTATAAACAAGGTCGGGCACCAATATTTAAAAGAGGAAGACTTGATTCCCGAAGTCCGGATAGACACGACCCTTGAGCTTTCCCAGGTTGATTTTGAATTATATAGAAATATTTCCTTGTTGGAACCGTTTGGTGCTGAAAACCCCATGCCGTCTTTTCAATCCAATAAAATAAAAGTCAAGGAATTGAAATTTATTGGCAAAGAAAAAAATCATGTGCGCTTTAAAGCGATTCAGGGGGATGGGCAAATTGAAGTCGTGGCATTTAACTTTGCTGAAATTTTTCAATCCCTGGACACCACCCGCGAAGTTTATGACATAAGTTATGAACTTCACCTGAATTCCTGGAATGGAAGGGAAAAGCTGGAACTGAGATTGCTGGATATAAGAGGTTTATAACTCTACTCAACCCGAACCGCTTCTTTAGGATTCAATCGCTGGGCGAGGCGGGCGGGGTAAAGTCCGGCCAGGACAGAAATTCCCCAGGAAAACGCGACTAAAAGAAAAAGGAAGAAATAGGGGAAGTGAATCTGGATGGTCCAGCCGAATGACTGCTTGTTGATGACAAATATCAAAATATAAGAAACGACGATCCCTGCCGTCAAACCCATTGCCGAACCGATCATTCCTAAAATTCCCGCTTCTATTAGTACCATGCGTTTGACCTGGCTGGTGAACGAACCGATGAACCTTAGAATTCCTATTTCTCTTTTTCTTTCCAGGATGAGAGAAACCAGGGTATTGAACAATCCGAGGATGGCGACCAGGATGGCTATTATTTCGAGCGAGTAGGTAATGGCAAAGGTTTTGTCGAACACTTCCAGAACCTGTCCTTTGAGTTCTGAATTTGAACGGATGATCAGCCGGTGTTCGTTGAGGTTTGTCAGGATTTCTTTGCGAACCTGGCTCAACCTGGTTTTGTCATTGAGGTAAATCACAAAACTGTTGATGGGGCTTTCCTGGTAATATTTTAAAAAAGTGGTTCGGTCCAGAATGATGTATCCCCTTTCACGGGAATAATCAAAATAAACCGAAGCGATTTCCAGGTTCACAGGACCATTAGGAGTTTTCAGGTTCAGGGTGTCGCCAACACGGACCTTATGTTTTAAAGAAAAGGCTTCCGATACAATCGCTCTGTCCTGGTTGACCATGTTCTGTGCCAATTCCCCTGCCGGGGTGCCGGCTTTTATGACCAGGTTCCCGAATTTGGACAATACGGAAAAATCACCCGTAGCAAGTACAACCGGGAGGTTGTTGTAGGAAATATCCATGGCTCGAAACTGGTCAATGGCGGCTATTCCCGAAACCTGTTTGAGTTTTTCAATCTTGTCTGAAGGTAAAGTGTGCTGGTAGTCGATATCCCGTCCCCCGGCAACCCGGACAAATAAATCGGCTTTCAAAGTCTGGTCAATCCACACGACAACGGTTTGCCGGAAGCTGTGAACCATGATGCACATGCTGATGACCATCATGAACGCGATGGCCAGAGAAGAAACAGCCAGGGCATTTCTGCCTACGTTTTGGGAGAGATTCATGCAGGCCAGCAACCCTTCCCCCCCGAACACATTTTTAAAAAAATGGTGAAAACGGTCGCGTGTCCATAACAAGGCAGCAGGGGACAGCATGGACAGGCCGAGAATAATCAGGAAGACAGAAAAGAATCCGAAATAGGGGAATCGGTTGACCGGCGGCAGTTGCGAGCAGAACCCGGCAAGTAAAAAGACGAGTCCAGCAGAAAAATTTAACTGTCGGCTGCCCCGAAAAAGTTTAAGGTCATAGGCTCCGCGTCGCATTACCGATGTGGGAGGGGTTGTTGCGGCGTCCCAGGCGGGTATGAGGGCGGATATTAATGACAGTATCAACCCCAGCAGAAAATAGGGTCCCATTTCTTCCCAATGGAAATCTATTTCGTGGACATAGCTGGGCGCGTACAGGTTGTTTACGGTGATTGAAATAGCGTCCAGGGAAAACTGCGCAAAATAATACCCCAACTCAATTCCCAGGATGGAGCCAATGGCTCCAATGACACCGGCTTCAAGAAAAAATATCAGTGCGACTAATGTGGGGGTGGCTCCAAGGGCCCGCAAGGTTCCAATTTCAATCCGCCGCCGAACGACGGAAAGCGCGATCATATTATAGATGAGGTAAAGAGCCACCAGCAGAGCAACGAAACTCAAAGCCGTCAGGTTGTATTGAAATGCCTGCAGCATTTTTTCCACTTGCTTGTTTTTACGTTGCGGCCTTTCCACTTGCAGGTGATCGGGCAACAGGGAGGAAATCTTTTCTTTCATAACCTCGAACTTCGTTTTTTTCAGGAATTGAATATCGATCCGGTCCAGTCGGCCAAACTTTTCGAACACGTTCTGGGCTGCAGCGATATCCATCAAAGCAAAATTTCCATTGAGAGCTTTTCCTATTCCTTTATTTTCCAGAACGGCGTTCACCTTGAGTGTTTTTTCTTTTCCCTTGATAAGAAACTTCAGGGTGCTGCCGACATCGAACTGGACATCGGGGATGAACTTTTCAGGCAGAATGACCCCGGCGGGGTCCATGATGAGAGGCAGTAAGCCCTTCAAATCTTTTTCTCTTGTTTTGAGGGAAAAATCACGGATACCGCTGTCCTGCAACAGGTCCGTACCGATGATCTCCACCACTTCACCACTGGTAGATTCCAGCCCATAGCCTTCGATTACGGGATAGGCTTTGATCTCGTTCCGCAGGGCATGGAGTTTTTCAAAATGACTTTCATCAAACTCCATGCCTTCAGCACGGATGACCGCATCCGCACGACCGAGGACCAGGTCGACACTTTCGGTGAAGGACATCATCGTTTGCTGGTTTGCCAGTCGGATGCTTAAGAAGACCGCGACTCCAACCGCAACGCCGATAATTGTAATGACCGTACGAAAGGGATCTCGAATTAAAGGGCGCAGAATGAGGGCCGTAAACAGATCTTTGAAGTAATATAGAAAGCTCACAATGCAATACCGTTTAATTTTCCATCGCGGATTTCATAATGCTTGTTACCGCATTCTGCTATTTTTGGATTATGCGTAACGAGTATGACCGTGGTGTTGAAATCCGCTGCTGCGCGTTCCATCAGTTCAATTATCTTTTGCCCGTTTTCCGAATCCAGATTCCCCGTGGGTTCATCGGCAAGCAGAATGACAGGTTGATGGACCAGTGCCCGGGCGATGGCAACGCGTTGCATTTCTCCCCCTGACAGCTCTGCCGGAAAAGATTGTGCCCGGCTCCAGAGTCCAACATACTCCAGAAGGGTTTGCACCCGACTGCCTTGGGTTTTTGATGAATGGGCCAGGAGAAGCGGAAGTTCTACATTTTCTTGAACCGTCAGGGTTGGCATCAGGTTAAAAAACTGAAAAACGAACCCGATTTCTTTTCTTCGTAATAATGTCAAATCGTGGTCTGACAGATCGGATATCTTCCTCCCCTGCAAAATTATCTGTCCCCGATCAGGCAGGTCCAGTCCGGCGAGCAAATTAAGCAGGGTGGTTTTTCCGCCACCGCTGGGACCCATAATGGTGACAAAATCTCCCGCTTCAAAACTCAGGTTCACTCCCTGCAATGCCGTAACAGGGGTGGCTCCATTTTGATAGGATTTGTAAACATCTATGAACTGGATAATCGACATGGAGAAGGCCTCATTAATATTAAGTAAGCATGCCGTTGAACCTTACCGCAGATTGTGATAAGGGTGTGAAGTTTATTTTAAAAATCGGGCGTTGATCCACGAATTCAGGTGTAAAGGAATGGCTATTTCAGAAA
The DNA here is from genome assembly GCA_009873655.1 of Nitrospinota bacterium. Lineage (GTDB taxonomy): Bacteria > Nitrospinota > Nitrospinia > Nitrospinales > VA-1 > UBA8687. Next base: position 41,208 of record WAIB01000004.1, on the reverse strand, counting down.
AAGTGAGCGGATTTATGGAAAAATCTTCCTGGATCCGGAAGATGTTTGAAGAAGGAATTCGGTTGAAAAAGGAATTCGGTGAAGAAAATATTTTTGACCTTTCTCTGGGAAATCCGGTCATTGAACCGCCTGAAGAGGTCCAGAATGCACTGATGGAAGCAGCCAGAGATAAATCTCCGGGAATGCACCGTTATATGCCAAACGCCGGATTTCAGGATGTGCGCGAAGCCATTGCAAAAACACTTTCTGAGGAAAGCAATACAACCCTTGCCGCAGATGACCTGGTCATGGTTTGCGGCGCGGCGGGGGGATTGAACATCACCCTGAAAACCCTGCTGGATAGCGGTGATGAAGTTGTCATTTTCGCTCCCTATTTTGTTGAATACCTTTTTTATGCCGACAACCATGGAGGCAAAGCGGTACCTGTAAAAACGAATGATGACTTTTCTCTCAATTTCGAAAATTTAAAAAATGCGCTGAATGAAAAAACCAAAGCGGTAATCATCAACTCTCCAAACAACCCTACTGGAGTGGTTTATTCCCGGGAGGAACTGGAAAAATTAGCAGAAATATTGCGGGAACATTCCGAGAAATCCAAAAAACCCGTTTATTTGATCTCGGATGACCCCTATAAAAAAATTGCCTTTGATGGGGTGGAGGTGGTGAACATCCTTGAGCTTTACGAGAACAGTATTTACATTACCTCCCACTCGAAAGACATTGCCCTGCCCGGTGAAAGAATCGGGTTTGCGGCAGTCCATCCCAAATGTAAAGATGCGGAAAACCTGATGGCGGGGTTGATCTTTTCCAACCGGGTGTTGGGATTTGTGAATGCCCCCGCCTTGATTCAACGGGTGGTAAAAAATGTGCAGGGAGTCACGGTGGATGTTGAGCAATACCGGAAAAAACGGGATTTTTTATATAAGGAATTGACCCGGATCGGATACGACGTGGTGAAACCCCAGGGAGCGTTTTATTTCTTCCCAAGATCGCCCATTGATGATGAAGTTGAGTTCGTGAAAAAACTGGCGGAGAAAAAGGTGTTGGTTGTGCCGGGTCGCGGATTCGGCTGTCCGGGGTATTTTCGTATTTCCTATTGTCTTCCTGATTCCGTTATAGAGGGTTCCATAGCCGGCTTTGAATCGGCTTTCAAGGCCTGTTCCTGACCCGGGCTCTGTCTATGGTGAAGATGAATCTTTTTTGTTAAGATAGAATCTTATCAATATAGATAAAAACAAATCGTATTTCACAGGAAATTCAGTTATGGCTTTGACGACAGATCAAATCAACCGCTACAGTCGGCATTTATTGCTTCCCGAAGTGGGTGTTGAGGGGCAGGAAAAAATTTGTAACGCAAAAGTTCTTTTGATCGGTACCGGGGGTCTGGGTTCTCCCCTGGCACTTTACCTGGCCGCGGCAGGAGTTGGAACTCTGGGATTGATTGATTTCGATGTAGTGGATTTCAGCAACCTGCAAAGGCAGGTGGCTCACGGCGAATCAACGGTTGGAAAGCTCAAGGTGGATTCCGCAAAAGAGCGGATTGCAGACCTGAACTCCAGCATTGATGTGAAGACCTACAATGTGAGATTGTCCTCTGAAAATGTGATGGACATTTTTAAGGACTACGACATCATCATTGATGGCACCGATAATTTTCCCACTCGTTATCTTGCGAGTGACGCCTGTGTGCTGTTGAACAAACCCTATATTTACGGATGTATTCTGAGGTTCGAGGGCCAGGCTTCCGTATTCGATTCGCGAGTCGGGCCCTGTTACCGGTGTCTGTATCCCGAACCGCCTCCACCCGGGCTGGTCCCAAGTTGCGCCGAAGGGGGTGTTATTGGAATCCTTCCGGGAATAGTAGGGCTCATTCAGGCGAATGAAGCGGTCAAAATGATTCTTGGTAAAGGGGAAACCCTGGTAGGCCGTCTGCTGTTGTTTGATGCCTTGTCCATGAAGTTCAGGGAAATGAAACTCAAAAAAGACAGAGCTTGTCCTATTTGCGGTGACAACCCGACGATTAAAGAATTGATCGACTATGAGGAGTTCTGCGGCATTCTTCCGGTTGAAGAATCTCCAGAAGACGATGAAATGGAAATCGGTGTCGAGCAGGTCAAGCAGATGATCGACAACAAACAGGCATTCAGGCTGGTCGATGTGCGTGAACCCTCCGAGTACGATATTTGTAAAATCGGGGGCGCTATTCTAATCCCGCTTGGAGACATAGAAGCAAAAGATCCTTCCAAACTCAACGGTTTGAAGCAAGACGAACAGATTGTTTTGCATTGTAAAGCAGGGGTGCGCTCTATGAAGGCCCTCAAGGCGCTCCAGGAGATGGGATTTAATAACCTGAAAAGCATGCGCGGCGGCATCAATGAATGGTCAGAAAAGATCGACTCTTCTGTTCCACTATATTAATGGTTGAACTCTTAAATTGTCCTCTTTGAAAAACCGAAAAGTTATCGTGACCGGTGCGGCAGATGGCATTGGCAGGGCCATCGCTCTGGCTTTTGGAAAAGAAGGGGCACTGGTGGCAGGTTGTTCGCGTGGTTCAGAGGGACTGGAATCTCTTGGGAAAGAGATTGAAGGTTCCGGTCATCTGTTTTTTTCCGCAGATCTTTCCAAAGCCGAGGGGATTCAGGCATTTTTTGACAAGGTGCGGGAATCTTTCGGCGGGATAGATGTTCTGGTCAACAATGTCGGTGCTGTTTTGAAGCTGGGGAACTTCTTTGAAGTTTCCGACGAAGACTGGGAAAATTCCTTCCAGTTGAACCTGATGTCCGCGGTTCGATTGTGCCGGTTGAGTATTCCTTTTTTGCGCGAATCTTCATGTGCCAGGATTATTAACATATCATCGATCGCGGCATCTCACCCGCAAGAGATATTTCCGCATTACAGTGCGATGAAAGCAGGGCTGTCTAACCTGACGGTTTCCCTCGCGCAAACTCTGGACGACATCTGCGTAAACTCCGTTTCCCCGGGTCCGGTATGGAGCCGGTCATGGGAGGAAGAAGCGAAAGCCCAGGAAAACGAAATCTCCTTTGAACAGGCTAAAAAAAATATTATGGAACAGACCGGTAAAAATATCCCCTTAAAACGAATGGGAGTGCCGGAAGATCTGACCGGACTCGTTTTATTCCTTGCTTCCGAAAAGTCTGCATGGATCACTGCCACGAATTTCACAATTGATGGCGGTTTAACCCGAAACCCCTTCTAATGTTGTCCTCCCTTATTTTTTCTAAATGTTTCTTTAGACTCAACACTATCTTTTTTTTGGGGATATTGTGCCTGACAACCCAGGCTTGTACCGTTTCTCAGTCATCAACCCAGGTGGACAAAGTGCTGGTTGATAAAGATGCGCCTATTTTCGACAAGCGTTTTCAGGATATTTCGATTGAAGATATCGACCTGAAAAATTTTTGGACGCGATTGGACGATGTTGAAGACAGCGCAAAAAGAGAGCCTGTTATTATAGATAACCAGACCTTTGCCCGCATTTCTGAATCTGTCAAACCCGCTGTGGTCAATATTTATACCGTACGGCTGGAAGAGAAGGATGCGAAAATCGGGATCGATCCAAACAGGTTGCTGCCGTTTAACATTCCCATTGTTTCCAGTATTTTAGATTTTGTTCCTTTTCAGGTTCCGGTTCCTTTTAATACCGAAGGGCTGAGCCTGGGGTCGGGATTTATAATCAATCAACAAGGATATATTCTGACCAACGCTCATGTGATTTCCAATGCCCTGGATATTCGCGTGGTTCTTTCTGAAGAACAAAAAGAATATCCTGCGCGAATAATAGGCATTGATCGCTTATCGGATACGGCGCTGATAAAAATCGATCCTGATTTTATTCCTACCGTTCTCCCGTTTGGTGATTCTGATTCTCTTCATATGGGAGAAGTGGTTCTGGCAATGGGGAATCCGTTAGGGTTCCAGCACTCGGTGACATCTGGACTGATCAGCGCAAAAGAGAGAATTTCCCCACATCCCAAAGATCGATTTGTAAATTTCCTGCAAACGGATTCGGCAATAAACCCTGGGAGTAGTGGAGGTCCCCTGATAAACCTCCATGGCGAGGTGGTTGGAATCAATACGGCCATTATCCAGCAGGCTCAATTGATTGGATTTGCGATTCCCATAAATACGGTGAAAGAGGTCATGGGGATGCTGGTTGTCGGGGAAGCAGAGCGCGGGTGGCTGGGGGCCAGTGCCGTTCCGGTTTCCAACGGACAAGCGGCGGATCTTGGTTTTTCAGGACCAGGAGGGCTGATTATAAAAGAGGTAGGGAAGGGAAGCCCTGCAGAAGATTCAGGGCTCAAACCGAAGGATATTCTTGTCGAATTCAACCATGAACCCATCGACAATTTTGTTGTATTTCGCAGGAAACTATTGGCCCTGGTGCCGGGTCAGGTTATAAACTTAACCGTGTTTCGGGATGGAAAAACTTTTGAGGTGACCAGCACATTGATAAAAAAACCCGAAAAAAATGAAGGCACCGAGAATACCTTTGAAGAAAACCCGGCTTCCTGAAACATGAACTGAAAACAAAAGACTTTCTTTTTAAATTATTAACAAATTTAAACGGATCCCATGACATCAACTATCAATCCCCAAATTTTTCGAGAATATGATATCCGGGGTATCGTGGGGAAAGACCTCACTCCCGAATCGGTAACAAGTATAGGCAAAGCGGTTGGCACTTATATCAGGCGTGGGGGGGGTAGGACCCTGATCCTGGGCAGGGATGTGCGATCCAGTTCGATCGAATTCAGGGACATTCTTTCTCAAGCATTGAATTCCACCGGTTGCGATGTAATTGATATCGGAATGGTCCCCACACCGGTAACGTATTTTGCCCTTCACCATTTCAATGCCGATGGCGGCGTCATGATCACGGGCAGCCACAACCCGCCAGAGTTCAACGGGTTCAAGATCAGCCAGGGAACTCATAGTTTATATGGAAAAAAAGTGCAGGAGTTGAAAGCGCTGATCGAGGCGAATGACTTCGAAACGGGAGCAGGCAGCACCCGGCAACAGTCTGTGTTGCCGGATTATATGGAAAAAATATGTTCCATTATAAAACTTCCGAGGAAAATAAAGATGGTGGTGGATGGGGGCAATGGTTGTTTCGGAATCGTTGGCCCGGATTTATTAAGGAAGTTGGGACAAACTCCCATTGAACAGTTCAGTGAGCCGGATGGTACATTTCCCAATCACCATCCCGACCCGACCGTTGCGGAAAACCTCGCCGACTTGATTGAAAGAGTCCGTTCGGAAAAAGCAGAACTGGGTATTGGATTTGATGGTGATGCAGACAGAATAGGGGTGGTGGATGAAAAGGGAAACATTTTGTGGGGCGACCAGTTGCTCACCCTTTTCGCACGCGATATTCTTTCGCGAAACCCGGGAGCGACCATTGTGGGGGAAGTAAAGTGCTCCCAAAACCTTTACAAGGATATTGAAAAACACGGCGGTGTCCCTGTTATGGCGGCCGCGGGACATTCTCTGATAAAAAAGAAAATGCAGGAAACGTCAGCCTTGCTTGCCGGAGAAATGAGCGGACACATCTGTTTCGCGGACAATTATTACGGTTTCGATGATGCCATTTTCGCGGCCTGCCGGGTTTTGCAAATTGTCGCGCAATCTGACAAGAAGGTATCTGAAATGCTGACCGATCTTCCCGAAACAGCTTATACCCCTGAAATTAGAATTGACTGCCCCGATGACAAAAAGTTTGAAATTGTCCGTGAATTAACAGAAATTTTCCGAGAACAATATGAGGTGATCGATATTGATGGAGTCCGGGTCAATTTTGATGACGGATGGGCCTTGATCAGGGCTTCAAATACGCAACCTGTCCTTGTTCTTCGGCTGGAAGCGGTCAGTGAAGAAAGGTTGAAGGAACTGGTCGCGATCATCAAAAAACAAATGGACAAATATCAACCCGTCGTTCAGTTTGATTACGAACCATGATTAAAAAATATTTACACACCCGGTTCCGGGTTTCTGATATGGGTAAATCGATTTCCTTTTACCGGGATATTCTGGGAATGGAAGTGGTGGAACAGAAAACCTCACCCCGGGGTTCCAAACTGGTTTTTCTGAAGTTTCCTGGTATGGACTGTGAATTGGAACTATGTTCTTTCACGGATTCCGGGAATGTCCATGTTCCCGAAGACCTGGTTCACCTTGCATTTGAGGTGGATGATCTGGAAGCCTGCATGGAAAAACTTAAAGTGGCAGGCGTTCCCATCACCGAGGGTCCTGTTGAATCTTCAAACGGAACCCGGTTTATCTTTACGGAAGATCCGGACAAATATGAAATCGAGTTGATGCAATGTAAATTCTAAACTCAGGATACGATTACCCCGGCATATCCCACCACACGATTTTTATCCCCATTCACTTCTCCGGAAGTCATATACCTCACCAGTTCCGTTTGTCTGGCCCCTAACTTTTCCGAACATAGCAGCATTACCGTGACGGGATTGACTCCGCACATGGAAATTTGTTCTTTACGTACTGTTTCGTGAAGTCCAAAAGCATCCCGGTTTTCGATTTTGGAGATGGCTTTTTTATCCTTTTCTTTTGCTTCCCTGTGGGTTTCAAAATGCGTCATGTCTGAGCTGGCTATGATTAAAACAGGTTCGCCAAAACGTTTGATGGCCTTAACCATTCCCTCACTTAATTTTTTGCAGGTGGCGAAATCTGTTTTTTTCAGGCAGATGGGAGCGATACGAAAATTCTTCTTAAAATATTGAAGGAAAGGCAATTGGGTTTCCAGAGAATGCTCGAATTGATGTGCGAGGGTGTCCGGTTTGGCTATGGGAGTTTCTTCGCAAATAATGGTGGCCAGGGTTTCATCGACTGATACCTCCCCCATAGGCATTGACCAGGTTCCGCTCGTCATAATGGAAATGTTTTCTCCGTATCCGGTATGGTTGGGGCCAATTAAAACGACCGTTTCCGGAATTTCTATTCGGGAATAAACAGCGCCCGCGACATCCCCTGAGTACATGAATCCCGCGTGCGGGGATACGATGCCGATGGCTTTTTGTTTTTGCGGTAAAGGAGAAAACAAATGGGTCGCGATATTTTTTTTCAGTTCATTCCTGTTTGCAGGATAAAACTTTCCAGCCACTGCAGGTACACGATTGTTTTTCACATTCATTTTCGAACCTCACCCGTCATGGGTACAAACCTCACTCCCGTAATAAATTTTTTATCCATTTTCCCGTTTTTCTTTTTGGTCAAAACAATCAGGTTTTGTGAAAAAGAAGATTCAGCAAAAGGCAAAACCATTTTCCCGCCGACTTTTAACTGTTCAATCAAAGGTGCGGGAATCTCCGGAGTGGCAGCGGTGATCAGTATTGCATCAAAGGGAGCGTGTTCTTTCCATCCCTGGTAACCATCACCTGATTTTGCAGAGATGTTTTTATAGCCTAATTTTTTTAAAAGGTGTGTGGCTTTTTTAGAAAGGGGTTCAATTATTTCAATCGTGTAGACTTCATCCACTATTTCCGCCAGGACAGCGGCCTGATACCCGGAGCCTGTGCCAATTTCAAGAACCCTGTGGTTTTTTTCAAGTTCCGCGCTTTGAGTCATCAACGCAACAATATAGGGTTGCGAAATGGTTTGGTTGTGCGTAATAGGGAGAGCCGAATCAGAATAGGCGAGGTGTTGGTATTCAGGTGTGACAAATAAGTGGCGGGGAACCTTTAAAAGGGCATTTAATACTTCCGCGTTATTAATGTCGCGAAGCATTAACTGGTTTTCAACCATAAGCTTTCGAGCCGACCCAAAATCGAATGGCTTGGAAAAGCCGGAATACAGAAACCAGGAGAAAAAGCCAGCTGCCAGTAGGAAGGGCTTATAAAATGAGCCCGTTTTTCTTAAGCCATTCTTCAGTATTGAACTTTTTACTGGAATATTCCTGGAACTCAATTTCCTTTTTTGTGAGTTGTTTCCCATCAATGAACTGCGCTTTCTTTGGGGATTTTTTGCCAGCGCGTTTCTTGGGTGCGGGACGTTCTTCGGTGAGTTCCTCTTCCACTTCCAGCTCAAGAGAATCGGTCAATACTTCCATTTTAAGAACCAGAACCATAAAACTTTTCGGACAGATTTCTTCATTCTTCTGAATTTCCGCAACGATCTTTTTTACCTTGGACGATGTCATCACCGCCTCGGTAATCGCTTTGGATAACTTTTCAAAACTTCCTTCAGCACCGTCGGAATCACTCACAAAATCCCCCTTTCGGTTTCATAAAAATCGAAATATTTTAAACCTCTTATACATACCAACCTTAAACCTACAATATTCTCTTGTCAAGGAGACCTTTGAGAAAGCATGGAATGGAGGCTATAATCTTTTGGCCTGATTTTGCTTTTAATGAAAAGACCGATGCCCTATGGGAATTTTCCCAAAAATTTTATCTTCTCCCTCTCTCGTCTGGATTTTGGCGGCAATGGGGTTTTATCTGATCAATATATTTTTAGGCATGTATATTGGTTTTCAAAATAAAACGGTCCAGACCCTGAAAGCCCATAAATACCTTTTTTATACCATTGCGTTTTGCATGATCTATTTCCTGGTCATGAACCAGACCCACCATGAAAACACGTGGATGGATTATGCCGTGGTTGCCTATATTGTCGGCCTGGTTCCTTTCAGTAAAAGGTGGGATGTTTTGACACACGCCCTGATCGCCACCGTCGGGCTTACCCTGCTGCCTCTATTGATTGTGATACAGATTTAGCGGAGAACCGCCGCAGTCAGAGGGGTTAAAACGCACATGATCAGGGGGGTCAAAAAATAAGACAGGAGAAAAGGTGCTAGTCCGCAATCGCGGCTTTAACGGTGATATCGCCGTAGACTTTGATTCGACAGCCGAGCTTTTGATGGTCTTCGAGACGATGGATTTTTTCGAAGAAGGTTCGCCCGTTCACGTTTTCCATGGGTTCCACTTCCACCACGCATTTAGCGCACAACCCGCTGCCCCGGCAATTGAGGAATTTGTTGAGGCCTTTGTACACTTCGGCATCGTTATAAAGGGCGGCCTGCCTTAAATTGGCACCATAACCTGCCTTAAACTCCCAGGTTTCTTCGGTTTCGGTATTGATGACTTTTATCTTTGGCATGTTAACCCTTCTTTGATTATCAAATGAAAGCGTTATTAATGCCCCAATAACGCGGCAATGTCAATCCTTATCTCTTTCCTGCCACTAACCCTTTAAGAACAAGCAGATAGAATAGTTATGCCCCATCAGGATCTTCTTCCATTCGCCGTGGGGGCAGCTCTTTTCCTCTTTCTGTTGGGGATAACCCGATTCTCTTAAATGGAGTAGTTATGTCCCATCAGAATCTTCTTTTCCTTTAGAAAGTTCTGAATTTTGGACGAGGCTTCTGCTGCATTTTGAGCTTCATCCAAAGAAAGCAGAATATCGGGTTCACCTGCCGGTTTCGAGCTGACTTGCACTTCTATTACCTGGTATGGATTCGCCAGGAGTTTCAAGTCTTCCTGGTCTTCCCTGTGAAACGCGTTGGAGGTGGAAATGACCACATGCCCCGCATCGAGAAACAGTTTTGCCACCTCTCCCAACCTTCTGGCAGATTCTTCTTCGGAACTTCTCAAATCTGCAGAGACACCCAGGTTTACATTTCTTCTATCTAAGAGATAGCTCTGGAAATTATTTTGGAAGAGGCTATGCTCCAGTTTTCTTGCAAGCGGACCTTTTCCTGATCCCGGGTCACCGGTGATCAAGATCAATGCGGCACGATGTCCATTCCGGTACGCACGCTCTTCAGGCTTGATATCACTTTTGATCCAGTTAAAGTCACGGGTGCGGACTTCATCCCTTAGTTTGTCTTCGTGCGTAGTAGGTGTATATGTGGTGATGATTCCACCTCCGCATACATCGTATTCATCGACCAGAACAAATCGTCCGGTGGTTGCGATCGATCCAAAGAGATCGAAAGCCACGGGCGACCTTGTTTTTAATGTCAGTTCCGCGACATCATTTTTTGCAATGTAATCCTGATTGGTGAGTGTTTCCAGGGTCGAGGCATCGATGGCCTTTTTAAATTCATGAACTTCACATTCCACTTCCTGGGTGTTTAGTTTGATCGTAAACTTTCTTCCCTTTTCCAGGTTTCTCTGTCCCATCCAGAATACGTTTGCATCAAAAGTGGTGGATACAATGGGCAGCTCATCCATCAAGGTGCAGACATCACCCCGCTCGACAAAAATCTGTTCATCCAGGGTAAATCCGATGGACTCCGAAGAGGTCGCGAACGTCGGTTGTTCGGGTACGCTCCAGGCTTCGATGGTTTTAACTACGGCCTGCTTGTTCGAAGGGGAGAAGATAACGCGATCTCCAACCTTGAGTTTGCCGGATTCCACTCTTCCTGCAATGATTCTGCGTTCGTCAAACTTGTAGACATCCTGCACGGGAAAGCGGAAAGGGAGATGGTCGGGTCGGGGTTTTTTCTCGAACTGGTCGAGCATGTTCAACACCGTCGGGCCTTTGTACCAGGGCATTTCGTCTTTGAGTTCGGCTATATTCGTTCCCAGTTTGGCTGAGACAGGGATAAATTCTTTTGCTTCAACGCCAAGGGATTCCAGAAAGCTGGAATACTCCGTTTTGATTTTCGTATAAACGTTTTCGTCGTAACCGACCAGGTCCATTTTATTGATGACCACCGCAACCTGGGTGAGCCCCAATAACTTGAGAATATAACCATGGCGTCGTGACTGTTCCTGCACACCCTCTTTGGCGTCAATGAGAAGAAGTGCGGCTTCGGCATCGGCGGCACCGGTCACCATATTTTTCAGAAATTCCTTATGGCCAGGTGCGTCAATGATGACGTATTTTCTTTTGGCGGTATGGAAGAAGATTTGCGAAGTATCAATGGTGATACCCTGTTCCTGTTCTTCCTGCAGGGCATCGAGCAGGAAAGCGAACTCGAAAGTTTTTCCCTGCTGGTCACAGATATTTTTTACAAAATCGAGTTTGCCTTCCGGCAGGCTCCCCGTATCCGAGAGCAGCCGTCCCACCAGGGTGGATTTGCCGTGGTCCACATGTCCTACAATGACCATCCGCATCAGGCGGGTGGAAAGATCTGGCGCGCTTCCGTTATTGCCCATTTACATATACCCTCGGGCTCGCAGTTTCTGCATGGCATAGGTGTTTTCCTGGTCCTGTGCTCTGCCGGAGCGCTCTGCTGTTTTTGCGTTTTTCAATTCTTCAACTATTTCTTCGACATTTTTTGCGGTGGAATCTATGGACCCTGTGCAAGGCGCACAGCCTAAAGATCGATACCGTTTTCCTTCCGGGGTAGCAAAATAGAGATCGATGATAGGGATTTTTTCCCGCAAAATATATTCCCATACATTCAGTTCTGTCCAATGCAGGATGGGATGAATGCGAATATGGGTGTCTTCCGAGAATGTGGTTTTATATTGGTCCCATAACTCCGGCGGCTGGTCTTTAAAATTCCACTCAAAGTTTTTATCCCTTGGCGAGAAATAACGTTCTTTGGCTCGTGTTCCTTCTTCGTCTCGACGAATGCCAAGAATGAGTCCGGTATAACCCTGCTCTTCCATTACTAATTGCAAACCCTGGGTTTTCAAGGCTTCACAGCAAACGATCCGTCCCTTCTCATGGTTCATACCCTCATCAAGGGCTTTCTGGTTTGTTCCCACCACCAGATTCAGATTCCATTCCTTCGCATAATGATCGCGGTATTCGATCATTGCCGGAATTTTAAAAGTGGTGTCTATATGCACCAGGGGAATGGGAACATGCCCGAAAAAGGCTTTTCGCGCAAGCCATAGCATGATCGTAGAGTCCTTACCAATGGACCAGAGCATGGCAAGGTTTTTGAAATTTTTATATGCCTCGCGAAGGATATAAATGCTTTGATTTTCAAGTTCGTCCAGATGATCCATATATTAAAGTAATTCCTTATATAAAAAGGGGAAATTTAACTTTATCTTGATTTATCCATAGAATCAAGGGGGAGAGAAATTTTACGGGAATTTGACCCAATGCGCAATGGGAATGCGTTAATTTTAGGCTTTTTAGGGGAAATAATTGGTCACGACCTCCGGAAATGGGCAGCGGAGGCAGTTATTTTGGCTTTGGGTGCAAAAATCCTGGTAGATCTGCATCAATCCATGCATATGTTTTTCAGATGCAAGCAGTCGGGTCCTTTCCTTCTGATCACCAAAAATATAATGTTTCATAAACCGGATCAGCTTATTGTCGCCCGACCCCCGGCGGGTCTGGAAAATTAGACTCAGTCTTTTTTCCAGTTCAAGAAACTTCCCTGCGCTGGCAAAAATAAATCCAACAGGCAGTCCAATATTTATAATGATTTCACGGGATCGCTCGGCCCCGATCAGTTGCTGGGAGGCAGTGAGTTTTTTACCGCCGGGGGTGTAGTGCTGAGACCAGTAATCTTTTGCGTCCACACAGAAAAATTTAAAAAAAGAATCTATCTGTTTTCGCGGAACATTTTCTGTTTCTAATTGAGATACCTGGTGGACAAAATCGGCGAACATTCCCTTCTTTTCATGGAATACCAGTAAATGGGCCAGCCCGGCAATTCTTCGGTAGGGATAATTGGCCGGACGGATGGAACGAAAGCTCCAGTGCTTTTTCGTTAACGGAGATTCCGGCAGCGAGTCTTTATAACCATCCCAAATTTTTACCCATTTGCGTAAAGCTGAAATTTCTTTCCAGCTTTGGCTTTCCATCAGGCCTGAGGCACCTAAAAGGATGGCCTGGTAGTGAAGAACCCTTTCTTCGTCTTTGAATTCTTCGGGAACCGAATCCTTTAAAGTGGAAAGAGGCAGGTGGTCGGCAAGAACCTGGAACGGTTTTTTATTATCGGGATATCCCAGTGCTTCAGCCACGCCGCGGTAAAAGGTTTGTTCGTAACCGTCAACGATGATGGGATCGTGGAATCGTTCCTGTTTTTTGAGGATCCGCGCTTCACCTGCAGTATTTAAAAGGTGAAGGAGTTGTTCCTCAGGTAAACCGGAAAGCGGTTCATGGCAAAGCCCCACATTGCATTGATTGAGAACCGGGTAGGTTTCGAAATCCAGCTGGTTGTTCAGGTCGAGAAGCCCCTGGGTCAAATAATCTTTTATCTCAAAATCAAATGCGGGGTTCTTTTTTAAATTAATTTTAGAATGTTTTATCCCTCTGCCTTGCCACATGTAGACATGCAGAATCACATTGTCGAAATCCGGGTTGGTGGAATGACCGTGGTGATCCCAGTCGGTGGCATAAACATGCAACTCCACATCGCCTTCGTAGATTTTTCCATCGACTTTAATGGTGGCGTTGGTGAAGTCCGGTCCTTTTCCAAAACTCCAGTGACCGGGATAGATGATTTCCAGGCTTCGACCATCTTGGGTTTTAAGTCTTGGAGTGCAAAACAACTGGTCGTTCCAGATGCAACGAATTACTTTTTCAGGAATGCGAAGGGTGTGGTCTTCTTCACGAACTTCGAATTGGTTGAAGACACGGGTTAGCTTTAAATAGGAATCCGGGAGTTTTTCGCCTATTTGATCTTCCATTCAGTTCCATGAGGGGTATCGGTGATAAGGACCCCGATTGCGGTCAGCTCATCCCTGCACCGGTCGGCCTCGGACCAGTTTTTGGATTTGCGTGCGGTATTGCGGTCGGCGATTAATTTCTCAATTTTTTCAACATCGATATTCAGGTTTTTACTTTTGATCGCGAATAACTCTTCCTCGAATTTTTCAGGGCTGCTGGCGAATAGACCGAGGACTTTGGCTGAATTGATCCAGGCCTGGGCGGTAATCGCAAATTCTTCATTAATGGAGGCCGAGTTCAGATGCCTCAATCCCTCATTGAGGTGCGCCATTACCACTGCGGTGTTCAAATCGTCGTTCATGGCCGCCTCGAAACTTTTCGTCAGGGGGTGTCCTTTGACTTTTTCATCCAACTCTGAAATGGAATTTATATCCATTTTTTTAAGTTTTTCATTGGCTCCCGCAAGGCCTTCATAAAACCGGCTCATTACCTTGGTCGCGTCTTCAAGGTTTTTTTCCGAAAAATCGATAGGACTGCGGTATTGGCTGCTGATCAGAAACAGCCGCAATACTTCCGGGTGGTATTTTTTGTAAATATCGCGAAGGGTGAAAAAGTTTCCAAGGGATTTAGACATCTTCTCCTTGTCAATGTTTACGAAACCATTATGGACCCAATAACGAACCGGTTGTTTGCCGGTGCAGCCGCAGGACTGGGCAATTTCATTTTCGTGATGGGGGAAAACCAGGTCCTTACCGCCCCCGTGAATATCAAAAGTGTCGCCGAGGTACCTCTTGCTCATTGCCGAACATTCGATATGCCAACCCGGCCGGCCGGGTCCCCAGGGGCTTTCCCAGGAAGGCTCACCCGGTTTGCTCTTTTTCCATAACGCGAAATCCAACGGGTCCTGTTTGACCTCGTTGACTTCGACCCGGGCTCCTGATTTCAAATCTTCAATGTTTTTTCCCGATAAACAACCGTAGTCTTTGAAAGTTTTTATGGAGTAAAAAACATCGCCCTGCGACTCGTAAGCCTTTTCCTGGTCCACAAGGGATTGAATCATCTCCAGCATTTCCGGGATGTGGTCGGTTGCCTTCGGTTCGACAGTAGGCGAAGCGATGTTCAGTTTCCCCATGTCCTCATGAAAGGCTTCGATGTATTTGCGGTTGATTTCCTGCCACTCCACACCCTCTTCATTGGCGCGGTTGATGATTTTGTCGTCAATGTCCGTGAAGTTGCGAATGAAGTTTACCTCATTGCCAATGTATTTCAGGTAGCGGTAGAGGGTGTCAAAGACAATGGCGGCACGGGCGTGCCCCACGTGGCAATAGTCGTAGACGGTGACGCCGCAGACATACATGCCGACATGGTTTTCTTTTTGCGGTACGAAGTCTTCCTTCTTACCGCTCATCGTGTTGAATATTTTTAAACTCATCGCGTAAATATATCATCCGAAGGGTTGTGCGTAATATTTTTTTTAAATGCAAAAAACATTGATTCGTGGTTTTTTATATTGCCGCCGCCCCAGCCCTTTCTTGAGTTTTCAGCCGAGACGAATTTTGTTTGCAGAAAATGATATTGCTGGTTGCCTCCCCCGTTAGGGGGCGGGTTGGATGCGGGCTTGGTTTCTAGTCGGCCCCGCGCCTAGCGGCTAGTTCTTTTACATTCAAACGGAGTTGAGAAACAGCGAACTCGGCCTGGCTTTTCAGTGAGGCTTCCGTAACCGGTTCATCGGATTTGCCGTAGCCAGAGATTTCTTTGCGGATTTTGTCCAGCTTTTGTTCTAAGAGGACGCTGCGTTTGGAACTGAAACTTTTTGCGATGGCGTCTTTCAAACCTTCGCCATCGAAATGTTTGGTGATGGCCATCAGCATTCGTTTTCGTGAAATGAATTTTTTCCCGTTTTTCCAGTCTTCGATGGCCTGGAACATTTCCTTTTCAATATTGTCTACGATAGCGTTGTAGTCGGTGGGGTCGGTCATGTCATGAATTTCCCCGCGGACGGAAGCCGACTTGATATCAAAATCGAAAGTCTGGTCCACACCCGTAAGGTCTGCCGAACGGATATTTGCATGAACTTCATCGGGGCTCAGCATAGGTGCCCAGACCTGCATGATATAGCCTTCGCTTTTAACGTTCTTGAATTCATATACCCCCTTTGCGTTGGGCTGCGTGTAATACCCATTGGGGACAACGAACAGGGTCCCGATCATGTCCTTATGCATGTTACAGCGCAATACGATCGGTCCGGCTTTGTTGACCTCGATGGATTTGAAGGAACCGGCAGCCATGGCACCCAGGTTGAACTGGTTGCCCTGGGATTTGGAATAAATATTGTGCACTTCTTTGTCGTGGTTGGCGAAAGTGATCGTCGCACCGACTTGAACGATGGAATGACGCGGCTGAAAATTCAGTCCACTCTGGTTGATAGTGATGGATTGCCCTTTTTTCTGGTCTTTTACCCGCATTTTTGTTTTTGTTTCGAGGAAGACCAGGGTATTGGGGCTGGGCGGTTTGCCGTTAATAAGAATTTTACCTTTGACGTTGGTGGTCTCGTTTACTTTTTTGGAGCCTTCCATTTTATGGTCGGAACCTTCGGTTTTCTTTTCATCTTTCTGCTCTATAGCAGGAGTTGTGGCTTTGGCTTCTTCCACAACCGGCTCAGGTTCTTTTTCCGGTTCCGTTGATTTTGCCGGCTTGGGCTGGTTTATGGGTTTTCCCGCCGAGGGATCGTATTTGCCCAGGGCGGTCAGCATCTGGACAACGAAAGGCTTCTCATATTGCTTATCCAGCTCGATCGCTTTTAAAAAATGCGGCGCTGCCGATTCGAATTTTTTCTGAATACCCAGAACGATGCCCAGGTTGAAATGCGCCAAAGCAAAATCAGGATCAATTTCAATGGCTTTTTGGTAGGCGGTGACTTCCTGGTCGTACATTTTTATCCGCCCGTATGATTTGCCCAGCAGGTTGTAGGCCATCAGATTTTTGGGGTCCAATTCGACGGTTTTCTGGAACAGCCGGATGGCGTCATCAGGAACGTCTCCTTCCAGTTGCGACATTCCCCAGTTAAAAGTAATTTCGCTGTCGTTGGGTGAAATTTCATGTGCGCGTGCGAACCTTTTATTTGCCCCCTTGAATTTTTTAGCCATCCTCAATGCGGCACCCCAGATGGAGTAGAGGTCTGATGAGCCAGGGCTTATTTCAGAGGCTTTTTCAAATTCCATATTGCCGGCGTTGTATTCCCCTTTCTCAGTGAGTTCCATGCCTTTCTGAATATGTTCCAGTGTTTTTCGAGGAAGCTTCGATTGGGGCGAGGGAGTGGAGGTCGCTGTTTTTACCAGGTTTCCCAAATCCGTTTTCGCGGTCGAGGCTTTTTCCTGTGCTTTTGCGATATCCTGGCGGGGTTCTTGTTTTTTTGCTTCCGCTTTCGGGTTTTTCTGCGATTCCTTGTAAGTTTCATAGGGTTCGAGTTTGCTGGGGGGTGCGGAATAATACATAAGGGCCCAGAGCCCCGCTCCTACGACTGCAAGCCCGGAAATCGTTATGATGGAATTTTTAAATAAATTGGTCGATTCGGTTTTTTTCTGTTTTGAATCCATAATTTGTTTCTATAACCCTATAAACATTGTTGATAACCCGTCTGGTAAAGATCGCTGCCAAGCATAATTTATTCCCTGCCTGAATGCCAGGAATCGGGTTCGCGGCTCGACCCGCTCAATTCATACGCATTTTTGATAAATATGGGAATAATCAGGTTGAATTTTTTCGAGTAATACGATTAAATCATAGCCGCAAACGGCCTGTCAACAGGGCAGCTTCGTTTGGAGGGGTGATTATTTCTTGCCAACGAGATTTTTCCGCTCTCTTTTGATTTTGCAAACCGCCTGACGGAAAAGCTATTTGCACTGAACCGAAAGCCAACGAATCAAAATATAAATGGAATCCACCACCGAAATAGAGAATTCGGACCTTGCGACCACCCTGAAAGGCAAGCCCGGTTACCTTCCCTGCCAGTATATAGAAATGGCATTGAAGGAAGGAATGATTCATTCAAAAACCCCGATTGAAGGTTTACAGATTCAGCCGGTGAGCCTGGATTTGCGTTTAGGAACCAAGGCCTACCGAATCCAATGCAGTTTCCTGCCTGAAAACGAGGCGGTGGAGAGCAAATTAAAAGAGATATCGCTTTATGAATTTGATATTTCCAATGGGGGCATTTTAGAAAAGAATGCGATTTACCTGATTCCTCTAATGGAAGAATTGAACCTTCCGTCTTCATTTTATGGTTTGGCCAATCCTAAAAGTTCAACGGGCCGTTTGGATATGTTCACCCGCGTCATTGTAGATGGCGGTCATCGATTCGATGAAATTCCCCGCGGTTATAGCGGAAAGTTGTTCCTTGAGGTGATTCCACGCTCTTTTCCTGTAAAAGTAAAAGCAGGGTTGTCGCTGAACCAGTTGCGGGTCGCGCATGTTACCTCGCACACACTTGGAAAACAGGGACTGGAGATCAAATACAAAAACAACCCCATTTTGTTTGACCGCAGTGGATTTGCCATTCCTTTCGACCAGGTTAAAGTGGAAGGGGGAGTCTATGTGGGGGTGGATGTTTCCGGGGACCAGCCCGACTCCATTGTGGCCTACAAGGCCAAGACCAATTCCAATGTCATCGACCTGTCTAAGATTCGCCATTACAAAGCCGAAGAATTCTGGGAACCTATTTATCGGCCAAAAAAGAACCGGTTGATCCTGGAGCCGGAAAGTTTTTATATTATGATGTCGAAAGAAAAAATCTGTATCTGGCCTGACTGGCTGGCGGAGATGATCGCCTACGAGCCGAACAGCGGTGAGTTGAGAACCCATTATGCAGGGTTTTTTGATTCCGGTTTCGGGTGGAATGGTACGGATGAATTGATAAATCAGGGAACTCGTGCAGTCATGGAAGTTCGCCCTCATGATGTTCCCTTTATGGTGGAGCACGGGCAGACTTTCTGCCGACTCAAGTTTGAACGGGTGGTGGAAAGGCCGGACCGGGTTTACGGAATAGAATTGAATTCCAATTACCATTCCCAGGGTTTGGCCTTGAGTAAATATTTCGAATCCCACTAACCCCGGGCCACGGCCGGCGGGAAAGGGTCGATGCCCATCAAGCGGTAACAGGTTATTCAGCTTTTAACTTTAAATTTTTATCCGGGATTTAAGATTTCAAGAAGAGTATGCAGCGAGACGAATTAAAATCCATTGTTGAAAATGTTTTGTTGGCAGCGGACCAGCCTGTCCATGCAGGGGAGCTTGAAAAGATTTTCCTCAACGAAGTGGACAAAAAAGATCTGCAATCGATCCTTGAAGAATTGAAAGAAGAATATCAATCCCGAAATCTTCAGATTTTAGAAGTGGCGGATGGTTACCAGTTGTGCACCCGTCATGAATTCAACGATTGGATTCGCAAGTTCCTTAAACTGGACAGGTCCTCACGGCTGTCCCAACCCAGTCTGGATACACTTTCGATCATCGCTTATAAACAACCTCTTACGCGCCAGGAAGTAGACGAAATTCGAGGGGTCGATTCCAGTGGTGTTATCAAAACCTTGTTAGAGAAAAAAGTGATTGGTCCTGCAGGACGCAAAAAAGTTCCCGGGCGTCCTATCATGTATCGCACAACACAAAAGTTTCTGGAATATTTTGGGTTGAAAGATTTGAGCGATTTGCCGACTTTGGAAGATTTAAAAGAAGAGCTGGAAGGCGAGGACCCCCCTCTGCAAGCGCAAATTGAGTTTGCCAATGCAGAAACCGGCCTTTCCGAATCTGAAGCAGGTGAAGATCAGGAAGATATTTCACCCGCATAGCATCCTGGAAATTTTTCCCGCTTGATTCACCATCCGTTATTCACATCATGGAAATTCGTTTACAAAAAATAATTGCTGACGCTGGTCTTGCCTCCCGAAGGGAAGCGGAAAGGTGGATTTTAGAGGGAAAGGTCCAGGTCAATAACAAGGTGGTGACGCAACTGGGTTCGCTGGCTGATCCGCGGGAAGACCGGATAAAAGTTTCGGGAAAGCTGATTCCGAAAAAACAGGATGAGGTTTATATCGTTTTAAATAAACCCACTGGGTGCCTCACAACGATGGCGGACGATAAGCGCGGAAGAACAACGGTCATGGAATATGTGAAGGTGACAAAAGCAAGGGTTTTTCCAGTGGGTCGTCTTGATTACAATACGCAAGGTGTATTGCTTTTTACGAATAACGGTTCGTTGGCCAAAAAACTTTTGTTGCCGAAGTACAAGGTTGAACGAACCTATAAAGTAAAAGTTTCAGGAATCCCCAATGAAAAAACCCTGAAGCGATTGATGCGGGGAGTCCATATCAAAGACGAGAAATTCAAACCCATTGATGCCAAAATCCAGAAAACCAGCGGGAAAAACTGTTTTTTGATTATGACGCTTGTTGAAGGCAAAAACAGGCATATTAAAAAAGTTTGTGAGCATATAGGGCACCCGGTAATTAAATTGCAGCGCACCCATTTTGGCGGATTGAATTTGACAGGGCTTCCATTGGGAGCTTGCCGGTTTTTGAGTCCCAAAGAAGTCAAGGCGCTTAAAAAACTTGTGGCCGATGAACCCAAATCCACCCGTCCGGCAAAGAAAAAATGATCAAGACACGAATTCCAATTAATAAATACTGGTTCCTGGGTTTTCTTGTTTTTGCAGGACTGCAATACGATGCCGGATATGCCCTGGCCCAGCCGGTATTAAAAGATTCCTATGAAGGAACCGCCCAGGTCCCGGTCAAAAATGATAATTATGTCGCAGCGCGTAAAAAGGCCGTCGCCTTTGCCATGAAAAATGCCATGGAAATGGTGTTTCAAGATTTAATGGGTGAAGAAGAGTTTGATGCAAACAAGGGACAGCTTAAAAAAATTATTCGGCGGGCAAGCAGATACGTAAAAAGTTACAGGTACCTGCAGGCGCTGGATGACATCGATAATAAGGTCAGTGAAGTGGTTTTACAGGTTCGATTTTTTCCTGGCGCCGTGAATCAGGCTTTAGCGGGAATGGGTGTTATTTCAGGCCCCATCAGCGAGCACAAGGTGGTCGTCCTCATGAAGGAAAGCAGTTTTTCCTCCGCACCTCTTTCGTCTTTCTGGGATCTCGTTCCCATATCAGAAACGCAGCTTGCGAAAAATTTTTTAGAGGGAGGAGTAGAAGTTATAGACCGAAGCCAGATACGTGATACGATTTCAGAAGCTGTCGTTTTGAGTGCCATTAAGGGAAATGTTGAAGATGCCAGGAATATCGGCTTGAAAGCGGGAGCAGATATCGTTATCGTGGGGACGGCTGTCTCTAAATTAAAAAAAATCAGGGAAAAAAATATGAAAATGGTCCAGGTGAATATCAGCGCCAAAGCGGTGTCTGCCGTCGACTCTTCCCTGATTGCGGCGAAAAGTGATTTCGCTACCGTGAAGCATGAATATGAACTGTCGGCAGAACTTGAAGCCTTTGATGTGACCAGCCAGAAACTGGCTGATTTTCTGCTGCCTTCTTTTCATCGCTACTGGGAAAATGGGATTCAGCCCCCTGAAGAAAAAGCTCCAGATGCTCCTCCAATGCCTATGGCGGATATGTAACCCATGAATCAGGAGAAAAACAAAAACCTGTTTCTGATTTCTTTATGCCTGGGAATTCTTATCTGTGTTTTTCTTTATTTTTCCCGCCGGGTGGTGGCTCCTTTTTTCATCGCATTTGCTCTTTCCTATCTTCTGGATCCTTTGGTGGACAAAATTACATCCAGAGGCATTTCAAGGACCGTATCGGTTTTAGCTTTGATGACCGCATTTTTCATGCTGGTTGTGTTCGCGGGTATTTTTCTCGTTCCTTTATTGAGCATGCAGACAGAAAACCTGATCCAGCATATTCCCGCTTACATTGGAATTTTTCAGGATTGGCTGCGGCCCTTATTGGATATGGTGAAGGGTCTTGATCCTGTAAAGGTAGAGGAAGTCCTCAATGAAGGTCTATCCCGGTTTGGGGAACTGCCCATGAAAGCCCTGCAGTTTTCAGGAAAACTGCTCTGGGGTTCGATTTCGAATCTTTTTAATATCATTTTGATGATCGCCAACCTGGTGATTATTCCGGTAGTGATGTTTTATATGCTGAGAGATTTCGATTCCGTAAACGAAAAGCTGTTTGCCTTGATTCCTCCTCGGCTTCAGGAGAAAACCCGGGAAATAACCCTTGAAATTGATCAGGTATTGTCCAGTTTTGTTCGTGGACAAATGATGGTGGTCGTATTGATGGGCATCATGTATGCCTTTGGGCTGTTTTTGTGCGAAACCCCTATGAGCCTTTCTTTAGGCCTGTTGGCAGGACTGTTCAACCTGGTTCCTTATCTGGGCTTGATATTGGGGTTTGCCCCTGCGGCAATATTAACCTTTATGCATACTCAGGAATTCCTGCCGGTTCTGGGTGTCGCAGGAGTTTTTGGTTTTGTTCAGGCAATGGAAGGCATGATTATTACCCCGCGCGTGGTGGGTGAAAATATTGGCCTCCATCCTGTTGCAGTGATCTTTGCCGTTCTTTTAGGAGGAGAATTGTTTGGCCTGGTTGGAATGATCCTGGGTGTCCCTGCCGTGGCCGTATTGAATGTCCTTTTCAAACGCGGCATTCTTCAATACAAAAACTCTCCTGTATACACTGACAAGTAGTTTCCATTTTGCTCCCCTGATTTAGGATCCGTTCCAGGTTCATCCGCCCCGCCTTATTCCCGGAGGTTTCCCCTTTTGTTTGGTGCGAAACCCTGTGAACAAGATTAAAGGTTCATGATAAAATGATGTCCTGCAATATAATTAATTAAATGTTTGTTTAATTTGGTTTTTGAGGTTGGTTTTGGGAAAAAATAAAACAAGAAAAAAACAGGATCCATCCGTATCAGGTGGTGTGGCCCTTTCCACGTTGGGGGAAAAGTTAAAAAGCAGCAACCCGGAATTGGTGGAGCATTTTGAAGCCATAAAAGGGATGGAGCTTTCTGTCCCCAGGCTGGTTCAGGTTGTAGAAGACCTTTTACCTTATCCCTGGGAAGACCCTGCGTTATTTGAGGAAGGTGTCAAGCTCACTGCCCAGGGATTTTATAACGAGGCGATAGCGGTGTTTAAAGATGTTTTACGAATAAGCCCCAATGCTTATCCCGCATATCATTTGTTAGGCCATGTTTACATGGCTTTGGGTAACCGAAAAGAAGAAATAGAAAATTACCGAAAGGCCGCCCGTCTGAAGCCGAATTACCCACAGATTTATATTGACCTGGGGACCGCCTACTGGATACAGGGAAAGGAAAAGAAATCTTACGCCGCTTTTAAAAAGATTGTCCCCATGGCCCCCGATTTTGCAATTGCGGATTACTGGCTGACTTTTATTTTTGACCGGTTGGGACGAAATCGTGATGTGTATGAGATGAATAAAAAAAACACGGAGGCTCCGATCCAGGTTTTTGCCAGCATATGCGGTTTGATAGGACAGGCTTATATTGAATTTGGTTATCACACGCCAGCCCGGCAGGCTTTCAAAAGGGCCATAAGAGTCTGGCCTGAATATGCGGAAGGTCATTGCCTGTTGGGTTCATTGCATATTAAAAAACTGCGGAACCCCAAGCGGGCGGTGAAGTACCTTGAAATGGCCGAACAACTTTATATTCGACAAAACGATTTTCAAAGAGCAGCATTGGTGCACCAACTCTACCGTCCCAAAGACGAGGTCCAGGAAAAAGAAAAAGCCGCAGAGGAGTGGTTGAAAGAGGGGCTCCGGTTGCAGAACCTGACATGGTACCAGGCTGCGGTGGATGCCTACCAGATGGCACGCGGATTCAAACCGGATTTCCTCGATGCCTATTACAATATGGGAGTCGCTTACGGTTGTATGGAGGAAAATGGTATTGACGCCCTGCACAAAGCGGTATGGGTTTTTAAAAAATCCATAGACCTTAACCCGGAGTTCATCCACGCTTATACAGCCCTGGGGGCTTCCTACATAAAGCAGGGTGAAACCGAAGAAGCCATTGAGGTTTTAAATCGTGCTGAAAAGGTGTGTCCTAAAGACTCAAACGTCTATTTCTATCTGGGAATTGCCAGCCGCATCCAATCCCGGTTTAAAGAAGCGGTGAATCACCTGAAAAACGCCGTGGCCTTGAAGCCGGACTCGGTTCAGGTGCAGTTTTATCTGGGTTTGTCCCTTATTGATGCGGAACTATATGACGAGGCCTGTTCCGCTTTCTGCGAAGTGATAAGAATCAAACCCGATTTTGCGGATGGGCATATGATGCTGGGAAATTTATACCGGGAAAATATCCCGGACCCGGAAAAAGCGGTATACCATCTAAAAAGAGCGGAGAAATTATTTATGAAACTGGAAGATTTTCAACGAGTCGGATACATCCGCCAGCTTTTAGCTCGATACCCTGCTGATTCCTGATCAAAAGATATTCTATGAAAGCAACCGTTTTTTGTTTGGTTTTTACACTGCTGGTGAGTGGCGAGGTTTCAGGGCGAACTCCGTCTTCAGAACGGGACAATTTAACGGCAGATGAAATGGCGCCCCTGGCTTTAAAGGATTCCATGTACTACCATTTTGACGAATGGTTCGATCGTTTCCAGGAAAAGATCGAGGGACTGGAAGCCGCTGCTCCTTCCCTGGAAAACCGTGTTGAACTGATGAAGTTCTATTTCAACTATACGGGATTGCTGGGAGAACTGACGCATACACTGGCTTTTACCAGCAAGTACCGAATTGAAAAAATTTCCAGGGAATTTTTGAGTTACAGCAATCGCGTTAAAGATCTGGCAAATGAAATTTTAAACGATGACACAAAAACCGAAGCCCAGGAGGCAGAGGCAGACCTTTTTCTGGGGGCCGCAGAAGGATACATTGGGATATTCGAATACGGCCAGGGGAATCTCTTCCAGGCTTTGATAAACGGTTTTCAGGCCGACAATCATCTGGAGGAAGCCCTCGTATTAAACCCTGATCTGGTAGACGGGTATTTTGGGTTGGGAATGTACCGGTATGGAAACAGCAGGTTGGGTGGGTTTGGAAACTTTATCATGCAGGGGGGGGAAGATCTGAGGCAGGTGGGTCTCAATCATATTGAACATGCTATTCTTAAAAATGCATCGGCGATGCCGTTAGCCATGAAGACCCTCGCCTGGTTTTATATTTCTGAGCAGATCAATCCACGGAATAAAGATCTTCCCGCGGAACACCCTTTGTCCAATACTAAAACTCGCCAGAATGCGTGGGCATTATTGATAGAGCTGGAAAACCGTTATTTCAAAGGTCCCGCGCCTTATCCTCATTTTATAGGAAATAAAGAAATTGCGATGATGAAGGCGCTGCAGTATGTGCTGGATAAAAACTACACCCAGGCGGAAACGGAGTTTAAAAAAGTTCTCGAAATCAGTGAGCACCTGAAAAAAAGAGGGTTTGCCATCAACCCACAGTTAACCAGCTCGGTTGAAGCTGGAATCAAGTTTTGCAGTTTGATGTTATGGGAAAAAAAGGACACCAAGGGTTGTGCTGAAATTCAGGAACAAATCGATTTTCTCAATAGCGGCGGTTCCATGGTGGAGTACGATTCCAAAAAAATCCGAAGTGAACTTCATGCTGTTTTTTCCGAAGCCCTCGAAAAATTAACGGCAAAACTTCACTGTTTAGAACCTTTAGGTTCGCGGGATGCAAGGTAGCGCCGTCTCATTCGACCAACTCAAATATATTGATAGGTCGACTTATGGATAGATTAAAGCCAGGAAAGGTCATCGTTCTCGTTCTCTTTTCCGGATGGGTATTTTTTATCGGATCAGGGTTCGATTTTTCCAGGCATAGTATCCCTCTCGAAGAAATTTCTGACGGCGGTCCGGGAAAGGACGGGATTCCCTCAATAAACAATCCCCATTTTTTATCCGTTGAAGAAGCTGAAGGCTCGTTGATGCGAAACTCGGATCGATTACTCGGATTTGTCCACAAGGGCCAGGCGAGGGCCTATCCTGTAAAAATTTTAAACTGGCATGAAATTGTAAATGACAGGGTAGGAGGAAAAGCGGTTGTAGTCACCTTTTGCCCTTTATGTGGAACGGGCATGGTATTCGATGCGAATGTGAAAAACAGCAAATTCACATTTGGTGTTTCCGGGTTGCTTTATCAAAGTGATATGCTTCTTTACGATCACCAGACGGAAAGTTTATGGTCGCAAATAAAATCTCAAGCCGTGACCGGACCGATGACAGGAACTCGTTTAAAGCTACTTGCCTCGACCCATACTGACTGGGGCACCTGGAAAAAAGAACACCCTGATACAAAAATATTGTCGGATAGAACAGGATATAGACGTCCCTATGATCGAAACCCCTACCAGGGTTACGAGTTCAGCTCGCGGTTGATGTTCGATGTCAATCTCAGAAACAGTAAATTACATCCCAAGGAGAAAGTGATCGGAATTGAGTTGGGTGGAAAATCCAAGGCTTATCCTTTTTCAGAATTGAATAAAGTTTCTTCTCCCATAAAAGATGTTGTCAGCAAGGTTCCAATTCAAATCCACTACGATGGTAAAACAGGCACGGCAGTAATTAGGGACGAAAAAAATATCGAACTGCCTTCGGTGGTGGGTTTCTGGTTTGCCTGGTATGCGTTTCACCCGGAAACAGAATTGTTTTTCGCTGAAAACAGGAAATAGTTTTTTATGGTTCTGAAAATCAAATGGTTTCAGATTTTTTTAATTCCAGGGAAGCGGAATTGATGCAATAACGAAGGCCCGTTGGTTCGGGGCCATCCTCAAACACATGTCCCAGGTGCGAATCGCATTTGCTGCATAGAACTTCAACTCTGCGCATAAAAAAAGAAGAATCTTCTCTGGTGGAAATGGAATTCGGGTCTGCCGGCTGGTAAAAACTGGGCCAACCTGTACCAGAATCGAATTTGGTTATGGATGAAAATAGAGGTTCATCGCAGCAGGTGCAGTGATAAATACCCCGATCATGGCAGTCCCAGTATTTCCCGGAAAAAGCACGTTCGGTACCTTTTTTCCGGCATATCTGGAATTGTTCCTCAGTCAGTTTTTCTCGCCATTCGCTCTCTGATTTTTCAATTTTTTCGGTCACAGCAGGCAGCCCCTTTTTTAACGTTTTTCCTCAATAAATTTTTGAATTTTTTCTTTTGTTTCGGAATTAAGAGTCGCGGTTTCATGAACCTTGGAATCTTTTTTCCCAAACATTGAGCCAGACATTCGCAATGTTGCCAATTGTTTTCTATAAAGTTCACATAGTTTGCAAATAGCCAAATGTAATTTTAAACGAAATCGCCCACAAAAAGAAAGAGGGCGGTCCATATCCTAGGAAATCAAGGGATAGATATCTTCGCAGGTTATTCTAAAAAGGGACAATAGAGGTTTCATAATTTTCGCTCATTCTTCAAGGGTTCCTTAAAAGTGCGTCGCTTTTTTCTTTGATGCCCACTTCATAAAACTGCTTGAGGAATGATTTCAAAACTCGGTAAGGGTTGAAGGAAATGTCCATGGGCCGGGCCGGTTGAAAATCTGAAACCGTCACGTTTGCCAGATCGACCTCTCCGCATAATTCAATATTTTCCAGGTCGAAATTACCATAGCTCTTCAGTCGTGCGGCTTCCAGGGCATATACATTTGGAAACATAAGAATCTCGGCGGCAACCCTGTCGAGTGCGGTCATATCCTGAGATGCGAGAAGCACGCCAAGAGGGTAGGGGCTGCCATGGATAGGACCCTGGCCCTGCATGGCTTCGATTCCATCCGCCACTGTCAAACAGGGGTTCACATGACGGGCAATGTCGATCAGCATTTTTCCAAATTTGACTTTATCGTTTTTGACCAGGCAATGCAGGACAGGTTTTCGCTTTCCGATGACAAGCCCGAACAAATTTTTGATGGCCAAAGTCATGGCCATTTGACAATGGGATTTTACTTTTGGCAGGTTGATGATGCGGTCAAATTCCTTAATACAACCGGCAATTTTCAAATGGGGAACGCCCTCTTCATTTTGAAAAGGGACCGGGTCAGTCAGGGGAGCAATTTTCACTCCATATTTTTTCTTTAATGGATCATAGCCTGCTTTACTTGCGACCGCCTCCAGACTGCCCAGGGCCGGGCTGTCGCTGATCGTGATATTGCCGACAGAAAAATCTTTCAGTACCCGGCACATGGCTTCAACGATCACAGGATGCGTGGTCACGCAGTGTTCCGGGCTGAAACCCCGAAGGAGATTCGGTTTCAGCAATACCTTTTGACCCGCTGAAAAAAGGGTTTCTTTCCCATCCATCGATGAAAGCGCATCGCGGATAAAAGATTCGGCTTTTTCAAGCGAGTAGCCGTCAAGCTTCTGTATGTGAACCCGGGATTTCATAGCGGATATTATAGCCATTTGATGAAAAAACTTAAAGGAACCTTTGAAAATTCCAGTATTTCTATGAGGGTGAATACAGGGCCTTGTAAATTCCCCGGTTTCTCAATACGTGCTTTACATAACGCCTTGTTTCCGGGTAGGGGATGGATTCTATGAATACGTCCAGATCATTCAGATGTCCA
The DNA here is from genome assembly GCA_009873655.1 of Nitrospinota bacterium. Lineage (GTDB taxonomy): Bacteria > Nitrospinota > Nitrospinia > Nitrospinales > VA-1 > UBA8687. The sequence goes on along the minus strand of WAIB01000004.1, from coordinate 13,045 downwards.
AATCGTTTCAGCCATTTTTTCAAAATATGAGGACCTGCATTGTATGAAATTAAAATATGGGTACCATTTTTACCAAAGCGTTTGTTCAACTGGCTGACGTATTTAACACCCATCCGGATATTCAATTCGGGTTCAAAGAGAACATCGGCTTCAAAGGGTTTTTTCAGTTTTGTTTTGGGGTAAAGCCTTTTGCCGGTGGCGGGCATGATTTGCATGAGACCCCTTGCGCCTGCTGGGGAAAGTGCTTTGCTGTCGAAAAGGCTTTCCTGCCGGATAATGCCATTTATAAAATAGGGGTCTACTTCACGATATTTAGAGTTTGCCGCAACCGCATCTTTATACGCCAGTGGAAAGAAATATTTCCAGAACCGGGGTGATAGATTTCTTTCGCCGGATTTGGTAGCAAAGTCTTTATATAACTGCAAGAGTTTGAGCGATTCAGAATAGCCTCCTGCCTTATGATAAAGGTTCGAAAGCCATAAAATTCCGGTCAGGTTTTTGCGAACGGATTTTTCGAGTTGTTTGATTTCTTCTCGCGCTTCGATGTCCAGTCCCAGCGCTGATAATTCTAACGCCCGGGTATGGCGAAATTTTTCCAGCGGGGTCAACGCCCGACCTAATTTTTTGGAAGGCAATGCAGCCCGGGTTTCTAAATTGTTATCCGGTATAGATGCCCCGGCTTCTACCATTCTTTCCCTGGCGCGGATTCCGTGAAAAGTGTAGGGATAAAGGTTTGCCACATCCATAAAAATTTTCCGTGCTTTTTCCTTGTCGCCCATTTTTTCCGCTGATTTCGCGCTCCAATATAAATTGTATTCGATGAAAGGTCCTTTGGGGAATCTTTGGGCAACATCCTGAAAACGTTCGAATGCTTTCTCAAATTTTCCATTGATATAATTCACCCATCCCAGTCGCCACCCCGCCCACTGTCCGTAAAAATCATCAGGATATTTTTTTAATGTTTCTTTGTAGGTTTTGAGGGCGTCGGAATAATTCTTGCGCTCTTCATAAATTTTTCCAAGAAAAAATAAGGATTTAATTGCTCTTTCAGATGAGGGATTTTCATAGGCGACTTCCTTGAAGTATTTGGCTCCCGCCATGGGTTTTCCCAGGTTCCAGAGGTTGCGCCCAATATTGAATTTGGCTTTCGAGATTTGGGCGTGGTGGGGATACAGCTTGGCAAACTCCTTTAATGCGACGTTTGCTGTTTTTCGGTCCCGCAATCCTCGATGGGCGTTCGAGAGGAAAAAATAAAACCTTCCCGGCATGGGGTCGCTGGTTTTTTTTATACTTTCAACTTCCGCAATGATTTCCTTATACCGTACCGTTTTAAATAATTTCTCGATTCGTTCTGTGTGTTCCCTTAAAGTCAAAGGAATTTCTTTTAAATCCGGGGATGCTAAAAGTTTTTTAATTGCGGCTTCGGCATCGGAAGTCCGTTCGTGATTGGGGTATTTGATATGGAGTTTCCTGTAATTCAGGTAGGCTTCTTTCAGATTCCCCATTTTTTCCTGATGGACAGCTAATTTGTAAAGATGGTCAGGAAGAGAAGATCGAAAGCGTCTATAAACCAATGAGGTATTGATGGTGTTAAGCGATTCTTTCATTACCTCAACGGCCTTTTCATTCGAATGGGTTTGAATGTAGGTGTCAGCAAGTATGATTCGCGCTTCTGAAAAGAGTTGTGTGTCAGGGGAACTTTCAAGCAGTTTCAATAAATGTTTTTGCGCCTGATCCGGTTTTTTGTTAAGCAATTCGGCTTTGGCGAGGTGAAATAAAATATAATCCCCGATTTCAGGATAGCTTTTCAAGAGAGGGGTCAGTACTTCAACAGCTTTATCAAATTTTTCATTTTGTATATGAATAAGCCCAAGTAAAAACCGCGACCGCTTGCTTTCTATTGAATCCGGTGCGGTGTTTTGAACGGTCAGCAGCTGGTTTTTTGCTTTGGCCCATTCTTTTTTAAGGAAAAGCTTTTTCGCGTTTTCAAATTTTTGCGCGGTATTTTTTGCTTCTGCGGGGCTGCCCGATCCTAGAATAAGAAAAATCGAAAACAGGCAGGCGGCGACATTGGGTAGCCGGGACAGCAATTTATCCGCCAGGGTTTCAGGTGTGTCTTGTTTGCCTGTTTCTATGGTTTGGGCTTCGGGCATTTTTCTGAACCACGTCAGTTGCCGTTTGGCAAAATGCCGGGTTTCCCGCTTGATTTCATAAATCGCCCTTTCCAAAGATAATTGGCCCTGGTGATAACGTGTCATTTGGAGATAGCCAATGCTCTTGAGTGGTTTGATGTCCGCAGAGAATCCCCGGCCCAGAATATTTTTTACTTCATCCTCGAATCCGGATTCAATCATTTCATCTACCCGCTGGTCAATTTTTGCATATAGCTCCGATCGATTCCATTCCAGGATGAAAGTATAAATTGGAAACCGCGTTTCCGATGTAGAATCTTCTTTATGAAAGTCGGAGTACGGCTTTTTTGTTTCAAGGTAAACTCCCAAAGCTCTTTCAATTCTCAGGGAATCTGTTTCAGAAATTTTTTCTGCAAAAACAGGGTCAATGGCCTCCAGTTTTTTGTAAACCTGTTCAACACCCTGTTCTTGAATGTCTTTCTGGATTTTTTTCCTGGTCTCGTCGGAAATCTCAACGGCACAATCGTAGTCTTTAATCAAAACTTTTAGATAGAGAGCCGTCCCTCCGACAAGGATGGGGATTTTATTCCTTTCCATCAGTTCATCAATTTTACCAAGTGCCTGGGTTTTAAAATCAAATGCGTTGAATTCTTCATCCGGTTCCAGGATGTCAACCAGGTGATGTGGAATATTCTCTCGTGCTTCAGCTGAAGGCTTGGCGGTGCCGATATCAAAGTATTTATAAACCTGCATTGAATCGGCGCTGATGATTTCTGTTTTTAGTTTGCGGGCCAGGGCCAGGGCCGTTTCACTTTTCCCCGAGTTAGTGGGTCCCGTCAACACAATTAAAGGAATCATAAATCTCCTTCATCTCCTGAGAATAACTTCCATCCTTATTATAAACGTAGAGAGGCGAATCAACTATTAAATCACTTTTCTTTTCTTTGATAGCGTCTACCAGGAAAATTTTTGCGTCTGCCTTTTTATTTCCGTGTATGAAACGGACCCGGCTGGGAAAAAGCTCCCGCACCTCAAGCTCGCGCAATGTTTCCTGCAATCGGATCGGTGGATAAGCCAGAGTTATATGACCGCCCCTTTTTAAAACAGGTTTGGCCTTGTCGAGCATGGTGGGCAGGCTTAGTTTTAACTCATGCCTGGAGATCGCTTTTCTTTCATCCGGATTTGTTCGCCCGGAATTGATTTTGCGATAAGGCGGATTCGATACGATCAAATCGAATTGCCTTGAACCCCATTCCCATTTAAGGAAATCACCACGAATAATTTTTATCTTCATTTCATTTTTGGAGACATTTTCCTCGGCGCGGTTGGCAGAAGAATCCTGAATCTCTATTCCCGTTGCATTGATTTCGGGTTCGCGATTTGCCATGAGTAGCGGGATGATTCCGCAACCGGTGCCAATGTCGAGGATTTCCTGTCCGGGCAGAAGCCTTGCAAAGTCCGCTAATAAAAAGGGTTCAATGGAATAACGGTAACCCGATTCGTTCTGAACAATGATAGGTTTTTTAAAGGCTTTGGCCGGGCTCATGGGAAAGAAGTTGAAAATACAACGATTTATTTTTGATTTTAGCCCATCTGCTACCGGGCATCAACCTTTTGTGGAATAGAACTGTTTGTTTTTAAAGTGTTAATTGCTATACTGGCGTCATCCTCTAAAAGTTGGGTTTGTCTTCTTGCAAACAGGCTGGAATTGGAAAGGCTGGCGGAACGGATGGATTTTTTGGTGATCGAACAGGTCTGGGCGATCGTTTTATTTTTGCTGGGAGCTTTTGTGCTCAACACCTGCAGCAAATGGGAAAGAAAAGAGTATGAGTTTTTTAAAGATCCCAAAAACCGCTATGGCAGGAGAAAGTCCGATGTTATCAAACCCAAAACACTCCGGGGCACCCTCATGACAATCGCTGGAACCGGCCTGTCCCTGGGCGGCATGATTCTCTTTATGATGCACATCTGAATCCCACGAGGTTCAGGTCATTACTTTCGTTTCGAAAGTTTTTCAACTGTCAACGAGGGAAATTTCCTTATCGAATTTTTCCAGTTCATTTTCGTCGATATCAAAAATTTTTCTAACCCGCGAAAGATCCATGCGGGGGTCGAGTCTCGAAAAATCTACGGATGTGATGTTCTTGAATTTTCGTGTGCGTCCGAAATTAAAACCCATCTCAAAAATTTTTAAATGTTTCCTGTTGAACCGGTAATCCGCAGGGTAGAGGAATCTCGAAACGAATTTGAAAATCCAGACATCGAACGGGTTTGTATTTTCATCGTTGCCCATAGAAAACCCAATCACGAAAGCCTCGTCCTCCTTGTCAATACAGCGGTCCAGTAAAATATGTATGTGGTCATGGGTGTACAGGCTGGCGGCTCCATGAAGCGCTATCGGACTTTCCGGATTTTCAAATAACCAGACAATCCATGATATCTCTTTTTGTTCCTTGGTCCGTTCGCTGGAATTAAAAGTTGCCCTCCAGGCCTCTTCAATGCTTTGTTGTTTTTTCCTTTTCATTCCTTTTTCCTTTCCTCTCTATCCTAAATATAAGATGTGAAAAAGAAACCGTCTATTAAAACAACATTAAAAATTTTTTAGAACCGGAATTAGAGGAGGGAAAAGATCAGGAAATTAATATCATCGTTTCACTATGGACTGGAAAACATGGCCGATTTTCTGCCAGCGGTCTTTTCCTGATAACAAAATGGCTATCGGTTCTTTTTCGTAGACGATGGGGTATTGCCTGAGGGTGATCAGCAATCCATCTTCCGGCGCTGCGAGTTCTTCGAGTCTTTTTCCGCTGTAAATATCCCGGACTTCGCCTATTTTTTGACCTTTCTTTAAAAAGTTTCCAACTTTCACTTCTTTTAGAAGCATTCCTGCCGCCGAAGTTCTTACCAGAACTTCTTCATCAGGATCATAAATTCTGGTTTTGATTTTGTTGTCAGGTTTTTTATTTCGGTGATCTTTCAGAATTCCTTCTGCCTTCATAAAGTTCAATATTCCCTGAAACAGGACTTCGCATTGCTGCGGGTTGATGGTTCTCGGTGACCCCGCAGAAACCATGACTGAAGAAATTTCCTGTTCCTGCCAGTGATGGAACAAATTTACTTTTTGAGTGGGCGAATCTTTTTGTCTGCGTGCGGTTTCTATTTGTAGATCCCGGCACATTTTTTTTTCCCTGCTGTCAGGCTTGTGGGTTTGAATATGAGGCGCGTCTTCATAATGTGGGGGAGCGGAGGTCAGGATAATCCCCCAAAATGAGTCTTTAGTGTGTTGCAGAATAGCGGACGCAATGGCCTCGGCTGTTTCCCCTTCCGGGTTGCCCGGAAATGCAAGGTCCATATCCATTCCATCCAGGGGCCAAAGCCGTGTTCCGGACTGGACCGCGTTGACATTGACTACGGGGAAGGTCTGCACTTGTCCGGTCAGGGTGTAGTGCGGGTCGAGACCTTCGACAATGCTGTCAAGAAACTGAGTGAGATGTGAATTCAGGAACAAACCGTTTAAATGGTCCCCCTGCAATCCGCTGACTATGGATAAGGGTTCGCCTGATTTTCCCCATGTATTTTTATGGAGTTCCAGATTGCCGCCATATGGAGTTGGCAGGGTGAGTATTTTTTCTTTCACTGTACCCCCAATTCGGCAATCCGTGCCAGCGGCGAACCCTTATGTGCCAAAGGATGCTCCCGAATCGTGAACAGCAGACCGGAACAGGGAGAAACGACTTCTTTTAGAATACTCCCTTCAATGGGATCTATCAGTTTTCCAATTCTTTCGCCTTCCTCAAGAAAATTGCCTGCCTCCACTTGTTTTATGAACAGCCCCGAGTGATGGGCTTGAACCATTTTTACCTGGTCGGGTTGAACCAGGTGGGGTTCCTTAACCGGCTCGGGTGTGAGTTTAAGGGTTCCGAGTTCGTTGAGGAGGTTCAGTACTCCATTGAAAATCTGGTCCCCTTTTTCCGGATGAATCCGCAGGCAAATGCCTGTTTCAATCACCAGCGTTGGAATTTTTGCGCTGTTCAAATTGAACCCCAAGGTTGAAGCGAAAATTTCGGCGTTGGGGTGAATCCAGATCAAATCCACATTGCATTTTTTTGCCAGCGGGAGAAGCTTCTTCTCAAAATCCTTAATGATGCGTATCTGGGGTAGTTCCAAAAGTTGAAGGTTGCTGGAGTGAAAATCAATTACGGTATCTGAGGAAGATTTCAAATCTTCCAGGAGAGCCTGGGAAGTTTCAACTGCCAGAGAATCTGTTTGCCTGGAACCGAATGTTCGATTGACATCTATGGAGAAGAAAGGCCAGAGTCGCGTTGAATTTTCCAGGGCCTGCGGGTTCACCGCCGGATAAATATTTATTTCTCCCTGGATGGCTTCGGGTTGGTTTGCTTCCAGGTTTTTCAGGTACCTTAATAGTTTGTGACAAATATACAGGCCTTCCAGTTCATCGCCGTGAAGTCCCGCGACAAAAGAGACACGAGGCCTGTTTGAATTCGCTGGAAAAACGTGTTTGAGAATTTCTACAGGTGGACCGAGAGGGCTTTTAATGGAAAGGACGCACTTAGTTTCCACGGGCTTATTGGATGCGGGCTTTTTTTATTTCTATGTTCATGGCATCAATTTTTCTTTTCAACGTATTGCGGTTGATACCCAGGGCTTTGGCCGCAGCGACCTGCTTGCCGGAACAGGTGCCAAGAACAATTTCAAAAAGATGTTTTTCCACCTTTTGTATGAGCGTGTCATACAATAACCCTTCTTCCTCAAGGTGATTGTTATGGAGAAAATCCTGAATGAGCTGGTTCAACCTTTCATCCCATTGGCTTGAAGAATCTCCTTCTTCCTGAAAATGAGATGGGAGGTGCTCCGGAAGGATAGGCCCTGAGAGGGCCAGCATAACAGCGCGCTTGATGACATTCTCAAGCTCCCTGATATTCCCCTGCCAGTGGTAGCCGCTCAGAATGCGCTCGACATCGGCAGAAAGATAAACCGTGCCCCTGGCCAAAGACTTTGAATAGCGGTTGATAAAATGGTTTGCAAGGAGAGGCACGTCTTCAAGCCTTTCTCTCAGGGGCGGCATACTGATATGGATGACATTGAGGCGGTGATATAAGTCTTCCCGAAAACTTTTCTGCTCGATCATCTCCAGGAGGTTCTTGTTGGTCGCTGCAATGATTCGCACATTGGCACGCAAGGGTTCTTTTCCTCCCACCCTGTAATATTCATTGTTTTGAAGGACCCGCAGTATCTTTGCCTGCAAAGGCAGTTCCATATCCCCGATTTCATCGAGAAACAAAGTTCCGCCATCGGCTTGCTGGAATTTTCCTGTTTTAGTTTCCACCGCGCCGGTGAAAGCTCCCCGTTCGTGCCCGAACAATTCGGATTCCAGGAGTTCTCTTGCAATGGCCGCACAGTTGATGCAGATAAAAGGTTTGTCATTTCTTTGAGAGTTGTGGTGAAGGGTGCTGGCGATCGTATCCTTGCCGGTTCCGCTTTCACCCGTGATGAGGATGGATAAATCGGAACCCGCGGATTTGCCGATGGTTTTAAAAATTTCCTTCATGTTTTTGCTTTTACCGATTATCGCGTCTCCATCATTTTCCGACGAAGTGGAAAGACCCTGTTCGGTTTCCATCTCTTGAGGAAGGGAAAGGGATTTGGCTGTTTTAACCTTTTCTATCAGCCTGTAAACCTCTTCAAAGTCGAAAGGTTTTGCAAGGTAGTCGTAGGCTCCCAGGCTCATTGCTTCGATGGTGTTGTTCATGGAGTCCTGGGCGGTCATGATCACGATTTTCAGCTCAGGGCAAATTTGCCGCGTCTGTTCCATCAACTCGAGTCCGCTGATGCCTTCCATGAAAATATCGGAAAACATCATCAGGTATTCGTTTTCCTTCAGCAGTTCAAGCGCCTTTTCTCCGCTTGTCGCTGTGTCTACGAGGAAATTGTTTTTTTCCAGACCTTTTTTCAGGACCCAGAGAATATTTTTCTCGTCGTCGACAATAAGGATTTTATTTTGCTTGGAGTTCATTTGGCTATCTTATCACCTCTGGCGCGTGGGTAGAAAGACTTGAACGGTGGTGCCCAGCCCTTTTTCGGAAGTGATTTTTATTTTCCCGTTATGGTCTTCCACAATTTTTAAGGAAATGGGCAGGCCCAGTCCGCTGCCTTTGCTCTTGGTCGTGTGAAAAGGTGTGAACAGTTTTTTCTGCGTTTCCTCATCCATTCCTTCCCCGGAGTCGATGATCTCCACGGCGATGAATTGCCGGGGGATACTCGCTGTGGGGGCTTTTACGGCAAAACCGGAGCTGACGCGGGTTACAATTTGCAGGGTGCCGCCGTTACGGGAAGCCTCGATGGCGTTTTTAATGAGGTTCAGGAAAACCTGCTTCAACTGGTCTTCATCGGCTTCAATAAGGGGCAGGCTGGGATCGTAGATTTGCTGGAACCGGCCTTTATTGCGGCTGAAGTTTTCCTTCTCCAGCATGATGATTTCTTCAAGGACTCGGTGAATATTGGTATCTTTCAGCTTTATCTCGACGGGTCTTGTCAGGTCCATCATGCGACGGACCAATTGGTTGATTCGATCCACTTCGTTTACGACCACATCCAGGTATTCGCGATGCGTCTTTTTTTTAATATCCTGCTTCAGCAATTGAGCGGAACCGCGGATGCCGCCTAACGGATTCCTGATTTCATGCGCAAGGCCCATCGCCAAAGCACCCAGGTTGTTCAGGTGATCGGAAGGGCGCTGTTGTTCTTCCAGTTCCCGAATCAGGCTCATATTTTTAATCAGTATGATGACTCCCTGGATCGTATCGTCTGATTCCAGGTAAGGAGAGATCGTCAGGTTAACGGGAAACTGTATGGAAGCTGTTTTCCGCGCACCTTTCGCTTCAACATCGTGAAAACAGGCGCCTGTGACAAGCACCTTCCTGACCTTGTCGATGATTTGCGGTTGTCTTGGGAAAAGTTCTTCCAAGGGCCGGTTGGCAATCGCGTCTCTTGATTTATGGAACAAATCTTCAATAGCAAGGTTGCTTTGCAGAATGGAAAGAGAAGGTGAGACCAGAATCAGTCCATCGATGATGGAGAAAAAAATATTTTGATGTATGCGGTCAGTCTCTTTCATAAGGCCGGATTATTTTGGACTCTTGGCCTTTTTTGATTTTCCACCTGTATAAGGGTTTTTCTGAGTCGGTTTTTTAGCAGGCGCGGGAGCGGGCTCGGGTTTCGCTTTTTTTTCTGCTGCCGGGGCCTGGGTGTCCGCCGCCGGAGCCGGGGAAGCGTCGGCGCCTCCTTTGGTTTGACCGCTTTCCTGCTCCCAGCCTTTTTTGCGGTCCTCGGAAGGGTAATCCGAGGCGTACCAACCCGAACCTTTGAGAATGAATCCTGACTGGGAAACGATTCGATGGACTTTGCCGTTATCTTTGTCATCGCAACCCAATCCGTTACAGGTTTTCAAGGGCTTTGCGGAGATAGCCTGCATGGCTTCAAAAGTCACTCCGCATTTTTCGCACTCATATTCATAAATGGGCATAAATCATACTCTCCTGGAATTTTTTATTGTCTCTATCCAATAAGATGTGTGAACCCGGTTGGCAAGTCTCTTGGATTCTGTTTTTCAGGATACCCTTTTTTAAACCGGGGTGAGCCATTTTTTGAAGTTGGGGTTACATCCACGGGCGATTTCAAAAAAGGTTTGCTGAATTTTATCCGTTATGGGGCCTTTTTCGCCCTTGCCGATGATTCGACTATCCACTTCACGGACAGGAGTTATTTCCGCCGCGGTTCCACTGAGAAAAAACTCTTCCGCAATATAAAGCTCGTCACGGGTGATGTTTCTTTCTTCCAGCCCGATGCCGAGTTCCCTGCAGATCTCAATAACCGCATCCCGTGTGATTCCATCCAGGTTGGAACAGGAAAGGGCAGGGGTATGCAGTTTCCCCTTTGAATAAATAAAGATGTTTTCTCCCGAACCTTCTGAAACATAGCCATTCGGGTCCAGCATAATGCCTTCGTCATAACCATCCCGATGCGCTTCGGCCTTGGCAAGGATGGAATTGATATAGTAACCACACGCCTTGGCTTTGGTCATGGTGATGTTTATGTGATGCCGGGTGAAGGAGGAAACACGAACGCGGATTCCTTTAAGGAGTCCATCTTCACCCAGATAAGTTCCCCAGGGCCATGCGGCAATGGCGCAGCGAACATCCACACCGCTGGGGTTGAGCCCCATTTTATTATCTCCCAGAAAAATAATGGGACGGATGTAGCATTCTTCCAGGTTGTTTTCACGAACCACCTGGAGGATGGCATCGTGTATTTCTTTGCCGGAGAACGGAGATTCAATTCCTAATATAACTGCTGAATGAAGCAGGCGGTCGACATGTTCCTGCAGGCGGAAGATGGCAGAACCGTTTTCCTGGGAATTATAACAACGGATTCCTTCAAAAACCCCCAGTCCATAATGAAGGGTATGGGTAAGAACATGGACATTGGCCTCGTGCCAGGGAACCATTTTTCCGTCCATCCAGATTTTTTCTGATTTTTCCAATGGGGCCTCTTAATTTCGAGATACAGGTTGATTTGCCTTAAAATAGTGTAAAGTTAGATATTATTTGGCCTTAGGCTGAAAATCAAGGCAAATAAATGCGTTGACATGCTATTATAGGTTTGATATTTTTCCCGTTTTGCTTTTGCAATAAAAGAAGGGGCCGCTAGCTCAGTTGGTAGAGCACTTGACTTTTAATCAAGTGGTCGAAGGTTCGATCCCTTCGCGGCTCACTTCTTTTCTTCATTTTTCAATAAATTGAACGTCCCCATCGTCTAGCCTGGCCCAGGACACCGGCCTTTCACGCCGGCGACGCGGGTTCGAATCCCGCTGGGGACGCCAGTTTATCCTACCTAAATTATGACTTTTGAGTGACCTTTTATGACTTTTTCAAGTTAAATTTGAGATTGCTCAGAGTCTTAGTCTTTCTAGTTATCCAAATTTTTGGTTCTGCGGTCTGAAGAATATATTTCGTCTAAACTGTGAATTGCGTCTTGGAAATTTTTTGGTGAGAGATGAGCACATCTTTGTGTCATTCTCGAATCCTTATGGCCTAGCAGCTTTTGAACTGTATACAGTTCCACCCCTTTTTGAACCAGTTGGGATGCGAAATCATGCCTTAGATCGTGCCAACGGAAATCCTTGATCCCTGCCGTTTTGCATGCTGACTTGAAAGCTCTCCTTACTTTTTGTTTGAAGCTTTCCAATTTCAGGTTGGAAGGAAAGACCCTTGTCGGGTCCAAACCCATATTTTTTATTGAGATGAGATTGTCGTAAAGATAATTGCACAAGGGAATTGATAAAGGTTCTCCGTTCTTGGTTTCTTCGACCTGCACCATTCGAGATTTTAAATCTACCTGTTCCCATGTTAGCTCTAAGACATTGCTCATCCTCAAACCGGTATATCTAGCAAAAATTAATATTGGTTGAGACCATTTTGGGGAAGCATTGCAAATTTTTTGAAAATCGCCTTCGGTTAAATAACGAACTCTTCCTCGGGGAACCTTTTCCATTTTTATTTTGCTAACAGGATTTTCCTGGCACCACTCCCATTCACGAATTGCCACATTAAATGCTTTCTTCATTAATCCAAGTTCGTGGTTAATGGTTTCGGCTTTGGCACCTGCTTTTTTTCTTTGGTTTCTATATTCACTAATTTTTCCAGGTTTTATTTCATGCAAAAAATGAAGTCCGAATTTTGGATTGAGGTGTACTCGAAAAATACTTTCCTCTCGCAAGAAACTTCTGGGAGATTTGTTTTTGGAATGCTCCTCGAGATATTTTTCTGATAGCTCTCTAAAGGTTTTTTGTGGAGCCTTAAGTTGGCGAATTGTTTTTTCTTCCCAAAGTTTGATTTGGATTTTATCTCTTTTTATCTTGGCTTCCTCAGGGTCATTGGTGTCGAGAGAAACCTCAACCTGATTTCCCTCGATGTCAAAAGTGGCCCAAAAAGTACTATCGCGTTCAAAAATCACTGGGGACATTTTGTTTATCGCCTAATTCAGAGTAAAAAAAGAAAATTATCCAAAATGGAAAATTTTTGTTGGTTATAAAAATTATATATATATTAATGAATATAAATTGACAAAAAAACAATTTATTGGATAATTATTATAGCACATTTTGTTGATTGAGAGGCGTTTTTATGGAAGAACTTGGAAATAGAATAAGGCTAGTAAGAAGCGGTCTGGGCCTGAACCAGGGAGAATTTGCTAAGCGTTTGGGATTGGGTGGGGCTGCTTTAATAAGCAAATATGAACTTGGACATCTGGAGCCAGGAATAGAAACATTAATCAATATTTCTCAATTAGGTGGAGAAAGTCTTGATTGGTTGGTTATGGGAGGGGCAATTAGGGGAAAAGCTCCTGATAAAAAGCTCCAGAAATTATTGTTGAAAGTAGAAAGTATTTATCATGAGGGAAAACCAGCGAAAATTAACGCATTAAAAATTTTGCTGGATGGTTTGCTGATCTAATAGAAGGGTGAAAACTAAATACTTTCTTTTTGGGGCTGGCCAGGAGGGGATATCTTTTATTTTAAGATTATTTTGGTGAAGGAATGGGAAAGAAATTAATTAACTGGGAAAAAATCAAAAGGGATTATTTTGCTGCGCACTTAAACTTGGAACCTGGCAAGGAAGTCTCCCTTAAAAGCTTGGCAAAAAAATATAATATTTCGTACGGTTCAATAAAAAACAAATCCTCCCAAGAGGGTTGGAAAAGTGAGCTGGATCGCTCAAAAAAGAAGATCCACCAAAAAATATCAAATGAGATGGTGGCGAATCACGTTTTAACTGAATTGGAAGTGCGAAAAAAAAATTATACAGCAGCTGATTTGTGCCTGGATAAAGGGGTAG